>JBNLGQ010000071.1:0-83731 GCA_050306135.1 Gammaproteobacteria bacterium
ATCGTCAAAATAGAAACCGGTTTGCGGGTCGATACCACGCACCGCGCCTACCATCTCGGAGGCAAACAGAATGTTTTCCGTTGGCACAACATCAACCAGTAAATCGATACCTTCCTGATGATATACACAGGTATCAAAGTAGATATTGTTTTCAATGAAATCATTCAGCGGCTGCAGCTTCATCATATCGGATAGACCACGGAAACGGCCCCAGTGATAAGGCACGGCACCACCGCCATGCGGGATAATAAATTTCAGCTCAGGGAAATCCTTAAACAGGGTTTCCGCCATCATTAATTGCTGGAATGCGGTGGTATCTGCACCCAGATAGTGTGAACCTGTGGTGTGAAAACAGCGATGACAGCTACCGCTGACGTGGATCATTGCTGGAACATCGAGCTCAGACATTTTTTCGTAGATAGGGTACCAGTAGCGATCATCCAGCGGAGGAGACTTCCAGTGACCGCCAGAAGGATCGGGACTCAGATTGCAACCCACAAAACCCAGTTCATTAACACAACGTTCCAGCTCTTGAGCACTGGCTTCCAGACCCGATTCGGGTGACTGCGGTAACTGAGCCGCACCGATGAAATTCTTTGGATAGAGCTGAGTAATACGGTAGATTAAATCATTGCAATGCTCGGTCCAGGTAGTGCTGGTGGATTGATTGCCGATATGGTGACCCATCCAGCTCGCGCGTGGTGAAAAGATAGTGACGTCACTACCGCGTTCATTCTGTAATTTAAGCTGAGCACCTTCCAGGCTGTCACGAATCTGGTCGTCAGATATATTGATCACGCCTTTTTCATGCTGAAACAGCGGGTCAGTCGCCAGATCTTTTTTCTGCTGTTCACGATATTCACCCAGTTCATCCGGCGCAGTGGTGTAGTGACCATGACAATCGATAATTAATCCTTCGCTCATTTCAAATCCTCTAAAGTTTCTAAATACTTAAAGCCTGCTGCTTCCAGACCGGGACGCATCTTGTAATAATCCAGACCCAGAACACCACTGGTAAAGATCTCTCGTTTACCTTCTTCATTGGCTTCACGGGCCAGAGCTGCTTGCAGTGTTTTTTCTGCGTTGGCACGAGGTACCACGCACACACCATCATCATCGGCAACAACCACATCGCCCGGTACTATATGTTGACCTGCACATTGAATCGGCACATTCACCGAACCCAGCGTATTTTTGACCGTACCTCTGATGGAAACCGCCTTAGACCAGACAGGAAAACCCATTTCTTTCAGGTCACGCGTATCACGTACACCAGCGTCTATAACCAGCCCTTTTACTCCATGAGCCAGGGCTGACGCCGCCAGCAAATCACCAAAAAACCCATCCGTACAGGGCGTGGTTGTGCCAACGATTAAAACATCTCCCGGTTGAACCAGCTCCATAGCGACGTGCAACATCCAGTTATCTCCTGGCTGCGCAAGCACCGTGACTGCACTACCCGCAATTCGCGCACCGGAATAGATAGGTCGCAGATAGGGGTCAAGGTTACCAATGCGTCCCTGTGCCTCATGTACCGTGGCAGAACCCAGTCGTCCGAGTCCCTCTAGTACTTCGTTATCGGCACGCTCGATATTTTTAACGGCCACGCCCAGAACTGTATGTGTAATCATTTTTTAAACCTCAATCATCAAAGCCGTATAGACGCGCAGGATTATCCACCAGAATTTTCTTCTGCGTCGCTTCATCACGCGCAATTAAAGGTACCAGATCCAATAGATCAGCATCGTTAGGCATATGTTTCTTAATATTGGGGTGCGGGTAATCAGTACCCCACAGGATTCTGTCTGGCGCAATCTCTACCAGACCCTGAGCATAAGGAATTGCATCGTAAAAAGGAGGTGCAATCGCAATACGTTCCGAACCACAGACCTTTACCCACCAGTTTTCACGCTGCATAAAATCACACAGGATCTGGTAAGCCTTCTGGCCAACACCTTCAGAGGTAGGTACACGCCCCATATGATCAACTACGATCTGCATGTCGATCTGGTTAAAGAATTCTTCGTATTGAATGATGTCTTCGGCATTTACATGGATCACCAGATGCCAGCCTAAGGGCTTCACTCGATCCAGTACGCTTTGCATCATTTCAAGATTTGGCGCACCACCCAGATGCGTTACAAAGTTAAAGCGCACACCGCGTACACCTCCATCATGCAGATCCTGAAAATCATTTTCTGAGAAGGTATCATTTGCAATACACACACCGCGATAAGCACCGTTACTGCTTTTGATCGCATCCATCATGCCTCGGTTATCGATACCATGACAGCTTGCCTGTACCAGTACCGCACGTTCTATGCCTAATTTATCGTGCAGGCGTTTTAGAGCATGCTTATCTGCATCGGGTGGCCAGTAGGTCGCCTTCTCAGAATAAGGGAAGATTTCGTGCGGGCCAAAAACGTGACAATGTGCATCACAGGCTTTAGCTGGCGCTTTGTAGCGTGGGGTACGGGTATTGTTATCGGGTGCCATGCAACTTGGCTTACTCATTTTTTATTCTCCGGTATATAAAGCTCACCTTTACTTAACAGTCTTGTTGTTCTTAACAGGCCTGCCTTGACCACATCGCCCTGATCATCCAGTGTCAACTCAACAGAAAACTCCCCTGAAGGATGTTCAACGGACATCTTTTTATTACTACCCTCTGGAATACGGGCAACACCGCTAGCGACCGAGTCCTGCAAGATACAGGCAGTTGCTACGGATACTGCTCCCAGCACACCTATGGCAGCATGGCAGGCATGTGGAATAAAGGTTCTGGTACAGACATGCCCTCCCGCTCTGGGAGGACTGATTAAACTCATCTTGGGCACGACCTTTTTGGTCACATCCCCTAGATTCATTAATGTTCCCGCCTGCAGGCGAATCACCTCCAGACGAGCACGGAAATCTTCATCCGCAGATAATTCTTCGCAGCTTTCGTAGCCGGTCTTGCCCATATCAGCAGCATTAATCACTACTACCGGCATGCCGTTATCGATACAGGTTACTGGCACACCATTGATTACATCGCGGTTATTACCAGTGGGCAGTAATGACCCGCAGGCTGACCCTGCCACATCCAGATAATTGCAGATTACGGGAGCCGCAGTACCTGGCACGCCGTCAATGCGCACATCACCCTGATACTCAACTTTTCCATTCGGGGTTTCTATGATTTGCTCGCACAGGTTGCCACTATTCACCATATAGATTTGAAACGAGGTAGTATCACCCTGAGCAGGTAGTAGACCGCTTTCTATTGCAAATGCGCCGACTCCGGCCAGGATATTGCCGCAGTTGGGTGAGCTATCTACACGATCCTCACCCACCACGACCTGAACAAACAGATAATCCAGATCCGCATCATCACGTTCAGAAACACTGACAATGCCCACCTTACTGGTTAAGGGATTAGCGCCGCCAAGGCCATCGATCTGACGCGCGTCTCGACCCAGAGCATCAAGTAAAATCTGATCACGCTCTGCTTCATCTTGCGGCAGATCACTGGCCCGAAAGTAAACACCTTTGGAGCTTCCACCACGGAGTTGCATGAAGGGTATAGAGGTTTGCATTTAGCACTCAACATTCGATAAAAATATCATTTTATAACCACTCCATTAAACTATATATGCAATTTATAGCCTTATTATTGTACTTTTAGCCCACACTTTTCCATATTGATCAAATTACGCGCAAAATCCGTACAATACCTAAGCTTTTAAGAGACGTTACCGACCAGCCCTAGAGACAGTATCGGAAATCCGATTAACAGGCCCAGGCGCACAATGTCGGATAACACAAAAGGGAAAACACCTTTAAAGATATCTTTAATAGAAATTTCTGGAGCTACCGATTTAATAACAAAAACATTCATCCCGATTGGTGGCGTAATGAGACCTAGCTCAACCGTAATAACGGTTAAGATACCAAACCAGATCGGATCAATACCTGCAGCCTGAATTAATGGATATACCACGGGGACTGTGAGTAACAGCATCGCAATACTATCCATCACACAACCCAGCAAGATATAAAGAATCAACACACAGAACAGGATCGCTATTGGTGCCAGACCCAGGCTGTCAACCCATTCAACCAGAGCAAACGAGATACGGGAAACCGACAGAAAATAGCCAAATATCTCAGCCCCGATAATCATGAAGAAGATCATGGCGCTGAGGAACAGGGTTTCCCGCACCGCATCCTTGAAATGATGGAAATCCATACCCCTGAATAGTGCAATAATCAATGCACCAAAGGCACCTACCGCAGCGGCCTCCGTCGGCGTAAAAATACCGCTATAGATACCACCAATAATCACAGCAAAGATAAGCGCAAACGGGAGCACACCCTTAAGGCCTACAATCTTTTCTTTAAAAGAAGTGGGCTCACTAGGTTGAGCCAGATTTGGATAAAACCAGACCGTTAAAGCGATAGCCAGGCAATACAGCAACAGTCCCATTAACCCGGGAATGATACCGGCGATAAACATAGCACCCACCGATTGCTCGGTAATCAAGGCATATAACAGCAGAGCGATAGAAGGAGGAATCATGATACCCAGAGTACCGCCAGCAGCAAGGGTACCTGACGCCAATGAATCTGCGTATCCATTCTTACGCATCTCGGGTAATGCCACTTTTGACATACTGGCTGCGGTTGCTAACGAAGACCCAGAGATCGCCGCAAAGACGCCACATGAGGTGACCGCCGCCAGCGCCATGCCGCCACGCCATCCACCAAATAAGGTTTTAGCCCCATTGAACAGCTCACTCGACATCTTTGCCTTGGAAGCAAATACACCCATCAGTATAAACATGGGAATTGGGCTAAAACTGTAATTTGACAGCGTTTCAAAAGGACCGCTCTCAAGAATCGAAATCGCAGGCTCAAATGCGACTATGGCACCGAAGCCAACAAACCCAGTCAGCGCCATAGCCAGTGCTATGGGACAACGCAGCGCAATTAACAGCAGCATGCCCGCAACGCATATAAAACCTATTAAAGCAGCACTCACTTATAAACTCCTGCTTTTTGCAATACGTTCAAATGACACTAGAAAACCACGCAGAGCCAGCATAGCAGCTGGAAAAACAGCTAAGCCATAAACATAAGACATGGGTATTAGTAAATCCTGAGTGGTTTCACCGTTTGCAGCTACCCGCTGCATAGACTCATACCAACCATAAGCCATACCAAGCCCAAGTAGACCAAAACCGAAGGTATAGAAACCGAACAGAAACTCTTTCATACGGTCACTCATACCTTCGGTAAATAAGTCCACAATGACCTGCCCTCGGCTAACCGAATAGGGCAAGGAAAAAAGAACCATGAATAGCAGGCCATAACTGATGAGCTCGATACCACCTAAAAAAGTCAAATCGATGGAACCACCAGAGTAACTGTAAAGCGATCGAGTCAGGATATCGGCTATCGTTACCAGCATCATCGATATCAGGATAACTCCTGATATCGAATGCATGACGAACGATACTTTATCAACGATATATTTGATAAAATTCATACTCTTAAAAACCTTTGCCCAGAGATTTTAAAGCTGACTATGAACAGCTGGCCGCCAGCTCCTTTGCACGCTTGTATACAGCTCGTGCTGGCAGGCCTTTAGCTTCAAGCTCAGACAGATAAGACTCGGTTGCTTTATCCAGTATGGGTTTCCAGGCGGGGTTATTTTCACCACCTTCGATAGTGACAATATTGTCACCCGATTTTACTGCTTGAGCACGACCCTTTACGTCCTGAGCGTCAAACACAACACCCGCTTTTTTGGCCCAGGGCATGCCGGAGTTTTTATCAATAACCTTTTTCAGGTCTGCAGGTAAGCTATCGTAGACCGATTTATTCATCGTAACGATAAAAGACAGGCTATATAGACCGATTTCTGTATGCTGCTTTGACAGCTCGTTCAGCCTGAAAGACAGAGCACCTTCCCAGGGTAATGCAACACCGTCAATCACACCACGCTGCATAGACTGATAGGACTGAGGTGCTGGCATTCCAACGGGTTTAGCACCCAGGCCGTCCAGTAATTTACCCACAACCGTTGTAGGACGTCGAATTTTAAGCCCCTCAAGATCCTGAGGACTTCTGATTTCCTTATCCTTGGTATGAATATGGCCTGGGCCATGAGTAAACATAAATACAGGTTTAGTATCTTTATACTCTGACGAAATCAAACCTTCATCATAAAGATTCTGGATGATGCAGGAACCCTGCTCGGCACTTTTAACAATACCAGGTAGCTCAACGACCTGAGTTAAAGGAAAACGGTTTGCACTATATCCCTG
This sequence comes from Gammaproteobacteria bacterium, assembly GCA_050306135.1. Lineage (GTDB taxonomy): Bacteria > Pseudomonadota > Gammaproteobacteria > JACNJF01. Next base: position 6,312 of record JBNLGQ010000071.1, read on the forward strand.
CACCGTTGCGGTTAAATCAGCAATACGACTTTTGACCGCTTCATACTGTGCAGGCGGTTTAGCCAGAGTGCCGGATGGGTAAACTTCAACCTTGATCCTGCCATTTGAATCTTTTTCTACAGTATCAGCCCATACCTGCATAAGATCTTTATGCGCACCAGCAACTGGAGGCCATAAATGTGCAAATCTAAGCGTTACATCAGCAGCGAAGGCACTGCTTGAAGCAGAGATGATAGACGCGCCCAGTAAAAAGCTGAAACCTATTCGTTTTGTAATATTCATAAATTCCTCGATAGTCATTTTATTTTCTCAACATAATTGTATCGACGGGGAAATATAAATATATGCAATAAATAACCAGATTCTTGTACTTTTATTGCATATCTTAGGTAAAATAATCTAAATTAATCAAATCTCTGTACAATTTTGTGCTCGCACAAAAAAGCACCTATTAATCTCTCATAGGTGCTTTAAGGCTTGTCTACAGTAATTTTGCCTGTAATTAACTCAGCCGATCACAGCCTCCTTGAGAACGAAATCGACATCAGCCGCCTGCTTTAGCGTCAGGTTATTTTGACCATTCAATAACTTTCTACCCACCATATGATCAGCCGGGCTATTGATACTGTCGATTGCGATTAGCTGCCCCTGCCTGAAATAAAACCAGGAGAAACTATCGCTGGCTTCATCACCTCTCATCACCGCTTCGTCATAAGCGGTAGATAATCCGACCATCTGTAACTTGATCTGATACTGGTCAGACCAGAACCAGGGTGCTGCCTCAAACGGTTTCGCCTGACCTACAATACTGGCTGCAACCGCTTTAGCCATTTCCACAGCATTCTGCACCGACTCCAGTCGTCGTAGACTGCCATCCGGCATTTTTTGAGCCGTACAATCTCCCAGCGCATAGATATCCGGGTCACTGGTACAGCCAGAGCTATCGATGATGACGCCACCGTCACATTCAATCCCTGCATCTTGCGCCAGCTCCTGATTGGGCAATACACCCACACCAAGGACCACCATATCTGCATCCAGCTGTTTGCCATTACTCAGCTTTACAGCCGTTACCTCGCCTGACTCGGTGACCACTTCACTGACAGCAGCATTCAGCAGAATCTCGCAGCCCTGCTTTTCGTGCAGGGTTTTGAAATACTCGGAAATCATCGGTGACACCACACGCGACATCAGACGATCGGCAAATTCAACAACCGTTACCTTCTTGCCCAGCTTGATCGCCACAGCAGCCATTTCCAGGCCTATAAAGCCACCACCAACCACTATCAGGTTGTTTACCGAGCCCATTTGTGCCGCAATCGCCAGCGTGTCATCCAGGCTACGCAGACTATGCACACCCTTTGCATTCACCTGATCGATGGGTGGTATTCGAGCGCGCGAACCAGTTGCCAGGATCAACTTGCTGTAAGCAATGACTTCACTATCATCCAGCTTCACTGTCTTGCCAGAGCGGTCGATAGCCGTGACCTGCACACCGGTTCTAAGCTGAATATCCTTTTTTTCAAACACCGCAGGCTGTCGAATAGTCAACTGCTCCTGCTTATAGTCGCCCAGCAAAAACGCCTTACTTAATGGTGGCCGATTGTAGGGCGCATGAGACTCATCACCGAGCATCAATATCGGACCTTCGTATTTACCACTACGTAAACTTTCGGCAGCCTGCAAACCTCCCTGTCCTGCGCCTACAATCACCACCGGGGCAGTCACTAGCTTTGTGCCTCAGGTAAATAAACCTTCATGCCATCCATTTCAGCAGTGACAGTAACCTGACAGGCCAGACGGCTGTTGGGCTTACGCTCTGCCACCACCTCTTCCAGCATTTCCAGCTCGGTCTCATTGGCATCATTCAGCTTGGCTGCATATTCGTCATCAATATAGCAATGACAGGTAGCACAACAGCAGGAACCGCCGCACTCTCCTTCAATACCATCCACACCATTTGCTACTGCCGCCTGCATCAGCGTCCATCCATCCTGTACTTCCAGTTCGGTTTCTTCGCCATCTGCTTCAATGTAGGTCACTGTAACCATGTTTTAATACTCACTCTTTGTTGATCTGTTTAGTTAATCGGTTTAGCTAATTTGTTTATCCGCGGACCATCAACAATTTCTTCGGACTACGGAAATTAGATGAGGCCAACCACTCTAGCTTATCATCAGTTTCGACCAGAGAGAATTCCGGAATGGCCTGCAAGAAGACTTCCATAGAAGTTTTGATCGCCAATCGGGCAATCGAATTACCCAGACATAGATGCACACCACCGCCCATACCCAGATGCGCTTTAGCTTTACGTGTCACGTCATAGCTATCTGGTTCGGGGAATTTACGCTCATCGCGATTGGCTGCACCGTAAGCCAGTATCACAAAATCACCCGCCTTCATGGTTTGACCATGCAGGGTCACGTCTTTGGTCAGACAACGACGGAAGCGTTGCGCTGAACTGTTAAAACGCATGGATTCTTCTATCGCATTCGGCAGCAAAGATAAATCTTCTACTACCTTCTTACGTTGCTCTGGAAACTCAGCCAGATTCTTACCAAACATCTTGAGGAAACCGGAAAGTGATTCTATACCCGCCATGATTAAGGTAGTCACCGTAGTCTGTACCTGAATCAGGTCCAGTTTATAGCCTTCAACCTCAGCAGTAATCAGCTGACTGATCAGATCATCGCCCGGGTTTGCTGCGCGCGCTGAAATCACTTCCTGAGAATAGCTCTGCATCCACTCAAAAGCTGCCAGATGCTCTGCACCTTTCTGCTTGGTTTTGGGATCAGTCTGCACCATCAACAATGCGTTACGTTTTACTTCTTCAGGATTATCCGTTGGCAGGCCTAGTAGGGCTACCAGTACATTAAAGGTAATCTCTGAAGCAAAATCATCGGCGAAATCAAAAGTCTTTTTATCACCTATGTTGTTGGCAATTGCCTGTTTGGCAATCTGCTGAATCGGCTCAACCAGATGATTCAGGTTACGCTTGGCGAACACAGACTGCACCACAGATCTTAACTGATCATGCTTTGGAGGATCCATAGAACCCAGGGTATTACCTGCACGCCCCGGAAACTCATCAACCAGATTACCCTTGGCTGATGAATAGGTTTGCCAGTCATTCAATGCGTTAAATACATCATCATAACGGGTCAGCACCCATTTTTGCGCTTCTTCACTCCAGTAGCAGGGATGGTTATCACGCAAATCCTTATAGCTATCAAAAGGGTTGGCATCAAACTCAGGTGAGTACAGGTTAAAACTCGTCATAATATTCTCCAAAGTACTTTATTGTTAAAAAGAATTACTCCAATTCTTCATAGGGCAGCCCGACATATTGTTCGGCTATCACTTTGCGCCCATTTTCAGAATTGAGGTAAAAATCAAGTTCGGAATCCATAAATCTGGAAAAGGTTTCTGAACCCATATCTGAAATATCTGATCCTTTATAGTTATGCAGCATATTGCTCATCCACCAGGAAAAGCGCTCGCCATGCCATACTCGGCGTAATGCAATTTGCGAATACTGTGAGATGCAGTCCTTATCGCCCTGCTGATAAACCCGTTGCATAATCTTGTACAGGGTAGCCACATCTGAAGCGGCCAGATTCAGCCCCTTGGCACCGGTTGGTGGCACGATATGCGCAGCATCACCTACCAGAAAAAGCCTGCCGTATTGCATCGGCTCACAGATGAAAGACCTCAGCGGCGCAATACTTTTCTCTATGCTTGGGCCAGTCTCCAGTCGTGCTGCCGCTGCTGCAGGTAGACGTTTTTTAAACTCGTCCCAGAATGCATCATCCGACCAGTCTTCCACCTTATCGCTTAGCGGTACCTGCAGGTAATAACGCGAGCGCGTTGCTGAACGGCGGCTGGCCAGTGCAAATCCACGCTCGGTTTTACAGTAAATCAATTCCTCACTAACCGGTTTGGTATCACTCATCAGGCCCAGCCAGCCGAAGGGATAAACACGTTCGTGTTCGGTACGCAGATTCTCCGGAATGGTTTGACGGGATACACCATGAAAACCATCACAACCCGCAATGTAATCACATTCAATCAGGTATTCTTCACCCAGACAGCTAAAGCTAAGTGAAGGACTCTCCGAGGTCACATCATTCGGTTGCACATCTGAGGCGTCATAAAAGGTGGTCAAACCAGCCTCAGCACGTGCATCCATTAAATCTTTAGTAATTTCTACCTGGCCGTAGCAAACTACAACATCGCCACCAGTTAACTTCTCAAGATCGATATAGGTCGTTTCGCCATTGTTTGAGATTTCAAATCCCTGATGAATCTCACCTTCGGCATCCATACGTTCAGCCACACCGGCTTCACGTACCAGCTTGACGAATCCCTGCTCCAGAATGCCAGCGCGAATACGACCGAGCACATAATCACCAGTCACGCGTTCTACAATAATGTTGCTTATGCCCTGTTTTGCCAGTAACTGCCCTAATAGCAGTCCCGAAGGGCCGGCACCAATAATCGCAACCTGAGTTTTAATCTTGTTCATTTGAACTCCAGCTTATGGTTAATATATTAAGTTTTTTATTATCATTCCTCGGTATATTTCCAAGGCTGAACCAATAATGGTCTAAAAAAAACATTAAAAGAATTCACTTATTCTTCACATACTGGTACTTTTGAATCAAACAGGTGGATATTATTTATGAATCCAGACGAACAGTATGCCATTCCAAGATTTGCCCTGTATGGCGATGACAACCATCCGCTGCAGCCTGAATTTGTCCATATTGAAGATATCGCCGACCGTAGTGAGAAGCATGACTGGCATATAAAACCTCATCGACACGGTAAATTATATCAACTGTTATTCCTTGATAATGGCTCGGCTGAGGTGTGTTTAGATGAGAAAAATCATAAGCTTAGTGGCCACTGGATAATCTCCATCCCGCCCGGCACGGTGCATGGATTCTGTTTTCCGGCAGATACTCAGGGCAAGGTTTTAACCATGGTTGATTCCCTGCTAGAGGGGCATGAACCACAGATTCAGGGTTATTTTAATCAGCTTTTAGAGCAACCTTTACGCATTCAGTTTAATCATACAGATGTACTTTTTAAGCAGCTCGTGCAAACTTTCTCAAATATCAGCCAGGAAATCAGAGCCTCTCAACACAGCCAGAACCAGATGCTCAACTGCCTGGTTAAGATGTTACTCATCACCATCACTCGACAACTTGAAAACCATCCCCACGCCGGTCAGGACGCTAACAACGCACGTAAACAACTGGTGAATCGATTCAAACAGCTACTGGAAGAACATTACCAGCAGCACTGGACCGTGCAGCAATATGCCCAGTCGCTGAATACCTCCACCTCCAGCCTCAACCGCTTATGCAGCGAAATGGCGGGCGTTACCGCAAAGGAAATCATCCAGAATCGATTATTGATAGAAATTAAAAGACGGCTTATCTACACTCGCCTGCCTCTGGACAGTATTGCCTACGCGCTGGGCTACAAGGACCCTTCCTATTTCTCTCGTTTTTTTAAGAAACGCGAAGGCATTTCACCAGGGCACTACCGTCAACAAAAATACAACGAGACAGAAACCTCATGATGCAAGCTGCAAATTTTTCCCTGCCGGACTATCTTCAAAGGATTGACTATCAGGGTGCCTGTAACGCTGATATAGAAACAGTTACAGCGCTGATGAAGCATCAGCTCATGCATATTCCATTTGAAAATATCGACGTGCTAAAGCGCATAGAAATCTCAATGCAGCCCGAAAAAATCGTCGACAAACTCATCTATCAGCAACGCGGTGGGTACTGCTTTGAGTTAAATGGGCTTTTCACTCAGGTGCTACAGACATTAGACATCCCTTACCAGCTCATTGGCGCCCGCCCTGTGATACCCGGTGAGAAAAAGCCCCGTACCCATCTGGCACTGGCAGTACAGCTGAATGACGAGACCTGGCTTTGCGACCTGGGCTTTGGACGCTATGGCATCAGGAAACCCATCAATCTAAAACAGATAAATCAGATCATTGAGCAGGATCATGACTGCTTTATGCTGACGCAGGATGAGCCGGGAAATTACCTCCTTAAAACACAGATCAAGGGCGAATGGACTGAGCAATATGAGTTTGATTTAATCGATCAGCAATGGATAGACTTTATTCCAGCCAATCATTACACCTCAACCCACCCTGATTCTATCTTTGTGAACAATCTGATTTTGGTGCAGTACACCGAAACAGGGCGCAAAATCATGAACAACTATGTATTAAAACTGATCAATAATGGTCAGCAGAATGTGCAGATCATCAACCCGCCCGATATGGCCACTGTGATTAAACAGCAGTTTAATCTCAGCTTTAAACAAATGAATCCCGTATAGTCGATTCAGGGCAGCCCTAATTCACCACACAAAAGGGATTATCGATTTTACCGTCTGGACTCAGTACCCGGTTATCAAAACAGCTCTGGCGTTGTTGGCGAGGTAATTCAGAAATGCGTAACACTTCTTTATAAAACGCTGCAAAATCTCCCTGCTGCTGAGCAAGGATTGCTTCAAATACGGGAACCCAGTCGTTATAGGTTGAGATAGAAACCAGCTTTGCGTTATTCAATTCCCCTTCAAACCAGCGCTGGAATCCATCGTTATGCTGAATAGATTCAGAAAACTCAAGATAGCGCCGCTTTAGATCCTGTAGATACTCAAGTTTCAACTGCCTTTTTTCTTCATCAGTCATATCGCGTTGATAAAGCTGTTGTAAGTCAATGCGCGCCTGTTTGATTAAATCAAACACCTTCTGCCGGTTAACCCGTCGTTGACGATAGCGCTCAAGCGGCTGTTTAAGCCCCTGTTGCTGCAACCACTTTTCCACGCCAGCATGCTGCACAGCTGTGGCAAAGGATTCATTAAAACGACTATCCCCGTCCACATACAGCTGCTGGTGGGCCAGCTCATGGAAAATGAGACCGGCCAGAAACTCATCTGGCCAGTTGATAAAGGTATTCAGCACCGGGTCATCAAACCAGCCCAATGTAGAATAAGCAGACACCTTTGCCACATAAACGTCATAGTGCTGCTCGCGCAACTCGCTAACAAATTCGTCCAGTCTTTGTTGATCAAAAAAACCTCTATATCCTGCACAGCCGACGACTGGATAGCACCATTGCTTTGCTTGTATGGAAAACTCAGGTGCAGCAAACAGATTCTGCAACACATAACTGCGTTTTAAATCTGCATATTCTGTGAAGCTATCTGACGCTGGCAACTTCAATTCAGCAAATGCAAAACTGCGTATGTCCTGCACCAGACGTAAACGCTGTTTTAATCGCTCAGGAATAGTTCCATCCTGCAGGATTTCATCAATATCCTGCTTTTCCTGCATAATACTGATATGCCCCTTTATAGTGTGCAGGTAATAACCCATATCCGCACAGGCGCCAAGCCCGAATATGCACAGCAACACAACAGGCAAACGGGTTTTAGTCGGCATAAATGTGAATTTTTTCCATAATTAGCTATAAGACAGTGGCAGGATTGTTGTAATACTTTTTAGCATGTTATGGTATCCATCCATTGTCGACAAACCAAGTTGTCTCCTGCCCAACATTCGAAAAATACTATATATGGAAGAGATCAATTATAACTCCGATGAAGAAATCACCCTGTTCACCGATGAGGAACAGGTCAGTGTAAAAAAGATAAATCAGGAGTTCACTCAACAGAGTCATCTAAAAGGATTATTGTATCGTTTCACCATATTTAATGACATACAGTGCCATCAGCATATTCAACGTAAACATGGCGGTAAGCAAAAGTTTCGCATCAATCTGACCTATCTGGATCCCAAACCAGTTCGTCGATACCACTTAGCTGAAAGCTGGCTTATCAGTTCTGCCATTTTTGCCATCATCAGCATGATGCTGATTTATCTCAACTGGTTCAAAGACACCACAAGCAGCTCCTCACTGGCCATTACATTGACTATATTGGCAATAACTTTAAGCCTGATCAGCTTTCTGTTTGGACTTTTTAAAGCCGAGGACCGGGTATTTTTTTATAGTCAATACGGACGTGCTGCTATTCTCGAATTGATCAATAAAAACCCTGACCAGGATTCATTTGATAACTTTATGCAAAACCTGTCCAGTCATATCATTAGCGCTCAGAACCAGGCCAGACTGGATAGCACTCAGCGTTTAACCCAGGAGTTAAAGGAGCTGCGCCGGCTTAAGGATGAAAGCGTTATCAGCGAGCAAAAATACGAGCAGGCTAAACAACGCATCTTTCGCAATAAGGCATTCAAAAGCTGACATAAAAACTATCTGTATAGATTGACGTAGAGACTCATTGGCATTGAAGCTGCCTTACGATAGAAGCCACATTAACGCAATCAGCGTTTTTAGTTGCTGCTATAGCTCAACATCAGAGATATTGTTTAGCTTAAACACTGCATCCCACATTGATGCCGAATAGACCACAAATAAAATAACAGGATCTGCCGCAGACTGCCCAGCAACCAACCACGATGGCTCACAATTACTAAAATTCTGGTGATCATTATTTATAGTTGAGGTACTTCATTCTTAGCAACACCGAAAAACGTGTGACAACAGCACCATCTTTTGTAGAAATACGCCAGAACGACACAGCAGACAAGCCATTTATTACCAGCTGCTAACCACTGCCCTCGGCCCTGTGGCCATCGGCGCTATTCATCTGGCTACAGGCAGTAGCACTATCACCGCACACCGCCCAGGAAGCCGACGAATATAATATTGTTTGCGATGGCCATTTAACCCTCAGCAGCCAGGGAGAAACCTTAGAGCTGGCCGACAGCGACAGTGCCGTTCCGCTTTGTGAAGTAACATCAGGTAGATTAGCTATCACAATCCCATCACTACCTGATTGGAATTCGCGTCGCGGGCATAGGTTTAAACTACCCCTATTAATAGATTGTTAAGTTTTACTCTCAATTCGCTTTTGTCTCATATAAAGAAACAATGGCAAGCCTAGAGAGACACCAACGCTCAAAGTAGCAACTACTGGGAGCCAAAGATTTGGCATGTAAAGTCGTTTACCTTCTGCAAAGATAAAAATAAATAAAACCCCAGCCGAAACTATTACATCCATACCGAAGAAGCCGCCGATATTTGTTGAAAATAGCTCTTGAAAGAACAGCGTAATATCAAGCCCATTTTCAACCACCCACGGAGTAAACTGCGATAAAGGTAACAATGTGCCTAGTACACAAAATACTAAGTAGGTGGTTTTTAAATGCATGACCTTCTCATTTATCTAGAAACATAACGTGAAGCTAAGCGACGCCGTGACCCGACGCCTCCGGCGTCCGCCCTGAACGACTGGTTATATTTTTGATCTACGAAACACATGGTTGGAGTGAAAAAATGAAAAGACCAAACCACACGTTACCCATCAATATCAGCAACTTGATGGCGTCCCGCGCAAAAGCGGGAATATTTCGATATTGATATAAATAGCCAATCACCACCCATTGCACGATCAGCCATACGACTGAGAAATATAAAATACCTTTATGGCACTCTATGTCAGAAGTGGTGTAATAGGCATACCACCACCCCGAAACCATAGCCGTGGTGAGAAGAACGAGAATCGCGCTAGACAGCATATTGCGCCAACGCGGGTACTCAGTGCTTAAAAGCCTTTCCTTCGCTCCGGTCAAATTTTTCGTCATTCAAATCTCTTCACAAACTGCCACATAACAGGTGATGATGTTACACACACAAACATTGTGATATGCGACTATTTTTTCTCACAGCTTCTCATATTTCCTATATTTCATCAATGAGTCAAAATGGCAACAAAGCAACCAACAATTTCCGAATTTGAATGGCCATCTCCAGGTGGAGTCATTCATCAGTTGACCGCCACGAATGCCATACCACGCTCTGCGTGGCAATAAGTAATTAGCTTTGAGTGATTAAGGCATAATCAGCAGGCTGACGATGCGCCTTAAAATTAAAGATATTCTGCTGAATTTCCTTACAGCGATCCAGATCGCAATCTGCAACAATCAGCTCATCCTCCAGTGTTGAACACTGTGCAACAATTTCACCAGTAGGCGCAATAATGCAGCTTTGACCAATCAGGTCACAACCTTCTTCCTTTCCTGCTTTGGCAACACCAACCACCCAGGTGCCATTCTGATAGGCACCGGCCTGCATCACCAGATGATTGTGGAAACATTGCAGGTGATCATGTTGGGGGGCTGGTGGATAATGTACCGGAGTGTTATATCCCAGCATAACCATTTCAGCGCCCTGTAAACCTAATACACGAAAGGTTTCTGGCCAGCGTCTGTCGTTGCACAGACACATACCCATCCTGCCGTTAAAGGCATCAAACACTGAAAAGCCCAGGTTGCCATGCTCAAAATATCTTTTTTCCAGATGCTGGAAAGCGCGCCAGGGTTCATTTTCTTTATGACCCGGCAAATGAATCTTTCTATACTTACCAACAATCTTGCCCTGAGCATTCACCAGGATTGAAGTATTGTAGTGATGAGTTACACCATCTTCTACTGACAGTTCAGCGTAGCCAAGATAGAACCCTATCTGCAGCTTAGCCGCCTCTTCAAAAAGGGGCAGAGTATCCGGCCCTGGCATTTCGGTTTCAAAAAACTGATCTATTTCCGACTGATCCTGCATATACCAGCGTGGGAAAAAAGTAGTTAATGCCAGTTCTGGAAATACCACGACCTGTGCCCCCATCGCCCTGGCTTCACGCATCAATTCAATCATGCGCTTTACACAGGAGCTACGCGACTCTTCACGTGCAATTGGCCCAAGTTGTGCAGCGGAGGTTCTTAGTATTCTTGCCATGATACGTCCCTTATTGGTTGGCTTTATTTAATACAACCTGAAGCAGCACATTAGCACCTGCTTCAAGTTCATGCGGCGCGGTATATTCAGCAACATTGTGACTGATGCCGCCCTGACTCGGTACGAACACCATCGCGGTTGGGCAGTTGGGTGCAAACATCTGTGAATCATGGCCCGCACCCGATGGCATACGCTTGCAGCTTAAACCCTTTGATAATGCGGTCTGTTCAACCAGATCGATCATACCGTCATCAAAAATCACCGGTTCAAAACGTGCCAAAGTATGAGAGGTATAAGTCACCCCTTCCTGTTCACAGGTTTGTTGAATAAAATCTGACAATCGCTGTTCTGCCTGTTGCAAAAGACCTTCATCCATATTACGCAGATCAACCGTTAGCAATGCCTGTTTGGCAATCACGTTCACCAGATTCGGCACCAACTCAGTCACACCAACTGTAGCTACCTGCGAGCCGCCCATTTCACTGGCAATACGACGTGCTTCCACCGCAATGGCTGCAGCCACATAGCCTGCATCATGGCGTAAATGCATAGGCGTGGTACCGGCATGATTGGATACGCCCTGCAAGCGATACTCGGTCCATGAAATTCCCTGCACCCCAGTGACTGCACCAATCTGATAGCCTTCCTGTTCTAAAACCGGCCCCTGCTCAACGTGCAATTCTACAAAGCAGCTGGCACGAAACTGACCGACATCGGTATCACCGGCATAACCGATACGCGCCAGCTCTTCTCCGACAATACTGCCATCAATACCACGCGTGGCGAGTACCTCGTCAAGATCCAGAAAACCCTGATGCACCGCGCTACCCATCATATCGGGAGCGTAACGCGCGCCTTCTTCATTGGTAAAAAAACCAACTCCTAATGGGCGACGTGTAGTGATACCTGCATCATTCAACGTGGCAATCACTTCAAGCCCGGCAAGTACGCCCAGGTTGCCATCATAACGACCACCCGTAGCCACGGTGTCTATATGCGAGCCGGTTAACACGGGTTCTACATCTTCCTGTCCAGCACGTATTCCGATGACATTACCAACGCGGTCGATACTGATCTGTAAGCCGAGTTGCTGCATCCACTCGCACACCAGATCACGGCCCTGTCGGTCCTCATCACTCAGCGCCAGTCGGCAAACGCCATTGCCTTCAATCGCCCCTATCTGCGCAAGCTCGGCTATGCGCGATGAAAGACGCTCAGAATTAATTTTTAGATTTTCACTCATACACTTTCTCTGCTGTGCGACCCACTATTTGCAGATAGGCGTCTGGGTCTGTGGCCCCTTCAGTACCTAACAATAAGATACGGCTGTGTTCATTAAGTCCGAGTTGTTGACTGGCTTGCGCATCCTGCATGGTTGCAATCAATGCAGCCAGACCCGCTACCGCAGACTCACCGGCCACTATGGCTCCATCGCCATAACGATTATCCGCCAGTAAACGCATGCAGTCGGCTGCAGCGTCATCGTGCACCTGTATCGCAGCCAGTGCGCCGGGTTGCAATACCTGCCAGGCCAGCGTAGATATTTCACCGCAGGCAAGGCCTGCCATAATACTATCCAGTGAACCCGGGGCTACTTCGGGTTGCCCTGCTTCTATACTCAAAAAACAGCAGGCCGCAGTATCCGGTTCTACCAGAATTGAGATCGGTCGTTGCGCGCCATAACTTTGCCAGAAATGCGCCAGTACGGCTGCTGCCATACCACCCACCCCGGCCTGTAAGAATATATGTGTTGGTGCTGACTGATAAGGTAATTGCTCTATAGATTCCGCAGCCAGCATGGTGTAGCCACGCATGATATTCAGGGTGTTTTCTATCTCTTCACCATCGGTGGTATCCTGAATCACATGCCAGCCCTGTTGTTTTGCAGTTTGCTGCGCTTCGCGCACCGCATCATCGTAGGTTCCATTGACACGTCTGACTTCGGCCCCATATTGGGCGATAGCCTGTTCGCGTTGTGTTGAAACCGTTTGATGAATATAGATAACACTACGACAGCCTGCCATCTGAGCCCCCCAGGCTACCGAACGACCATGGTTGCCATCGGTTGCAGAAGTGACCGTAATAGCCGACACAATGTCAGCATATTTGCCATCAAAGATATCCTGCGTCTGTATATTTGTTTCTCCGGTTTCCTGCTCTATCTTGCGCATTAAAAGGCAAGCTACTGCATAGGCACCACCCAGAGGTTTAAAACTCCCTAATCCGAAGCGCTGACTTTCATCTTTATAATGTACAGATGCGACGCCCAGTACGCTCGCAAGACCCGACAGATCACGTAAAGGTGTTGGCGCATAGCCTGGCCAGGAAGAGATAATCTGCCGCGCCTTATTATGCGCAAGCGCATTAAATAACGGCATCAAATCGTCAGGATATTCAGCCTTCTGTTGCACCGATGGATTCATCGTCAGGCTGAACCAGTAATCAGGGAGTTTGTTATTCATCTTTTTATATTTATTTAAATTGGTATTTAATCGTTGTTGTGTTTTGTAAACAAACTGGCCGGTCACGACAGGACCGGCCAACTATAAGCATCAAACTTAGTTAGAGGCTTCCTTGATTGAAGCGCTCATCGCTTTCAGCATATCAACGCCTTCAGCACCAAATTTTTCTTCAATCAATTTCTCAACCGCTGGCTGAGACACTGCAGCAAACTTTTTACGCTCGGCTTCTGAAATACTGTTTACCTGCATTTTCTTCGCCAGATGAGGCAGGCCACGACTTGAAGCTTCAATAATTCTAGAGATACCACGACCAGCAACAACTGCTGCTTTTGCCGCATAATCCACCACACTTTTCTCTTCATCAGTCAGACTATTGTAGAAATCCATATTCATGAACCACACATAAGGGGTGATCACATGCTGGGTCAGGGTCAGATATTTCTGTACTTCATCAAACTTGGCAAAAGCAATAATCGGAACCGGGTTCATCTGACCATCTGCAACACCTGTTTGCAAAGCGGTATATACTTCAGCCCATGGCAGAGGTGTTGGTTTAGCTCCCAGAGAAGAGATAATCGCTTCGTGAGTGGGCAGAGTCATCGTACGGATGCGCAGACCTTTCATGTCATCCAGCGTATTAACTGCACGCTTTGAGTTAGAGATCGCAAAATAACCACCACTGTCGAGCAAGCCCAGAACCTTGAGGCCAGTCTTCTTTTCAATATCAGCAGTCAGCTTCTTACCAAAGCTGCTGTCCTTATCCATCACATCATGCACTACCGAAATATTCGGGAAAGCAAAAGGCAGATCAAACACACCAATCAGCGGATAATGCTGCGCCACACCACCGGAAGAAGAGATATTCGACTGGATAACGCCAGTACGTGTCTGTTCTATAACCTCGTTATCCTTACCTAGCTGACCATCAGAAAAGATCTGTACCTTAACCGAACCATTGGTGCCAGATTCAACCAGTGATTTGAACACTGAGGTCATCGCGCCTGAGTTATTGTTAAAGGGGTCGCCTGGATTCAGGTGAGAGATTTTAATTACTTTTTCTGCCTGAGCAGGCAGCGCTATAAGACCCATGGCAAGCGTTGCTGCCATCAGGGTTAGTTTTAAATAGCCTGGTTTTTGCATAGGTATTATCCTCGTATGGTTAAACGATGTTTCGTATCAGATTAAAAAAAGATTGCCAGATTTAGTCATTTATAGACCCAGCAATCGAGGTATAAAAAGTGTCAGGTCTTCCCACATGGAAACCGCGAACAGCACTATAATTTCCACCACTAAAAAGGGCCAAAGTGCTTTAGATATCGCCTCTACGCGCTCACCGGTAACTGAGGCGAGCACAAACAGACAGGCACCCACTGGTGGCGTCATCAGCGAAATATTTAATGCCAGCACGATCATGATGCCGGCATGCACCGGATCCATGCCAATGGTCAGGGTTAAAGGCCCCAGTACCGGAGCAAGAATAATTAGCGCAGCGTTGATATCCATAAACAGGCCAATCCCCAGCAACAGCAGTAGAATCATACAGATAATTGCTGTAGGGTCTTCAGACACCGACAGGAAGGCCGCAGCAATGGCCTGAGGAATCTGTTCAAAGGTCATCCACCAGCCAAGTATCGAAGCCGCCGCGATAATCAGAAAAACCACGCCAGTAATCAGTGCAGTTCGGCCCAGCATTTCGTAGATATCGCGCCAGCTCAGCGTGCGATAAATCACACCACCAAGAATCAGCGCATAAGCCACCGCGATCGATGCAGCCTCGGTAGGCGTAGTAATTCCGCCCAGAATAAAGCCCAGAATGAGAACTGGCATGACCAGAGCAAAAATACTTTCACGAAACGATGAAAATATCTTACGCAGGCTTGGACGCTGTTCAGATTTAGGAAGATTCCAGCGCTTGCCAAAGGCAGCAATTACTGCCATACAAACCAGACAGATCAATAAACCCGGTAGAATCCCCGCAGCAAATAACCCAGCGATAGAAACCCCCATCAACGAGCCATAAACCACCATTAACGATGAAGGTGGAATGGTCGGCCCGATAATTGAACCCGCAGCCGTAACCGCACAGGCAAAAGGTCGGGTATAGCCCTGCTTGACCATTGCTGGTACCAGCGTATTGCCAAATGCTGCTGCATCCGCAGTTGCTGCACCACTAAGCCCGGCAAACATTACCGAAGCCAGCATATTGGAATGCGCCATACCGCCGCGCATATAACCAACCAACGCATCGGCAAAGCCAACTAGCTTATGCGTAATACCTGACCGATTCATGATTTCGCCCGCCAGGATGAAGAATGGCATGGCCAGAAATGGAAACAGGTCCAGCCCAGCAAAAAACCGCTTAGGGGCCATAGACAGGAATTGCTCACCGCCAATCTGTGCGATACCGACGATACCAGCAATGCCCAGTACATAACCTACCGGCACGCCAACAATGAGCAGTATAAAGAATACGATAGCAACAGAGATCATATCGAGATACTCTCCTGATCGGGTTCAGGCAACAATTCAGCCTGATCGCGCACGGCCACCAGAGCAATCTGAATCGCGGCCAGTAAACAGGAAGCTGGAACTGATGCAAAAGGAATCGATTTCGGCATGCTGTAAATCATGGTTAGCCGCCTGGCCCCATCAATAGTGAAACCCAGCCCATAGTAAAAAAGGAAAGCAAAAAACAGAAAACCCAGCAAATCAATTGCGCCCATGAGCAGGTGACGCGGTAACCCTTGTGTTCTATCAAAAACAACCAGCACACCGATATGCGCACGACGAGAGATACCTATCGAAACAGCCAGTAACGCCATCCATATCATCAGATAGCGCGCCAGTTCTTCAGTAAAGGTAATAGGGAATTCAGAGAAATAGCGCGCGAATATGCCTAGCCAGACATCCAGCACCAATATCGCCATCAGGATAATAACGACGACCTCGGTCACCTGACTCAGCCGATAGCTCAAGGTGGCGGCTATACCGGCAATACGCTGAAAATTTGATTCAGTAGCTTGCATAGTGGCTATGTTCTGAAATACGATGAACCAGATCTTGCAACAATAATTTCAATATGTCCAGATATTTGAAATTTTAATTTCAGGTAGCAGTTAATGGTATTCTATAAACCGAATTAATGAGATGTAAGGGGAACCCTGCATGACGAAAAAAAAAGACGATGACTCCACACTTGCCAGAATCAGGATTCATTACCAGAGTCTGCCACCCAGCGAACGTAAGCTGGCGGACCTAATTCTCGACTTCCCGGGTGATATGGCGAGTTATTCGGCAACTGAGCTTGCCCAGTTAGCGGGCGTTTCCAAAGCTGCTGCCACAAGACTGTTTCGCCGTCTGGGTTATGAAAGTTTCGAACAGGCAAGGCGCCTGACCCGCGAGCAGCAGAACTGGGGGTCACCACTGTATATGCTCAGTCAGGAAGCTGCTCTTGATGTTGAGGATTCCTACCTGCATCGCCAGATGGAACAGGAACTCAGCAAAATGACACGTACCTTTGAAGCACTCGATCTGCGCAAAATCGAACGTATAGGCAAAAGCCTGGTTGGTGCTAATCGAATCTGGTTACTGGGTTTTCGCCACAGTCACTTTCTTGCCGACTATGCACGCTGGCAATTTCTACAGGTGCGCAATAATGTGCATTTACTGGTTTCAGAGGCTTCCACGCTGGCAGAGCAGATGGTGGACTTTAAGCCTGGCGATATTGTTATTGCCATAGGTTTCAGGCGTAGAACCTTACGCTTTCGTCAGGCGCTCAAAGTCATACACAAAATAGGCATTCCTATACTCTATCTCACTGAACCTAACGTGGGAGCATCCATCAACTACGCAACCTGGGTGCTACATGCAGAGGTATCCGGAGAAGGTCCATTCGACAGTTACCCCGCAGCTAGCTCGTTAATCCACCTGTTAAGCATAGCCATGTTGAATCAGGTCGGTCGGGACGCTCGTGAAAGAATTAATAAGGTTGAGGAGTTTCATGCGACATTGAATGATTTTGATTAGGGCCTGACTATCAATTGTCCTGCATGCTATTCTTAGCGATCTATTGAATACTAAAGGGATTCTCACGTGCAATCATTTGTTTCCATTTTCCTGCGCCTTTTTAATCCTGTTGTCCTGATTTTTGCACTGCTCCCTTTAGCGAGCTTACAGGCCAGCCCACCAATCCTCAATTATGCCAGCCTGGCTCAACCTGTTTGGGCAGAGCATGGTATGGTGGCATCACAGCAGAGAATCGCCACTGAGGTGGGTGTCGAAATCCTTAAACAGGGCGGCAATGCCGTGGATGCTGCGGTTGCTGTTGGATTTACTCTGGCAGTCACCCTGCCCAGAGCGGGCAATCTTGGCGGCGGCGGGTTCATGCTGGTACATCTGGCCGACAAAAATGAAACGGTGGCTATTGATTATCGTGAGATGGCTCCGAATGCTGCACATCGAGATATGTACCTCGATGACAAAGGCGACGTCATCAAAAACCGGTCACGCTTCCATGGTCTGGCAGTGGGTGTTCCCGGCACAGTAAAAGGGCTTACACAGGCTTTATCCGACTACGGTACATTTTCCCTGAGACAGGTATTAAATCCTGCAATACGCCTGGCGAGTCATGGCTTTATTGTAGATCATGACCTGTCCACTTCGTTAACCAGTATGGCTGACAGGCTGAAAAAAGATTCTGCATCTACCGCTGTTTTCTACCACGATGACGGTAGTGCATATCAGGTAGGCGAGACTCTGACGCAACCCGACCTGGCTCATACACTACGCCTGATCTCTCAGAAAGGTAGCGCTGGCTTTTATCAGGGGCGTGTTGCTGAAAGCATTATCGAAGCAGTCGAGCAGGCGGATGGCAATATGAGCTTACAGGATCTGGCAGATTATCAGGTTAAAATTCGTCAGCCAGTATGGGGCAATTACCGCGGATACCGAATCGCATCCATGCCGCCACCTTCCTCCGGTGGTACGCATATTATTGAAATTCTGAATATGATGGAGCATTTCGATTTAACGGCTAGCGGTCATAACAGTGCTCAAACCATCCACCTCATGGCGGAAGCGATGAAACGTGCTTATGCCGATCGCAGCGAATATCTGGGGGATCCTGATTTCAACAAAGTACCAGTTGCTGAACTCACCGATAAAAAATACGCAGCCAAACTGGTTGAGCAAATCGATCCCAGTAAAGCCAGTAACAGTCAGGATATAAAGCCCGGACTCGGGCCTCTCTACGAATCACCTCAGACCACGCATTTCTCCGTCGTCGATAAATGGGGTAATGCGGTATCCAACACCTATACCCTGAATTTCAGTTACGGTTCCGGCATTATGGCTGCAGGCACTGGCGTTTTACTCAACAATGAAATGGATGACTTTAGCGCCAAACCCGGTGTACCCAATGCCTATGGACTGGTCGGGGGAGAAGCCAACGCAGTTGCTGCGCGCAAACGTCCTTTAAGCTCAATGAGCCCAACCATTGTATTCGATAAAGAGTCATCCGATGTCTTTCTGGTTACTGGCAGCCCCGGCGGGTCACGCATTATTACTACTACCCTGCAGATCATCAGTAATGTAATCGAACATAAGATGAATATTGCCGAGGCCACACAGGCTTCTCGTTTTCATCATCAATGGCTGCCGGATAAACTAACGCTGGAAAAAGGCTTCAGCCTGGATACCATTAAACTGCTTGAGGCGAAGGGGCATGTGATTGATGCCAGTCGATGGGCAATGGGTAGCACCCAGTCCATCATGAAGGTTGAAGATGGCTGGACTGCGGCGTCGGATACCCGACAGGCTGGTACCCTGAGTGCAGGATATTGATTACGTGGGCCTCTTAAAATCATCTTTTTCCGCGATTGCAGCATCAGTATCGTACTCGACTCCTCACGTATAACTTAGCTCAGAGTATTGATAAATGGAATTTACCCACCATCTTTTGCAGACAACGAATAAAACCAGGAGACGTGCTCAATGAAACCCAAACTAATCAGCTTCAAACTTTGTCCTTATGTGCAAAAAGCGGTGTTGGCCCTTCTACATAAAGGTATCGAGTTTGATATTGAATACATCGACCTGATGAATCCACCTGACTGGTTTAATGAAATCTCACCACTCGGCAAGGTCCCGGTAGTGCAGGTCGGTGATCAGATTATTTTTGAATCCTCGGTTATCGTTGAATATCTGGATGAAGCTTATGGTGAGCCATTACATCCAGCTGATCTGGTACTTAAGGCTCAAAACCGTAGCTGGATGGAGTTTGGTAATGAGTGTCTGATGAATGGCTTCAACCTTATCATGACTCCTGACGAGGCTGGCTTTAACGAACAGCTAGAGTCCATGTTGAGTAAGCTGGATCGAATCGAAAATCAGTTAAGCAACAGTAAATTTTTTAATGGCGATTCGATATCTCTGGTCGACCTGAGTTTTGCGCCATTATTTCAGCGCCTGAGTTTTCTGGAGCCCTATATCCCACAATTGAAAGATTCCAGCCGACACCCCAAAGTCACCCAGTGGGCAGAAAACTTAATGCAGTTACCCATTATGCCAGAATCGGCAGTGCCTGAACTTGAACAGCTTTACGAGGGTATGATGAAAGGCCGTGGCGGACATATCAAAAGCTTAATGGCTGCATGAATATACGCGACCTGAAATACCTGATTGCGGTCGCCGAAACCAAGCATTTCGGCAAGGCCGCTCAGCGTTGTTTCGTCAGTCAACCCACCCTCAGCGGACAGATCAAGAAACTGGAAGAAGATCTTGGAGTAACCATTTTTGAGCGCACCAACCGTAGCGTGAAGATCACCGCCGCCGGGCAGGACATATTGCAACATGCCCACCTCATCCTTGAGCAGGTAGATGCGATACAGCAACTGGCTCAATCTTATCAGGACCCGGTTGCCGGACCTTTACGCATCGGTGCTATTCCAACCATCAGCCCCTACCTGTTGCCATTGATTTTAAAACCCCTGCAGCAGGACTACCCGAAATTAAAACTGGTTCTTTCCGAAGAAGCTACCGACGTTCTATTACAGCGCCTGGCCAATCATGAGATAGACACCGCTATTCTTGCCACTGATCACCCAGAAACCGATTTCGAATCCGTCCCCTTATTTAGAGAGCCCTTCTGGTTAGCTCACCCACTAAATCATCCTCTATACACGAGGGATGAAATCACTCAGCAGGATCTTGAAGGGCTGGACATTCTGCTATTACCCGATAACTATTGCCTGGCTCAACAGGCAATGGAAGTCTGCCACTTAAGAGAACGCCAGCAGCACGGAGAGATGGCTAACCTGCGTGCTTCCAGCCTGGAAACCCTGCTGCAGTTGGTCAGTGCCGGTTATGGATGTACACTGGTTCCAGCTTTAGCCATATCTGGCTCATGGACCACAGGCCGGGGCATAGCCACCCACGAATTACACCTGGATAATAGCTGGCGTAAAGTCTCTCTGTTCTATCGCAGTAGCTTTCCCCGCTTTCAGGCACTACAGGCCTTAATCACCACAATCCTGGGGCATCTACCCAATACAGTAAAGCCTTTAAAAACCAATTGATAGGTTTTACCTATCATATCAATCAAATCATCCGATTTTACTGATTGCTTGAATCTACTGATAATACACCCACGTTGATACAACAACTTACTAATTTCATTTTTCAATTATCAGGAAATATCACATGTTAGAAAACAAACAAGGCCAGACCGTCCCTCAGGTTACTTTCCGCACACGTCAAAATTCCGAATGGGTTGATGTGACCACCGACGAAGTTTTTAAAGGAAAAACGGTCGTGGTTTTTTCACTTCCCGGCGCTTTTACCCCAACCTGCTCATCAACCCATGTACCTCGCTATAACCAGTTAGCAGCTGCGTTGAAACAGAACGGTGTTGATGAAATTGTCTGTGTTTCAGTCAATGATGCATTCGTCATGAACGAGTGGAAAGCCAGCCAGGAAGCCGACAACATAACCTTTCTGCCCGATGGCAACGGTGATTTCACCCAGGGTATGGGCATGCTCGTATCCAAGAACGATATCGGATTTGGTGATCGTTCATGGCGCTATTCCATGCTGGTAAAAGATGGAGTTGTCGAAAAGATGTTCATTGAACCAGACCTACCAGGCGACCCATTTGAAGTTTCAGATGCTGACACTATGTTGAGCTATATCGCACCTGGCACTAGAGCACCCAAAAGCGTTACAGTATTCAGCCGTGAAGGTTGCCCATTCTGTGTACGTGCCAAAGGCATGCTACATGATGCGGGCATAGATTTTGACGAACTGGTACTCAACCGTGATTTTCGTGAATCAACCATTCGTGCGATTTCCGGTACCTCATCCGTTCCGCAAATCTTCATCGATGGCGATTTGATCGGTGGATCGGATCAGCTTGAAAAATATCTGGCTGAAGATGCTAGTATTGCAGCCTGATCAACTGCATTGAATTGTTAACCCGGATACCGGTCTCAATGACCGGTATCTTTATTTATGGAATTCTATTATGAGCGAAAATATTTTTGATTTATTAGTTATTGGTGGCGGAAGCGGCGGTCTTGCCGTAGCAGAAAAGGCTGCCCAGTTCGGAAAAAAAGTAGCCATAGTGGAATCATCCAAACTCGGCGGTACCTGTGTCAATCAGGGCTGTGTGCCGAAAAAGATTATGTGGTATGCCGCTAATCTAGCCCATGCAGTGGATGATGCATCAAGTTTTGGTATCCCCGCACAACGTGGCACTACCGACTGGCAAAAACTGGTCACAGGTCGTGAGCAGTACATCGCCAACATCAATAAATTCTGGGATGGCTATGTCACTGATCTGAATATCACCCATATACCTGGCTATGCCGAATTTGTAGACAAAAACACCCTTATCGTAGATGCCAAGCTGTACTCGGCTGAACACATCGTTATCGCCACAGGTGGTAAACCATTTGTCCCAGCCGTACCGGGTGCAGATCTGGGTATTACATCTGATGGTTTTTTCAAGTTACAACAACTGCCGGAAAAAGTCGCGGTTATTGGTGGTGGCTATATTGGCATCGAATTAGGTGGCGTTTTACGTGCCCTGGGCTCCGACGTTACTGTGCTCGCACCGAGTGAACGAATCTTAAAAACCTTCGATACCTTAATCAGTGACACACTGGCTGAAGAGATGCGTAAGCAAGGCATACAGTTGCACAACAATTTTCGCGTCACCAGTCTTTCACAGAATGAGCATGGCCTGGTTGTTAACAGCGCCGAACAACAACTGGAAGGTTTTGATCAGGTAATCTGGGCAACAGGACGTTCTCCTAACACCGAGACACTTAATCTACCCGCAGCCGGAGTCGAAATGCTCGCTAATGGCGTCATACCGGTGGATGAATACGAGCAAACCAATGTCGCAGGTATTTACGCACTGGGTGATATCATCGGTAAACAACAACTAACCCCGGTAGCCATAGCCGCTGGTCGTAGACTGGCCGAACGCCTGTACAATGGCAAACCCGAGATGAAAATGGATTACAGCAATGTGCCCAGTGTGGTGTTCAGCCACCCACCTATCGCAACGGTCGGGCTAACTGAACAGGAAGCCATTGCCAGCAAGCAAGAGATCAATATCTATCAAAGCGACTTTACCCCGATGCGATATGCCCTGGCTGAGCACGGTAGCACTACCGCAATGAAACTCGTTTGCTCTGGCCCCAATGAAAAAGTCGTTGGTGTCCACGTCATAGGTGACGGTGCAGATGAAATGATGCAGGGCTTTGCAGTAGCAGTAAAAATGGGTGCAACCAAAGCGGATTTCGATAACACCGTCGCGATTCATCCCGGCAGCGCAGAAGAGCTGGTTACCATGAAAACACCTTTACGCAACCATCCATGCCATGAAGTGGATGCAGGTAATGAGTGGAAAGAGGTGGAAGTTAAATCGGCTTGATTTAAAAGGTTATTAAGTACTTTCCTTTGTCGTAGGTCGGATAATCCTGGCAGGGATGCCAGAGAGTAGGGCAACGCAGGACGCAGTTGCCGAGCAAAGCGCCATCCGACATTGGCAACGCATGCACACAGCCAGATTCAAAGGCCGATCAATGTTGGAAGACGTCGTTCCTCCTTTTCCAAGCTACAATTCAAGCACATAGCTTTACTGGGAATTCTAATGAGAGCTGATCAGACTGATCAGCAAGCAGATGAATTGCATTCCAAAACTATCCTCACTTTCTCAGTTTTGTAATAAGTGCGAATAGAAAACTGGAATACTAGATCCCATCAATCACTTTAATAAGTGTTGCAGCCAGCTCTGCTGGCTTGAACTTAGGAACATAGGCATCGGCCCCAACACCTTTACCGAGAGCCTGGTTAGCTTCTGCTGAAAGCGATGAATGCATGATGACGGGGGTATCTTTAAGACGGCTATCCTGCTTGATATTTCGTGTCAGCACATAGCCATCCATTTCCGGCATTTCCACGTCAGTCACTACTACTGTAACAAAATCTGACACTGGTCGGCCCTCGCTTTCTGCTGTTTCAGCCAGTTCGTTGAGCTTCCTCCATGCCTCAGCGCCGTTATTGGTACTGATGTAATTCATGCCAAGATGTTTGAGGGTATCCTGTACCTGTTTTCGTGCAATCTGAGAATCATCGGCGAAAACAACCGTTATCTTATGCCCCTCTTCATACTTATCGATGCCAGTGAAAATAGTCTCGGTATCGTAAAGCTCGGCTGTTTCAGCAAGCACTTTTTCAACATCAAGTATCAAAACAAGGTTTTTATCTTCAAGTTCGGTCACAGCTGTTACCAGACCACCCAGTCGATTAGCTATCATGAGCGGAGGTTCTTTAACATCTTCCCAGTTGAGGCGCTTGATGGTATCGACTGATTTGACCAGAAAGCCCTGCACATTCTTATTGTACTCGGTAATCATCAGAATTTTGGGCGCTTCTTTGGTGTTTACCTTACAGTATTTTTGCAGGTTGATCACCGGCACCATGGAGCCGCGTAAGCTTACTATACCTTCAACGCCTGCTGGCATATCTGGTGCGCGCGTGATTTCGGGCAGGTGCATAACCTCCCTCACTTTAAATACATTGATACCAAACAATTCATCACGACCAGTGTCTTCGTCTAATCCTAACTGGAAAAGTAAAACTTCCAGGCGATTAGTACCTGCGAGCTGTGTACGCTCATCAACTGACTTCAGTAAATTTGACATAAGGCTATTACCTGGGTTTTATTACATTAATTGGCCGTTCTAACTTTATCGGCAGCTTTATACTATACGTTAATCCCTAATATTTAGGAGCGTACTCCGTTAAAACTGAATAGTCACCTAAACCCTCAGTGTAAGGGTAAACAGACTCAGAAGATCTGCTCGTATAACCGAGTCACTGAATACTTATAGTTTAGTCAAAACCCTGAACTTTTCTAAAAAAGATGATTCAGCGCTGAAAGAAGCTGAAATTTATAACTTACACACTGAATTCTTTGAAAATTTGAGCAGAGTGTTTTCTTATCATTAAACATTGTTTTTCTACAGGGAAGCTTTCTAGTTAGGCACAGCTTTGTTTTGACTTGGATAACTAGATTTTTTATCCTTTGGAAAGCGGCCATGCTACCGAACAAGAGTCTCACATCAATAAAGGATTCTGTCGCTGGACGAAAAAACAGTACCGTCAAGGGTTAGCCGATCCAACCTTGCAGTTGTCATGGAGAGAGTGAACTATATGAAGCAATGGCTTACAGCCGAACAGATCAACCGATTGGCAGCCGATCCGAATCACTGCACCCGAATCGATCTGGAGTTGAAGGTTGATATGAGCCATCCATTTGTGCCGGAAGATTACACCCAGCTTTACTTTACCCCAATCTATGCCTCCCTCAGTTTCGAGCAGCGCCTGCATTACAACCAGCTGTTCGGCTTGCGCATCAATGAATACATTATGATGCTGGAGGCTGATCTGGTGGACAGGCTACTCACACCTTTGTTGCGACTACCCCAGGTCGCTAAAGATGCTGCGCTGGTCAAAGCCATCACCACCATGATGCACGAAGAGAAAGGGCACTTCGAATCCTTTGCAACGCTCAACCGCAGTTGTCGTCCTGATCTTTATCCGCCCGGTCAGAACCGCCTGTTTTCGCGCTTGCCGGGCTGGACGCGTGCTATGTTCCATATTGTGGGCATGCTGTCTGGTCGACTCTCTTTTGCTCTGTGGTTTCTGATGGCGATGGAGGAATCCTCCATGGCGCTGGCACGAGACATG
Organism: Gammaproteobacteria bacterium; assembly: GCA_050306135.1. Classification (GTDB taxonomy): domain Bacteria; phylum Pseudomonadota; class Gammaproteobacteria; genus JACNJF01. Next base: position 31,882 of record JBNLGQ010000071.1, read on the forward strand.
GCTCGCCGACCCGAAACAGAAACCCTGGGTACGCTTGATCCCTCCTTTGTCTCAGTACATCGAGAACACATGAAAGACGAGGCGCGCCATCTGCATATTGATGCCAGACTGATTGAGTTGTGTATAGGCTCCAGCAGCAAGCTGGAAAAAAGATTAAATGCACTGATGTTCCAGTCCATGCTAAGCGGCGTCACCCGACCCACACGTGGCGGCTCAGGTGTCATGGTCATTCATCAACTGGTGCGCGATATGCCTGAGTTAGCAGCCCGTGAAGAAGAGATGATCCAGGCGCTGCTATCATTAAAAGACAGCAAGCCTTTTCAGCAAAGCCTGTTCAACCGTCGCATCATGCCAAAGGCCTTCAGGGTGTTCGATGACACTGCAGAGCTAGCAACTCTGGGACAAAGAATGATGGGTTATGACCGACCCTGAATTACAACAACTGGAAAAACCCACTGCATTCTCGCTGTGGCTGAATACATTGCCCTTGCTACACCTTGTTTCTGGCGTTGCCTTAGTGCTATGGCTATGCGATAGCGCAGGCGGCAAGCTGATGCTGTTGATGGCCTGGATTTACCTGTTCCCCCCGCTCGCTGCACGTCTGACGCTCACCTTATTCGGTCGCCCGCAAGGTCGCTTCACTCAGGATACGTCAACCTATCGCGTTTGGTGGGTGTTGACGCAATGGCAAATTCTGTTCAATCGTCTACTCTGGCTGGAAGAGTTACTGCGCATGGTGCCCGGCCTGTACGCATTATGGATTGGCCTGTGGGGTGGAAGTATCAGCCCTTTCGCCTATATCGGACCGAGGGTATGGATCACTGACCGCCATGCTGTGCGCGTTGAGCGCGGTGCGGTACTGGGTATGCAGAGCATATTAGCGGGGCATCTGGTGATACGCGACGAGACTGGTCGCTGGCTGGTACTGGCAGCAGCCCCCATCGTAGAGTCCGAGGCTATAGTGGGTGGAGATGCTAAACTGGGTCCCGGTGCGGTGTTGCGCGCTGGACAGATGTTACCCACTGGCCGCCATATCAAACCTTTCGAAGAATGGCCTCGGCACAAAAATAAAACGGATACTGAATGAGCTACACCTTTTGTTTGCTATCACTTCACCAACCTGAACTGGAGAAATGCCCATGACCCGCCTGTTGCCTGCTGTATGTCTGACCCTGCTTTTAGCCCTGCCCTGTTTTGCCGAAACCTCATCGAATCAGGCTGATCACGATGCACTCAGAAAACTGAAAGCCGATATTTCTACAGCGGTAAATAGCCGCGATTACGCAGCCTTGCAGCAACATTTACATCAGCCGTTTATGGCTACTGTAATCACACAGGACAGTTTCACCGATTTCGATAAGCTGAAGGATTATTTTGACAGCCTCTATACCCGCGACACTTTGCGCGTGAAGAATATATCGATTACAGCCGAAGCAGATGAACTCTCACAAATCTACCAGGGCACCTTTGCGCTGACCAGAGGCTCTACCAAGGAACATTACGAAATGGAGGACGGTCGTAGCTTTGATATGGATGGCCGCTGGACAGCAGTATCGCTCAAGGAAAATGATGAATGGAAGGTACTGGCTGTGCATAGCGGAACCAATTTTCTCGACAACCCGGTGCTAAACGCCATAGAGAAAAGTGTCATCTGGGTTGGCCTGGGTGGCCTGGTGATCGGCCTGCTAGTCGGATTCCTGGGCGGTCGCTTCATCAGGCGGAGGTAACCGAAAAAACCTCTGCGCCAACAAAGCCAGTGCCAGTCCGCTCACCACATCGAAAATATGGTGCTGGTGCACCAGCAGTGTTGAAGCAGAAATCACCAGCAACCAGATGTAAAAACTCCATGCCCACACCGTCTGACCATATCTGGCACAACCCAATAGTATCAAAGCACTAAATGCCACATGCAGCGACGGCGCCAGATTATGTGGCGTATCTAGCATAGCGAGGATCTCAAAAACCACCTGGTGAAAACCCTGTACAGCGATGGGAGAAAACCCGGAATGTGTTGGAAACAGTAGAAAAAAACTGCCCGCAATAAGCAATACCACAACGGATTGTCGGGTCAGCGCTTCAATCTGCCTGGTAGCCATGTAAAACAGCGGCAGCAGAAATAAGGAGAAAAGGGTTAGATAAGGCCAGATCATCCATGGCAACAAAGGGATGTTCCTCTCCCAGCTCCAGTAAAGCCCAAGCGTCTCCTGCTGCTGCGCCGCAAAAACTCCGGACCCAAAATATATTGGGAAGAAAAGCACACTGAAAACGATCTGGAACTTAAGGAAGGCAATCCAGCGCGCTCGGTCAGGCCAGGATGGTGAAGCGAACATCACTGGAACAGATAAGCCTCATCAGCAGGAGCACCCATGGGCGGTGCAGGACGTACACCTTTCCACAGGCTGAAATAAACCCGCCAGAACGATGGCTGCCGCGATGCTGGATCAACCAGCCTGGGCAGATCATACCAGGGAACCTCGGGATGTTGATGGTGAGCCAGATGGTAATAATAATTGAGAGCCACCCAACGAAACGGCGGCAACACCTTAAGATTCCATGCACCATCACGAACACTACGCGCACTCCAGGCATGGTCGGCGTACTGAAGCACTGACCAGTGCAATGCAAATGCTGTGTAACAGGCAAGCGTCCACCACAGATTCAGGTCAAGACTATAGAAAAGCAATGCCTGGTAAGCGAATGCCAGAGCAATCTCGCACCACACCCGCAGTACTGGTAATTGCGCCAGGTCCGCAATGTAGGGACCAAAGCCCAGGGCTGCAGCATAACGCTCAACGAAAAAGCGTGATCGATAAGCCCAGGGTGCCAGCAGATACAGCAAATTGCCGAGCACCACCGACCACCAGTAGAGGCCAAACAGATTGCCGCTATACAACCAGAGATTACGCACCAGCCGCGATTGATGCGGCAGATAATAGTCGTACAACTCCTGATCGGTACGGTTACGCTGATGATGGCCGATGTGAGCCAGCCTCTGCATGGAAAAAGAGGTGGGAAACGCCCAGCCGGAAACAATGCCGAGCAATTCGTTACAGCGCGGCGATGCACAGGCGACGTCATGCACCGCTTCATGCATCATGGCGAATGGCGCATTGCTGATGAGACTAAACAACCAGATGGCGAGCAGCGCAAAACCGACATCCAGATGACTCGCCACCCAAAGACATAATGCCGAAGCGGCCAGTGACAGCAGCAAGATGATGATATTGAGCAGGCTTCGCATGATGACTATTCCTTTGCCAGTGGACGTGTGCCTGAATGTCCGTGAGTATTGAGTGAATAACGGATATATCCGAGTACAGGGATTACGATACACAAAACCAATGCCGCCGTCATCCAGGCTAGCGTCCCTGCAATACCCGGCAAAGCGTATTGATGCACCCAATATTCGAATGCAGCGATAGACAGGCCATAAGCCGCCCCAAAACCGCCGAAAAACCACGGGCTGTAATCGAAGGCTATAGCTTCCTCACCTCGTCCATCGGCCCATGGCTGATTGTAAACCTTGAGCAGGCCCGCTCGTAGCGCCTTGACCTCATACAGCATGTTCCAGAATCCAAGCACCGAACACAGTATCAATGCAAAGCGCAGGACATCGGCCATACTGTCAGCAGCCTGCCCGTGGATCAGCCAGGCGAGTGTGGCTGTAGCGCTGCCGAAAACGAATCCATGATGGGGACGGAATCGACCCAGTTTCCAGCGCACATCAAATTCCCACACCTTGCATACATTCGTGCCAAATGCTGGAACGATATAAGCCCACAGGATGGGAATCAGCCAGGCCATCAGCACCTGCTGGATATTGTGGTATTCACTCCACCACAGGTAAAGGGAAAGTGGTGTCAGCAAAGCGGGCGCGATGTATTGATAGAGCCTGATCGTGCGCATCATTTCAGCCCGAAACGCATGCCATGTTTTTTATACACCTCCTTGCGAAACAGGGTGGTGTAACGCCAGTAAGCTGCAGCTCGCCACAGCGAACTCAGATTGGTTTTCACATCCGAAAACCGATACAGCAAAGAAGGCAGGCTATTGAATTTATTACGCGCGAGGTGGCAGGCTTCGGTGAGTTCATCCGCTGTCATATTCTTCGGTACAAAGGCCGCCTGATTGAAACGATACTCAGGATGCAGCCACCATTGCCCGTCATACAGCAGCCGATTCTCGCTTTGCAGTTTTTTGTACAGAGGTGTGCCCGGATATGGCATCAGGATATTGAAGGCGGCGAAGGTGAAGCGATTGCTCAGTGCAAACTCCATGGTGTCGAGGATGGAGTCATAGCTATCGTTGTCATAACCCAGCGTGAAAGCTGCCCACACCTGCATACCATGATCACGTAATACCTTCACCTCATGACGGTAGTTACTAAATCCTGGAATATTAGGAGATTTTTTAGCATCGCGCAGGCTGGCCGGAGTGATCGATTCAAACCCCATCACATGCCCCAGACAGCCACTGTCCGCCATCAGCCTCATCAGTTCGGCATCCTGCGTAATGTTCAGGCTGGCCTGGCTGATCCAGCGCACCTTCATTGGTATCAGCGCGCGACAAAGCTCTTTCAGCTTTCCCGTATCGGAAGCGATATTGTCATCCACAAAGAATAGGAATTTTCGCTCCTGCTGTTCAATTTCACGCAGCACTTCATCAATGCAACGGATGTAATGCCTGCGCTCGAAATATTCACTAACCGCACAAAAACTGCAGGCGAAGCGACAGCCGCGCGAAAACTGCATCAGGCTGAGCGGCAGATAGCCCTTGCCCTGATAAAGATCACGACGCGGCAAGGTGCCACCAAGCTGGGCAATGCCGGGCGCCGCCTGGTACATGCGCTGTAACCTGCCATGCTGCGCATCTTGCACAACCTGCGCCCAGAGCGTCTCGGCATCACCGATAAAGATACTATCGGCGTGTAGCATGACTTCGTCTGGCAACAGCGAGACATGCATCCCGCCCATGATGACCTTCACTCCACGCTGGCGGTATTCGGCAGCTATCTCATAGGCGCGCCGCGCGGTGTAGGTCTCGACAGTGATCGCCACCAGATCGGTCGGCTCATCGTAAGGGATGGACTCCATGCGGTCATCGTACAGCACAACCTCGACATCCTGCGGTGTGAGGCCAGCCAGAACACCTAGCATCAACGGCTCCATACGGCCTTCATCCACATACAGACTGTGCTCCCTGCGACCGATAGTGGGTTTGATAAACGTGACTTTCATCGGCTAGGCTCCCAGTACTCGATACTGCTTGCGCATGACTTCCCGGCGCGAGATCACATTAGCCAATCCGACCATGCCTGTGCGATACCATTGTAAACCGGCATCCGAACCCAGCACGCGACTGGCAATCGAACGCCAGGAATAAAAAGCCTGCTTGGCCGCGAAACATTGCTGGGCGAAATCATCGGGCGACATGCCACGCGGAATGAAGATGGGGTCGCCATAACGGTATTGCGGATCAAGCCACCATTTTTCTGACAGCAGACGCTTTTCCTGCTTCAGGCGCTCATACAACGGAGAGCCCGGTGTAGGTGTTAAAGGATTGAAATTGGCAATTTCCAGTTTTGCCTCCAGGGCGAAATCCAGGCTGCGCTGGATGGTATCGGATGTATCGGCATCATAACCGAATACAAAGGTTCCATACACCGCAATACCCCTTGCATGGAATTTCTTCACGACACTGCGATAATCTCCTGCCACTTTGTTCCAGGGCTTACCCATCTGCTTCAGGTTAGCTTCTGAGAGCGACTCAAAACCCACCAGCGCGAAGATGCAACCCGCTTCAGCGATACGATCCAGCAAGCGCTCGTCGCGTGCCGCATCGATACTGATCTGGCACGACCAACGTCTTTTCAGAGGGCGGATTGCGTCAAGCAAGGCATCAATGCATTGTTGTGATCCAAACAGATTATCATCCACAAAGAACAGCAACTTCCGACTATCCAGACTTGCGATCTCTTCCGCAACATTGTGTGCCGAGCGGAAACGCAACCCATCCTGATAAAAGCTGCGTATGGAACAGAAGTCACAGGTAAAACGACAACCACGCCCATATTGCACCAGCTCAACCGGCGCGTATTTTTTGCCCTGGAAGATACTCCGATCCAGCATAAAATCATGCAAAGGTCGGTCATTACCGCCACGATAAATGCTTTGCAGTTTGCCCTGCCGATAATCATCCAGCAATGTTTCCCAGCTGCCTTCCGCATCGCCTAACACAACCGCATCGGCATGCAGCAAAGCTTCCTCAGGCATGAATGTCGGATGATGCCCGCCCATGACCACCTTAACCCCACGAGCCCGGTAGGCATCGGCAATTTCATAGGAGCGCCGCGCGGTAAAGGTCTCCACTGTCATGGCGACCAGATCTGGCTGATCATCCAGCGGCAGTATCTCTACCTTATCATCAAAAAAATTCACTTCGATATCTTTGGGCGTGCGCGCCGCCAGCACAGCCATAGCCAGCGGAGGTAAGCCATCACTTGAACGGTAATCGCCCATATTGGCTCGAAGCAGAGTAATACGTTCAAGTTTCACAGTAATGCCACCTCGGGTTGAGGTGCTCGCCCATCCAGTGGCGACAGGGATTGACCTGCAAGTGAGACGCTCTCGATACAGCTTCGGTAGGCATAAAATGGCATCGCATTTTTCAGTTTCGTCAGCAGTGGATTACAGCTGGAAAATCCAATCACCCCAGCTGCGGCACCTTTATCGCGCACCCTCGCTAGCCCCTCCCGCAGCGCTTGCAACATCACGTTTTCAACCGAATCATCGAAAGCCACAAAAGCCAGAAACGCTTGCTCAAGCCGCTGCCCCGGTGCGGGTAACTTTATACGACCTGCCAACCCGGCCCAGAGATTGTATGCCGGGCGCAATACATCCAGCGGAAAACGATAGGCACGCGCCACCGTCTGCTTGAATGCCCGCTGATCCCACACCGCCAGACAGCCCCGCACCTCCGGCCCGTCCTTAAGCAGCCAGAAATCGGACAAGCGCAAACCTTTAGCTCCGGTCAGTCCGAGCAACCATGACTCAGTAATGTACGGGGAAAACTGGTAAACAGATGATTGCCGGTTGCAAAATTCCACCAGCGCTGGAATATCCGCTGCAACAGCGGGTTGCAACAGGCCGGATGAACGAGCCTGACAAACAGCAATGGCAAGCGTTTCCATCTCTCCCTCGGGGCGATACCTGGGCATGCCCTGCAAAGGCTTTTCCAGCAATCGTCTTGCAAGGGCATTCTCACTGGCAACACTGGTGAAAAACAGTGCGCTTTCCGGCCCAAGCTGTGCAATGGATGCAAAGCCATGCTTGAGTATGCTCAGCCTGTGGCGGAAAGCTGGCTGTACCCGTAAGCCGCCCAGGTAAGCAGCCTGCACAGGTTTGCCATCGATATGCACCGGCAGCAGGGCGTAGTTATACATGCCGACGGCGTGATCTGAAATATCCGCCTGCTGTGCGATGACCGTCGCCGACTCACCCATCAGGTTATCAGCGTCAAAATAACAGGGGTCCCTCTCCAGTGACATAACCACCCAGGAATCCATCGCGTTATCGCGTAACATTGCGCGCAACACCGCATCATCCTGAGCCACGGCCCGGCGATAAATGATGTTTCCTGCCCGGTAGCTATCCACTATCGAACCGCCTCGATCAGGCTGCCGGTCCAGTTCTCATCTCCCAGCGGATAGCCATTGCGTTTACTAACATCCGCACGATGCATGATGTTGATCGGTAGATAATTGCGCAGCATGAATGCATTGCTGCGATTGCTGCGATCCAGACCACGCTTGAGGATGCTACTCCAGGCATAGAACTTACGTCGCGTCTGTACGCACAGTTCGGTCACTTCTTCCGGTAACAGTTGCTCGGGCAGGAATGGCAGGTCGTTGTAACGGTAATTGTCATCCAGCCACCACGCATCAAAACGCAGGCGTCCCGCACTTTTCAGCTCATCATACAGAGAGGTTCCCGGAAACGGGGTAAGATGGTTGAATGCAGCGATATAAAAACGCTGCTCGAGGGCAAACTCCAGCGCTTGCTCGAACGATGCATGGGTGTCATTCCCGTAACCGAAGACAAACGTGGCATACACGCGTATGCGGTATCTGCTCAGGTTATCCAGCGCCTTACCATAGCCCCCCTTCATCTTGTTAAAGCGTTTGTTCATCGAGCGCAGATTATCATCATCCAGGCTCTCGAAACCGATCAGCACCCCCATGCAGCCACTACGCGACAATAGTTCGAGAAATTCTTCATCATGCGCCGCATTGATGCTCATCTGCGTAATCCAGCGCAGCTTCAGCGGAATCAGTGCGCGTAGTAATTCCTTGGCGAAATTCATATCCCCGACAAAATTGTCATCCACAAAGAAGAACACTCTGGTTGAATCACGCAGCAATTGCAGCTCTGCAATAATCTGTTCGATGGGGCGCGAGCGATGGGTACGCTCAAAAAACGTTTGTATCGCGCAAAAATTGCAGGGGAAGCGGCAACCTCGCCCGGTTTCAACCAGACGTATGGGAAGATAGCGCTTATCGCTGAATATCGAGCGGTCGATACGTATCCTGTCCAGCGCGGGACGTGTGGCTGATTGATAGCGCTTCTTCAAAGTGCTGTGGCGCAGATCATCGACCACCGTCTGCCATACCTCTTCGGCTTCGCCAACAATCACCGCCTCTGCAAATCGCTCCGCCTCTTCTGGCATAAGTGTGGCATGGAACCCGCCGACAATAACCGGCACTCCACGTTGACGAAATTCACTGGCAATCTGATAAGCACGTTTAGCGGTGTAGGTTTCCAGGGACAGGACGACAGCATCGGTTGTCTCGTCGTAGGGAATCATTTGCATACGGTCATCATAAAATCTGAGTTCCACATCGGCCGGTGTCAATCCAGCAATCACCGCCATGGGCAAAGGCTCCATCTGCCAGGAACGGATATAGCGTTCACCACGCCTGTGCCCGATAGCGGGATGTATCAGGGTTAGCCGCATACTATCCTGTTCTTTGTAGCGTCTGCTACTTCCTCCGGCTCACGGACCTGCTCCGGCCAGGGGCTCGGCAATATCGTTTCGAGTTGCCAGTCACAGTTGTAAAAGCTATGCAGATGATGCGCATAAAAACGGTAGCCAATATTGGCGCTGAGTGCCAATGGTCGAAAATTACGCGCAGACCAAAGACGTCTGGCAATAGAAGACCAGCCATATACATTCTTCCACGCTCGCTCGTGCCCGTCGCTCAGTTCCTGCACGCTCATGTGGCTGGGCTGGAACACCACATGCTGTCCATCGTATAGCTCCCAGTTATGCGTCAGGATACGGCCCTGTGCCTGAAGTCGATGGTATAGCGGTGTGCCCGGGAAAGGGGTCAGCACAGCAAAACGAGGCAGATCCACTCCAGCATCGATGGCAAATTCCACTGTGGCATCGAATACGTCCGGCGTGTCGTGATCCAGACCAAACACAAAACAGCCCTGAATGGCTATACCCAGATGATGCAAATCGGAGATCAGCTTCTTGTATCCAATGGATGAATTAAACTTCTTTTTGGCGTCTTTCAAGCTTTCTTCAGAGATGGTTTCCAGACCCAGCAACAGGCCCTTGCAACCGCTACGCGCCATTAATTCCATCAATTCAGGATCATGACCGATCAGTACGGTACTGAGGCCAAACCATTGCACATTAAGTGGAATCAGGCTACGGAACAGCTCTTTGGCGTAAGCAATATCTGAAATCAGGTTAAGATCAACAAAGATCAGCTTCTTCTGCCCGACGCGACGAATATCTTCAATCACCCAATCAATTGGCTTCTGGTATTGCTTGCGTCCCCAGGCAGTGGGTGCGACACAAAACTCACAGTCGTGAGCACAGGAGCGGGTGGCTTCAAACACCGCCTGGGTCAGGAAATGACATTTGTCGAATAGCTCGCGCCGAGGGAACGGCATGTCCTGCAACGACAGCGTTGAGCTTTGACGATACTCGGATTGCATTTGACCGATAGAAAAATCCCGCAGCAACTGCGGCCAGGACTCTTCCGCATAGCCAATACAGATCGCATCGGCATGCTGCTTCGCCTCTTCTGGCATCAGGGTAACATGCGGACCGCCCAGCACCACCGTTATACCCTGATCGCGGAAGCGATCCGCCAGCTCGTAAGCGCGTATAGCATTGCCCGTAATGACGGTGAGGCCGATGAGATCGGCATCCAGTGTTTCTGCTATGTCATGGATACCTTCATCAATCAACTCAAGCTGTGCATCAAGCTCTTCTGGAATCAGGGCGGCTAGCGTGGTCAGGGTGAGCGGCTGGTAACGCAGAGATTTTTTGAACACCCCACCCTTGTGGCGATATAGCGGGCCTTTGGGAGAAACAAGGATAATTTTCATGCTGTGCTTCCTTTAAAAATGGATAACAACTCCGTTTCCGGTTGCAGGGCAGGAATTTTAACATCACCCAGCCTCACCCCCTGACTAACCTTGTACCCGATATAGTCGCCCAAAGGGTCAGAGGAACGCAAGACGGTTAGCCTGCGCAATTGCCCGATGTTGCGTGCATAGGCATATTGTGGATTGCGTTCCAGTCGTGCTTCAATCAATTCCAGCAGGTCTATGTTGCTGGTATCTGCACATTCATCCACCACCAGCACATAACCTGGTTCTGGATCATGGTCTGGTATCAGCATGCGGAACCCAGGAATATCTACAAGGCAATCAGCCACAAACTCGTCAGTCAGTTTTTCCCCCACCAGATCAGAAGCCAGACCACTGCGCCCGATGAATCTCAGCCTGGGTAGTCCGTTGGAATAGCCCTCGCAGACAACCCGGTCTCCCGTTCGATAGCGATACAGCCCCCCAGCTGTAGTCATGACTACTTCATAGCACCCAGATTCTTTGAGTTCATGCGCCATGTGCGATTCGCCGCCCTCATCCAGAAATTCAAAGAATCCGCTGTCGGCAGCCAGCACCGCATGCCCCTCATGATCAGGCACAGTTACCACCCCCTCCGTTGCAAGCAGCCCTTTTCCCTGAAAATTCACTATCGGCATTCTGCGCCTGAGTGTTTCGAAAAATGGCCTTGATGAGGCATCTGCCCAACAACTGACTAACTTTAGCTCGGGCCACAGCTGCTGCACATCTCCATTTTGCAGATAGCTATGCAAACGCGATGCGGCTTCCCGATCCTGGGATAATTCCTGTCCCATAAATGAGCCACCTGAAAGCAATAGTTTATCAAGCTCTTGCTGTTGCTGCTCAAGCCCATCCAGCAGCGCCAGTAAAAATGTTGGACTCCACACCGAAAACATGACCAGATCATTACGTCTGAGTAGCCAGTACAGGGTTATCAGGCGCCAGTCATCTACTGCCGGGATTTCGCCAACCCAGGGCGGAACTGCCGACAGGGCTACAAATGCAGGCAGTGCATCATTCCCAAGATACGCAGCATCAGGCAATCCGATGGAGACACCGCCTGTGCTAAATTCAACGTGCCGAGTTGCAGGACTGATGGCCCAGTAGGCACAACCTGTATCAAAACCGAAAGCTGAAATCACATCCGCCAGCCATGGCAGGATAGCTGTTTGAAAATCCTTTAGACTTGATACGGAATAAGGGATCAGCTTGCTCCCTCCTGTACTTCCTCCCGTGCGCTCAAAAGCAACCGGCAGGCCCTCAAATAATATGTCAGGTTCACCACTCTCCATTTGCATGATCTTTGGAGCCAGGTCGTCATACGAAGCCAATGCAACACGATGGCGGTATTCCTCTGCAGAGCTTATCTGTGCAAAGCCATGAGCGCGCCCAAACACGGTATCGCTGTTGCTCGCCAGACAGTTTAACAACCAGGCTTGCTGTCGTTCCTCGAGCTTTCCATTGCCGCGCAATCGTTCGCCCAGTTCATGTAAGTGCGCCCATGCATTTATCATACGAACCCCTTGTTGAAGATGCGTCTGGTCAGGGGTTTCATATTGCTCTCCTCAATCTCACACAGGCAAACCAGTTCATGCCCCTGAGTGAAACGGGGATTGCGTTCAAGAAAGAATTTAACGGCAGGTAAGGAGGCTTGTTCTTCTGTAGGTAGCGCAATTTCGTTGCGCAAATGTCCTTGCGACTGTGAAAATTCAACCACTCCGTTGGCAGGGTTGTAATCAGCGCCAAATTTTTCATGTGCCAGAAAGTCTACAAGAGGCTTCAAGTCAGAACGGTCAATTGACCAATGTGGAAAAAAAGACTTACCAAAGGCTGGCAGATACTTGAATGTTCGGTGACCCTTCACGATCAGCAACCAGTACAGTGGGGTTTCAGGTTTCTCAAGTTTTATTTTCCCCATACGTTCAATCCATGCAAACGCAAGTGCCTGCTGCCCCCAATGAGCTGAATCCACTACAGTATCACCTGAGTAAACTACGCTCACAGGTTTCCCTCGCCACATTCGCTCATAGAGTTGCAAGGTAGTAAACCCTACCAGCACACCATCGAATGTCACTAGCAAAATCTCATTTTTATTGCTCAAATCGGCAATGAAACGATTCCTGTTTGTGCCGGAGTAGTTCGACAGATATAGCCTGGCAAGTTTGCAGACATCTTCCGAGGTCAGGCTGGATATGTCTTTGAAATGTGCTTTATACTCGCCCATCAAAATTGCTGACCAGTCATGGATTCCCTTCAGATACTATTGATAGAAACTTATTAGAGGGCAGGGTATTCACTACTACAGATAGTGTCAAAAACTTTAGTGATCTCAGCACTATCACACTTCAATTAAGCTGTTTTTATAGTACATTCAAATCTCCCGATACTGCACCTCAACCGCATCACACAGGTAATGCATAAAAGGATCAGCCTGATCAAAACTGTTAAGAACAAATCGGATAAATTTTTTATCATTAATTTTTTCTACAGGAAAGGACTTCAGTGCTATGAAATCCTTGCGCTTAAGATCTTCAATCAAATCATGCTCCGCAGGGATTCCTCTTGGTGGACGTACCAGTGAATCACCAACTAGTTCAAAATTCTTTTTAAACGGAGGATAAGCCCTGGCATCTTTCCATGAGCTTGGGTTATCCAGAATGAATTCACGGATTGCTTTCAAGGCATCTGATTCCGGGTGCCAGATCCCAACTCCAATAAAACATTCATCTGCTGCAATATGTACGTAAAAACCAGGGGCATGGACATTCTTACCCAGCTCATGTCGAAACTGGATACCGATGTTGGTTTTGTAAGGGGTTTTATCCTTAGCAAAACGAGTGTCCCGGTAAACTCGCATTAACGAGCCTCCACTCTTTTTGGCGATGGCAGTGAAGTGCGGGCTGATTTTTTTTAATCCATCCGCCATACCTTCAATAAACATTAATGCTGGTTCACGTACCAGGGATTCGTAACGCTGCTTGTTATCATTAAACCAGTCCCTGTTGTTATTCCTGGCCAACTCCTGCAAAAAAGGGACGCAATCGCGTGGAAAACCATTAAAATCACTCATATGTAAGCCTTCTGATTAAATCGAATATATCGCTATTCAGTCACACCATTACGGATCATATTCACCATAGTGATAGCTATGTCCTGCGGGTTTTTTTTACCTGGACGATACCAGAGAAAAACCCAGTTGGTAGCACCCAGCAGTGTTAATCGTAACATGGAACGATCCACGTTCTGTTTAAGAGGTAACTTATCGATTAGCTCACTCAGTACTGCTTCATAGGCATCGCGCTCGGGGTGAATTTTCTGCAGAATGTCCTGATTCCCTGTCATCGCCAAACTATGGCCAGTCAACCTTTGTAAATCTGAACCTTCCCCGACCATACATCCAATATGTACCGTGAATGCTCGGGTCAAACTATCCCAGGGATCACTACCCTGTTGCGCAGCAATCTTGACCATTTCTCTTACCGTTGTCAGCCCCTCACGATGCACGGTGATAAAAAGCGCTTCTTTTGAGCTGAAGTAATGATAGATAGACCCCGGTTGCAGTCCTGCACTGGCCGCTATATCACGCATTGAGGTACGGTCATAACCCTTTTCGGCAAATAGTTCTGCTGCCACATATAATATTAATCTCTGGCGCATTGAGGACTCGGTACTGTCCATATCCTTATGCATCCCATTATTCTGAATCAGTTGTTCAGCCCTTTTACTGCGTTCAAGCTGCCTTCTCTGACTATGAGTGAGCTGACTGATTTCTGATGAATTACTTTCTAAAGCCCGCAATCGCTTTACTGTAGTTTCGAGGTTATGTTTTTGCCAGATATAACGCACACCTGAAGGTGAGATTTTATAGCCATTGCTTTGCATTCGATGAGCGACCGTTGCCTGACCCAGCTCAGGCTCTTGTTGGGCTAACCGTAAAATTTCTGCTTCTACTGTGTCGCTAAGCATATTGGATACTAACTCTACTTCGATATGTGATTGATTCAGGCTATTCCAGAATATAACTGAAATCGGTTAATAAAAAACCAGTCCGTACATACTGGATCAAACCCTTATAGCGATCTCTTAAATTGCATTATATTGCATATTATTGGAATTTTCTTTCAGCTTGGTAGTTTAATCTGGTACATATTTTTTACATTCCACGTCAAAATCGCTCTATTGGTCGATATTTTATCGATAATTCCTCAATCTAACTAGCCGAACAATTGTTTGACAAGTTAGTTTATGGTTGCTAGATTCTGCACTATGTTGCATATTTAATGCTACAGCAAAATATAAAAATTAAGATTGGAGGAGTTTATGTTGTACAAAAGTAAAGTTTTCAAATCACTAGCATTAGTGCTGGTGTTATCTGGCTTAACCAATCATCACGTTATGGCCCGTGAGCTTCGTATGGCATCCGGCGTACCACCGATGCACCCTGCTACCAACCCACTCTACACTGAATTCCAGAAGCGTATCGGAGAAGCCTCCGGCGGCAGTCTAAGTGCCAAATTACTGGGTACCGAAGTTATCCGGCTGGGAAAAATGCGTGACGGCATTAAAAGTAAACTGGTTCAGGTAGGACTGTTCCTGCCAGCCTATTTTCCGGCGGATCTGCCGAATATTAATCTAGCTGGCGACATGGCTTTTCTAAGCGATAACCCGCATGCAGCCGCCGCCGCTATGACCGAATATGTTGTAACCTGCGCAGACTGTCAGGCTGAGCTGAAGAAACTCGGTATTGCTTACACCACTTCCCATTCAACCAATACCTACCATATTCTGAGTAACAGGGCAGTGCGCGATGTAACTGACCTGCAGGGCATGCGCATACGAGTGGGCGGACCGCAATACTCACGCTGGGCCGAAGCAATGGGGGCAACGCCTGCCAAGGTTCCGGTTGGAGAAACCTTCCAGTCTCTGTCACAGGGAACGTTGGATGGTACGGTTGCTGCAGGTTCTGACATCGTGGCATTCAAGCTGGATGATGTCATAAAGCACATCACCACCGTTAACCTGGGCACCTATTTTTCGGTCATTTCTCATGCTGTAGAAAAGAGCGTATGGAAAAACCTGTCAGTCGATGAACGTAAGGCTATAGCACGCACGTCCACCATCACCAACGCCATGTGTACAGAGCAAAACCTTAAACTGTCCGCGCTGGGTATGAAAAAAGCCAAAGCAAAAAACATTGAGATTATTAAGCCATCGGACGCTCTTGTTCAGGCGACTGCAAAATTTGTTGAAAACGACTTAAAAGTCGCCGTCAAACTGGCTGAAAAGAATGGCAACGTAAAGAATGGAGATGCCAAACTGGCTCGTTTTCGTACCCTGATGACGAAGTGGAACAAGATAGCCGAAGCCAACGCAAACGACCCTCAAAAAATGGCCGACGCGGTTCAAAGTGAGATTTGGGACCATGTCGATTTCACAACCTATGGCCTCTAAGCCAGGCCCCGTTATCGCGCTACTGGCTCGTCTGCTTAATGCCTTAACCATGTTCCTGGCGCTGCTGGGAACACTGGGCGTGATTGCCCTGATGCTACATGTAGTTACGGATGTGATTCTGCGCTCAACCATCAACTATTCGCTTCCTGCTACGGTTGATCTGGTAACCCGCTATTACATGATTCTGCTGGCATTGCTGCCTCTGGGCTGGGTCGAGTGGCGCTGTGAGATGATCTCTGTCGAGGTCATCGAAGGTGCTCTAGGCCCTCGCAGTAACGCGCTACTCAATGTTCTGGTTTCGCTGTTATCTGCCGGTATATATCTGGTACTGATGATATCAACATGGGGTAAGGCAGTGGAGCATTATGAAATCGGTTCCTACATTATATCGTTGAATACCAAAATACCAGTATGGCCTACCCATTTCATTCTGCCGTTTGCATTCGGACTGGCGCTACTTGTCTGCCTGATTCGCATCCCAATAAAACTTAAGGGCATAGATGGCTGCAGTCATCAGGTTGGCGCTTTATGAGTTTAGGCATAGGAGTAGTAGGCCTTATTGCACTACTAATCTTGCTGATGCTACGTGTACCTGTAGCACTGGCTTTGATAGCAGTATCCATGGCTGGAGTCAGCTACATGTTTGGCTGGGAAACTTCGGTCAGCCTGCTTTCTGCCCAGCCTTATGACTTTATCGCTTCATGGTCGTTAAGCGCTGTGCCTATGTTTTTGCTGATGGGGTTTATCTGCTATCACTCCGGTCTTACCAACGGACTGTTCAATGCTGCCAAGGTAGTATTCCGCTGGTTACCTGGTGGTCTGGCAATATCCAGTGTGTTTGCCAGTTCTGCCTTTGCATCGGTGTGTGGTTCCAGCGTTGCCTGCGCAGCAGCTATGGGACGCATTGCAATTCCAGAGATGGTAAACAGCGGGTATCGCCCAAGCTTTGCCTGTGGAACCATTGCTGCGGGTGGCACCATTGGCGCCTTAATCCCACCCAGTATCCTGATGATTATCTACGGCGTATTTGCGCAGGTATCCATTACCCAGGTATTCCTGGGTGGAATCAGCGTTGGGGTCATGACTGCTATCAGTTATAGCCTGATCATTCTATTCATCAGTATTTTCCGACCCGATATTGCTCCGCGCAAGGCATCCGATGTAGATGACCACACCCTGAAGGGCGTAATACTGGACATCTGGCCCGTAAGCATTCTGGGCATTATGGTTTTCGGTGGCCTGTTCGGTGGTATTTTTACAGCGACCGAAGCGGGTGCTGTAGGTGCTGGCGGCTCCATATTGATCGCTTACATTACGCATCGTCTGGATTGGCTAAAAACCCGCTCCGCCTTCCTGGAAACCCTGGCCACCACATCATCACTACTGATTATTGGTGTCGGTGCCAGCATGTTTACCGTATTCCTAAGCCTCAGTGGATTAGCCGATTCGATTACCGTGCTGGTACAGGGCTGGGAATTATCCTACCTGCAACTGATGTTTGTGATCGTCATGGTCTATCTATTTCTGGGGCTATTTATGGAGCCTTTCGGCGCCATGTTGATCACCCTGCCAGTTATGCTGCCTGTGCTGGGTAACTACGATGTAAGCCTCATATGGCTGGGTGTATTGCTGGTCAAACTACTGGAAATTGGCATGATTACTCCGCCTGTAGGGATGAATATATTTGTCATCAGAGGTGTAGCTGGTCAATACGCATCCTTGATCGACATCTTCAAGGGAGTCAGCATTTTCCTGATTGCTGATCTTATCGTTGTAGCGTTACTGATATTTTATCCTGAACTGGTGATGTTCATCATTAAGGAATAATTATTAAGGAATCTGATTATTTAACAGGTTTCTGCAGTACAGGGAATGTGCCGCCAAAATCAATGACTGCAGACCTTTGATTTTGAGAGAAAACGAGAATCACATTGTCGTTTTTCTCGCTCTGATAATTCACGGATAAATTATTCAGAGCTTCCTAAAAATATAAAAAACCATATTGGTACTGGAGGAGACTATGACTTCAATTAATCTGCAACCGGCAGTTCATCAGGAAATTCGTGCAGATGGCAGCCGACTGTTGGATTCCGCTGTTGAATTCAATGAAAACTATGCGCGTTGTGTTGGCGAATGGCTAGAGCACTGGGCCAGAAAAACCCCTCAGTCACTGTTTCTCGCGCAACGTGATTGTGCAGGTGACTGGCAGGAACTCAGCTATGGCGAGGTCAGGCAGAAGGTGATTGAAATTGCCAGCTGGCTATCAAAGCATAAGCTGTCAGCCGACAGGCCGGTAGTGGTTTTATCCGATAACGGAGTCGAACACGCCTTGCTGATGCTGGCAGCAATGCATATCGGTATACCAATCTGTGCAGTTTCACCCGGCTACTCGTTGCTGTCACAAGATCACCGCAAGCTGAAAGCGATTATAGAAATACTCAATCCCGGAGTAGTTTTTGCTGACTCGGCTGAGCGGTTCGTGCCTGCGTTAAACGCCATCGCCCCTTTGCACGACGGCATAGTGGTAGCCGGTAGCAGAACCAGTGACCGCCCGCACAACAGCATTGCTTTCAGTGACCTGATGGGTGAAGCTGACGAAGACTATGTGTTACAGCTGTTTAACGCAGTTACTCCAGACACCATCGCCAAGCTACTGTTTACCTCAGGTTCCACCGGCATCCCCAAGGCCGTGATTAATACCCAGCGTATGTTGTGTTCCAGTCAAATGGCCAAGCAACAGGTATGGCCTTTTCTGACTCAGGAAAAACCGGTACTGGTGGAATGGTTGCCATGGAGCCACACCTTCGGTACCAACCATAATTTTAATCTGGTACTGTGTCAGGGCGGCAGTTTTTATATCGATGAAGGAAAGCCTGCACCCGGTTTAATCGATACGACGGTGAAGAATCTAAAGGATATCTCACCCACCATCTATTTCAGCGTACCGCGCGCCTATGAAATGCTGGTGCCCTTATTGCAACAGGATGAGGAGCTAAAGCAAATATTTTTCAAAAACCTTAAATTCATTTTCTACGCAGCAGCTGCGCTACCGCAACACCTGTGGGAATCGTTACAGGAAATTATCGACAGCATCCCCGGTTGCAACACGATGCTGGTTTCAGCCTGGGGTTCTACTGAAACCTCACCACTGGCTACCGACTGCCACTTTCAGGCAGAGACTTCCGGCAATATCGGCATCCCTGTACCCGGCACCACACTCAAGCTGATCCCTAACCAGGACAAGCTTGAAGTACGCATCAAGGGCCCAAATGTGACGCCAGGCTACTGGAAAAACCCGGATGAAACCAGCAAGGCTTTTGATGAAGAAGGCTATTACTGCATCGGCGATGCGGTTAAATTTATCGACCCCGATCACCCTGAACGCGGCCTGATGTTTGATGGACGTATTGCCGAAGACTTCAAGCTGCTTACCGGCACCTGGGTACACGTCGGTTGCATGCGCCTGGCGGGTATTGATGCCCTTAAACCTGTCGCTCAGGACATCGTTGTTGCGGGACATAACCAGGACAATGTCGGCTTTCTGGTTTTTCCAAGCATACCTGGCTGCCGAGCCCTGTGCCCCGATCTGCCAGAAGATACACCCATCACCGAGTTACTCAACCATCCCAATGTTCAGGCACATCTGCAACAGGGTCTTGACAAAATGAAAGCCGAAGGTGGTGGTTCATCAAACTATGCGGCTCGGGCACTTTTAATGGAAGAACCACCATCCTTAGAAGCCGGGGAAATCACCGACAAGGGTTATATCAACCAGCGCTTTGTACTGGAAAAACGTGCCGAACTGGTTGAACAGCTTTTTGCCTAGAGAGAAAAAACAACGATGAATAACTTTTCCGAATCTGAAGCCGCTGCGGTAACAGCCAGCTACGATGACATCTGGCTAATAGCCGGTCAACGCACACCCTTCGATGATTACAATGGCCTGCTGCGGGATGTATCGCCCACTGATCTGGGTATCTACGCAGCACGCGCACTGTTTGAAAAAAGCGGCATCCCTGCGAGCGAAATCAACAGTATCATTGCCGGTAACATGGCACAGTCCAGCTTTGACAGCTATTATCTACCTCGCCATATTGGCCTGTACTCAGGAGTCAACCCGAACACACCAGCCCTGCTGGTGCAACGCTTATGCTGTACTGGTTTTGAAACCATTCTCACTGCCGCAGACCATATCACTCTTGGCAAAGCCGACGTCGCCCTGTGCGTCGGTAGTGAATCCATGTCTCGCAATCCGGTCGCTGCATATACCCATCGTAGTGGATTTCGTATGGGTCAGGTGGACTTCCGTGACTTTCTGTGGGAATGCACAATCGATACCGCTCCTGGTGATGGCATGGGACAGACCGCCGAGAATCTTGCCAAACGTTATAACATCAGCCGCGAAGCTGTCGACGAATTCGCAGCTCAAAGCTTTCAGCGTGCAGTGACAGCCTGGGAGAGCGGCTATTTTGAGGACGAAGTTGCTGCTGTAAGCAATGCTCTGTGGGAACTCGATGGCTATAAGTCACGAGGTCTGAAACTGGCAGACAGACAGCAACTACTTGAACGAGACAGCCACGTTAGAGACACAGCCATAGAAATACTACAAAAGCTCAGGCCGGCCTTTGGTGGCGTGCAAACGGGTGGCAATAGTTCCGCAATAGTGGACGGAGCTGCAGCCGTAATTGTTGCCAAAGGTGACTGGATGCGAGCGCATGGTCTGACGCCATTAGCTCGTGTGGTATGTGGTGCCGCAGTGGCGGTACCACCTGAGATAATGGGTATAGGCCCCGCACCCGCCATACGTGCTGCAGCGAAAACGACAGGCATAGCTGTCGAGGATATTGATCGTATTGAAATCAATGAAGCGTTCGGTGCTCAGTATCTGGCCTGTGAAAAGGAACTGGGACTCGACCGAGATCGGGTGAATGTGAATGGTGGTGCTATTGCTATAGGTCATCCGCTGGGGGCATCCGGTGTTCGTCTAACGCATACACTTGCTCGCTCACTTAAACATGCTAGCATGCGATACGGTGTGGCCTCAGCCTGTGCGGGAGGTGGACAGGGCGTCGCGGTTGTGCTGGAAAATATTTAACCGCGTAGCGGCTATTTTTTATCGCGCCAGTGGTCACTTCCACTTAATTTACGCCATAGCCAGCCATGCTTTCTAACCTTTCCGGTGCGAATATAACTGAGAATGCTTTCCTGCTGTAAATTCCAGAACAGGCGGGTAAAACCGCCTCTTCCTGCACACACCAGCAGACGATCATTGATTCTAAGCTCGACATCATCTGATGGTAGCAATCTATGGTCGTTATGTCTTTGTAGCATTAACACGATGCAATGTAATTGTGTATCTTTCTGCCAGGAGTCACGTAACAGCTCGCCCACCGTCAGCGCCCCGCCCTGATGTAGATGCCGATAAACTGCTTCAGCCATACGTTCATCGATTTCAATTTCTTCTAGGCGCGGGGCATGACTGCCCACCAACGCCGAGATTCGGCTTACCAGCTCACAGGCCCATTCGTTTTCCTGATAGGCTGCCAACGAGATAAATTCATAAAGCATAGGTGTTCCCAATAATACCCGAATTTTGTCGGCAATGATTTTACTGGGATGCATCACTAAATCTGCATTGACAGCGTCAATAATCGCACTGTTGTCAGAGTGATTTTGCCGTACAACAAAAAACAGATCAGGATTTAGATCACGTGCAGTCACCACAATAGATAGATTATTGGCGTCATTATCAGTCCCTGCTATCAGGCCGCAGGCTTTCTCAACACCGGCCTGCTGCAAGGTGTCAGCTTCGGTACCTCGGCCTTCGATCACGCCCTGCTGGGGCAGATCGGATATCTGTGGATTCGCTTCTACGATAATCACATCCAAACCTTCCTTGATCATGCGTCTGTATAAAGCCTTTCCAAAACGACCAAAACCACAGATGATCCAGTGGCTGGTTTGCGGAGGGTAAATAGGTTCTTCCAGCACTTCTCGGCCATATCCGGAATACAACCAGCGCTGCATCAGGTACAGACAGGGCATCTGAAAAGCCGTCACCAGAGAAAGTGCAAAGGTTTCATAGGGATCGATAATATAATCGGTGCCGAAAGAGGCCATATTCTTTTCAATATCTTGCGAGTCAGCCCGACAAATGACCTTGATATGGGGATGCAATAACTTACTGGTGATGGCAATTTTGAGATTTGCCTCATTATCATTAGTTACTGCAACAACAGCCTTACACAGCGGGTTTTCCAGCCCTGCCTCCTGAAGATGCAGTGGTTTTTGAGCATCACCATGTAATACCGGCACAAAATCGCGCAGGTTATCCAGTTTGGTCAGATTGCTGCGAAATTCATTGATTTCAATCACCACCACATGCTGACCAACATCGGTTAAACCACGCACCAATGCACTTCCTGTCTCGCCGTAGCCACACACCAGATAAAACGGCTGGCGCATGCTTCTTATCTGCCGAGCTAACTTGCTCTCAGCTAATGCGCGTTGAAAGGTTTTATCCTGCACCAAAGTGAGGATATTACTGATCGCATACAACCAACCGATAACCCCTGCGTACATTGCAAGGGTTACCCATAGTCTTTGAGCATCGCTAAAGGCATAAGGGATCTCGCCAAAGCCAATGGTGGTAGACATATAACTGACGAAATAGAAGGCATGGAAAAAGTCCATGTGCCAGACATTGCCCTTATCATCCAGGCCCGGAATTAAAACCAGTCCCAGGATCGAGACAGAGTAGATAACGAGCAGGGTAATCAAAGGTCGGCGCATGCGCCGAAAGATCAGGAAAACGATGCTATCCATCGTAGCTACCCTGAATTAGCGTCGTAACATCACGGTTTCGATGATGAGTAATATCACTGATACAACGTTGGCGAGCATGGCACCACCAGAGAGTGAAACAATACTTGAAGTGACAGCAGGTGTCAGCCCAACACCGGTAATGTGCTCAGCCGCTACCCATACCAGAGTCGCAGCAATCAGTTGCAGGATAGCGACCAGACTGGTTGCCAGTAATACAGCGCCCATCTGACTTCTGTCACCAAACTTAAGGAAAGTAGCGATCAGGTTAACTACCACTACGGCAAACAGTTCATATACATGATGATGTTCAGGATTATCGATTTCTCCGATAAAAAATCCAAAGTTGAGGGTTAATGCGAGAACTATGAAAAACCCAAAGACTACTTTTTCTGGATTCATGATGCGAAACCTGCCTGTAATTGCTTTTTGAAGGAGTTTTAGCAGTTTGCTTCAGATTTCAGGAGCTGTCAAACCCGCGTACAAGGGCTAAATCTGGAAAACGTAATTGAACATAAAAAGATATTTAGCTGTTTAAAACCAGATCGAAACAAACATTCTAAGAACTGTGGCATTCATTTCATATAAAGGCTCTTCACCGGGTATAGCTGTCGCCTTAGTTAAATCTCTAAAGTCATCGTATTTAAATGAGATGTAATCTACGAAAAGGTTAGCAGTGCCTCTTTTTATAAAGCCTTCACCATTCTTTTTAAATTCGTAGGTTGCTCCTACTCCAATAGCGTTATCATTAAAAGTACTGAGTTCCTTATCTCTAGCCCAAAATGTTTGCGGATCGTTATCTGGTCCACCAAAAGGCAACAGGTCACTATAGAAATCAGCACGGGTCTGATCATAGTATCTGTAGGTGAGTTCCAGTAACCAGTTTTCATCAACGGGTAAGGAATAACCCAGATCAAAAGTACTCGCCTCTATTCCCCAGTCATCAGTGAAATAACGATAACCTGCATGCAATGTTGAATTTTGCGACAGGTAGTAACGCGCTCTTACCGCAAAAGCATTACTGGTCCGAGTGTTAGGGTACTTTTCAGCTTGAGTACTATATCCAATCGGTACCAAAGAATTATAATAGCGGACTGACCTGTAAGGGTTATTAAGAAAACCCTCATCCGTTATGGCTTCAAACGCAAAGGACATGATCGTATCCTGTGTGATTACCTGAGACAGTGATACCCGGTAACTACGCGATTGCAAATCTTCTTCAAAATCTGGGTCGGCGTTACTTTTCACTGTATTGTCACCCATCGCAAAGCCCATACTCAGGGTCGTCAGATCGCCAAAAAAATCCTGCGAGAAATTTATATTAACTGTTGTCGCTTCATAATCACTTTCACTACTGTCTGTAAAACCAAGACTCATCAACGTTTTATTATGCAGATAATCCAGATTGATTGAGTTCTCTTCACGCTCTTCTGTGTATTCGCTTGCCCCGCTAGCGATCACATCTATCGAAGCACTGGACACATTATCAACATAGTTATTAAAGGAAGCCGATACATTCTCGCTGAACTTTTTACGGATAAGTATAGAAGGTCCGGATATTTCAGCACCACCACCATCATAATTGTGATACAACACATCAGCACGGTCCTCTGGTAGCACCAGTGCCGAAGCCTTAGTAAAACAGAGCGCGCCTAACAGCAACGTTAGAAAAAGCAGGAAGTTGCCGTTTTTTCTAGGCAAATTCAGCATATTAATTACAGCCACAGCCACCACCACTGGCGACACCTGCACCACGAGCACCTTCACGCGAATCATAAACATGGTGGATATAATTACTAGCAACTGGATCACGATTAAAATCCATAACCGGATCAGCCAGATGCGCACGCTCATAAGGTTTAACCCAGGGCTCTACACTACTGCAGGCCTGCAGCATAAATAACAGCGTTAGTAGAAAGAAAAATCGCATAGTGAGATTCATTAAGTTATTCGCGCAACAGCTGTTTAACCATCTTTTGGTAGGCTTTTTCATCGCCTGCCTGATAACCTTTATGCAGATGTCGAACCACACCATTACGATCAATGATAACCGTAGTAGGCATGGCGCTCACATCATATAACTTACTGGCTTTATTACTGTCGTCTAATAAAACAGGAAAATCTACTGGATAGCTGGAGATGAATGACTTTGCCAGACCTGTTTCCTGTTCCACATTGACCCCTATTACACTAAAACCCAGTGCTTTATATTTATTGTGTAGATCATTTAGCAGCGGCATTTCCTTGCGGCAGGGAGCACACCAGGAGGCCCAGAAGTTCAGCAGTACCACATTACCGGCCTGTTCACTGAGCTTGATATTGTTATTCGATATACTCTTCAGTGTGAAATCTGGTGCCGCCTTTTCCAGTGTTAACGCCTGCAATGAAGTCACAAACAATATACTGAATAATGCCGTTAAAAATTTAATTGAGAATGATTTAATGCTCATAGTTGTTTCTCCCTAAAAGATCCAGCTCATACCAAAGGTGAACTCAAGGTTATTGGTCGCCTTGTTTTCCCCGAAAGTATTCATGTCAAATTGGTTGTTTCGAAAGTCTACAGTCATCGCCCATGAACCACTTAGCAGAAAACGATACCCCGCACCATAGTTGATAGTGAATCTATTTTCTCCAGCAAATTCTGTTACACCCAAACCGGCGCCGAGATAAAAGGCGGTGTTATAGGTTCTGCTTTGAGTTAAAAATGCTTCGCCAGGTAACAGGTTATATCCAATATTGATACTGTAGTAAGACAGTTCACGTTCAGCATCCGTAAGTAGAGGTGCCCCAGCAGACAACACTTCATAGCTGGTGGTGCCGGCCTCACTCTGTCCATATGAGAGCTGCAAAAAGATATCCTCATTCACATGATAACTTAGTTTTGCCACGGTTAATGAATTCACACCGAAGTCTTCAATACTCAGGTAACCCAGTGCCAGCATAATTTCAAAATCATCAGCATTGATCAGCGCCTCATCAAACTGCTGTCGTTGAATATCCGGTTGAATTAACAACGACTGCTGCTCAGAACCTGCCCCAGGTTCAGCCGCAGAAAGCGTGTTAAAAAACGCTATCAACAACAGGCTTAGAAAAAGACTGCGAATCCTAATTTCCATTCACCTATATCCTCATTTTTATCTTTAGCGTTACTGGCGGAAAAAATGACATACTCGTTATACTCGGCTCTAACAATAAAACGCTTACTTAAAAATTTTCTGAATCCAATACCTATCTGACTCAGCTCATTATCTTTATCTGGAGGGTTAATCAATGTGGCATTGGGTTTGACATCAATATGCCCCAGACCCAGAGTAAAAAATGGCGAATATTCCCAATCAGGAAAGGGTTGCATAAGCAAATTAAGCTTATACAACAAACTACTGGAAACCGTACCTACCGACTCCCCTAGATTAAACTCTGCCGAGATATTCTCGGTAAAGGCATATGCACCATAGAATGAAATGACTGGTGCGTCTTCGAGTTCACCTGCCAATACCCCAATCTCCCACTGACGCGCCTTAAAATCTTCTTCTGTCAGATCGCGTAATTTTAACTGTTGCCCATTGGGTAACAGTGTCTGCTGCAACTGCTCCCGGTTCACCCAGCCTTCAATAGCTTTGGCTGAGCGTATTTGGTACCAGTTGGTTTTACGTTTGAGAACGCTGATTTTTTCACCCCGGTCTATCACATGAAATATCGGATAGGCCATAGCTGGACCGGTATGCAGCTCAATATAAGGGTCAGCAATAGTTAACAATTGTCCATCATCAGATTGTGCCTGCCCGAGAACAGGCAGTAACAAAATGACCAGTATGAAAAAATACCCGATTTTATTGTTATTTATTATCAATGGACTGCTAACTATGTAAATTTTTCCCCATCATACCGTCGACGTTAATTCATCGGTACAGCGGGGTCAAACGGGTCATTAAAATATTGTGCACCTAAATCCAGCCATTCAGAGATCAGGCGCAACTCATTTACATCCAAAAACCCTGAATGATCAACAAAATTTGGATTACTTGTCTGAGTTAAGGCCCTTGTCGCATCAAGCTCAGTTTCAGTCATTTTCTCCATAAAATAACTCGCCCTGGCGCCATCTGCTGACATTGAGGGATTGACGCGAGCTGCAGGATCGGGCTCCAGAGTTATTACCGGGTTACCATCTTGATCGAAGGTCGTTACCTCCCTCATGATATCCCCCAGACTACCAGTGCCATCCAGTTCTTCACCAGCATCTGCAGAGACTAATTCCTGATACGCCTTGTAATTCGCCGGCTCCAGGTTTGATGGCCCGTCGGTTAAATCCAGTTGAGCAGCTGGCACCATGTCGCCCACCCCATCAGTATTGCTATGACAATTGGTACAGGTATTGACACCTCGATCAATACTCCACAATGGATGAATATGCTGTTCATAATTGATCACAATTCGACAATTATAAGCCCACGGCGTACAGGTAGATCTTGCAGGAGAGTTTATGCTTGTATCAGGCGCATCATACTCATAACGAAATGAAGCATTCAACGCAGGATCGGTCCAGTAGTCATCATATATAATATCCGTAGTAACCTCGGGCTCTGATGGAGCAAGCTTAAATCTCACTTCAGCCATAGTTTCTCCCACATTACCCCAGTAATTCTCACTACTCCCCGGGATCTGTGTATTTTCATAAACACCTGTGGCTGGAACCCCTGCATTGATTGAAACGGCCTCTGCATCAGGTCGATGATGAATATTTGGCACCACATTATTTCCTGTATTTTCCGTATGGCAGCCGCTACATTCCATGGTATCACCTGGGCGTAACTGGAACCAGTTTTCGTGGCGCGGGCCAATCCGTCTACCCATCTTATCCAGTACTTCAACCCCCAGTGGGATATCCGCCGGTAGCTTCACTTTCACCGAACCATCGGGCTCTACGGGTGCATAACCAACAATTTCACGCATACCCAGGTTACGTATTGGGCCAAATGCTGCACGGTCCAGGTCAGGGGGAGTATCAAGATTTGGATCATCAGGATCTGGCAGGGAAACCGGTTTAATAAAACGTACAAATCGGGCAGGACGATCATCTGCATTGGGCACTATTGCCGGATCTCCCAGCTCATTTACCGAGGTAACATTTGCTGATGTACATTCAGTTAGAAAGCACCCATTAAAGCTGCCATGACCAAAATCATAAACGCTCTTGATATGCAGTGCCGCAACACCAACCTTCCATGAGGTATTCAGATCAGCGCCAGCTTTATCAAATATAATATCCGGCATTTCTCTTGCCTGAAATGCCACAATATCACTAACCACCACGCCCTGTTCCGCACGCACTATGACCTTTTGCGAATGCTGATTCATATCGTATAACCAGATGCTATAAGCTGGTGATACCTCAACTGCCGACGCGTCTGACACATAGGGTTCGACACAGGGTCTGCGGGTACCACCCACATCCAGCTCACAGCTACTTTTACTGAACATGATTCGATTCGAGCCATCCCACAATGGAAAAACAGAGCGATAGCGACCACCTGTAGAGATCTCATTACTCGTTGTTTCGGTAGAGACCGGATTTATGGTTGCCGACCTCTGTGCCGGGCCCGGCAGGCTGCCCATACCTACGACCGGTTGAAAATTATTGGCGAAGTTCTGTGTATCTATGATCACAATATCGCCGCCGTCGAAGGTATCGGTAAATGGTCGCGCAATCGCAATAATGCGCCCATCTTCCATTTCCTGTGCCTGAGTAAACTGGATGGTGGCATCATCACTACCACTATTGTTAGCCCCAGTATCATGACTATGCACACCATACAAAACCTCAAGGCGAGTGCCATCAGGTGTCACCTTATATAGATTCATTGAGCTACTGCCACCCGCATTATCCCAACGGGTAAACATCACTTCACCGGAATAGTTATGCGTTAATACAGCAGGATCCAGATCATGGCTGCGGTTAAATGACACCTGATGCAGTTCACCACCATTCTCGTCCATTACATGCAGCACCATGGCTAGTGTATCCTCATTTTCATCCAGTGCCCTGAAGGGAGGCTTGCCTTCTTCGTTGGTCAGGATTTCAACTGACTGAACCTGGCGATTAGAGCTGAATATTATTCGCCCATCAGGTAAATAAGCTGGCGATACATCATCTCCCTCCTCTGCAGTCAAATCAGAGTCAATAATACGACGTAACGTTTGCGTACTCAGGTCATATTCATAGATATTCCAGCTGGGAACCACATCATCATTGGGATCATCATCAAACAAACGCAGAGAAAACAGTAGTTTAGTGCCATCAAATGATGGCCTTAGCCCTTTCACATCGCCTTTTCCGCCGGTCACACTGCCAGTAATATTTATCTCAGTTGCGGTAACGGTAGAATTGCTTCGCAAATAAACGTCACCTCCAGCCACAAAAAACAGTGGATCGCGCAAATCGGACTGTTCTTCATTACCATTATCATCCAGTGCTATCGGACGTTTTACGAATGCGATGGGCGCTTCTAGAACACCTGGATCAGCACCCGTCACCTTGCTACCGGTGGTACTTTCGGTACAGCCAGCCAGCAGCACATGAAATAGCCCTGCAAACAATAGAAAATAGTATTTTTTTAGCACTTTATATTCTGAGTTATATGAATTTTTATAAAATTAAGGCATTCAGTCCAATGATACTGATGAAAGCCTGGTACCCTGTTGCATTGTAGATAAAAACTCCACTGCGACAGTCGGATCCCTGTTTAATCCGATAAATCTACATTTTATTGCTACCAACGGTCATATTTGCTTCACTAAGGCAGCTAAAATTAACACTGTTAGTGTGTAAAGGATAACAAAATATAAAATTCAGCCTGCATTGAATTTAGATTGTGTGATCTATTTACGGTTAGATAACCTTTTTCATGCTATTGCGCTATGCTAGTTTAAAAAGCGTAAACATATAATATCTAATTCAACCTTATTTTAATCTGGAACTCGGATAATCATGCGAAAATGCTCACTCGCGACTAGCACCTTTGTACTTTTGCTATTGATCAGTCAGTCATTGTTTGCCGCGGATCTGCAAAGGCGCCAGGCCAAACGCATTCATGATCGTCTAACCGGCGTCCCCCCTTCGGAAAGCGTTCTAAATGAAATGGAAGATAGAATGTCCAATCCAGCTAACAGTCACTACGACCCTTTTGGAAGAACCGCTGCCGATCTGGCTATCAGTGATCCAGCTTTTTACAACGTCACGCTGAAAAACTGGACTGCCCCCTGGACGAACGAAGAACAAACCATATTTACACCACTCAATGACTACACAGCCACAGTGATTGGCATGGTTCGAGATGATGTTGATTTTCGTGAGCTTTTGTTCGGAGATATTATCTATACTGGAGCCACTTCATCTCTAAGCCTCAGCCCTTATTCAAACTCTAACAACAATCATTATGAAGAACTGGAAGCCCTTGGCCCGGTCACTGGCGATTTATCAGATGACTCAATACTAATTAAGCAACTACAAAGCTCTGTAACCGGACTGTCATCCAGCGCCACTGCAGGCGTTATTACTACACGCGCTTCAGCGCGCGCATTTTTGATTCAAGGCACCAACCGTGCTTTGTTTCGTTTTACCATGCTCAACCATCTGTGTAATGACCTGGAGCAGATCAAGGATAACTCACGCACCCCTGACCGAGTTCATCAGGATGTCGCACGCAGTCCGGGGGGAGACAGTCAGATCTACCTGAATTCCTGTGTTGGCTGCCATGCTGGCATGGATGGCCTGCTTGGTGCTTATGCCTACCTTGATCTGGCATTTACTGAAGATGGAGATGGAGAGGTTATTGAAAATACAGCCGCACTCGAATA
The DNA here is from genome assembly GCA_050306135.1 of Gammaproteobacteria bacterium. Classification (GTDB taxonomy): domain Bacteria; phylum Pseudomonadota; class Gammaproteobacteria; genus JACNJF01. Next base: position 62,433 of record JBNLGQ010000071.1, read on the forward strand.
CACACCGGGCGAGGTACAAGCCAAATACCTGATCAATTCGAATAACTTTAAACAGGGTTTTATCACCACCGATGACAGCTGGATTAACTACTGGCGCAACGGCCCCAATGCCCTGCTTGGCTGGAATGACTACCCTGGCGTTCAAAAGGATGCCAAGGGACACAGCTATGGAAATGGCCCCAAGTCAATGGGCAAGGAACTTGCCTACAGCGATGCATTTGCCCAGTGTCAGGTGAAAAAAGCTTTTAAGGCCGTTTGTTTTCGAGACCCAGACAACTACGCAGCAGACCGTAGCGAGGTATCCACCATCGTCGGTGATTTTGTCGCCAGTGGGTACAAAATGAAACAGGTGTTTCGCGATGTGGCAGCCTACTGCAAGGGGAATTAATCGTGACACTCAATAAATTACCATTCCAAACCTCGATCATCCGTACGGCACTATCTTTACTTACCGCAGGCTTACTTTTGAGCGCCTGTGGTGGTGGTACTGAAACCGTTAAGAACCCTTTTAATAACACCCCTGAAACCAAAGAAGGCCCTCCTCCTGCAACCAAAGATGTGCAGCAGTTTCAAGATAATCTATGGAAGAATATCAAATCATCAGATCGCTGTGGTGGCTGCCATAGAAATGATGGAAACTCACCAGCGTTCGCTGATCCAGATGATGTAAACTTTGCCTATTCTGAAGTAGCTGGAGTTGTAGATCTTAACAGCCCTGCTGACTCAAGAATGGTTACTAAGGTTGGCGGAGGGCACCACTGCTGGGAAATCGTGCCTCAGGTCTGCTCTGACGCCCTGACCGCAATGATCACTAAATGGGCCAATACCGATGAAAGTATTGTCACCAAACGAGGTGTTGACCTCGAAGATCCCATCCTCAAAGTACCTGGTGCGACCAAAACTTACCCGAATACTGCTCAGGACAATGGCATCAATAGCTTTGAAAATACCGTCTATCCATTACTAACAGAAAACTGTTCCAACTGTCATTACGAAGAAGGCGGCGTACAGCAGCAAGCGCCTTTCTTTGCTAATCTGGTAGATGTGGATGCAGCCTATGCAGCCGCAAAAGCCAAGATGAATGTAGATACTCCTGAAAATTCACGCTTTGTTCAACGCCTGCTGGAAGCTCATAACTGCTGGACAGACTGTGGCACAAAAAATGAAACTACAGGTAGCATAGATGGCGACGCCGGTGAAATGCTGGATGCAATAAAGCTTTTTGCTGGGGCCATTACCCCTACTGCTGTTGATCCGAGCCTGATTACCAGTATGGCATTGACCATGAACGATGGCATTGTCGCCAGCGGTGGTGAACGCCATGAAGCCAATATGATTGCACGCTGGGAATTCAAAACAGGAACAGGGTCTACCGCATACGATAACAGTGGTATTGGTACTTCAATTAATCTAACCCTAAGCAGCAATGTCACCTGGCTGGGTTCTTATGGTATCAATATAAGCGGTGATACTGGAGGTGCCAGAGCAGATACACACGACAGTAAAAAGATTCACGACCTTGTCAAATCCAGTGGTGAATACTCCATCGAAGGCTGGGTAACCCCGGCCAATGTTACCCAGGAAGATGCCAATATTATCAGTTATGACAATGGCTCAACCCAGAATAACTTTACCCTTTCTCAGAGCATGTATAAATATAACTTTCATAATCGTACCGACATTGCTGACACTGAAGCGGCGAAGAATGGAGAGCCTGTGCTTGCTACTGAAGGTGAAATTGCACAATCCAGTTTGCAACATGTAGTGGCAACCTATGATCCGTTTGCAGGACGTAAAATATACGTCAATGGCTCCTTAATCAAGGTTACCGACCCGATTGACGTATCAACCTCACTTAGCCCTTGGAAGGATACCTTTGCATTTGTACTTGGGCAAAGTGCTGCTGGCAACAAACATTGGCAGGGGCAAATCCGCATGGTTGAGATACATAACCGCGCCCTGACCCTGGCCCAGATAACACAGAACTATGAAGCCGGTGTGGGTGAAAAATACTTTCTTCTATTTTCAATTGCCGAGCAAATAGGCATACCAAAAAGCTATATTATGTTCGAAGTTTCACAATATGACAGCTATAGCTACCTGTTTGATAAACCGACCTTCATCAACCTGAACCCAGACTGGACACCAGGCGGATTCACGATTGAAGGCCTGCGTATAGCGGTCAATGGCAAGGAAGCAGTTGCCGGACAGGCATTTGCGAATATGAACACCACCATCGATAGCAGCTATGATCCTGCGAGCGGCCAGTTACTGTCTTCACTAGGTGCGGTTATTGCACTGGAAAAAGGCCCTGAAAGTGATGAGTTTTTCCTCACCTTTGAGACACTGGGCAGCAAAAGTCATCCACATATTGACCCAATACCAAGCACTCCAACACCCGCTGCCGATGCAGATCCTGTATCCGATATTGGAATTCGAACCTTTGAAGAAATCAATGCCAGCATATCAAGAATGACTAATATCCCTGTCACCAACCCTGCAGTACTGGCAGTGTATACCCGCTATCAGCAACAATTACCTTCTACTGAAAGCATTGATGCATTCCTTTCATCGCATCAGATGGCTGTTGCACAACTGGCATTGACCTCCTGTAGTGAAAGGGTTGATATAGATGCTAATCCGGCCACAGCACAGGTAGATAAGTTATTTCCTGATGTAAACTTCGGCGAAACCTCTGCTAATGCATTTAGCACTGCAACCAAGCGCGGATATGTGATTGACCCGATTCTGAACAGAGTATTGCTGAATAACCTGACCTCTTCCCCTGCTACCACTGAAATCAGTAATTTACTTGGCTCCGATTCAACTCAATCATTGACTGGAGTATCGGGGGCCACTCTGACTGATCCTGGTGGCGTTCTGACCGACAACACATATAGCAGCCTGATCACTGAGCTGAATAATGTAGATACTAGCGCCAGAACCAAAGAGATAGTAAAAGCAGTCTGTGCCGCTGCCGTGGGTAGCGCAGCCATGCTGATTCAATAGGATAAGATCATGCGTAAAAGAAACAGATACAACTTAAAAAACCTGTCGGTTGATGCTCCGTTATATCATACTGATCACGCCCGTCCGGTTACACGACGTGATTTTATTCGCCAGGGGTTTGCTGCTGGCTCAGCAACAATGTTGACAGGGGGAGTTTTCAGTTTATTTGCTACTCCTAACACGGCTCAGGCTCAGCTTAAAGAGGACATTAGATTACTCGCAGCCGATATCGGCTGCTCCTTCGGCTCGAATTCAGGTAATGTTCCCTTTATTTGTTTTGATCTAGCAGGTGGTGGCAATCTGGCAGGCTCAAATGTTCTGGTAGGCGGCGCAGGTGGTCAAAATGACGATACTATCACCACTGCTGGTTACAGCAAGCTGGGGATTCCAGGGGATATGATACCCGGTCTTGATTCTACCGGTATCGCCCAAAACTTCAGCGAAAAAAATGACTTTATCAATGATCAACTGGGACTGTTATTCCATGCCGACAGCGCCATGTTAAAAGGCATTCTGGAAAAAGCCAGCACCTCGATTAGCAATGTCGATGGCTGCGTGATACCCGCGCGTTCTGACAACGACACCGGTAACAATCCTCACAACCCCCTGTACGGTATTGCAATGACCGGCGCGAGGGGGTCGGTTGTCGACCTGATCGGTTCACGCAGCAGTGAATCCGGTGGCAACTCGATGGCACCTGCAAATATGATTAATCCCGAGTTTCGTCCCACCAAGGTGGATAGGCCCAGCGATGTCACAGGCATGGTGGATGTTGGTGATTTGACCGCAATCTTGACCGATCCCGCCGATGTCACAGCGGTGATGGAATCAATGGCCCGCATCAGTCATAAAAAGCTAAAACTAGGCACCATTAATACCGGCCTTAGCAAAGATGAAGTGATCAAGGACCTGGTACGATGTGGTTATCTGAAAGCAGCCGATCTGGCTGACCGCTTTGCTGGTGTACCTGTAGATCCATTAGGTGACCAATATATCAATAAGGATGCTGCCGGCGGTGACCCAGGCGCTCCTTTCAGTCAGGCCGAACTAACCGGTGATGGTGAGTTCCGTAAAACTGCATCTGTCATGAAAATGGTACTGAATGGTTATTCGGCTGCCGGTTGCATCACGATGGGCGGATACGATTACCATACTGGTGATCGCAGCACAGGGGAAAGCCGAGACCTGCGTGTAGGTCGTTGCATCGGCGCCTGCCTGAATTATGCTCAAAGCCTGAACAAACCACTGATGATCTATGTCTTTAGTGATGGCTCGGTCGCCAGCAATGGAAATCGTGATGACTCACCCCTGGGACGTGGCAAAGGGGTATGGACAGGGGATAACTCTTCTACCGCCTGTTCTTTTTTCCTGGTTTTCAAGCCTGACCAGAAGCCTGGATTGTTAATTCCCGGTCGCCAGATCGGACGTTTTTCCAGCGATGCATCTGTGGTTACTTCATCCAGCCCGGCTGCGAACAACGTTAACCTGCTGGTCAACACAGTATTGCTGAATTACATGGCGCTGAACGGCAAACTGGGTGAATTTGCGACCACTTTCCCCGGCCACGGCCTGGGCAGTGGTACTAGCTATGAACAATACGTTGCGTTTGATCGTATTGATAGCTGATCAGAAACATGCAGTTCAGATTTCTGGCATCAGCAAAAACAGCCTTTTTATGCTTAGTCAGTAGCTTAATGATGACACCGTCGGTTCAGGCGGACTGGTTAAAACTACATCGTAACATGATGGGTACGCTGGTCTCGGTTGAGCTGTGGTCTGAGCAAAAGCTGCAGGGGCAACACTGTGCTCAGCAGGTTTTCGATGAATTCCAACGCATCGAGAATATGATGAGCCCTTACATTCCTACAAGTGAGATTTCGCAGGTAAATAACGACGCATTTGTCGAAGCTGTGCGGGTCAGCCCTGAGCTTTTTAAACTATTGCAGACCTCGATTAAATTCTCAGAGCTTTCTAATGGTGCATTCGATATCAGCTTTGCCTCCATAGGCTATCAGTATGATTATCGAAAAAAAATCCAGCCCGATGAAAAACACATTCAGCAAGCGCTACCCAGTGTTAATTTTCGAAATATTAAACTGGATAAAAATACCATACATTTCAACCACCCCGGCATGCGTATCGATCTGGGTGGAATAGCCAAGGGCTATGCGGTTGATCGTGCTATTGACCTACTTCAACAATGCGGCATTAACTCAGGTATAGTCAGCGCTGGTGGAGACAGCCGCATCATGGGTGATAAAAATGGCCGTCCCTGGGTTATTGGTATCCAACACCCACGAAAAAAAGAGGACTATGCATTGCGCATCCCTCTTTCTAATACTGCTATTTCAACATCCGGCGACTATGAGCGATATTTTTTAACCAACGATGAAAGAATTCATCATATAATCAACCCTCGCACGGGGCGGTCAGCAAAAGAATCCTGGAGTGCATCGGTGATAGGTCCTGACGCTACGACTACTGATGCCTTATCGACCACTATGTTCATACTGGGTGCAGAAAAAGGAATACAGCTGATAGAAAAAATACAAAATCTGGATGCGATTATCATTGATGCCAACGGAAAAGTTCATTACTCCTCCGGTCTCGTTTCACCCGACGCATCTTAAATCGCAAAATAACTAAATCAAACAGGGTACAGGTAAATCGTATGACAACAGCTCAAAAATTTCTGATTTTGCTGCTATTGGGCATAGCCTTCATTACATCAACCACCGTTAGCGCCCAGGAAGCTGACAGCGCACTACAACAGGAAATAAAAGACCTTAAAAAACAGGTGCTTAGCCTTAACCGCAACCTGTTTATACTAGAAGAAGACCTGCTATTTCCCGCCAATACTCAATTTAATGTGTTTCTTTCTATCGATGCCGGCCAATTGTTTGCGCTGGATTCGGTACAATTAAAGATCGATGATAAGGTAGTCACAAACTACCTCTACACTCAACGCGAACTGAATGCACTCAATCGTGGTGGTGTTCAGCGTCTGTATCAGGGCAATCTGGCATCCGGTGAACATGAAATAATCGCATTATTTATTGGCAAAGGACCGAATGGCAGAGACTACCGACGCGGTACCACACTTAAAATGGAGAAAGGTAGCGATCCACAGTTTGTTGAACTTAAGATCATTGATGACCCCACTAAAGAGCAACCGCTTTTCGAAGCCAAAATCAGGGATTAAGCTGTTTAGCGCCTGCTGATGAAAGTATCTCGTTTAAAAACATGGTCTGTATGCCTGACACTCCCACTGCTGATTGTCAGTCAAAACTTATGTGCAGAGAGTGAACCTCCCTCGATCGACCTCACTTATGGCACAGCGCTTTACCAGTTGTTTCAACATAATACGCTAAATGCAATTACCGAAATTGAAGTAGGAAAATTTAAAAACGCATTTAACGCACAGCCCGACGATGCCGAATTGTTACGCGGTAGTCTGTACTTTAACTATGGCTTAACTGATGACGCGGAGCAGATATTCAGTCAGCTACTGAAGCAGGAAAAACCCGAATCAACTCAGGATCGTATCTGGTTTAATCTGGCTCGAGTACAGTATGAGCAGGGCAACTTTGAGCAGGCAGAACAACTACTGACACGCATTGCGAACCCTCTGCCTGAGATACGTGAACAACAAAGACAGTACCTGTTAAGTTCACTGCTTACCCGTAAACAAGACTTCAAGCAGGCTGCAGATACCATTGAAAAGATTAGCTCTAGCAGCATCTGGCGAGCTTATGCAATTTACAACCTGTCAGTAGCACAGATCGCGGCAGGACAGGAAAAGGCCGGTTATCAGGGATTGCAAAAACTGCAAACCCTTAATCTGTCAGGTGACGAATTTGCAGGCCTGTTAGATTCAAGTCAGCTCGCTCTTGGCCTGAATAGCCTTAGACTGGAACAAAGTGATGATGCCATCAATCATTTTTTAAATATCCGCTTCTCTGGACCAATATCAAACAAGGCTTTGCTCGGCATAGGCTGGGCCTGGAGCCAGAAATCTGATCTGGATAAGGCCATGGGGTACTGGAAAGCGTTACAGAAAAAGACCCAGATTGATGCGGCAACCCTGGAATCCTATCTAGCTATTCCCTATGCACTGGAACTCAAACAACGTAAGACCCAGGCACTTGAATACTATCGCCAGGCCGCTGCCAACTATGACATGCTGTTGACTGAACAGCAAAATCTGATTGCACAGATAGCCGATGATGAGCTCATTGATGCACTGATTCAGAATCGTATTCTTGAAGATTCCAGCATCAAACTGATAGGCGAAGAAACCACACTGGAAAAAAACACGCCAAACTATCTGTATATGCTGATCGCAAACAAACAGTTCCAGCAGCAGGTTCGCCATTATCAGGAGCTGCTGGATATACTTGATGCCCTGCTTAAATGGGATGAAAACATCCCCGTGTTCAACTTGATGCTCAACGAAAGACGTGCCAATTTTGAGCGCAAGCGACCTGCCATTGAAAATACTGCAGAATATGAAAACCTGGAGGCCATTCGATCTCAGGTCGAAAACTTATCCGACAAGGTTACAGCGGTAGTTAACGAAGAAAATTATCTGGCTCTTGCCAATCCTGCCGAAGCAGAATATCTACAGCAGCTTGATGAACTAAAAATCATTCTTGATGAGCTTGATGGTCAACAGGACCTCAGCGAAGAAAAGGCAAAATATCACCTGCTAAAAGGCCTGTTGCAATATCAGATAGAAACCGATTTCCCCAGGCGCTCATGGCGTGCAAAATCTGAACTAAAGTCACTCAATCAGTCCATGCTGGAAACCAGCGCTGCTGCACAGTCATTAAACCAGGCAGCAGGAATTAACGATAAAACGCTTTTACAACTCGAAGCACGAATTGCTGGACAAAGCTCTGCCATCAACGGACTTCTCACTCAGGTGGATAACCTGCTCGGCAGACAGAAAAACCTCATCAATCAGATCGCTATCAACACCCTGCTTAAGCAACAGGATCATATTAAACAGCTACGCCTGAGCGCACGTTATTCTCTAGCCCGTTTATATGATGATCTGGCAAGCGAGAAGAAAAATGACTGATCGCTGGCTTTTATTTGTACTGATTTTATTGCTAATTCAGGGTTGCGCTAGCTCACCGCAAATGCGTCATATTGCAGATATTGAAATAGAGCCTATAGAAGACCTGCAGCCACAGATAAATTTTGATCTCTCTAAACGTAAGGTTATCAAAAGTTATCGTGAACTGGTCGAAATAACGCCTGATAGTGAAGGTTATGGAAAAGAGGTTCAACGCCTTGCTGATCTCGAGCTGGAAGTGAGCATGGACAACAAGTTATCCGATGATCCTGCCATCGAAAAACGTGCCAGAATGGAAACTCAGATCGCAATACAACGTTATGAATCCTATCTGAAACGCTATCCACATCGAGCCGATAATGACCTTATTCTATACCAGCTTTCACGCGCATATGCATTAGAGGGGGAAACAGATAAAGCACGTGCCCGCATGGAACAACTGGCTGCAAACTTCCCACAGTCTAAATACATTGATGAAGTTCAGTTTCGGCGGGGAGAAACTTTTTTTGTTGAAGGTAAATATGCTCAGGCTGAACAAGCCTATGCTGTCATCGTTAATAACTTTACTGACTCTATCTACTACGAGAAAGCGCTTTATAAGCATGGATGGGCGCAGTTCAAACAGAATAATAACGATGGTGCTATCCAGAGCTTTGTGACACTTCTTGATTACAATCAGAATCTTGGCAAGATAGAAGCAGATAGATTACCTGCTTCCCTGGCTCGCGCAGATCAGGAATTATTAAACGATGTACTGCGCGTGGTAAGCCTTGCATTTTCCTATAGCAGCAGCAAACAACCCATCGCACAATTCTCCAACAGCCATGGCAAACGAGAATTTGAGCCGCTGTTATACCTGCAACTGGGTGAGCTGTATCTATCTAAAGAGCGTATTACCGATGCTGCCGATAATTATCTGGCCTATGTGCAAAACTACCCTTTTTCCATCTATACCCCTGGCATACACGGACTGGCTATAGACGCCTATCAAAAAGCAGGTTTTAGTGAGCTGGTACTGGCGGAAAAACGTCATTTTATCGAAAACTACAATATTGGCCATGCATACTGGTCACAGGCCAATAAACAGACTCGCGAGAATCTGCAACCCATTCTAACCCAGCATTTATACGACATCTCCACCCATTACCATGCATTGGCTCGCAGCAGCAAAAAAATTGCCGACTACAAAACCGCCGCCAACTGGTATCAGTTATATCTGGGTTCTTTTCCTGATGATAAAGATGCGGCTGAAATCAATTTCCTGTTAGCCGAAACACTCTTTGAATCAAAACAGTATGCAAAGGCTATTGAGGAATACGAAAAAACCGCATACCAGTACCCACCGCATAAAAATAGCGCAGAAGCAGGCTATGCCGCATTGACGAGTTATAACGCTTTATATGCACTCACTAAACCAGAGTTACAAGCTGAACTTAATCTGCGTATGATTCAAAGCTCCTTAACCTTTAGCGATAAATTCATCGAAGATAAGCGTATGCCTTCAGTACTGCTGAGTACTTCAGAAAAGTTTTTTGCCATAAAAAAATATAACGAAGCGATAAGCGCTTCTCAACGTCTGGTAGATGATCTGCAACTTGATAAAAAAATTCATCATCAGGCCTGGATAATCATTGCTCATAGTCAGTTTGAATTGAAACAGTATGCGCAGGCAGAAAATGCCTACCAGCAGGTCATTGCCGGCCTAGCGGTTAAAGATACTAAAACTCGCGAACAAATGCGGGATCAACTGGCATCCAGCATCTATCTGCAGGGTGAAATGGCACGTAATCAGGGTGACCACCTGCTCGCAGCACATCACTTTCAACGCCTTGGCAAAGTGGTCCCTACCTCTGATAAAAAAATCATTGCCCAGTACGATGCCGCCACCGAATATATAGCCTTACAGGACTGGCCAACAACCATCGCCATACTGGAAGATTTTCGGCGTAAATATCCTAAGCAGAAGAAATGGCAACAGGGTGTTAGCGAAAAACTTGCACTTGCCTATAACAATACCAAACAGTATGGCAAAGCAGGCAGAGAAGTCATGCAACTGGTTGCCCTGTCACCTGCCAAAGATCAGCGCGATCTTTTATGGCAGGCTGCTGAATTGCAGGACAAAGCTGGTAATCCAGACAAGGCTATAGATATCTATAAAAGCTATGTCAAGAAATACCCTGAGCCCTTATCACGCTCAATCGAGCTGCGTTATAAAATTGCCCAATCTTATCGGGATAAAAAAGACATAAAAAATTATCACAGCTGGCTAAAAAGCATTATAAAAGCCGATGCAGATGCAAAAACTCAGCGTACTGACCGCAGCCGCTATCTTGCCGCAACATCCAGCCTGATTTTAATAAAACCGCTGCACCAGCAATATAACAAGGCACGATTGACTCGTCCGCTGAAGAAAAGCTTAAAGGTCAAGAAAACGCTGATGCAAAAAGCCATTGCTGAATATAGCAAAGCCGCAAAATATCAGGTAGAAGAAGTCACCACCGCTTCTACCTATAATATCGCTGAAATCTATCGTGATTTTGCTAGCGCATTATTAAAATCAGAAAAACCTAAGAATCTTAATGAGGATGAGCTGGAAGAATATAACTATCTACTGGAAGATCAGGCATTTCCGTTTGAAGAAAAAGCAATCGCCATTCACGAAACTAATATCGCAAGAATCCCTGGCGGCAGCTATGATGACTCGATACAAAGCAGCCTGCAAAGCCTGGCTAAACTGATGCCGTTTAGATATGGAAAAACCGAGGTGAGTGATCAATATGTTGAATAAAAAACACCTGATCCTGATCTTTCTGTTCGCTCTGCTACAAAGCGCCTGTCAGAGTCTGCCCCCTGAACCAGAACCGGTCAAGCCTGCTGAAGCAGCAACAGAAACCGTTAAAGTTGATCCCAGAGTTGAGCTGTACGAGCTTGCCATTGAAACCGCCAAAGCCGGACAGACCAACGAATCTATCGATTTTTTCCGGCAATTGATCGCCGTTGATAATGAATATAAGCATGCGCATACCAATCTGGGACTGCTATTATTTCAACAAAAAGACTACGAACTGGCGCAAAAAGAGTTTCTTAGCGCAATTGAGCAGGATAAAAAGGATGCAATTGCCTATAATCATCTAGCAATAATTCAACGCCAGCAGGGTTTATTCGAACAGGCAAAACAGAATTACCAACGGGCACTTGAAATCAATCCTGAATATGCAAACGCACATTTGAACCTCGCCATATTGCTGGATATCTATCTACAGCAATGGAATGAAGCATTGGCTCATTATAAGCAATATCAGGAATTGAAGGGCTCAAAGGATGAAACCATAGAAAAATGGATTGCTGATCTGCAACGTCGCATTGAACAGAAAAACAAAGGATAAAAGTATAATGAAAATGTTACTTATCCCTCTTATGTTATTGATGCTTCCTGTTGACCTGTTGGCGCAGGAACGCCTGGATTTGCAGGGAACCTCTATTATTGGAAACAAGGAGTTGCCTAAAGTGCTATATATTGTGCCCTGGAAACCTGCGGATAAAATCGACCTTTCAACACCAGATTACAGCAGCGTTTTAGACGACGCCTTACAGCCGTTAGAACGTAGCAGTTTTCGTCGTCAGGTGAAATACTACAGAGAACTGTATCCTGAACCCTGAAAAATATTTACAATCTATGACCTTTTTATCATATTTAATTACTCAAACAGCGCAGCTAAATAACTGCAAGATGAACCACGGAGAGAGATCCCATGCTTAACACCGTTATTAATTTTTTTCAGTCAGGCGGACCTTTTATGTATCCGATACTGGTTGTACTCGCTTTAGGCCTGGCAATTACTCTGGAACGTTATGTCTATTTGACCGCTGCCAAAAGCAAAAACCGTCGCATATTAAACCAGATAATCCCTATGCTGGAAAAAGGTGAAATGAATAGCGTTATCAAACTCACCAAAGAATCCAATTCAACTGTAAGTAAAATCCTGGCTCAGGGATTGAACAACTTTAAAAATGCCCGCCGACGCGATGACATAGAAGCCTCTATGGAAGAAAGTATCATGGAAGCGATTCCTCGCCTTGAAAAACGCACCCATTATCTGGCACTGTTTGCCAACATCGCTACCCTGCTGGGCTTACTAGGCACCATCATTGGTTTGATCAAGGCATTCACAGCAGTCGCTCAGGTTGACCCATCCCTGAAAGCAGAAATCCTGTCTACCAGTATCTCTGTAGCCATGAATACCACGGCCTTTGGTCTGATGGTTGCGATTCCCTTGTTGATTTTTTACACCCTGCTACAAACCAAAACCACAGAAATTATCGACAGCCTGGAAATGGCAACCGTACGTTTTACTAACCACCTGGCTAAATTCAAAGGCTCCGGTCAGTAAATCATGGCTCGAAATAAACGAATACGGCGTAAACATCCAGCGGTTGAGCTGAATATAACTGCCTTCATGAACCTGATGGTAGTTCTGGTGCCTTTTCTGCTCATGACAGCGGTGTTTAGTCATATCACTATACTTGATCTGAATCTGCCACCTCCAGGTTCTGCAGACAAACAGGATCCCAAAAATCCACCGTATGAATTGCGTATTACCATTCGTAAGGATGCACTAAACGTTTCTGACAACAAGGGAGGCTTGATTAAACGCATCCCTAAAACAACTCAGGATCAAAACTACGCGGTATTAAGAGAAACCCTGAAAATGATCAAGTCTCGTTTTCCAGATAAAACCAATATCACCATTCTGTCTGAAGCCGATACGCCTTACAACGACATGATCCAGGTAATGGACAGTGCACGATCCTATGCCGTCATGTATGAAGGTGAGCAGGTATTTGCAGAACTGTTCCCCGATATTTCTATCGGCGATGCCGCTAAATAAACCGGTGAGAATAAACGGATAGCTCATGAAACTGTCACGACGCGCCAAACGAATGCAATCACATCATGCTCGCAGCAAGGATCGCAATGCTGGGCTGAACATGATTTCATTGATGGATATCTTCACTATTCTAGTGTTCTTCCTGCTGGTGAATGCCACCAGCTCAGAGGTGCTGCCCACACCTAAAAGAATCACCCTGCCTAACTCAGTAGCAGACCAGATTCCACGCAGAAACCTTGTCATTTCGGTAAATAACGACAGTATTAACCTGGAAGGTATACCCATAGTTAATGTCAAATCAGTCAGTAATCCGCAGCAAAAAACAATTCCAGCATTATTCAAATCTCTCAAGACAACTGCGGCAAAGGTCAAGGGCCTGACAGATAAAAAAGGCGTCACCATAATGGCTGACCGTCAAATACCCTATGCCTTACTTAAAAAAATTATGCTTACCTGTCAGGGAGCAGGGTTTACCAATCTGTCATTTGCCGTTAACCAGAAATCAGCCGAGGTAGACAGCTGATATGGCGACACAATTAATCCCTATAGAGCTCTCGCTACCCTGGGTTGAAGGCAAGGAAGACCGCCTGTTTCGTCGTATGGCGCTTGCTCTGGTTATACTCTCTCTCATCCTGGGCTTTATAATCAACAGCGTGATTCTGCCTGAACCCAAGCAACGCAAGCTAGCTGATGTTTCACCGCGCCTGGCACAGTTGATTCAGGAAAAGAAAAAACTACCACCTCCTCCGCCTCCCAAACCTGAAAAGAAAGAGGAGAAAAAAGTTAAAGAAAAGAAAGAAGAACCAGAGAAGCCAAAACCCAAGCAAAAACCCAAGCCTGAGCCTAAACCCGACAGCCGTGCTGCAGCCAAGAAGAGAGCCCAGCAAAGTGGTTTAATCGCGTTGAGTGATGAACTGTCAGATTTACGCGAAAGCTTTGATTTTTCTGATATTGCCGACCTTCCACAACAGAAAACCGGCAATCAGGCTGAGACCATTGTATCTACCAGTGATGTACTGACCGCCAAAGCTACCCAGGGTAGCGGGGGTATTGCAAGCAACACGTTAAACCGCCAGATCAAAGGCAGTGAACTTGCACAGCGTCAGACTACCAGCAAGGTGGAAAGCAAAATAGCCAGTAAAACTCAGCTTGCCAAAGCATCTTCATCCAAACAGCGTGGCGCCAGACGTAGCGAAGAAGAAATAGCCCTCGTATTTCAAAAGCATAAGGGTGAAATCAATAACATCTATAACCGCGAATTACGCAAAGACCCTACTCTGCAGGGCAGAGTCGTGTTTGAATTGACCATTGCACCTAATGGCACGGTAACCAAATGTGTCATCATATCCAGTGAGCTGGGCAATGATAAGCTCGAAAAACGGCTTATTTCCAAAATTAGTAAGTTTAAATTTGCCAACAAAAAGGTACCTGTGACTGTCGCACCTTACTCGTTTGACTTTGTACCCTCTTAAGGAAACTCTGAATTAATCAGAGGTTCCTTAAGCAACTTCGTATTTCAAAGGACTGGATATTAAAAAAAAATATAAAATCTGATCTAGATCAATCAAGAATCTGTACTTAAGAGTATAAAGATTAAGGTACCAGAGATAATTTTTACGGATTTTTAACTATTACAAGGGAGTCACCAGTTTTGTGCATATTCAATGCCCACTCAATAAAAGTTAATACAAAAACTCGTAATGCCTTATAGTAAGCAAATATTCAATTTTAGCTTCCAACAACACACAACAGAGGGTAAATGCGATGGCCACAGCCACACCTAAAAAGAAAGCGGCACCTAAAAAGAAGGTTGTCAAAAAGGCTGCTGTTAAGAAAGCCGTAGTTAAGAAAGCTGCGCCAAAAAAGGCCAGAGTCAAAAAAGCCGTAAAAACCATCAGTTATCAACTGCGTTATCAAAAGATAGCTGAAGCTGCCTATCTGCTAGCCGAAGAGCAGAATTTCAGATCAAATAGCGAGCTCGACAACTGGCTGACAGCAGAAGCTCAAATCGATGCCTGGATCAAAGCTGAGAAACTTAAACTTATCGACTAAACTAATAAACCCAAGTAGTAGAAACCTACAAACCTTGATTATTATAAAAAGGGGATAACTATGAAAAAATGGGTATATAACTTTACAGAAGGCGACGGTAAAAACAAAAAGCTCCTGGGAGGAAAAGGAGCCAACCTGTGCGAAATGACCCAAATCGGTCTCAACGTACCGCCAGGGTTTGTCATTACTACTGAAGCCTGCCTGCACTACCTTGAATCAGACGACAATTCATTGCCTAAAAAGGTCATGAAGCAGGTGCGCGAACAGGTTCAGGAGGTAGAAAAAGCTACCGGCAAAGGTTTTGGAGATGCGGACAATCCCCTGTTGATCTCGGTACGTAGCGGTTCAGCCATGTCCATGCCTGGCATGATGGATACCATACTTAACCTCGGGCTCAACAGCCAGACCCTTAAAGGCGAGATCAAACAGACAGGTGACGCGCGTTTTGGTTATGACGCATACCGTCGTTTTATTCAACTATTCGGCAAGGTTGCCATGGGTATCCCTGATGAATTATTTGATGAAGAATTCGAAGCGGTTAAACAGGCTGCACGTGTCAGTGAAGATGTAGGTCTGTCTGCTCAGGATCTTGAGCAGATCTGCGACACTTTTCTCCAGGTTTACCAGGCTCAAACCGGCAACCCCTTTCCTGAAGATCCCTATGAGCAACTCGAAATTGCAATAAAAGCTGTATTCCAGTCATGGAGTGGTAAACGCGCCGTTGATTATCGGCGCGAGTTTCATATCACCCCTGACATGGCGAATGGCACCGCAGTCAATATCTGCACCATGGTGTTTGGCAATCGAGGCAATGATTCGGCCACAGGCGTTGCTTTCACGCGTAACCCGGGCAGCGGAGAGAATCGCCTATACGGTGAATATCTGGTCAATGCGCAGGGCGAAGACGTAGTTGCTGGGATCCGCACGCCCAAGGCAATTGATCTACTGGATAAGGAAATGCCACAAATGGCCAAAGAACTGGCTGAATTGCGAGCAAAGCTGGAATTACATTATAAAGAAGTTCAGGATTTTGAATTCACCATAGAGAGGGGCAGGCTTTACTGCCTGCAAACGCGCAACGGCAAAATGAACGCCTCTGCCACTGTACGCAGTTCGGTCGAAATGGTGCAGGAAAAACTGATAGACAAACATCAGGCCTTACTCAGAATCAACCCCGACGACCTGGGGCAGATGCTTTATCCCACTCTCGATAAAAATGTTCATGTGCAGCCCATAGCTCAGGGATTACCCGCATCGCCGGGAGCGGCAGTTGGTCAGGCCGTATTCGACGCAGACCGTGCCGAACTGTTGGGTAAAAACACCGGCACCAAAGTCATCCTGGTACGTGAAGAAACCAAACCAGAAGACATCCACGGTTTCTTTGCCTCACAGGGCATACTTACCAGTCGCGGCGGTAAAACATCGCATGCAGCTGTTGTCGCACGTGGCATGGGTAAACCCTGTGTTGCCGGTGCCGATGGTATACAGGTAGATGTACAGCGACGCGAGGCCAGGATAGGCATACATGTCATCCAGGAAGGTGATGTCATCACCATCGACGGCTCCAACGGCAATGTTTATCTGGGAGAAGTCCCCACGGTAGAGCCCGAGTTTAGTCATGAACTCAATCAACTGCTGTCATGGGCTGATGAGGTAGCCTATCTGCGCGTAATGGCAAATGCTGACAGCCCTGAAGATGCGGCAAAAGCCCTCAAGTTTGGCGCCAAAGGTATCGGACTATGTCGCACCGAGCGCATGTTCAATGCCATTGATCGCTTACCGATAGTAATCGAAATGATTGTTGCGGAAACCATTGAAGATCGACAGTCAGCCCTGGATCGCCTGTTACCGATACAGCGCTCAGACTTTAGAAAACTGTTTGAGACCATGGCACCCTTACCCGTGACCATTCGCCTACTCGACCCACCGATTCACGAATTCCTGCCCAGTGAAGAACAACTTCGGGATGATATCGATAAGCTACACCATCTGAAACGTTCCATCCGTGGTCTGGACGTCCTTTCAAGCTCTGTGATGTTATTGAAAAATACGGCCAACATGAATACCGAAATCCCTGATATGGTCGATATTGGACTGGTTGAACAAGCCATAGCCACCAAAGAAGTGATGCTGAAAAAGGTTCGTGCACTTACAGAAGTGAATCCTATGCTGGGACATCGTGGTGTGCGCCTGGGCATCACCTATCCTGAAATCTATCGCATGCAAATCCGCGCCATTCTGGAAGCAGAAGCCGAATGTGCGGCAAAAGGGCTGGAGGTTCATCCTCAGATGATGGTGCCACAGGTCTGCTCTGCCGAAGAACTAATCTGGGTGCGTCGATATATGGATGAGATCAAGGCTGAGGTCGAGAAACAAACAGGCCGTAGCCTCAACTGCCGCTTTGGCACCATGATTGAAGTGGTACGCGCCTGTATGCGAGCAGACGACCTGGCGGCAAACTCTGAATTCTTCTCTTTCGGTACCAATGACCTAACACAGGCGACTTTTTCATTTTCTCGTGAAGATGCTGAAAACAAATTCCTGCCTATGTACAACCAGAATATGATCCTCAAGGACAACCCGTTCGAGGTGCTTGATTCAAACGGTGTTGGTAAGTTGATGAAACTGGCCATTGAATGGGGAAGACAGGTAAAGCCTGACCTATCAGTAGGCATCTGCGGTGAACATGGCGGTCATCCCGCTTCAATAGCGTTCTGTCATACAGCAGGGCTAAACTATGTATCCTGCTCTGCACCGAGAATACCGGTTGCACGACTGGCTGCTGCACATGCCGCATTAAATGCATCCTGAAATACGGCTGGTCTGACGCAGAGACGCCACAAAAAAAATTAGACGCTTGGTCAGTTAAAACTGGATTGAATAACGCTAGTTCCGGATTTACCGGAAAATCTGTACATTATTTTTAGATTTTCCTCGGGAGACCAATGAAGCGCTAGAAAGTTAAAATCAGGTTTGCCATCAGTTTTCTAAAGCAGTCATTCGGTAATGGGGCTTGAATGACAGGATCCAAATCGGTCATACAACTTCACACCAATTTAAGTAGCTCAACAGCAGGTTTAACTTGTATCTGATTTTTAACTTGTACCTGACCCTCTTTATTCGTGACCCGAAGGGCGCTTACTTAAACTGAAAACTGTCGTCGCGAGCGTTAGCGCGGCGACCTCTAAACAGTGCTGAGACCATCTGCCGAAAGGGATTGCCACGTCGCAAGCTCCTCGCAATGTCGTCGTGTTAGCCTTAAGCAAGCGCCATTCATTCGTGACCCTATTTATTCGCTAAGACACATAACCCGTTATGTATCAACAAATCAAAAAAACAAAATCACTGTCCGCCACGCACTAACCGGATTTGTAATTTATTCGTCCGAAAGTAGCCATTGCTGGAATTGCCATTGCCGAAAAGGACGTACCAGGCGGCGCTTTCAACCAGAGTATGAGGCGACGTGTTCGGCGACGAAGACCAAAACTTCGACCCAGGAGGGGTATTTGGAAAAAAGGTACTATTAATTGATGGAGAATTACACTGCTCTTCAACAATCGATTGCAGCTCCTTAATATTGGGCAAGCGCCAGTCAGTATGGCCTGCAAACCCGCCGCTTACATTAAGTACCCGGGGTTGTTGCAGTGCCTGATCCCAGCTTAACGCAGCTGCAGTCCCTGTAGCGCAATCAGGTGATGTCAAATCTGCGCTAGTCAAACCTTCGCTACATTGCTTCCACATCAAGCCTGTTTTGAGATCAGAAACCGTCCCATCCTGGTTATCGATGAGTTGCCCTGAGGGGGTTGATGCGAGTATGGTATTTTCACACGCCGCCCAGAGTGAGGGGGAACCCAAAAGAAACAATAAAACTAGCTTTCGCCACATAATTTAACTCCTTTATGAATAGTCATGGTTTGAATCATGATCTTTAGGGCACCTCTAAAAATTCGGATTTTTTCGTGAGTACAAGAAATCACCGCACGGAGAACCGCAGTGTATATGGCATACATGAGGATTTGAGTACGGAGTTGACGCGGCAATCGCGGAAAAAACCCATTTTTAGAGGTGCCCTTTATATCATCTATCGATTGTTGTGAATGTATAACCTGCCGCACTCATTGCGCCTTGGCCGCATTGAGCGCGAGCGACAGTAGTCGAATAATCAATAACGCCTGACGGTGTAAATCACTGCCCAGTGCATACTTATGGTATCGAGGAAAACCACTAACCATCTGTTCAAGAAATGCTAATAAACGCCGGCTATCCCGCCAGATAGGCAGGATCTGTGGCTGGCGGGCGTGTTCCTGCCCTTGATTATTCACCAATGAGTTCCGACCCTGTTTCAACTTGTTGGCTCATAGCTCTGTGAGCGAAATCCAAAAATAAAATCACTGTCCGCCACGCACTAACCGGACCGGCCTATTATACGTCCGAAAGTTGTAGATGGATCTGCCCTCGCTGAAATGGACGTTCCAGGCGTAGTCTGCCAAGGCATATGGCGACGAAGACCAGAAATTAGTCGATAAAGTATTTGGGAAATAGTCGCTATCAATCGTAGGATCACTCTGATTTAAGTTAACCAGGCCCTCCAGTTCTTTTAGCGAAGGCACACGCCAATCACTAAACCCGCACAAGGTTTCGTTATTGCTGCCATCAACCAGCGTATCCCAGTCGTTATACTGCGTACCAAAAGTGCCAGTTAAGCGGGCTGTTTTACCTCCCCAACGATAATTATTATTAGCGTCGTGTATGCTTCCTGAATCCGCTGGGGTTTTCACCTCCCATACCAGGCCGGTGACATTGTCTCTAACACAGCTCCAGCTGTTGGCAGTGGCGGCTAGTGTATTGCCACTGGCATCGAGTTTGGTAAAATCAAACCCGGCATCGCCAGCACCTACCTTGCTTAATAAGCCTGCGGCCGCTTGCGCATCGCGCCCGTTTTTACAGTCTTGCTGATCTATAGTTTCACCTATACAGCTTGTATTGTTGCCTGTTGGATAGTTAACACCCCAGATTATGCCAGTGTCGTTGAGTTCCTGCAGCACTGGGGTATCCATGGTAGTGACACTGAAAACATCGCTAACGCCGCCAATATACAAGGTGGCATTGACACTAGTCTCGACAGTATCGGAAGAAGTCACTTGCACGCGGACTTGATCGCTGTTGTTTACTGTTCCGCTTGCTGTCAAAAAAGCACCGTTATTGATGCTGTATGCACCATTCGTCACGGTAATCGCTGCGGGCGAATTAATGCCGCTAACCGTAATCGCATCCGAGGTGATGGCTGTGCTGACCGCTACTCCCGTTTGATCAGTAAAAGTGAAAACATCCGGAGTCGTATCAGCAGGGAGTGTGGTCACAGTAAAGAGATCATTTCTGCCACCTATGCCTATGACTGCACCATCAGTGGTACCAAACGTATCGGGAGACGTTATGCGGACACGGACTTGATCACCATTGTTGACCGTACCGTTTGTGGTCACAAATGCGCCGTTATTGATGCTGTAAGCACCATTGGTGACGGTAATCGCTGCTGGCGAGTTGATGCCGCTCACTGTAATCGCATTCGAGGTGATGGATGTGCTGACCGCTACTCCTGTTTGATCAGTAAAACTGAATGCATCCGGAGTCGTATCAGCAGGGAGTGTCGTCACACTAAACGTATCACTCATACTTCCCACTGTTAATGCCGCATTCGTAGTGGTGCTGAAGCTGGCGGAACTGGTTTGTCGCACTTGCACGGTCTGGCCAGTGCTGATGGTTGAGGCCGTGCTTCTAAATGTACCCCCGTTAATAGCATATTCACCGTCGCTGATACTAATGGGCGTTGCGGTATTGATACCACTGATGGTGATAGTGTTGGAGCTAATAACCGTGCTTACGGCTACACCGGTCTGATCAGTAAAACTAAACGCATCTGGTGTGGTATCGGCAGCAATGGTGCTGACACGAAAGATATCGGTAACGCCACCTATGGATAAGGTGGCATCAACGCTGGTTTCGACCGCAGCGGAAGAGGTCACTCGTACACGGACTGTGTCACCGTTGTTTACCGTGCCGCTTGCGGTATCAAATGCGCCGCTATTGATGCTGTAAGCACCATTGGTGATGGCAATCGCTGCTGGTGAATTAATGCCACTAACCGTAATCGCATTCGAGGTGATGGATGCGCTGACCGCTACTCCTGTTTGATCAGTAAAAGTGAAAGCATCCGGAGTCGTATCTGCAGGGAGTGTGGTTACACTAAACGTATCACTCATACTTCCCAC
>JBNLGQ010000072.1:0-40744 GCA_050306135.1 Gammaproteobacteria bacterium
AACTGTTCTACTAGTAGTGATATAATCTGCCGTCTTTTTAATCCAGTTATTTTAATAATCACCCAATATGCGTCTCACCCAAATCAAGATTGCCGGTTTTAAATCCTTTGTCGATCCGACAAAAATCCAGTTCCCTGAAAATCTGACCGGTGTTGTTGGCCCTAATGGCTGTGGCAAATCGAATGTAATCGATGCGGTACGCTGGGTAATGGGGGAGTCTTCCGCCAAGCATTTACGCGGCGAATCTATGGAAGACGTTATCTTTAGTGGTTCATCTTCACGCAAACCGGTTGGACAGGCTTCCGTTGAGTTAATATTTGATAACTCCGATGGCAAAATCACTGGTGAATACTCCAAATACAATGAAATCTCGGTTAAACGAGTGGCTACACGGGCCGGGCAATCCAAATACTTTTTGAATAGCAGCCGCTGCCGAAGACGTGATATTGCTGATATCTTCCTCGGCACCGGCCTGGGGCCACGTAGTTATGCGATTATTGAGCAGGGCATGGTGTCGCGTATTATCGATGCTAAACCTGAAGATCTCAGGGTCTACCTGGAAGAAGCAGCGGGAATCTCCAAATACAAGGAGCGTCGTCGTGAAACCGAAACGCGTATTAGACATACACGTGAGAACCTGGATCGCCTGAATGACCTGCGCGAAGAGATTGAAAAACAGCTTTCCAAGCTTAAGCGTCAATCTAAAACGGCTGAAAAATATAAGGTTCTGAAAACCGAACAACGCCGTTATGAAGCGGAATTACTGTTATTACAACGTAATGCCTTCGATCTTGAGGTACAGCGTCAGCAACAGAAGCTGGAGCAGATTGCGACCGGATTACAGCAGGCCATCGCCGAAGTGCGTAAAACAGAAAACCTGATTGAGCAGGGGCATCAACAGCTCACCGCTGCCAATGATGAGCACAATAAGATACAGGGTGAATTTTATTCGGTTGGCTCTGAAATATCGTCGCGTGAGCAGGAAATCACCCATCAGAAAAATCTCACCGAACGCAACCAGCAGGATTTGAATAAGGTCACTCAGGCTGCCGATGAGTCACGCAATATTATTCAAACAGATGAAGCGAAACTGAAACAGCTGGAACAGGATCTGGAAAACCTGGCACCACAGCTTGAAGGTTTGAGCGAAACCTACGAGCAGGCCCAGCAGGTACAGATAGAAGCCGAGAATAAGATGAACCAGTGGCAGGGGCGCTGGGATGAATTCAACCAGCAGTACCATAATGCTCATCAGGCAGTACAGGTTGAGAATAAGGGCATAGAACATATAGAACGCCAGGTACTGCAGGCAGAACAGCGCATTGCGCGATTGAATTCAGAAAAGGAAAGCCTGGATGTATCAACCTATGATGCGCAGATTCAGGAACTGGATGAAAAAATTCAGGTTCAGGAACAGGACTATAACAGCCTGCAGCAAAATCAGCAGACGCATGCTGAAACCATTACTGCCTTGCGTGAGCAGATCGAACAGCAAAGTAGTCAACTGGATGGAAAGCGTACCGAAGTACAGAATCTGCGTGGTCGTTTGTCTTCACTGGAAGCCTTACAGCAGAACGTATTAGCCGAAACCAGTGATGAATTAAAGGGCTGGTTGCAACAGCAAAAGCTGGCCGATAGTCAACGTTTGACCGAGGTGCTGAGGGTTGAGAAGGGCTATGAACAGGCGGTTGAGGCGGTATTGAGCCCGCTTTTAGGTGCCTATTGTACCGATCAGATCTCTCTAAACAGCCTGCAGGCAATAGCTGGAAATAGCATTACGCTGATTCATCAATCTGCTCCCATCGAAGCCGTGCAAGCCCCCGCCGGCTGGCGTAAGCTCACCGAAGTCGTATCTGCACCCTTTAATCTGGAATCGATTGCTGGCAATGTCTTTATCTGTGAAGACCATGCCGAGCTGGAACAGAAACGTAGCCAGTTAAGCGCTCATCAGAGACTGGTGAGTAAAGATGGCCTTTACTGTGGCAGTAACTGGTTGATTCAACTGGGTGAGGAAAGTGAGTCCAGTGGCCTGATACAGCGTGAACAGGAAATCAAATCGATCAAGCAGGAAGTTGAGCAGATTACCGAAAAGGCCATGCTATTAAAGTCGCAAACCGATGCGGATCGAGAACGTCTGCAGCGTGAAGAAAAGCAACGCGATGAAAACCAGCGTCAGTTGCAGCAGATTCAACGTCAGATTGCAGATTTAAATAATCAACGCACACAACGTAAGGGCCGTGCAGAACAGATACAGAACCGTCTCACCACCTTGGATAAAGAGATTGAAGAGCTAAGCAGCCAGCAAAAGGAGTTACAGGAAGATCTGCAGCTTACGTCCTTACGCCGCAATGAATTCCTCGAACAGATCAATATGCTGGAAGAGCAGAAAGCAGAACTGGAGCTGGAACGTGATGCTTACCGAGAAGCACTGCAACAGACTCGCGAACAGTTACAGAATAGCCGTGACCAGCAGCATCAGGTACAGATGAAGTTACAGAGCCTGAAATCGGAAGCCAACTCAACGCGCTTTAATCTTGAACGTATTGAACAGCAATCGGAGCAGTATAAAACGCGTGTAGAAGAACTTAAACGAGCTATTGATGAATCCCGGCAGCCACTACAGGATCTGGAACTGGCGTTACAGGAGGCACTGGGCCGAAAGACCACGATTGAACAGAGACTGCATGAATCTCAGGATAAGGTAACGGGCCTGGATACTCAGCAACGTGCACATGAACACGCGCGTAACGATCAACAACAGCGCGTAGATCAGGTACGTAGTGAACTGGAACAGCACAAGATGCAATGCCAGGAAGTAGAGATACGTCGTTCCACCATTGATGAACAGCTGGCGAAAACCGAGTTTAATCGTGAGCAGTTACAGCTTGAAATGGATGAGCAGGCTGATATCCAGCAATGGCAACAGCATCTGGATGAGCTGACGCGCAAAATTAATAATCTGGGCCCCATCAATCTTGCCGCTATAGATGAATTTAAGGAACAGTCTGAGCGTAAGGAGTATCTGGATGCTCAGAATGAAGATTTGACGTCTGCCTTAACCACACTGGAAAATGCGATCAAGAAAATTGATAAGGAAACCAGAGAGCGTTTCAAGGAAACTTTTGATCATGTGAATGCTCGAATGCAGGAGCGTTTCCCAAAACTATTTGGCGGCGGTCAGGCCAGTCTTGAATTAACCGAAGATGATCTGTTAAATACCGGTGTCACCATTATGGCGCGCCCTCCTGGTAAGCGTGTCACCAGTCTGCAGTTATTATCGGGTGGAGAAAAGGCGTTAACCGCTGTAGCTCTAATATTTGCTATATTCGAACTGAATCCTTCACCTTTCTGTATGCTGGATGAAGTAGATGCACCACTGGATGATGCAAACGTAGGTCGATTCTGTGCGATGGTAGAAGAGATGTCACAACAGGTTCAGTTTATTTTTATTACGCATAACAAAGTGACTATGGAGCTTGCGCGCACACTGAATGGTGTCACTATGCATGAGCCAGGTGTGTCGCGACTGGTATCGGTCGATATTGATGAGGCTGCAGCTCTGGCGGAAGCGGGGTAAACTCTGGTGATGCAAGGTTACAGACAATCTTTATTTTATTTATACAGAGCCCGCTAACATGGATGCAACTTCTCTACGCTGGATTCTGGCTATCATTGGGGTAGTGGTCATCCTCGGTGTGTACCTGTTTTCTATCTATCAAAGTAAACTTCGACGTAATGCCGCCATAAAAACCTTTACCCATGATGAGCTTGAGTCAGGCGTCATAGAGGATGAATCCTTACGTGATGAATTGTCTCATATCAATACCATGCTGGATCAGGAAGTCGACAATGATGATGTCAAGGATATCAAAATCACTCCTGAACTTGATAGCCGAGAAGTGCTAGAAGAACCACCCCGGCCAGAGCTTGTGTTGCCTTCGGCCTTGCTGGATATTGCCAGTAGTAGCCGGGTAGCCCATGTTTTAAAGCCAGATGATAACCATATTTTAACCAGTTCAGAGCTTGTTTCAGCTTTTCAGCATGTACAGCTCGATTTACAGGATGACGGACTGGTGAAATCAGGGGTTGGAGAAAATGCCGATTTCTTACTTGCCAGCCTTTCTGGTGATGGAATGCTGACAGGCATGCATGATGCCCAGTTTGCGACCCCTGGCCTGGTATGTTTTTTCGATATCAGGAAATGTGAAAAGCCTATGGGCTGCTATGAGTTTATGCTAAAAAAAATAGATGAGCTAGTGCGAGTACTGAACCTCAAAGTCTTTGATGAAGACTTGCAGTTACTGACCTTACAGCACGTTACCGAAATCCGCAGTCGTATCACTAAACTGAAATAAATGAAAAACATCGACGAAGCCCGCCGGCAGATCAGCGAGATTCGTGATGAAATCAATCATCACAACTACCGATATTATGTGCTGGATGATCCTCAGGTTACGGATCAACACTACGATCAATTAATGCGCAGCTTGCAGGCACTGGAAGCTGAATACCCCGGATTGATTACACAGGACTCCCCCACACAAAGAGTGGGTGCAGCAGCCTCACAGAAGTTTGCTACGGTTGAGCACAAGGTAGCTATGTTGTCTTTAGACAATGCCTTTAATCGTGAAGAAATGGATACATTCCAGCAACGCTTACAGGATATGCTGGAGCTGGAGCATGATCTTGAGTTTTGCGTAGAACCCAAACTGGATGGACTGGCGGTTAGCCTTATTTATGAAAACGGCAAGTTGATTCGTGGGGCCACACGTGGTGATGGTCGTCAGGGTGAGAATATCACTAGCAATGTTCGAACTATTAAATCGATTCCTCTGGGACTGCATGGTGATGATATTCCCGCATTGATTGAGGTAAGAGGCGAAGTCTATATGCCTCTGGCAGGTTTTAATGCTTTAAACCTGTCGCAGCTTGAAAATGGGGGCAAGGTGTTTGCTAATCCACGTAATGCAGCAGCAGGTTCTTTACGTCAGCTGGATTCAGCAATAACCGCCAGCCGACCTCTCAGGTTTTGCAGTTACTCAATTGGTGATATTGATGGGGCTGTCTTACCGGGTTCTCAATTTGAACAGATGCAATACCTTAGATCACTCGGTCTGCCTATCAGCCCTTACATTGAGAAAGTAAAAGGAATACAGCAATGTGAAGATTACTACCAACATTTGCAACAGCAACGACAGAGCCTGGCTTTTGAGATTGATGGGGTTGTGTATAAATTAGACCCTGTCGAGCAACAGCAGCAGGCAGGTTTCGTATCGCGTGCCCCACGCTGGGCAATTGCATGGAAGTTTCCTGCTCAGGAAGTGATGACCAAATTGCTGGATGTTGAATTCCAGGTAGGTAGAACCGGTGCCCTGACCCCTGTCGCCAGGCTTCAACCGGTGGTTGTTGGTGGTGTGACGGTGAGTAATGCAACGCTGCATAATATGGATGAAATAAAGCGTAAAGATATCCGCATTGGAGATACCGTCATTGTGCGTAGAGCTGGTGATGTGATTCCAGAAGTTGTATCCGTCGTGATGAAGGATAGGCAGGATGACTATGTGAATCCCGAAATGCCTATGCAGTGTCCCATATGCGACTCTGATGTGGTTCAAATCGAAGGCCAGGCTGCATGGCGTTGCAGTGGTGGCCTGGTGTGCGCTGCACAGCGTAAGGAAGCGATTAAACATTTTGCTTCGCGTAAGGCGATGGATATAGACGGCCTGGGCGATAAGTTGATCGAACAGATGGTGGATTTAAGATTACTTGATTCGGTAGCTGACCTGTATAAGTTACAGTTGGATCAAATCGTTGGTCTGGAACGTATGGCTGAAAAATCGGCGAAGAACCTGTTGGCAGCACTGGAAAACAGTAAAAAAACCACCTTACCTCGATTTATTTATGCGCTTGGTATTCGTGAAGTCGGTGAAGCAACAGCAGAAGCGCTGGCTAATCACTTCACAGATCTGGAAAGTATTCAGAACTCACAACTCGAACAGTTAATTGAAGTTGAGGATGTAGGTCCGGTGGTTTCGACTAATATCGTGCAGTTTTTTTCTCAGCCTGACAATCAGCAGGTGATTCAGCAGTTGCTGGAGTCTGGGATTCACTGGGATAAGATTGAAGCTGTTCATAAGCAGGCAGCGACCCTGGCAGGTAATACCTATGTGATTACAGGAACGTTGGAGAAATATACCCGACAACAGGCTGGCGAATTACTGAAACAACGTGGGGCTAAGGTGAGCTCCAGCGTTTCTAAAAAAACCACGGCAGTTATCGCGGGCGATAAACCCGGTTCTAAAGTGGATAAGGCTGAGAAACTGGGTGTTACTATTCTGGATGAAACCGGGTTCGAGCAGCTGATTGGAGGTTGATAACTATGCAACTAGATTTAGGCGATCAGGAATTAAAGAAATATGTGTTTGCGGTGTATATCCTGCAAGCACTGTCATTTCTGTTTTTGATTACTTCGGTTGCGGGTGTGATTATCAATTACATTAAAGACGATGACGTTCGTGGCAGCTGGCTGCAGTCACATTTTGTCTGGCAGAAACGCACTTTCTGGTTCGGCCTATTGTGGCTTTCTCTCGGTTGGTTGACTCTGGGTATATTAATTGGCTGGCTGGTATTGGCTGTCGTACCTTTCTGGCTGATCTACCGTATCGCCAAGGGCTGGATCTATCTGGTCGATGGCAAAGAACTTTATACCAGTTAATGACCCTAACGGTATCCCGACTTAATGTGAGAAAGTTTATGAAAGACAATCAACAATGGCGTGATCAGCTAACTGATGAAGAATATAGAATCTGTCGAGAAAAGGGTACTGAAAGGGCATTTACTGGCGAATTCTATGACAATAAGGATGAAGGTATTTATATCTGCAAATGTTGTGGGGAGCCTTTGTTTAGCTCAGATACAAAGTTCGATTCAGGTTCAGGGTGGCCATCGTTTTTTAAACCACTGGTCGATGAAAACATAGAATATGAGTCTGATAAAACACTTGGCATGATCCGCACAGAAATCATGTGCAAGAAATGTGGCTGTCATCTCGGACATGTGTTCGATGACGGACCTGCTGAAACCGGAAAAAGATATTGTGTAAATTCAGCTTCGTTGAATTTTAACCAGAAAAAGTAAAAAGAGTATTACGATGAATGAATCTGAATTTAACCAGCTGGCTGAACAAACCATGATGGATATAGAACAGGCGATAGAAGAGAGTGGTGCCGAAATCGATTACGATACCATTAGCGATATTCTAACATTGGAGTTTGAAAACGGCAGCCGTATCATCATCAATAAGCAGACCCCTGTCTCTCAATTATGGGTAGCTGCAAAATCAGGTGGTTTTCATTTTGACTATGATGACGCAAGCAAAAGCTGGCGTCTGGATAGTAATCATGAGGAGGAGTTGTTCTCCTGCCTGAGTCGTTATTGTAGCGAGCAGGCGGGCGAAACGGTTACATTAGCTTGCTGCTAAAGTACATCAGTTAGAACTGGTAAGTATAGCCAAGGAACACGCTATAAAACATCTGATCATTTCGATTAGGCAAATCAAAATTTGAATACTCCAGGCCAAGACTCCCTTCTAGACTGAGTTTTTTAGAAGGCTTATAGCTCAACTTAAAACTCGGATTGATAATGTACTGATCATCGTTGGTGATCTTGCTGGAACGAAAATCCACCCTGATTCTGGGGTCATAAATCAGGTTTTTAATACTGCTGCTGCGGATGCGGGTACGACCTCTGATAGATGTGGTTTCGGAGGAAGCGGTATCGGAAACTCTTACGCCAACGGTGGTGTAGTCCTTGTCTGTAAAAAAACCTCGAATAGTATAATCACCCGCGACATAAACATTATCAGCTGCGTCTATTGCAGCAATGGCTGGTGTTGTAGCGGTTGCCGCCGAGGCTTCAGTGGCTTCTGTAGAGGATAAGGACAGGCTCAGATAGATCTGACTATTGTCATCGATGATGTAGGTGGAACCGGCAAAGAGGTTAGTGCTTTTGCTGGTACGATCTTCCGCCAGTTGATAGATCTGCTCGTCGCTAAGACCCGTTTTGGTTTTTAATTCATCTAATGTTTCTACACCCTGAGCCTGTATGGCGTTGGTGGTAGTGAGTAACGGTGAGTTTCTATGATCGATAGTCAGGTTAAAAGACAATTTGTCGTTGTGGCGATAGTTGGTAATAGCAGTGACATTGTTGAGATCATTATAGAAAAGGTCATAGTCGATGATTCCGTAGAGAAATCCCCTGTCTGTACGATACTGAAACTCGGTGCCTATCGCCTGTCTGTCAGTCAGATTGGCACTGTTCTGCTGAATCAGGTAATAGTCCATATTAAACTCTTTTGAAAATTTGAGACTGATGTCGCCGCCAAAGAATACGCGATCTGTATCAACAGAGTCATAGGATGATTGAACGGGAAAGCCGGTAAACAGGCTGTAGCCAAAATCCGGGTTTGAAATGTCCTTGTAAACAAACCCGTCAAAACGTCCCAATACGCCTTTGGCGGTTCGACTTTGACGTCCACCTATGATCTGGTATTCACCTTCATTATTGATGTAATTCACCATTGCGCGGCTGATTCTGGTTCGATCATCATTATCCAGAAAATCATTCACGATACCGCCGTCAAACCTGATTACCAGTGAGTCAGTTTGTGTTTTTTTACGAGCGAAAACATTAATATCGCTGACCAGGGCATTATTTACTTCCTCCGTATCCAGTGTATCTATAGACAGGGTGTCATTGCGATAGTATTGAGACAGAGAGCCCGACAGATACCAGTCATCGGCCTTGTTTTTGGTCTTATCTTTTGCCAGACGCTCCTTTGGCTCTGCACGCATGGTTTTGAGCCCTTCAAGACGATTGGCGATTTTTGGAGCCTGCTCACTATTAGGGTAAAGCGCCAGAAATTCGCTATATATGGCAATAGCCTGAGGAATTTTCTGTTGTCTTTCACGTGCGATACCTGAGTATTCCAGTGCCTGTTGTCGCTGCTCGAGATTTCCAATTTCTTCCACCTTACCGGCTATCGCTAGTACTCTGGTGTAATTCTCATCGAGAAATTTCTGTTTCGCATCCTGCAGTAATTTCTCAGCAAGCTTTACGTTCTTACTGGCCGGTAGACGTTTGAGAGATGGTGTCACTGTCTGGACAACTGGAGTAGGTACTTTGGCAACAGCTGCAGACTCTACTCTAGCCTTTGACTTTAACAGGCGTGATGATAAGGCTGAGATTTCTGCTTTGGTACGGAAGTTTATCCATGCACTTGGATAATCGCTTTTTATATTTTTAAGCTGAGCATTAGCATCTTTTTGCGTAGTGTAATTACCCATCACAAGGCGGAAGTAGGTTTTATTATTGACCTTGATCTTATTCAGATAAACCAGCTCATTATTGTCACTGGCCATGCCTTTAAGATCCTTTTTTTGAATTTTACTACCAGATGATGAGAGGTTGATGGAATAGGGGTTGATAGTCGCTATCTGTGCGGGCTTTGAATAAATTGAATCCACACCTAAATATTCGCTTTTAGCAGCGAACAAAAGGCCTGGCAGCAACACCAGTAAATATAGGCAATTCTTAAAATAAGGCATAGAATAAATTCAATATTATTATAAAAACTCTGCAAGCTGATAGTCAGATTGCAGAGGCAAAACAGTCAGTCTGGATTATCTATCCCAACTAGAGTCAGTGACTCTATGGTGAGAGCTGTCCTGGTGACAGGAACCGCTACAGTCCTGGTTTTCTGCAACAGTCTCAAAGCCTCCGCCAGACGCTTCGTGCTTATCTGACCGGTAATCACCTTCATGACAGGCAGCACAATTTGGGGCGTAGCTCATATTCCAGGTTGGTACTTCGTTATTGCTACCGTGGCAGTCAATACAGGCTGCAGTATCATGCTGACCCCCTGTTGGAACATTTGAGCTGCTATGTACATATGGTTTTGCAGTCCAGTTGTTTGTTGTATGACAGACATCACAGGGTTCAGAAGTAACAAAGTGATTGGCCGACTGCCCAGTAGCAGTGACACCATTGTGACATTCTGAGCAGGCTGTGCCTTGAACATCCTGGTGAGTCCAGGTGCTGTTAGCCCAACTGATGGTAGTGTGGCAGTTTTCACATCCCAATACCGTTAGCATATGAGTTGGGGGTTTTCCTTCAGCAATAATATTGTTATGGCAGCTTGAGCAGGTTCCAATGACGGATATATGATCCACTTTATAAACAGGATCAAAGGTCACTGTTGTATGGCAATCTTCGCAGCTGTCGGTACTTAAGATATGATTGGTGTTTTTAGGCGTAGCAATGACTCCATTATGACAGAGCTGACAGTTCGCGGTAATGCCTTCGTGGTCAAACACTGCATCCTGCCAGGAGTTCGTACGGTGACAGTTATCGCAAACATCACTGCTTTCTATGTGCCCCGGGTGTTTACCAACCGCAACTATCCCGTTATGGCAACTTTGACATTCACCAGTCACAGCGAAGTGATCAACTCTGACGACGTTCTCCCAGTTGCCAGTTTGATGACAAAACTCGCAATCATCTGTGGTTCTCATATGTTTGGGTGAAGGGGCGCTGGCCTGAATTCGACCTGAGTTAGAATGGCAGCCACTACATTGGGTGGGGGTTCCTTTGAAAACGCCCTGGATATGGCAGGCATCACATTTCTCCCTGGCATGTACGATATCTAATGGGAAGTTAGTTTCATCGTGATCAAATTTCTGAGCATAGGCAGAATTGATTAAACCTGTTGATAAAAACAATGCAAGCAAAACAAAAGCAGTTAGATTTAGCCAGTTTTTGTGGTACTCGGTGATTTGTCTTTTAGCGATATTAGTTATCATTATCTGCTCCAGTCTGGTGAGACTTAACTTCCAAATCTTCGGCTATTCATGTCAATGTCCTTGAAGTTATCAATAGAATGACAGTCATCGCAGTAAGGGCCAAAGTTTCCTTCGTGTATGTCGTCTCGGTTATGACAGTCGATACAACGACTATTCATCTTCTTGTCTTTTTCCAGCGGCCGGAAGTGGCATGCGTGGCAATGCAGCCCTTCATGTGCGCCTCTAATCTTGAAGTCTGTTTCGTCATGATCAAACTCCCAGATCAACCAGTCGTTGGGGTTATGGCAGAGCTTGCAGTCTTCACCCAGGGCTTTTTCATGGGTATCGTCTTCTTTATGACAGTTTATACATTCAGTCTTGGCATCCTTGAACTCTGAGGTTAGATGACAGGATTCACAGCCGACGACAGCATGCTGTCCAATAAGAGGGAAGTTGGTGAGTTCGTGGTCGAAGCGAACATCTTCCATCCACCATGACTTATCGTTATGACAGTTATCACATTCCTTTCCCTGCTGTTCATTGTGAGGATCCTGATGCTTGTGGCAGCTATAACAGGCTTTGTCGGTTTTTTTACCTTTCTGATCGGCCTGATGACAGGACTGACAACTGGCTTTTTTATGCGCACCTTTTAAGGGAAACTCAGTTTTCTTGTCGTGATCAAAGCTGGAGTCTAACCAGCTGGTTTCATTGTGACATTTATCGCATTTTTTCTCGTTTTTCCCTTTGTGTACATCATCCAGGCGGTGGCAGCTATAGCAATTACGAAGTGTTTTTTCACCTTTAGGTTTTTTCTTTTTACTGTCTGCTACTGTATGGCAGGTATGACAGGTGGTTGCCTTATGTTTACCTTTTAATTTGAAATCGGTATCTCGGTCATGGTCAAATTTTGTCTCATCCCATTTCTTTTCTGTATGACAATCCTGACATTTTTTACCGAATCTGTTTTGGTGCACGTCTTTTATGGCGTGGCAAGAAACACATTTTTTTGGCGTGTCTTTGTACTGATTTTCTACGTGGCATAAATCGCAGGCTACTTTTTTATGTGCATGCTTTAACTTGAAGTCGGTCTTATCATGATCGAACTGTTCACTGCTCCACCCTTTAGGGTTGTGACAGGTTTCACATTCTTTTCCAAGGTTGGTTTCATGGGCATCATCTTCCTCATGACAGGAAAAGCAGTCATCTGGTGCTTCTCGATATTTTTTATCTTTTTTATGGCAGCCTGAGCACTCTGCCTGAGTATGCTTGCCTTCGAGTGGGTAATCGGTCGATTTATGGTCGAAGCGGTCCTTATCCAGCCAGATGATATTGGCGTCTCTACCTTTATGTTCGGTATGGCAAACCCGACATTCAACGTCAACGGCCTGCTTATTCATACCATGAAAGCCGTGTTTGGCTTTTACATCGTCTGCAACATCTTCATGGCAATCCAGACAAAGTTGTCGTTGACTAATTTTCTGCAACCTATCATGACAGCTTTCACATTTTAGTTCGTATTCAGCATGCCCTTCGATCACTTTGCCGGGCATAAACAGCTTTTCAAAATCTATAGCCTGAGCCATCTGCGGTATCAGGGTGAGCAAAAATAGCGTGAATAATATCTTCATAGATTAATATAAATGTACGACGACAACGTGTGTTATACCGGATATTACCAACATGATGAAAAGAGGGTAATGCAAAATATGCCAGTAAGAGAACAGTATCTCATTAATACCCAGCGTACAGATTGAACGCAAGCCCCAGACCCTGTCCAGAAAATTTCGGCGGTCATCAGAGGCTTTATATTCATTTAATACCCGCTGTTTTAACTTTTTCAGCTTCCAACGGTTTGAAATGTAAAACCACAGTGATCTATTAATGCCTGTATGTTGAACCACAAGATCGTCTTCTAATTTTTTCAACTCTTCTGTCAGTTCAGGGGTTTGCTGAGTGATAATCTCAAATTCATGTGTTTCATCTTCATAATTGCGGTACAGATCTTTGAATCGAATTTTCCCTCCATACAAGCCGTAATGAATCCTACGGTATAGATGGCGACCTATAAGTCCGCTAGAGGCAACTATTAACATACAGGTAAAGGCTACCGTACCATTCAATGATCCGAGTCTATAGCCAGAGTGAAATATGATCAGTACTGGGCCGAGAATGCCCAGGATCATGTGGAATCGAAACCAGAACTTGATACTACCCAGGAACTTCCAGTTAGATTTTTGTTTACGTATCGGGTAAACAAGTAGTAGCAACATCATGGATCCACCTATAATACCAAGCCAGTAACCAATACCTGTCTCAGCCACGATGTAGTGGTGATCAGAAATGGTCCAGCCAAAATATATAATAGCTACTACACTGGTGTACCAAAGTAGAGCAAGTGCATTAAGTGCGAATCGTATAACCATGAATTTAAAATAAAATGTTAATATAAGTTTAGCTTTTGAATATATCAGATATGTGACTTTTGTTGGGATTATATTACCATATATATGATAAAGTTCGCTTAAACAAATCTCTAACTTTACCACGGATTAACCCCAAATATCCTATGGACACTAT
This sequence comes from Gammaproteobacteria bacterium, assembly GCA_050306135.1. Lineage (GTDB taxonomy): Bacteria > Pseudomonadota > Gammaproteobacteria > JACNJF01. Next base: position 13,416 of record JBNLGQ010000072.1, read on the forward strand.
CTATTATTTTGTCCCTTTTATTCTATTCTTTCTCGGATATGTATGGAGGGCGCATCGACGTCAACGTCTGAGCGAACTGGTTCGAAAGGAAGCCATAGTTACTGGACTTGCAGAACCTGCATCATTACACCCCATTATTGATCGAAATAAGTGCATCGGTTGCAAGTCCTGTGTTTATGTTTGTCCACAACAGCTTGGACATAATGTATTAGGGATTTTTCACGGCAAGGCTGAGTTACTTGAGCCGGCAAACTGTATCGGCCATGGTGCCTGTAAAAAGGTTTGTCCGGAAAATGCCATTACACTGGTTTTTGGGACTGAGAAACGTGGTGTTGATATTCCTCTGGTCGATGATGACTTCGAAACCAATGTCAAAGGTATCTATATCGCGGGAGAACTAGGCGGTATGGGGCTGATTCGTAACGCTATCGAGCAGGGTAAGTCGGCTATGAAGTCTATATTGTCGGCCCTGCCTAAAAATAGTAACAAGCAGTATCAGGTGATCATAGTTGGGGCAGGGCCTGCAGGTCTTGCTTCTACATTGGCAGCTCAGGAGGCGAAACTAAAATACCTTACTCTTGATCAGGATTCTCTCGGCGGAACAGTTTTTCAATATCCCAGAGGAAAAATCGTCATGACCCAACCTGTAGATTTACCCATGGTTGGCAAGATGCATTTTAAGGAAACCACTAAAGAGGAGTTACTGGAGTTCTGGCAGGATGTTGAACAAAAAACGGGTATAAAGGTCAATTATCATGAAATTGTAGCCGGTATAGAGACATTGAGCGAAGGCTTTAAGGTGAAGACGAATAAGGGTGAATATGAGACCGATACTGTACTTCTCGCTATTGGTCGACGTGGCACGCCAAGAAAACTGGGCATTCCGGGCGAGGAATTACCCAAGGTCGTTTACCGACTGATTGATCCTGCACAGTATGCAAATCAAAAGGTCATTGTCGTTGGTGGTGGTGACTCAGCACTGGAAGCAGCATTAGCTATCGCGGATGAAGAGGGTAGTGAGGTTTCTATTTCTTACCGTAGTGATAGTTTTTCTCGCGCCAAAGCTAAAAACCGTGAACGAATAGACAGCTATGCTACAGAGGGAAAGATTACTCTTTATCTCAGCTCAAGCCCAAAAGAAATCACTGAGAATAGTATCATTCTGAAATCCAAAGAAGAGGACATCGAAGTTCCAAATGATGCAGTGATTATAAATGCTGGCGGCATTTTGCCCACTGGGTTCCTGAAACAGGTTGGTATAGAAGTTGAAACCAAATACGGCACGGTTTAATGATTGATTTAAAAATAATAGTAATTGCGTTTAGTCTGTTTTTTTTGATTACGCCTCAGTTGCAGGCAGATAGCGAACAGCAACTACAGGAAATCAGTAAATCGATTCGTATCAGAGATTACAGCAAGGCAGTAAAACAGCTTCAACCTTTAGTCCGGTCAGGTGATTCTGAGGCTCAGTTTTTACTTGCAGGCCTTTATCGATCAGGCAAGGGCGTAAAAAAAGACCTCGAAGCAGCCATAAAACTGTATGAAAAGGCTGCTAATAACGGTCACGTCGATGCCCAATATACCCTGGCTTCATTACTGGAAAAAAAAGGGGATATGTCTCAGGCATTATTCTGGTATCACCAGGCCTCTGAACAGGGGCATAGAAAAGCCACTAAAAAGCTGAAAGCTGCCCAGAGTTCAAGCGAATCATTTTGTAATAGTGATACCAATTCCGATACGATTTTTAGCGCTATCGTTCATAACGACATTAAGTTAATACAGGCCTGTGTTAATAGTGGTTTCAATTTTAGTATTAGGGATAAATCATTACGCTCACCACTGATTGCTGCGCTATTAGCTGAGCATAAAGAGATTGTGGATTTATTGTTACCTGCCACTAAAAAGCTTAATCATAGCGATCAGAATAAAAATCAGGCAATTCATGTAGCCACTTCAAATGGGTATGTGGATGTGGTAAAAAAATTACTGGATAAAAAAGTAGATATTGACGCACAGGATAACCTGGGGAATACACCCCTACTTATTGCTGTGCGCCATGATGATGCGAAACTGACCCGATTCCTTTTACAGCATAAAGCTAATTACAGTTTGCAGAATAAAAGAAAGGTTTCTGCACTGGAGCTGGCACAAACAAGAGCAGATTCTGGTGTATTGAATGCTTTTTCCGGGCAGGGTATTAAGGTCGGTAAAAATGAGGATCAATATAATGATGTCAGCATCAAGGATTTTGAAAAATCGATCAGGCAATCTTCGTCATTATATAAAGGTTGGCCGATACTGAGCATTGCCAGTCTACTTGGTGAGAATGATATCGTTCGACAGTTGCTTAAACAGGGTGCTAATGTGAACGCATTGGATAAATCCGGGTACTCTGCCTTGCATAGGGCGAGTTCAAAAGACCAGGACAAGACAATTAATCTGTTGTTAGCTTCCGGCGCACTAATCAATATCCAAAACAATAAAGATGAAACTCCTTTGTTCCTGGCGGCTGAAGCGGGTAGCTTTAAAGCGGTTAAAGGCTTACTTGATAAAGGTGCTGATCCGACTATTCTGGCTTCGAATAAAACGAGTGCTTTAGCGGTTGCAATCTCCAATCAACGTAAGGACGTGGCGTTGCTGCTGGCCGAAAAAAAGCTTGATAAAGCTTCTATACATGCCGCTCTTTTTCTCGCTATTCAAAAAGAAATGCAAGAGGTTAGTATCAAACTCGTGAAACGCGATACATTAATCAATGATGTGGATGGAAATAAACGTAGTGTGCTCTGGTTTAGCGCTGATAAGGGTCTGGAAAAAACCACCTCAGCGTTAATCTTAAATAAGTCCCTGAAGATTGACCAGAAAGATGTTAAGGGGTATAGCCCTCTGTCTCGGTCCATATTAAAGGGGCATAGTGTAATTTCAAAGCTATTAATCGGAGTTGGTGCGGATATAAATACCCAGACAGAGGAAAAAAATACGCTACTGATGCAATCCGTTTTATCTGGCAAAAAAGATATGACCAGATACTTGATTAATAAAAAAATCAATCTTGATGCCAAAAATAACTCCGGTGAAACGGCTCTTATGCTGGCGGCAGCAGCTGGTAATAATGATCTGGTAAAGATGCTGATTGAAGCAGGTGCTGATATACAGACTCGAAATCAGGATGACCTCAGTGCTTATGAAATAGCATTAAATGCAGGCAAAAAGGATACTGCTGAATTAATTCGCAACAACAGTGGCAGGCTTTTTAAACTATTCAATTAGATTGCTTTTTAATCAGATAAATAATTGTCTATAAACGTGGGGAATAATCGACGTGACCAGCTGCTCAGAGCGCTTAAATTTTCGGTCCTTATTGCATCGTTATTTGTGATATTTGTATTTCTTGATTTTTCGTTTAATCAGGTGAAAATGGATAAGGAATATCGTTTTGATATTCCTCTGCTAAAGGATAATCAACCTGTTCTACTGAGTCAGGGATCTATGATTATTATTGTCGCTCATTATAATAGCGACATGTACGATTTGGGTTTCAGCGAACCTTCTACTACAGCACGTATTGACTCTGCAGGCTATTTTGTGGCGTTGGCTTATGGTACAGATTTAGGCTGTCCGATTCAGCTGGCCGAACAACATTTTAAAGAAAGCTGTAGTCATGCAATTTACGATTTGCTTGGGCAATCGTTAAATCAGGGTTCTTATAAGGATCTTGAAATACCCAATTATCGCTGGAATAAGAATTTTTCTGCTTTAACCATTTATCAGGAGTAACTATGCCTTCATTTGATACTGTATCTGAAATTGATCATCACGAATTAAAGAATGCGATTGATCAGGCAAATCGTGAGATTGGAACACGTTATGACTTTAAGGGTGCTAATGCAAAAATTGAATTGAATGATAAGGAAATTATGTTTCATGCAGAATCTCGCTTCCAGTTACAGCAGATGTTCCCAGTACTGTTGTCTAAAATGGGAAAACGCGGCCTTGATATTGAATGCCTGAAAACAGGAGATGTAGTTGAAGCGGCGAAAACAGCCCGTCAACCTATCTCCATACAGGAAGGGATTGATAAAGAGGTAGGGAAAAAAATCGTCAAACTGATTAAAGAGTCTAAATTAAAAGTACAGGCGTCGATACAGGGAGAACAGGTTCGTGTTACTGGTAAAAGTCGTGATGATCTGCAACAGGCGATGAAACTTATGAAAGACGGTAATCTGGGTATACCGCTTCAATTTACAAATTTTCGTGATTAATTCAGGCTCTGGTTCTAGGTTCTAGCCAAGGTATACATCGAATCGAATGGTCTTTTCTCGATAAGAAATATCAGGCTTCATATCGTTAAGGCAGGGCGCATGCAAAGGTCTTTTAACAACCACACGCTGAGCACCTTTTTTCAACGCTAGTTGGAAGACCTGTTCGATAGACTGGTTTTGCGTAATCCCCTGTAAAAGCTGTAAATCTTTACCAGGCCTGGCCGTCGATTTATGTGCTGGAAACATCGGGTCGATATAAAAACAATCTACTTCATCAATGTTATCCTGTTGTAAATAGGAGTAGCTGTTTAACTGCTGTAATGACATTTGCTGGAATAGCTGAGTATTGCTTTCATCTTTAGCCGATTTAAGCAGGTAGTTGAGGCAATGGTAAATAAACAGGCTATGTTCCAGCATTTTGATCTGCTGCCCCTGATGGGCAAGCAGATAACTATCCTTACCCCATCCTGCTGTCAGATCGGTAATCTTTTTAATGGTATTTTTTTTATTGCTACATGCTTTAAGTAGCCCCTGGTTTTTTTGCTGTGCTCGTTTAATCAGCTTTGGGTCGAGAAACGAGTGAGTAAAACAGGCCTTTTGATTGTTTAACTGGCTGCATACGGTGACAGCACAGTCTTCAATCTGAACCAGATACTCCTGGTCTATTGATATAGATTTCAGGGCTTCGACCAGTTCTCTTGCATACGTCTTGTAATAGTGAGCCTGGTTTGCAATTTTAATCATGATACAGGTTCAATAATGGGGTGGCTTTTCGTCGCTTGGTGCTTCGTTCTCAGGGGCCATTTTTTTAACCTCCCTGAGCTGAAGTTTTAGTAATTCAATCTGCTGCTGTAGTAAGCCGATATCTTTATCCTGGCGAGTTATCACCGTATTGAGTGCTTCAATGGTATATTCCTGTTCTGAAAACATAATCTCGAGTTTACTGATACGGGTGCTGTGATCGGTTGTAGTCATAAAGGATTCCATCTGAAATAATGCTGGGTGTGGAGCATAACATCGGTAAGCTCGCAAAATTTATATTCTATCAAATGAGGCAGGGGTTAGTCCCATAGTGATGCATGAACTTTTGTATATATTGATGCTATTTGGCCTGCTCTGGTTTTGGCGAGATAGTACCAATGCACGCGAAAAAGCCACCTCAGCAGCTCGAGCAGCCTGTAAGCAGATTAACGCACAGTTTCTGGATGAAACTGTCATGATGGTTAAGCTTCGTTTATGTCGCAGGAACACAGGAACTATGGCATTATGTAGGTTGTATGACTTTGATTTTACGCTGGATGGGGAGCAGCGTAGATCTGGTATTATACGAATGAAAGCTCAGATTATTGAGGATATCTTACTCAATATAGATCAGAATACCGCATTACAATAGACATAACAGTTTGAGGGTTACAATGTCAGAATCTCAGATTCAAACCATTAAAGAAGTTGCACAGAAACTAGCTCAGGAAGATGACCGCAGAGTTCGAGTGTCGCATACCATTAATGAGCTGCTCACCGAGCGTCAGGATGTGCTTACCTGTTTTTGTGAGCTTGCAGCTTTAGAGGCATCCGGTTCCCCGCTAGATGCAATACTGACTAAATTGAAAAGATTCAATCAGATGCTGGTTGATTATGCCGCCTTAGGGCATTTCGAAATCTATCAACGCATTATGGATGGCAAGGAACGTCGTAGTGCGATAAATGCCGTTGCCAAGGAAACCTATCCGACCATAGTAAGAACCACGGATTTTTTCGTCGAGTTTAATGATAAATATGATGGTGCTGATGATGCAGATAGCATTATCCCTCTGCCGGATGATTTATCCCTGATCGGTGAAGCAATGGCCTCACGTATAGAGAAGGAAGATAAGTTACTTAGAGAAATGGGAAATCAGATACTATTTCGCAATAACTAGTTATGTAAATAGATGGTTGTTTTAGCGTTTTATCACAGCCATCATCCAGCTAAACCAGCCAGTAAGGAAGGCTAGCCCTCCAAAAGGTGTAACCACCCCTAGCCAGGTTTGTCCAGAAAGCACGAGGGCATAAAGGCTTCCAGAAAATAAAATAATCCCGATAATAAGACCGCCCCCGGCTGTCTTTATCCATCCTGTTGCAGGTTTTTGCTCAGCCCATATTCCTAGCATGATCAAGCCCAGCGCATGATATACCTGATATTGTGCTGCGGTTTTCCATGTCTGTAATAGATGTTCAGATACTCTGGTTTCTAAACCATGTGCACCAAAAGCACCCAGTGCTACCGCACAAAGCATGAAAAACAGGCCTGAAAGAAGAAACTGGCGTGAAGTCATAGATATATCGATTGAATCTGACCTTCCTTATCCAGCGTATTATCCAGATAAGCAAGTATGTTAGACAAAGTACTATCCACCAGTCTTTGACGGGCTTCGACAGCTCCCCAGGCATTGTGCGGTGTGATGATAAGGTTAGACAGCTGAGCCTGCATGATTGGGTTACTCGGGGAGGGCGGTTCCTGCTCTATACTATCGATAGCAGCCCCGGCAATCCGGCCATTTTTTAAAGCATCGATCAAATCAGCTTCATTTATAATGCCGCCACGAGCGGCATTAATCAGAATGGCAGTGCTTTTCATCCATTCAAACTGTTGAGCAGAAATCAGGTCCCTGCTCAGGTCGGATAATGGGCAATGCAAACTGACAATATCTGATTGCATTAATAGCTCTTTCAATGGAAGTCGGTCTGATGGCTGCTGTTGAGAAGCCGTTAGACTTTGAGCAATGATGACCTTCATATTAAAAGCCAAAGCAATCTTTTCAACGGCTCTGGCGATGTGACCATATCCTATCAGGCCGAGAGTTTTGCCGTTTAACTCTCTAATCGGGTGGTTTAGCAGGCAGAACTGATCCTGTGACTGCCATTTTCCCTGCGTGATATCAGACTGATAATCCAGAAAACGGGTGTATAAAGCCAGAATCAGCATGAACACATGCTGACTGACCGTTGCGGCTGAGTAATCCTTTACATTACAGACTTTGATACCCAGTCTATTTGCTACAGCTATATCAATATTATTGGTACCGGTGGCGATTACGCAGATCAGCTTCAATTTCGATAACTGGCTCAGAATCTCTTCATCCAGCTTGACCTTATTCACAATCACTATTTCGGCATCTGTTGCACGCTCAATAACCTGATCCTGAGAACACTGGTCATAAGCCTTATATAAGGTCAGACTTTCAATGGCTGAAAAATCCAGATCACCCAGGTCGATACTTAAGCGATCCAGAAACACGCAGCTGGCAAGATGTCGCTCAGACATATCAGGCGTTAACTAATTAGGATTGAACTCGACAGAGGATTTTTCAAGCAAAGCTTTTAGCATAGAGCGGATGCTTTCAGCAGCAATGGTATTGCTCAGTTGATCCTTTACCGTTTCAAACTCAGGGGCTTTAATTTTTCGGGTTTCGTTCAATTTAATGACATGCCAGCCAAACTGAGTTTGCACAGGGGTATCTGAATGACTACCTGGTTTTAACTTGCTGGCCGCATCGAAAAATGGTGCAACCATATCTCCAGACTTAAACCAGCCTAAGGCACCGCCGTTTTTGCCACTAGGACCGGTAGATTTTTCTTTAGCCAATGCTTCAAAGTCGCCACCTTTATCCAGTTGCTTGATCAAATCCCTGGCTTCTTCTTCGGTTGCTAGCAGAATATGGTTGGCATTGTATTCCAGGCCTTGAACACCGGATTCGTATTCCTTTTTATAGCGTTTTTGTAATTCTTCATCGGTTATTTCAAGCTTATTCAGGTAATTATTTAGATAATGTGAAGCAATCAGGCCTGAAGTGTTACGTTTTATCTCCAGCGCCAGCGTCTCATCTTCCATCATGCCTTCATTCTTTGCAGCCTGTGTCAGTAATTCAACATTGACCATTTCCATCAAGGCCTGTTGGGGGTTGACCTGTTTTTGTTGACGTTCGATAAAGTGTTTTACCTCTTGCATAGTGATATCGACACCGTTCACTCTAGCCAGTACAGGGTTTTCAGGCTGGCCATCTGTGGCGGCGAAGCTAGCACCGTAACAGCAGGCGGACAGGATAATTAAGTAATGAAGGATTCTTTTCATAGGGTTCACATATAGGTTGTTTAGTAAGGGGGTAATGGGGGAGTGTTTTTTCAAGATTCAGGGTAAAACCTTTATATAAGGTTTTACTTCAACGGATTGATAAACAGATGCTTTCACATAGGGATCTTCGTTTGCCCATTCCTGAGCCTGTTCCAGAGAATCAAATTCAGCAATCACAATGCTGCCGCTAAAACCTGCTTCACCGGGATCAGTACTATCTATAGCTGGGTTCGGTCCAGCCAAAAACAAACGCCCTTGTGCCTTCAATGCCTGTAGTCGCGCCAGGTGATCAGCGCGAGTCGCCAACCTGTTGTTCAGGCTATTGGGAAAATCGGTACCAACAATACTATATAACATGGTGTCAGGAATCCTCTTTCTCTGTGGTTTCGTTGGGGATAAATCGAGCCAGGTAAAAGGCCTGGCCGATAACAAATAGTAAGGTCAGACCCATTAATCCAAACAACTTGAAATCTACCCAGATTTCTTCGCTGAAATTAAAAGCCACAATCAGGTTAGCAATACCCGAAAAGATAAAAAAGGTTACCCAGGCTATATTCAGTCGTTTCCACACGGCGCTATCATCAATTTCCAGCGCGTGGCTCATCATACGTTGGACCAGAGGTCTCTCTCCAATAAATTGACTACCCAGAAAAACGATAGCGAAAAGCCAGTTAATAGCGGTTGGTTTCCACTTAATGAATACAGGGTCTTTCAAAAGTAGTGTCGCGCCACCAAATACCACCAGCAAAATCAGGGTAATGATATGCATCTTTTCGACTCGCTTTTTGATCAATGCGGTGAATGCTACCTGTAATGCGGTGGCGACTATTGCGGTGAGCGTTGCCAAATAGATGGCATGTTTAGCCTCACCGGGTTGTATCTCCATAAAAGGAAACCACGAATTCACCGACAGTATGAACTCATCAGGCAGATCCAGATAAAATTTATAAATAATAAAAAACAGAAGAATAGGGAAAAAATCGAAAAGTTGTTTCATGTAAAACTGGTGGTTACTAAGGAGGGCGAAGCATATCACAAAATATATAAGTGATAGATCTCAGAGTGTTGTCTGGTGTTTACTTTAATTTTTTCTGCTTCGATTATGCTTATAAATTGCCATTAGGGTGGTTAAAGAAGTACGCCTGTAGATTTATGACTCAAGGTGAAACAGCCAGTTTGTTGTAAAAATACATACAGTATTAGTGGTTATAAAGGACTATTCCTGCTGTTTTTTGCTGAATTGTTGTGGTTTTGCAACAAATATAGTCCTGATTTTGTGGCGCGAGGTAATAATAAAGACCCGGATCACAAAAAATGTTGTTTTTTTATATATTGAGTGTTGCAAAAAACAAATCATTGTGTATCATCCTGTCTGTCGATTGGTTTAAGTACCAACACGAAAGTAAATTAATTTATTTTTTAAACAATAATATTGAGGGTATCTCATGAAAAAATTAGTAATCGCTTCTGCAGTAGCTGCAGTAATGGCTTCTGGCTCTGTAATGGCTGACACTACTCTAGGTGGTGAAGTTCGTTTAAAGCTTCAAAATCAAGGTGAAACAGCTCTGAACTCTGGCAAGCTGACTGTTAAGATTAAAGGTTCTGAAGATCTGGGTAATGGCATGACTGGTTTTGCTTACCTGGAAATGGAAAACGATTCAGCTGACAATGAAAAGTCTGGTTTCTCAAATGACAAGTCATACGTTGGTATTAAAGGTGATTTCGGTCAGCTGACTTTAGGTGCTCAAAGTGATGCAGCTGGTTTTGCTTGTGGCGGAACTGATATCTTCACTGATAACTCAGGTAACACATGTGGTGTTGGTGCTTATAACGGAACTCTCGATAATGCCGTTACTTACGTTAAAGCTATTGACGCCCTGACATTTGTTATTGGCTTGACTTTTGATGGTGATCTGTCTACAGGTGAAATGGTTGATGCTGACGCTGCACAACCAGCTCATGGTAATCACACAGTAATCGCTTTAAACTATGACGGTGGTATGTTCACTGTTGGTGGTCAAATCACTTCTCCTGATAGCGATCTGAACATCGAAGACTGGACTGTAATTGGTGGTACAGTTAAATTAGGTGGAGGCACACTGGGTCTGACTTATGCAGACAATGGTAACGATGATAACAATGATGCAGTGGCTGTTGCTTATTCAATGCCTTTAGCGGGTGGCACAATCAAGGTGGGTATTGATCAGGGTAAAGCTCTGGAAAATGCGGCTGGTGATGATTCAATTGCTAACGTGGAATTCAAAAAGTCTCTGGGTAAATCAACCTATGCTGGTGTACAGTTAAGTGATGATTCACGTGCTGCAGATACACTGTTCCAGGCTTACATGGGCTACAACTTCTAATTTAGATTTTTCTAAAATAGATTAAGAAAGGGCGTCTTTGACGCCCTTTTTTTATGTATCCTTAACAATTTTACATATCGACAAATACCTGCTGAATGTAAAATACATTTTTATTCTGATACTTTTTTATATGGCTCAATTTTTCGAAATTCACCCTGATAATCCTCAAAAACGATTGGTTCAGCAGGCAGTCAGGATTATTGATGATGGTGGTTTGATTATTTATCCGACCGATTCCAGCTATGCGCTGGGTTGCCATATTGGTGACAAATCGGCTATGGAAAGAATCCAGCGTATTCGTAAGCTGGATAACAAACATCACTTCACATTGGTGTGTAGTGATTTATCCGAGATAGGTACCTATGCCAAGGTTGATAACTCTTCTTATCGATTGATGAAAACACTTACTCCCGGCCCCTATACCTTCCTGCTCAAGGCAACCTCTGAGGTGCCTAGACGCTTAATGAATCCAAAGCGTAAGACCATCGGTGTTCGTGTACCCGATAATGCAATCACCCGAGCCATGTTAGAAGAGCTTGGTCAGCCCATCATGAGCAGTACCCTGATTTTACCCGGTGGCAGTGACGCAATGGATGATGCCGAATCTATCCGTGAGCATTTCAAAAACCATGTGGATTTAATTATCGATGGCGGGTCATGTGGTATTGAGCCAACGACCGTTATCAACCTGATAGATGGTAATCCAGAAGTATTAAGATATGGCAAGGGCGATGCCGAATTCCTCGATTATTGAATTGATAAAGTAATTTTAACCACGAAGCACACGAAGAACACGAAGAGAAAACCATTTATTCATAATCCTTCGTGATCTTCGTGTGCTTCGTGGTTAATTTTTTGGACCAATCTCTTTCAGTTAAGTCGATATTTAACAGCTAGATGCTTATAATGCCGACTGTTTATTACCTTCAGGAATATCTTTTTGAACACCTTAGTTAGTCAGAATCAACGCGTGCTTTCTGGTATGCGTCCTACCGGTTTATTACATCTTGGTCATTACCATGGTGTACTGAAGAACTGGATCGAATTACAGCACAGTTATGAATGCTTCTTTTTTGTTGCCGACTGGCATGCTTTAACTACGCATTACGAGAATCCTTATAGTATTGCGCAAAGTAGCGTAGATCTTGTTATCGATTGGCTGGCTGCAGGGGTTAATCCCGGAAGTTCTACTATTTTTATTCAATCTCGGGTACCTGAACATGCCGAACTGCATACCCTGCTATCCATGATTACACCTCTAGGCTGGCTGGAACGTGTGCCCAGCTATAAAGACCAGCAGGATAGGCTTAAGGATCGTGATTTAAGTACCTATGGTTTTCTGGGTTATCCATTGCTGCAAAGTGCTGATATTCTGATGTACAAGGCGGGCTATGTGCCAGTTGGTGAAGATCAGGTTGCGCATGTTGAATTAACCCGTGAAGTGGCGAGACGTTTCAACCATTTATACGGCAAGGATACAGATTTCGAAGAAAAAGCCCACACGGCTATCAGGAAGATGGGTAAAAAGAATGCAAAAATCTACAATGACTTACTCAAGCGCTATCAGGAGCAGGGTGATGCTTCTGCGCTTTCGGTAGGGCAGGCATTGCTGGATTCGCAACAGAATATAAGTCTTGGTGACCGTGAAAGGCTATTGGGCTACCTGGAAGGTGGCGGTCGAATTATTCTCCCTGAGCCTCAGTCACTGTTGACGCAAGCTTCTAAAATGCCAGGGCTGGATGGACAGAAAATGTCCAAGTCCTATAACAATACGATTGCACTACGCGAACCGCCTGAACAGATTGAAAAGAAAGTTAAAACCATGCCTACCGATCCTGCGCGTATTCGCCGTACTGATGCGGGTAATCCAGAAAAGTGCCCGGTCTGGGAGCTACACCAGGTTTACTCTTCCGAAGATTTAAAAGCATCGATTATAGAAGGCTGTACTACAGCGAATATCGGTTGTATTGACTGTAAACAACATATTATAGATAGCATAAAGGCTGAATTAATGCCTATCCAGAGACGTGCGCAAGACTATCAGGAAGATCTCACCAGCGTAGAAAATATCATTAACGAGGGATGTGAGGCTGCTCGTGATGTGGCACGTGATACGATGGACGAGGTTCGTAAAGCAATGGGACTGACATTGCGCTAATGGCGCAATCATCAACATAGCCGACGGGAACATATGAGCGATTTATTTCAGGAAAATCAGTCCAATCAATCCGAGATGCCTTTCGCTCTGATTCAGGGTGAACCATTGACGATGATCCCGCAGGATCTGTATATCCCACCAGATGCCTTGCAGATTTTTCTGGAAGCCTTTGAGGGGCCGCTGGATTTGCTGTTGTACCTGATTAAACGGCAGAATATCGATATCCTGAATATTCCAATTGCTGATATTACCAAACAGTATATGCAGTATATTGACCTCATGGAAAATCTGGAACTTGAGCTTGCAGCAGAATATCTGGTGATGGCTTCCATGTTGGCCGAGATAAAATCACGCATGCTGTTACCTCGGCCAACCAGTGAAGATGATGAGGATGATCCACGTGCTGAACTCATCCGTCGTTTACAGGAATACGAGCAGTTTAAGAAAGCGGCTGAAGATCTGGATGCGTTACCGCGTGAAGAACGTGATGTTTTCATGCCACAACCAGAAATGCCTGAGATTAAAAGTGAGATTCCATTACCTGATGTATCGATCAAGGATTTGCTGGCTGCATTCAGAGATGTGGTTAACCGGGCAGAGCAGTTTGCCAGTCACCATATAGAACGTGAGCCTTTATCTGTACGTGAGCGAATGACGATCGTTTTAGGTCGCTTAAAATCTAGCGGTTATACGGAGTTCAAGGATTTTTTCGATGTAGAAGAGGGGCGCATGGGTGTCGTGGTTAGTTTTCTGGCGATTCTGGAGCTGGTTAAGGAATCAATGATCGATCTGGTTCAGAACGAACCCTATGCACCCATCTATGTTAGAGCTAGAGCCTGATAAATAACCTATTGAACAATTAGACAAAGCATGACACCTGAAAAATTAAAACCCATTATTGAAGCAATACTGAGTGCTGCTGATCATCCTTTAAGTGTTGACCAGTTGTTTAATCTGTTTCATGGCGACATTGAACAGCCAGGTAAAGATGAAATTCGTCAGGTTTTGCATGAACTGGTTGATGAGTATGAATCACGTGGCCTGCAGATTAAACAGGTTGCCAGTGGCTTTCGTTTTCAGGCCAACTCGGAATACTCTGTGTGGATTTCCCGGCTTTGGGAGCAAAAGCCTCCACGCTATTCTCGAGCCCTGTTAGAGACGCTTGCGCTGATTGCTTATCGTCAGCCGATTACTCGTGGAGAGATTGAGTCTATTCGTGGAGTGAGTGTCAGTTCGAATATTATAAAAACGCTGCAGGAACGAGAATGGGTAAAAACTCTGGGACATAAAGACGTACCTGGAAAGCCCAGCCTGTATGGAACCACCAACACGTTTCTGGATTACTTCAACCTTAAATCCTTAAATGAGTTACCGACGCTTTCAGAGCTGAAGGACCTGGATAGCTTTCATCCAGAGCTGGCCTTCAATGAAGATAACCTGATATCGGGCGAACAGACTGAAGAAGAGATGCCAGATAGCGAAGAGCCTGAGAACATGGAATTTGATAACGAACAAGTGGAGCTTGTTGAAGAAAGTGAAGATGCAGCGGAGGACGATATCCCTGCCTCATGATTAAGTTTTCACACCTTATTCGTTTCATTTTTCTGGTACTGGTGGCCGCTTTATATGGTTGCTCAGAGAAAGGCAAGGAATTGAAACACTGGCTGCACGAGGATACCGGGTCATATGGTGCTGTGATTAGTGATGATAGCCATTATCTGTTAACCGGCTCAATTGGTGGTTATGGTCGGGTATGGGATGTCGATCAGGGTAAGGTGCTTTACAGCGTACAGCATGAAGACAATGACCGTGGCGGTATTATCGCAGCCGATTTTTCTGCCGATAACAAATATCTGGTCACTATTGAGCAACAGTCCATCGCGCGTTGGCGAGTATCTACCGGAAAACTGGTAGGCTACTGGTCCTGGCCTGATCTGAGAGATGTTGCCATCTCTGCCAACGGTCGTTATGCTCTCATCGGTATGAAAGCCAAGCAGGCAATCTACTTCGATATGCAGCAGGGTAAGATGGTGTATGTCTTCCCCCATCATGAAAAGATTAACTCGGTGGCACTTTCGCGTGATGGACGTTTTGCATTGACAGGCTCAGATGACTGGCATGCCAGTTTATGGGATCTTAAAACAGGTAAATATATCTGGGCCAAAAATATGAAGTACAAGATTGCACTTGTCGAGTTATCAGATGACGGTAATATGGCGCTGGCCAATGCTTCCGGTGGACAGGCAAGTATCTATGCTACAGATAAAGAAGGAACCCTGATATCTGATCTGGAGATCAAATCACGTGGAATGACTTTTGTATCAGCTGATTTCTCCGATGATGGTAGCCTGCTGGCAACAGGCAGGGCATCCAAAGGTATCGATATCTGGGATGTTAAAACGGGTAAGCGGCTTAAAACCTGGTTACCTGAAGTAAAGCATATTGTACAGCCTGACTCAGCCACTATTCTTGATTTAAAGATCAGTGCCGATAATTCACAATTACTATCAGAATCGTCCACCGGAATCGGTCAGCTCTGGTCTTTAAAATAATCTCTGGTAAAACATGCAACGTATTCAAAAATTACTCGCCCATAATGGTATAGGTTCGCGTCGTGAAATTGATCGCTACCTGCAGGATGGTCGCATCAAGGTCAATGGTAAGCAGGCAAAACCCGGTGACCAGATAAGCGGTGCAGAAAAGATTACCCTGGATGACAAACCAGTTCGTTTATCCCGCCATGAAATTAAACCTAAGATACTGATGTATCATAAGCCCATTGGACTGGTATGCACGCGTTCGGACCCCGAAGGCCGACCTGACGTTTACAGCGATCTGCCCAGATTGCAGCAGGGACGCTGGATTGGTATTGGAAGACTGGATATCAATACCTCCGGGCTGCTGCTATTTACTAATCATGGTGAGCTGGCTAATCGTCTTATGCATCCTTCCTTTGAGCTGGAGCGTGAATATGCGGCACGCGTTCGCGGTCAGGTAACAGAAGATGCGCTTAAACAACTCATCAATGGTGTTGAGCTGGAAGATGGACCCGCTAAATTTGATTCGATCACCGATGGTGGTGGCCAGGGTACTAATCACTGGTACCACGTGGTTTTGCGTGAAGGGCGTAATCGAGAGGTAAGACGCTTGTGGGAAGCGGTTGGTGTAGAGGTCAGCCGCCTGGTTCGTGTGCGTTATCATGAATTTACATTACCCAAGTGGTTAAAGCCGGGGAAGAGTCGATTTCTTGAAGACACAACGGTTAAGAGATTATTTGATTCGCTGCAACTGGATTACGATCATAAGGTTGTTCAGCATGACCTGAAACGTAAGCATGGACGAAGGAAATAACGCAATCCAGCGGGTTTTCCTCTGGCTTCAGGACTATTATGGGTATCAGGACTGGTGGCCTGCTGAAGATGAATTCGAGATTATTATCGGAGCTATCCTCACACAAAATACCAACTGGAGTAATGTCGAAAAAGCGATAGACAATCTCAAACAACAGGAGCTTTGTAACGCACAGGCTATTGTTGAGTTAGAAACAGATCAACTCGCCCAATTAATCCGTAGTTCTGGATACTTCAATCAAAAAGCACTGCGTTTAAAAAATATAGCTGCCTGGTATCTGGAGCAGGGCGCTGTAAACGGTTTAAGTCAATTTAGTCAGAGTGAGTTGAGGCAGCATTTACTCAATCTGAAAGGTGTGGGAGATGAGACTGCTGATGATATCTGCCTGTATGCCTTCAATCATCCTTTGTTTATCATCGATACCTATACTCGCAGAATATTCTCACGCCTTTCTTTGCTAGAATATGAGCACAGTTATAACAGGCTGCAGCAGTTATTCCACCAGCATTTACCGGCAGATGCTGCTCATTATCAACAATTCCACGCACTGATTGTCTCGCATGCGAAACAGCATTGCCGCAAGAAGCCTGTATGTGCTGATTGTCCACTAGAGGTATCATGTGAATATGACAAGGCACTTCTCTAAAAAAACTTCCACTCAAGCAAGGAAAAAAGGTAAAAGCAGCCCATTACAGGTGTCTAAACTGTTCGGCAAGATTTTGCCCGATGACTTTCAATCCAGAACTGCTTTGATCAATCAATATCAGCAATTCTTTAATTCAATGAATTCTGATGCGGTTTTTCAAATGGTTAAGGTGGTGGGTGTAGAATCTAATACCCTGACGCTTTCACTGCCTTCGGCTGGATTGGTAAATTATCTGCGCTTGCATACTCAACAGATAAGCAGAGAAATTGAGCATCAATTTGGGCAGGTGATGACATTGAAGGTAATCTCCAGCCCCACCGGCGCGCAGAATGAATTACCTCGTCCTCGTTTAAAACCTGCCGCACATTTTTCAGCAGAGGTTAGCGACAAAATCAAAGT
Organism: Gammaproteobacteria bacterium; assembly: GCA_050306135.1. GTDB lineage: Bacteria > Pseudomonadota > Gammaproteobacteria > JACNJF01. Next base: position 30,703 of record JBNLGQ010000072.1, read on the forward strand.
ATCGGCAAAAAATATAGATGATGAAGAGTTACAGCAGTCGTTGTTAAGATTGGCCGAGGCAATCAGGCATAAGGGTAGTTAACTACTGTTGCTCAGGTAAGTCGTACGACGATCATTATAAATATCAGAATACAGATTGCGCTGGATGATTTTGATCGCTGCCATGGCAGGGATTGCCAGGATGACGCCGATAGTACCAAACAGATTCCCAAAAATAATAATACCTACAATGGCAAGCACTGGATGTAAATCCACCGCATTGGCGATCACTGAGGGTATTACCACAACGTTATCTACTATCTGTGCCACAATCACTACCGCTATTGCCATATAAATCAAACTGGGTTCGAAGGGCGTCACCGCTGCCGCCACTATGGTGGCAAGGAACATTGAGATCAATGGTCCTATATATGGAATCAAATTGAGTAGACCTGTTAATGTGCCCAGTAATACCGGCATATCCAGTCCGATAATAAAATATCCTGTCGTAGCAACCACAGCCATGATAAAAGACTGAATCATAACGCCACGGGTATATAGTATGAGCTGACGTGTTACGCGGTGGTAGATCAACCAGCCCAGCTCAAAACTTGAATTAGGAAGCCAGTTGAGTGCTTTATTGCGTACCTGTTTAAAGTCCTTGAGGATGAAGTAGGTTAATAAAGGTACCAGAATCATGCTTAGGGTGATGGCAAACACCTGCTCTGAAATTTTGATTAATAAGGCGTTGCCCAGAGAGGATGACTGAGCAAGGATGGATACTACGATATCGGAAACATTAAATTCGATGCCTGTTGTATCAGCAAATTTCTGGCTGTATAAATTTAATAAGTCTTCCAGGTGGTTGAAAATGCCCGGCATTTTATTTTTCAGGAAAGCGGCCTGTCCTAATAATTGGGGCAGAGCAAAACTGATGGCTAAAATACTGAAAAACAGCATAACAATCAGCATGAATATAATGGCAGCCGAATGGTTTATGTTTTTTCGTAACAGGTAATTTGTGAAAGGCTGAAGTAGAGCGTATAGGGTAAAAGAAATAATAATAGGCAGTAATACGGATGAAAGTAGATAAAAGGCGGCTAGCACAATAACGCCGATAACTGATAAAACCTTGAAGGTATCCAGATAAGCTGAGCTTGCCTGATTAGTTTCAGCATGATGTCCCATGTTAGTTTCCGACTTTATTGGCTAACAACAGGTTAGCCTGATGTAAACGCTGAGCCAGTGTAGAGGCGAGGTTTTTAAGGAAGATCATCCCCAGATAATGTTCTACTTCAATCCATTCTTCGAGATCCTGTTTCAGAAAAAATACCAGTCGGCAGTTTCTCGAGCAGACGGCATCTGCTGTGCGCTTATCGTTTTCAGCGAGTGCGATTTCACCAAAAAAGTCTCCCCGGTCCAGTATAGAAATGGGTGTATCCAGTGCCATAATTTTGACCTGGCCTTCAAGTACAAGAATCACGCCAGCGCCCTGATCGCCTTCACGGAACACAACTTCATCCTGCTGGTAGTTTCGGATATGCATGTTTTCGCTCAAAGCTATGATATGACGAAGCGGGATATCCTTAAATAGAGGGGTATTACTCCAGTACTCTGCAATGGTATTGATTTCACTGTCCTTATGTTTGAACAGATTGGACCAGAAGAAATTGTTCATTAAGATAGTTGCCGGTATTAAATAGCCATCAGCATAGCAAAGCGTAAAACGGATTAAAAATAAAGAAAGAGGAAAAGGAGAAGAATTTTAAAAATTCTCGAGTCACTGAGAGTAACTCGAGAGTTTAGAGATGGCTCCCCGGCCCGGGCTCGAACCAGGGACCCAATGATTAACAGTCATTTGCTCTACCAACTGAGCTACCGGGGAATTGCGGAGCGTATGGTAATGGAAAAAAAACCAATCAGCAATAGTATTTAAATGTTTTTTTCAAAAACTTTTGCAATCCTTTGTAATGCTTTTTCCAGGTTTTGCATTGAGGTTGCAAACGATAGCCTCATATAGCCTGGAGTGCCAAATGCCGAGCCCGGCACTACGGCAACACCCACCGTGTCCAATAGATGATTCGCTACGGCTACATCGTCTGCCAAATCAGGGCGGCTATCGATAAAAGATTGAATATTAGCAAAGCTGTAAAAGGTGCCATCAGAAGGTATACATTGAATATGAGCAATGGAGTTTAGCGTCTGTACCACATAATCATGGCGTTGCCTGAAAGCTGTAAGCATCTCCTGTATGCAGACCTGATCGCCATTTAAAGCAGCTACGGCAGCGGCCTGGGAGATAGAAGCTGGATTTGAGGTGCTTTGCGACTGAATTTTTTTCATAGCCCGGATGATATCGATGGGGCCTGCTGCATAGCCAATACGCCAGCCAGTCATAGAATAGGCTTTAGATACTCCGTTTAGCACCATACAACGATCATACAAACCAGCTTCTGCATTTAGAATATTGCTGAAGCCTTCGTTATTCCAGATGATATGCTCGTACATATCGTCGCTAGCTATCAGGATTTCGGGGTGCTGGATTAATACGTCGGCAATGTCCTTTAATTCTTTACGGGAATAGGCGATACCAGTGGGGTTGGATGGGCTGTTAATAACCACTATACGGGTCTTAGGGGTGATAGCTGCTTGCAGCTTTTCAGCGCTTATTTTAAAACTCTCTGCTAACGAGGTTTCGACCACCACAGGTACCGCATCAGCCAGCAGTACCATATCAGGATAAGAAACCCAGTAAGGGGCTGGGATAATGACTTCGTCACCTTTATTCAGGTATGCCTGACAAAGATTGTAAAAGCTTTGCTTGCCACCACTGGAGACCAGAATCTGATCGGCGGCATAGTCGAGACTGTTGTCTCTGTTAAATTTATCAATAATCGCCTGTTTCAGTTCAGCTGTTCCATCTACAGCGGTATACTTGGTCTGGCCGTTATTAATGGCATCTATAGCTGCCTGTTTAATATGCTGCGGGGTATCGAAGTCAGGTTCGCCTGCGCCCAGCCCGATGATGTCACGTCCTTGAGCTCGAAGTTGACTGGCCAGATTGGTAACAGCCAGGGTTGGGGAAGGTTTGATAGCATTGACACGGTCAGATAGTCGGTATTTCAAGTCGAGAGCCCTTACTTTAATTAATCATGAAAGGCTTTAGCATACAGCCTGATTCAGGGCTGATAAAGTGTTACCGTGGGCCTGGAAAGTTAAACTGTAATTCTGTTCGAATAAAATGAATGTGGAAGTTATTTCAGTATGTCAAAACCGTTTCAACTGGTAACCGATTACCAGCCAGCTGGTGATCAACCTCAGGCCATAGCCAGCCTGATTGAGGGGATTAATGATGGCCTGATGCATCAAACCCTGCTGGGTGTCACTGGATCGGGTAAAACCTTTACCATGGCCAATGTGATTGCAGATCTACAACGCCCGGCCATCATCATGGCTCATAATAAAACGCTTGCTGCCCAGTTATATGGAGAGATGAAAGAGTTTTTCCCCCATAACTCGGTGCAATACTTTGTTTCCTATTACGACTATTACCAGCCAGAAGCTTATGTGGCTGCATCGGATACTTTTATAGAGAAAGATGCATCCATTAATGAGCATATTGAACAAATGCGTCTGTCAGCAACCAAGTCTTTATTTGAACGTAAAGATACCGTTATCGTAGCGTCTGTCTCTGCTATTTATGGTTTAGGTGATCCAGAATCCTATCTTAAGATGTTGTTACATGTGGTGCAGGGCGATCAAATCGATCAACGCAGAATCCTTCGCCGCCTGGCTGAGTTGCAGTACAGCCGCAACGATATAGAGCTCAAGCGTGGTACCTATCGAGTACGCGGCGATGTTATTGAAATCCACCCCGCAGATAGTGAGCGCGAAGCGGTACGTATCGAGCTGTTTGATAATGAGGTTGAGCAGCTCAGTATGTTTGATCCTTTAACTGGAGAGATACTGGAACGGGTTAAACGCATTACTGTTTATCCCAAAACACACTACGTGACCCCACGCGAAACCATTGTGGCTGCATTGGAAGATATCAAGGTAGAGCTGCAACAGCGTCTGGCACAGCTAATGGAGTTGAACAAGCTGGTGGAAGCGCAACGTCTGGAGCAGCGCGTCAATTATGATATTGAGATGATGCTGGAGCTGGGTTATTGCAGTGGTATAGAAAATTACTCTCGCTATCTATCAGGCAGGCAATCTGGCGAGCCACCGCCAACATTATTTGATTACCTGCCTAAAGATTGCCTGTTATTCATCGATGAAAGTCATGTCAGTGTGCCACAGATCGGTGGTATGTATAAAGGTGATCGTTCGCGTAAAGAAACTCTGGTTGAGTATGGGTTTCGACTGCCTTCGGCACTGGATAATCGACCCTTGCGATTTGAGGAATTTGAGCGTCTTTCTCCACAGACGATATTTGTTTCTGCCACACCGGGCAAATATGAAGATGAAAATGCTGCGGCTGTGGTCGAGCAGGTAGTGCGTCCAACAGGTCTGGTTGATCCCGTTATTGAGATTAAACCCGCCATTTCTCAGGTAGATGATCTGCTTTCTGAAATTACTGTGAGGGTGAATCTATCTGAACGAGTACTTGTAACTACACTAACCAAGCGCATGGCGGAGGATTTGACGGACTATCTAGGTGAGCATGGCATTAAGGTGCGTTACCTGCATTCAGATATAGATACGGTAGAACGAATGGAGATTATACGTGATTTACGTCTGGGTGAATTTGACGTGCTGGTCGGAATCAATTTATTGCGTGAAGGGCTGGATATGCCGGAGGTTTCACTGGTGGCCATACTGGATGCTGACAAGGAAGGTTTTTTGAGGTCAGACCGGGCGCTTATACAGACGATAGGTCGAGCAGCGAGGAACCTCAGTGGTAAAGCCATACTTTATGCTGACCGGATAACGGGGTCCATGCAGCGCGCTATTGATGAAACACAAAGGCGTCGTGACAAACAGCTGGCCTTTAACAAGGAGCATAACATTACACCTGTCGGTATCCGTAAGCAGATAACCGATGTGATGGATATGGGCCAGGGGCGAGGTACGCCAGGTCTTCGTAAAATTGCAGAAGCTGAGGGGTTGTATCAGCATAAAATGTCTCCTGCTGAGTTAAAAAAGCGCTTGTCTGTTATGGAAAAGAAGATGTATGAACATGCGAATAACCTGGAGTTTGAACAGGCTGCTCAGCTGAGAGATGAAATAGAAACTCTGAAAAATAAACATTATATTGCAGAGGCTTAAGCCCATATTTCTAGGGATTAAGGTGGGTTTAATGATTAGTACAATTGCTCTATGTCAATTCAATGCATTAAAACTCACAGGAAATAAAAAGTTTCCATATTTCACGTACTTATAACCAGTGTAAATATAGATAAAATTAAATAAATGGATTAGTATTCGAGCGGATAAGTTAAGAAATCTCTGCATATTTTAATATCAACAGAATGCATGATATGGATTTATGCAAAGGTTCCTTAAGAAAATCAATAATCAAAAATTAAAAACATAATTTTAGGAGATCCCTATGGCTCATATAGTTGTCCTTGGCGCTGGAACGGGCGGTATGCCCTGTGCCTATGAATTAAAAAATGAACTGGGTAAGAAGCACCAGATCACTGTTATTAATTCAAATGAATACTTTCAATTCACTCCTTCTAACCCCTGGGTTGCAGTGGGCTGGAGAGATCGTAAGTCAATCACTTTCCCCATAAAGCCATATCTTGATCGTAAAGGCATAGGTTTTATCTGCGATACTGTTACTAAGATCGATGCTTCTACGAACAAGCTGGAAACAGCTAAGGGTGAAACCGTTGATTACGATTACCTGGTCATCATTACTGGACCTCGTTTAGCCTTTGAAGAGGTTGAAGGTTCTGGACCAGAAAATCATACACATTCAATATGTACTGTCGATCATGCTGAAAAAGCGTATGAAGATTATAAGGAGTTATTGAAAGAGCCAGGTCCGATTGTTATCGGTGCTATGCCTTTTGCCAGCTGTTTTGGACCTGCTTATGAATTTGCGTTCATTGTTGATGCCGACTTGAGAAAACGTAAGGTACGCGATAAATTCCCTATGACCTTTGTAACCTCCGAGCCTTATATCGGGCATCTGGGTCTGGGCGGTGTAGGCGATTCTAAAGGTATGCTGGAATCTGAGCTGCGCAATCACCACATTAACTGGATTACAAATGCCAAAACCACCAAAGTTGAGGATGGAAAACTGTTTGTAGACGAACTGGATGCTTCTGGTGAAGTCGTCAAACAACACGAAGTTGGTTATAAGTTCGGCATGATGTTACCAGCATTTAAAGGGGTAGATGCTGTTGCAAATGTTGAAGGTCTATGTAACCCGCGTGGTTTCGTAATGGTCGATGAATTCCATCGTAACCCAACCTATAAGAATATCTATTCGGCTGGTGTCTGTATTGCTATTCCTCCAGTAGAAGCGACACCTGTACCAACAGGTACGCCTAAAACAGGTTATATGATTGAGTCTATGGTGACTTCAATTGTACATAACATTGTGGATGAGCTAGCAGGCAAAGAGCCGACTACTGGTGCTACCTGGAATGCTATCTGTCTTGCGGATATGGGTGATACAGGCGCAGCATTTGTGGCGATTCCTCAGATTCCACCACGTAATGTCGCCTGGTTTAAGAAAGGGAAGTGGGTGCATATGGCGAAGATCGCGTTTGAAAAATACTTCATGCGTAAGATGAAGAAAGGTACTTCAGAACCGTTATACGAAAAGTACATCCTGAAGATGATGGGTATCCAGAAACTGGATGACTAAGCTCTTCGCCAGGTAACTTTAAAAGCCCCATTCATGGGGCTTTTTTTTATTTTCGATTTCAGTCAGTTGATGATTGATTATTTACTTGTGTGATGTAGAATACCCGACCTGATTTACAGGCGCGTAGCTCAGTTGGTTAGAGCACCACCTTGACATGGTGGGGGTCGGTGGTTCGAATCCACTCGCGCCTACCAAATTTATTTAGTAGGCATGGTTGAAGAGGGCTTGGAGCCCGAAATATTCCACTCACGCATACCAGAAAATTTGGTAGTACGTCCCTAGTTTAATTTTATTTTTTTTGATTAACACGTGGCCTTTGGTAGGGGTCACCACTGAAACAGGATCAATATGCCTCAAGTTACACTCCCCGATGGTTCCATCCGTTCTTTCGATCAAGCCGTATCAATTATAGATATCGCTACCGATATTGGCCCAGGTTTAGCTAAAGCCACATTGGCCGGTAAGGTCAACGGCCAATTGGTCGATGCATCCTTCATGATTAATGATGATGCTGAAGTTTCAATTATTACCAGTAGAGATGAAGAAGCGCTAGAGTTAATGCGGCATGATGCTGCTCATGTGATGGCTCAGGCTGTGCAGGAATTATTTCCAGGAACTCAGGTTACTATTGGGCCAGCCATCGAAGATGGCTTCTACTATGATTTTCATCGTGACGAAGCCTTTACACCCGATGATTTAACGCTGATCGAAAAACGTATGCATGAGATCGTCAAAAGAGATCTGCCTATTGTACGCGAAGTCATGGACAGAGACCTGGCGATAGCTACCTTTGCTGATCTGGGTGAAGAATATAAGGTTGAGATTATTAAAGACATCATTCCTGAAGGAGAAGAGGTATCTATATACCGTCAGGGAGACTGGTTTGATGTTTGTCGAGGACCACACTTACCTTCTACCGGTAAGCTAGGGCAGGGCTTCAAATTGATGAAGCTTGCCGGGGCCTACTGGCGAGGTGATTCCAATAATGTGATGCTGCAACGCATCTACGGTACTGCGTGGAGCGATAAAAAACAGTTAAAGGCTTACCTGCACCGTCTGGAAGAAGCTGAAAAGCGTGATCATCGTCGTATAGGTAAGAAACTCGATTTGTTCCATATACAGGAAGAAGCACCAGGTGAGGTTTTCTGGCATGAAAAAGGCTGGTCAATCTATCAGGCCGTCCAGCAATATATGCGTAAGAAACAACTGCAGTACGGTTATAAGGAGATTAATACACCCCAGCTAGTAGATTTTTCCTTGTGGGAAAAATCAGGCCATGCAGCGAAATTTAGTGCAGACATGTTTACTCTGGAGTCTGAAGAGAGGCAGTTTGCCATCAAACCGATGAACTGCCCCTGCCACATCCAGGTATTTAATCAAGGTTTGAAAAGCTACCGAGATTTACCTTTAAGGCTTGCTGAGTTTGGTTCCTGCCACCGTAATGAAATGTCTGGCGCGTTACATGGGTTGATGCGGGTAAGAGCATTTGTTCAGGATGATGCGCATATCTTTTGTACTGAGCAGCAGATACAGTCAGAGGTAGCTGATTTCATCGATTTTCTGCACGAGGTTTACAGGGATTTTGGTTTTAGTGAAGTCATCTACAGGCTCTCAACTCGTCCTGAAAACCGCGTGGGCAGTGATGAAGTTTGGGATAAAGCTGAAAAAGCATTGGCTGAAGCAATGGATGCAAAACAGCTGGATTGGGACGAGCTACCTGGCGAAGGTGCTTTTTATGGTCCTAAGATTGAATTTACCCTGAAAGATTGTATAGGGCGCGAGTGGCAATGTGGTACGATTCAGGTCGACTTCTCTATGCCGGGCCGTCTAAATGCACAATACGTGGATGAAGATGGTTCGCGTCAAACGCCTGTCATGTTACACCGGGCCATTCTGGGTTCTTTTGAGCGCTTTATAGGGATTCTGATCGAGCAGCACGAAGGTAAAATGCCACTGTGGTTATCGCCAGTACAGGCAGTATTGATGAATATCACTGATAAACAGGCCCCTTATGTGCAGGATGTTGAAAAAAGTCTTAAAAATCAGGGTTTCAGAGTGATTTCTGACTTGAGAAACGAGAAGATCGGCTTTAAAATTCGCGAGCACACAATGCAGCGCGTTCCTTACCTCCTTGTGGTCGGTGACCGGGAGATGGAGCAGGGTGAGATTGCTGTACGTAGCATGTCTGGTGAAGATCTGGGAAGTATGAAAGTAGATGCTTTTATATCCAGAGTCCAATCTCAGATACAAAGCTACGAATAGCTTTCAAGTTTTATGAATAATTGCGAGGAATAATCCAATCGCTGATGATAAGCAAAGTCGTTTAAATGACGAGATAACAGTTCCTGAAGTTAGATTAATCGATCAGGATGGTGAACAGAAAGGTATAGTTTCAATACAGGAAGCTTTACAGGCAGCAGCAGATGCCGAACTGGATCTGGTAGAAATTGTACCTAATAGCAAACCTCCAGTATGTCGATTAATGGACTTTGGTAAGTTCAGGTTTCAGCAAAAGAAAAAATTGCATGACCAGCGTAAAAAACAGCGCCAGATACAGATTAAGGAAATCAAATTCCGCCCTGGCACTGAGATGGGTGACTATCAGGTCAAGTTAAGAAAACTGACTGAATTCATAGAAGCCGGTGATCGAGCAAAGGTAACTGTACGTTTCCGTGGTCGAGAAATGGCGCATATGGAATTAGGAAGAAATTTACTCAAGCGTATCGAAGAAGATATGAATGAGGTAGCGACGGTGGATCAATATCCGCAGTCAGAAGGCCGCCAGATGACGATGTTACTGGTGCCCAAAAAGAAATAATCGGTATTACTGCTTTTGCAGTAATCGGTTATATACAGTCGAAAGACTGGAAGTATGCCCAAACACGCAGACTCCGGCGTGCAGGGTTTTTATTTAATATTTATCGAACGGGAGTTTGAAATGCCTAAAATCAAATCGAGTCGAGGCGCTGCCAAGCGCTTCAAACGTAATGCGGCGGGTAACTATAAACGTGGCCAGTCTCATTTACGTCATATCCTCACCAAAAAGAGCAGTAAGCGTAAACGCCATCTGGGCGATATGCTTGAAGTTAATGCTAATGATGTACGTCAGGTACGTCGTCTTTTACCCTATACATAGGAAGGTGAGAAATGCCTAGAGTTAAACGCGGTGTAACCGCTCACGCACGTCATAAAAAAATTCTGGATAAAGCCAAAGGTTATCGTGGTGCACGCAGTAAG
>JBNLGQ010000073.1:0-3046 GCA_050306135.1 Gammaproteobacteria bacterium
TCTACACGCTGGCATTACATCGTTACCTCAAACAACGCCTGCCCGGCTATCAATATGAGCAACACATCGGCGGTGTTTATTACCTGTTCATCCGTGGCATGTCACCGGAGCATGCTGGCAAGGGTATATATTTTGATAGGCCCGATAGTGTAGTGATTCAACAACTGGATGAGCTATTTGACTGATGGATAAACTCAAACTCATCATTCAGGCCGTTAAGCAGAATCGACTGGACTATGCTCAGATCACTCTGGCGCGTTATTTACTGGAGCAGCATCCAGATGCAACAGAGCTCTGTCTGCATCTTGCCGTGCTGGTGAATCATGAAATCAAACAGGGCAATGTCTGCCTGAGTATCGATGATATTGCAAAACGCAGCGAAGCGCTGCTGTTGTGCCCTGCCCCGGAAATCCAGAACCTGATCGAATCCATTGAAACCAGTCCGATCATTGGTAGCAAAAATGAAAACAGGCCGCTGATTTTTGATTTAAACAAGCTCTACCTGAATCGCTATTTTCATTACGAAAATCAGCTCGCACAGCGACTGCTAGCTTTATCAAAACCTGGCGGCCCATTACCAAAAATAAAAGCGGATCAACTTGAGCAATTATTCAGTGGTAATGAAAACCCTGATTACCAGAAAATCGCAGCCCTGGTGAGCAGCCATCACCAGCTCTGTATCATCTCAGGTGGACCGGGTACCGGCAAAACCCGCACGGTCAGCTCTATACTCTCGTTGCTAATACAACAGAATCCGCAGCTAAAGATAAAGCTGGCAGCCCCCACCGGAAAAGCCGCAGCCCGATTATCGCAATCCATACAGGCAAGTCGTGCAGAAATGACACACGACCTGTTCGTCGAACAGCAGATACCCGACAAAGCCGTCACCCTGCATCGGCTGCTGGGTATCCATCGCTACACACATCGACCGCGTTATAACTGCGACTACCCATTAAGTTGCGATGTGCTGGTACTGGATGAAGCCTCCATGATCGATCAGCAAATGATGGCGGTGGTGTGTGAAGCTCTGCCGCCCCATGCACGATTAATCCTGCTGGGAGACAAAGACCAGCTGTCATCGGTAGAGGCTGGCAGTGTTTTCGCCGATCTATGTGGTGAGCTGAAAGGCACCCAGTTCAGCAAGCCTCAATGCAAATGGATAAGGCAAACCCTGGATTACAAGATCCCCGAATACACAGGTGATTATCGTCTGGCTGACCAGGTTGTTGTGTTACAGAAAAGCTATAGATTCGATAGCAATTCAGGAATTGGCCAGTTAGCGCGTCTGATCAATACAGGAGATAGTGAAGCAAGCCTGCAATTTTTGATGGAATCTCAGCCAGAACAGAAAGTGCAATGGCAACAGCTAACCGATCAACAACTCAATGAACAGTTAATACAACAGGCGTTGCAGCACTATCAGCAAATCATTGATGCCAAAGAAATCAAGGATGCTTTTGAATGCTTTTATCGCTTTCAGATTCTGGCAGCGGTATGGGATGGTGTGAGCGGCGTTGATCAAATCAATAGCGTGATTGAACAGGCTTTGAAGCGGCACAATAAAATATCAGATGATCGTCCCTATTTTGCCGGTATGCCGTTGATGATGAGTAGCAATATGTATCAGTATGGTATTCATAATGGGGATATTGGCATTGTTTGGCCGGATGATGATGGACAGCTCAAGGTCTGGTTTGAGGCTGATGATAAGGGCTATCGGGTGCTTTCATTATCGCAGTTACCCGAATCAAAATCGGCTTATGCGATGACGGTGCATAAATCTCAGGGGTCTGAATTTGAAAGGGTGCTGATGGTATTGCCGGGTTATGAATCTAGTGTTTGTACTCGGGAGTTGTTGTATACGGGTATTACTCGGGCGAGGGATAGTGTTGAGATTTGGGGGTTGGGTAGTGTTATTGGGAGTGCTGTTGAGAGGAAGACGGTGCGGGTTTCTGGGTTGTTGGAGAGGTTGAGTGGACTGTGAATTTTTGCTAAGCCTATACAAAAAAGTACATACCACAGAGAACACTGAGGGAAAGTTAGCGTGATAATTATATGCATTCTGGGGTTAAATTGGGAGATTAGTGAGTTGAACCGGATTTTTAATCAATTTACCCATATTATGGCAAAATGCGGTAATATTCTGGGAGTTAAATCAAGGAATAAAAGGATGAGAATCTTACAAGCTTTTGAATTAAAAAAGGAAACCTCGAAATTCCATCTAAAAGCACAAATCATTTCTAAAAGTCATATGTGGAAAATTGAGGTGTTTAAACACCTCAATTTTCCACTTATTTAAACTGTTAGGTGCAGGTAAATCCATGGCAGGTTTCATCATCTTATTAAATGGAAAAGAGTTGGTAGCAGTATCAAGCGAAGGACTCAATATTTTAAGCGTTCAAGTAGTCGGTGATGTTTATGGAGAAGAGTTAGCCGATATAAATATGACCGGTGGTTACTATGGGAGTGGAGATCAAGACAAGCATTTGACATGGATTGAAAATAAAGAGGTAAAGAAAGAAGATGAAATTGAAATAAAGTTTTTAGAAGACGTAACTACATCATATCCAGGTAAAACAATTGAAGGGTTATACCCCGAAAGTAAAAAGTCTGAAGAAGAACAAGAACCTATGGAAGATTTATTTGAAAATATCAGAAATCAACCTAGATTTAGAGAAAAATATTCGTATACATTAACACCTTCCTACGCGATACCATTGTCTTCAATAATAAGCTCGGATGATTATATTAGTTTAGGGGCAATGTGGAGGTCGTCCTGGGGGGATTCCGCAAATATTTCGGTTTCATCCAATACACTTGAAGGTGTGAAGAACAATCAGGCAGGAACCAGGCATTCCAAACTTTCCCTGGGCTATAACCAGAGCATAAAATTATGTATTGGCACCTAACAAGAGACTGTGATTAAAAACAAGCCTGCAAAATTTTAATTTAATTCATTTGCCACTCGCAATTATCGCGAACCATTGCATTCAAGATGGTTATTATTTTTCGCATGCAAGCGGTGATGGCTACCTTTTTATGCTTA
>JBNLGQ010000074.1:0-95287 GCA_050306135.1 Gammaproteobacteria bacterium
CTGAAAATCCCCGTGTCGGTGGTTCGATTCCGCCCCTGGGCACCATTATTCTCCCACTACTGTCATCGCGAGCAAAGCGCGGCAGGAGTGATACAGGGAGGTATCGTTTACGGAGCCAAGGGAAGCCATCTTATATTCGAAGCCCTGCTATTCATCAAATACCGTGCTTGGAATCGAACAGCATTTTTGTCGGTGGTTCGATAATTCGGGTCATCCTTGACCCTCACCATACGGGCTCGCTATGCTCGTGCGAAATTCGTTCCAGACGAATTTGTCCGCCCCTGGGCACCATTTTAATACCACCACGTTTCCCAAAAAAACTGCTTAGCCGAATATCGTACTTGGAATCGAACAGCATTTTTGTCGGTGGTTAGATTATTCAGCTCATCCCTGAGCCTCACCCTGAAGGGTTCGCTAACGCTCATGCGAAATTCGTTCCAGACGAATTTGTCCGCCCCTGGGCACCATTATTCTTCCACTACTGTCATCGCGACAGAAAAACGCTCCTGCGTTTTCTGCATACATACCATCCATGGCAATTACCGAAGCGCGGCAGGAGTGATACAGGGAGGTGTCGTTTACGGAGCCAAGGGAAGCCATCTTATATTCGAAGCCCTGCTATTCACTAGATACCGTGCTTGGAATCGAACAGAATTATTGTCGGTGGTTAGATAATTCGACTCACCCCTCAATTTAGTTATTTTAGGGCTACCCCCAGTGACAGCTTGCTTACGCCATCTATTTTTTATATTGTCCTAAACTTGAAGAAGGAATTCTTACCGGTTCAGTAGAGATAATGGCAACTGCTTACGCAAAAATTAATCCAGCAATGCTTAACTGGGCACAACAACGTGCCCAGTTAAGCATTGCTGCGCTTGCGGATAAGCTCAAAGTCCCAGAAGAAAAACTGTATGCCTGGGCATCTGGAGACAAGCCATTAACCTTCCGGCAGGCACAAACCTTTGCCAGTAAGACTCATGTACCTTTCGGCTATCTGTTCTTGCAACACCCACCAGAAGATAAGTTGCCTTTACCAGATTTACGGACGGTTGGGGGTAAACAGCCGCAAAAGCCTAGTGCTGAGCTGCTGGATATTGTCAAAATCGTGCTACAGCGACAGTCCTGGTACCAGGAGTACATGGCTGATCAGCTCGTTCCACCTCCTGAATTTATTGGTCGTTTCACTGTACAAACCCCTTGTCAGCAAATTGTTGATGATATGCGCCAGAAGCTTGGAGTAGGTGAGTATCCAGAGAGGGGGACGTGGGAAGATTACTACCGAGATCTGGTAGATCGGATTGAGGCTGCAGGGGTAATGGTCATGCGTGAAAGTTTCTTAAATCATTGGACGCGACCATTCAATGCCGATGAATTCCGGGGCTTTGCAATAGCTGACGAACAGGCACCACTTATTTTTATCAATCATGCTGATTGGCCCAGTGCGCGACTATTTACATTGATTCATGAGCTTTGCCATATCTGGTTAGGTGTTACAGGTATTTCCGATGGTGACCCATCCAACAAACGTCAGGAAGAAATACTGTGTAACCAGGTAGCTGCTGAGTTTTTAGTGCCTTCTAAAGAGTTTGAGCAATTATGGCGCGAGGACTTTAAGGTTTGGACGGAAAATATAGCTGATTTGCGTGCTCACTTTCATGTTAGTCGTTGGGTGATAGCTCGCCGGGCATTGACGTTAGGGAAGATTGACCTGCAGACCTATCGCGATTTTATTCAGGCACAGGAAGAAGCCTGGAGGAAGCAGAACAAGAGTGATGGAGGCCCAACATATTATGTTTCCAAAAAATCCCAGTTAAGTACCCGCTTTGCCAGAGCAGTAGCGAGAGAAGCGTTGAGTGGAAAGATTTTGTTACGCGATGCAGGCCGTCTACTGAACATTAAACCGGATAAAATAAAAACATTTGCTAAGGAGTTGGGCGTTTGAAATATCTGCTGGATGCAAATACCTATATAGAAGCGAAAAATCTCTACTATGGCATGGATATCTGCCCAGGATATTGGCAGTGGCTTGATATTCAATATCAAAACAATCTGGTCAATAGCGTTCAACCGATATTTAATGAGTTGAATAGCTATGGCGATGACTTATCAAGTTGGGTTAAGGGCCGGGAGAGTCAATTTCTGGTAGTTACAGATGAAGAGACTCAGGAGCGTTATGCTGAGATCGTTCAGTTTGTAGTCGATGGAGATTACCAGCCTGCTAATAGAGATCAGTTTCTAGCCGGAGCTGATCCCTGGTTAATTGCAAAAGCTGGGGCATTAGGCTCAGTTATCGTCACGCATGAGACATTGGTTGGGTCGGAGTCAAAGAAGGTAAAAATTCCGAATATTTGTGACCAGTTCGGTATTGAGTACCTTAATTCTTTTGAGTTGTTAAACGTTTTGAATGCGCGGTTTATATTGGAGCAGTAAATATATTAACACGGACAGTGGCCCCTATTAATTACTAAAGAGAGGTAATTATTGTGTCCCCAGATTTAGCCTTTATCTAGATATCCACATAGGTGTTGCTATCGAAACGAATAATACAGTCGATTTCCTGATCATCGACCAACGCCAGGTGAGCGTTGAATCCACGTTTAAGTAATAACATATTCTTGCCGCTTACCAAATGATGCTGAGTCTCTGGAGCTCATAACTCACTCTTGTAAATTTGCCATTTTTGTTAGCATGTCTTTCATGTAAAGCTCTAAGTTTGCCGCTAGCGTACCAACATTGTACTTAGATTCATCTACAGCCCCAGAATGAACCAGTTTACTTCGAGCTTCGTAACATTTCTTTATGAATTTTACCGATGTCGTTCCATCGTATTTATTACCAGGAAGATAGCATAACGCCATTTTCTTCAAACTTGTTGATATTGAATCTTTATACAACCAGTTCAATGTACCTATAACCGACCTTTTCTCTGGGTCATCAATACTTGCCTGTTCAGTCAGTCGCTTCAAATCATCAACTAATCTTTTTGTTTCTCCTGACCGTTCCTCAGGTGACAAAACAGACTCCGCAGCCAATACTAAAGTTAGGAAACGTGCTCTAGGCGACGACTCAAAAAATGATGAAGTCATCAGTTCCATTGCCAATTTAATTTGGTCATCTAAATTAAAATCTATTGAAATTAGATCACATAGTTGTTCTGAAAAGTAATCTGTATCCCTAGCATTTACAATAATTGCCCCATGTGTAGATATGCTTGATGTCGGGAAGTCCTCGTTGTATACAGTTATCCCATGAACATCATCAATCATTTTTACTCCATGAGTATTTAGTATTTTTTCCTTTACATGTTCTGCTAAGAATGTACTCGCTTTATCTTTACCAACATCAACTCCAACTCTGTATAAAGTTCCATAACATAAAACCGCATCTTTTAGCTTATATCCATATTGAAGAGCCGTTTCTTCAGTTGAGTAACCACCTGATAAGATAACGAATTCTTTAGCATCTGAAATCGTTTCAGTGTTCACAGCGTGTAACGATGCCTCATGTCCATTTGGTAAGGTAAATTCAAACTCTTTACCTTCACCCTTGATAACACCTTTATTCGCTATCTTAAATCGCAGTCTAAGCTTAAAAGTTGACATATAAATTGTCCCTTTACCCGTTGTCTTTTGCCCCATTCGCTTTGATGGTCCCTATATGGCAACCGAGAAATATACCCACCCAGCTTTTCATCATGATGAGATCAAGTCACTGACTGATTTCATCATTGATTCGCGTGGTTACGGTTTGCCGGGAGATAAAGTGATTGATGCGATATTCATCCTTCTGGAAGAGATCTCAGGATTCGAAACCGCGTCCGATCAATCAATTAAAACTGTCATCAATCATATCAGGAATCAACATTATGACCGACACTAAGAAAGAAGTGAAATCCGAATACGTTACCCCGTAGAAACCTACAACTACAAAAGGGCTGTTTCATTGGGTAAGGAAATGATAAAGAAGCCAGATTTTACCAAAGCGGATGTCGCCCGTGAAATGTTCAAGTTGATTATGGACTAGGAGGAGGGGTCAAGTCATTGAATTAGAATCAACATTTTTGAATATCAAAATATGAAAAGACAGTGTTTCTATACTCATGTTTGATGCGCTAGAGCTGATCGATTATCAACCGACAATAGCCCTGATGATCGAAATATAAGCATGTATATGCCTTGCAGAGAGAAATAAATGAGTATTCAATATTAAATCTATTTATGCCTCTGCTGAATCCAGTTTGATGAGTCAGGTCAAACACAAAGAAATTTTACATTGATAACTCCTGTTATAGGCGCATAGTGCTTCCGCACTCCCTGTCAAAAAAAATTTGTTTTTTTTCAAAGGCTTAAAGACTGGTTAGCCCATTATTGGCCCTTTTAATATAATTGGGCTCGTGTACTTTAATAAGATCGGTTTATTGGTGATTTATGTTGGGTAATATGAAGCGCATTAAAATTATCTTATGAAATCAAAATGAGAAATAGTTTGACTTTAAAAAAATCAAAGCGTATTTTAAAAAAAAGAAAGCAGTCTTCAGGGATCAAACAGGAAGTTAGTTTGGAATTGCTCTGTAATCTCTATACAAAATAACTAATAAAAAACGCATAAAGGCAGGGGGCTATTTATGCAACAAACCATATTGGATATAGAAAATCAAAAGCTAGTTTTTCATAAGAAAAAACTGGTGTCCAAAATAATTCTATTAAAGTCTTTACCTCTCTTTTACATTAAATTAATCAACAAAATTCATCCCTGTTTTTCAATAGCGGCTCAGCGTTTTTGTATTAGGATAAAAGCTAGACCTGACCCTAATGTCTTTTCTGGTTTAGGTTACTCGCAATCGGTATAAAGAGATATTAAAAAATTAAAGATTGATAGAACATTGGGTAGGGGTGGCTTTATGGAAACAAATCGGCCGATCTTCATCAGCTATGCTCACAAAGGTGCTGGTAATAATTGTTTGGAAGAGTGTAAAGATATTGCAAAGTTTACCGGTCTGGATTCACTAATTTGGACTGATGAAAAAATCGATTCTGGAGATAATTGGCAATTCGAAATCGAGAAGGCTCTTTCCGCTTCATCGGTCGCCATACTACTCCTAGATTGGGAGTTCATTAATAGTTCATATATAACGAACAAAGAAGTAATCTCCTTTTATACATCGGCTTTTGGTATCAATACTGATGCGGACAGCAATGATACAGATCATCCTGATCTTAAACTCATACCTATATTGATTGAACCGTGCCCATACGAGGAAAAATGGCCTTGGCTCAATAAACTGCAAGTTGAGCCACAGCACAGCTTGGGTAAAAGTCGAAAAACTAAGGATCGCGATGATGAAAAGCTAACATTTATAGAGCTTGACAAAGTCGACCGGGCAAAATTCAAAAACAGATTAGCCAAACGACTTGGTAAAATCGTGAAGAATAGCATACAAAGATCTACGCTTCTCGATACCTGCGCAACTAGAGACGATGAAAATAACAACCCTCAAGAAAATCACATAAATCCAAGTTCTCGTTACCTAATCCGAGGCGAAGACCTTAGGAACAGATATTTAGGACTGCAAATCAATTTAAGCCATTCAGAATATAACTCCTATCGCATTGACGTAAATTATTCTTACAAGGAAGGTGACGAATACAGTTCTGTTAATTTTTCTGGCTCAGCTACCATTCAACCACCATCGGATGATATCGATAGAGACATTCAAGAACCCTTTACAGATGGCCCCCTTCTAACCTCTGAACTGACTAACGTTTCAAATTCTTCGGAGAAGAAACGGGTTGATCAGTTTCTGTCAGAAGCATTCCTTAAATCCAGGGAGATGAACATTCCGATGCATTTACATCTTGGTATAAACGCAAATGCTGGCGAGCTATACGGTATCTCGTGGGAAATGCTTCCGGTAATCGATGGAGAATTAGCCGCGCAGTCTGATCAGGTTTATTTTTCGAGAGTATATTACGCAGATGGTAGAGAGGCTGTGGAATGTCAGAGCCAGACCAAACGAAAACTGCGGGTTCTTTCAGTGTATTCTGATATCACAAACGACGTGGCTTATGTAGGAGATGCGAACCAACAATCTCAATATCTAGAACTTATGAAGGATAGTTTGCGCTCGTTGTCGTCAGAAAATAATGATCGTCATACTTTACTAAGACCCACTCCTGAAGATTTATTTAATTATCTTTCCTGTGATTCATCATTTGATGTGCTATACCTCGTCTGTCAGGCATATAAAAAAAATGGGGAGTATTTTTTACGCATGTCGGGCAGAGATTTGTCACGAACTGAATTTATTCATTCATTCAGATCTACACCTATTCCACGATTGGTCATTTTGATTCCATCCTGCGTCATTAACGGCATAACTGAGGATGAAGAATCTTTTCAGTCGGTCAATCATTTCTCTCCTACATTTGCCCATATGGGATCGGGATTTGTTATAACCTGTTCTCAACAAATGCAAAATGATAAATGGCATATGTTTATAGGCCGGTTTGTAAAGGAATTAGCGGAGCATGGTCATGTATCTGGAGCAATAGCATGCTCAAGACACAAAGTTTTAAGTCAGGAAGACTCCTGCAAACCCGTTTTGATAAGCCGCCTTAATTCATCAAGACTTTGGTTTGTCCCAGGATTTGTTTCTGAAGGAGGCTCCAATCAAAACTGGGTTTCCATACTAGATAGTCTTGAAGAAAAAAGATTGGTTCCTATTATCGGTCCCGGAGTACATTATCGTCTACAGCAGAATAGACTCGAAATAGCGAGGGAGCTTGCTGATGAGTACAATTTTCCACTTTCTTTTTCGCATAGAATAAACCTTCCAGAAGTTCTCCAATATGTAAAAACCATTCTCCCTAAAAAAAGTTTATTTTTGAAAAAATATAAGGAAAAAATTCAGCAAAAGTATGCTCATTACCATAATCTCATTGATCCTGATATGTCGTTACAGCAAGTAGCAGTTAATGTTGCTTTAGAAATTTTCAAGAGAGAACAAGATAACCCTTTTAATTTATTGGCTCGTCTTCCAGTCGATCTCTATTTAACAACCAACATTGACCCTTTAATGGAAACAGCTCTGTCGATTGTGAAAGATAACAGTCAATCAATTAAGGAAATCAACATTCTCGACTTTGCACTGATAGACACAACTTCCCCGTCCAATCCCGATATCGCCCGAATACCAAACACCTTCGAAGTAGATTCTCCACTTATCTTCAAGATTTTTGGAAGCTATAATTCTCTGGAGCGGGCATCAATTACGGAAGATGACTATTTTGAGTTTTTGACCAGTTACTCTCAAAGAATTAAAGAGATTCAAGGTCCCCTGGAAGGAAAGCTAAACAACAGTGATTTTTTATTCCTTGGATTTAAATGGAATAGCTTGGACTTTCGAGTTCTTTACCGCGCAATGCAAAAATATATGAACAATCTGTCTATAGATTCCTTTCATGTTGCGGTACAAATCGATCCTGATGACGATGTCACGATACACCCCGACAAAGCACTCGATTATCTTCGTCATTACTTTTGTGGAGCTGGAGGTGGACCCAGGCCAAATAGCCCTACTATAAGTGTATACTGGGGTGCAGCTGAGGAGTTCTTGAGCGAATTCCAAAAGAGAATCAAGAGTTCTAATGTTGTTAATTTTAGGTGAACTATGCTCAAAAATCCCTTCCCTGGTCCAGTTTCACTTACAGCTGAAATTCCTGTATTTGGACGCGACGATGAAATAGCGAGTCTCACCAGCTTGTTGCTGGCGGAACGAGTTGTCGTTTTACATGGTATCTCCGGGGCTGGCAAGTCATCCTTGTTGAGCGGGAAAGGAGGTGTTTGTGATCAGTTTAGGAATAAAAAGAACTTTTCGGTGCTTGGTCCGGTTGAATTTAGACTGAAGGAAGAAAGCACAAACGTCTACAGCATTTCAAACGGACAGAACTTGTACGAAACGAGCTTGGTAGAGCTGCTGCTGAAGCTAAAACCTGAAAATGAATCCGAGAAACAGCTCCTTGAGGAAAATATTCAATTAACTTCAGATCTGGATCTAGAATTATTTTTCATGCGCAGAGATATCCATCTTCAACAGGATTATCACCTTCTAGTTATTGACCAGTTTGAAGATATTTTTACTCGTTATATCCATGACGAGGAGGGTAAGATCACATTTTTCCAATCACTGGGACGACTTATTGAAAACAACACCAATATTTGGCTGCTACTGGCAATGCGCGAAGAGTTTTTGGCAGAGCTCGACCACTATAAGAAATACATACCTAATCGACTGGGATCCAAGTTTCGGCTGGAATTACTTAGAAAGAATATGGCTGCTGAGGCAATAATCAAAACGGGCGCATACCAAAAACCACCCGTACACCTGTGTAAAAAAGACGTAAAAGCATTAGTTGAAAACCTAAGTGAGGTTGCAATCAAATCTGAATTTCAAGTGCAAAGATATGAGCCAGGATTTCAAATTGAACCGTTATTTTTACAACTGGTATGCAACGACGCATGGAAAGAGCTCGAGCAAAAACTTGACAAAGCTAATAATTCAATTGAATTTGGGCCGTGTTTTGCTTTCGCACCAGGTTCGAACAGAAATGAATTGAATAAAGCTCTTGCTAAGTTTTATGAAACCGCGCTTAAAGCGTCCATTCTATCAGACAAAACAAAAGTTAAGAAACTGACGGAAAATGCCAGGGAATATAGAATCAGGGCAATGATTCAAGATGGGTTGATTTCACAAAAAAGTTTACGCAACCTTCTTAGCTATCATGAAATAGAAAGTCAGTGGGGTGTTACACGACAGGAGCTTAAGAAACTACTGGACATGCATATTGTCCGTTTACAGGAGAGGAACCTGATAACCTATTATGAACTGGCACACGATAGAATTGTTGATCCGATCAAGATAAACAATTCGGATTGGTTTCGAGATCAGGAAGACTGGAGAAAAGCGGCACGGGCGAGAATGCAGGGAGAAGCAAGCTCGGGGCTTTTTAACATTCGTCAATTTTTAAAAGCCCGGTCATTCAAAAAATTATACCCAGACCTGTTGTGCCCTTATGAAGCGAAATACATTGAGTTAGACCAGAAGCATGTATTTTATCCAGCCTTGGGTATGGTTGCAATATTGATTTTTTTTTCAGTCGCTACCTTTATATTAATGGGTACTTTGGCTACATATGCATACGAGGTTGATGATGCTGAAAGAAAGCTGTCGGATACTAAAAAAGAATTTTCCATGCTTAAAAAACAATTAGAAATTAATGAATTTACAAAAAATCAAGACATTAAAAAGTTACAGGAGGAAAAAGACAAAATTCAGGAACAAATCGATGCTACGAGACAACAAATTGAAATCCGGATTAAAAACGTGCAAAAAGTAGCAGGTCAGATTTCTGAAGATAACAAAAATATGTTTGAGGAATACCAAAAGGGCGTTAAAAAAGATTCTGTAAACAAAGCGATCAATAGCTATCAGTCCCAAAAATGGAGATTGAGAGATGACCAAGGGGCGTTACTAGCAGTTATTAAAGGGTATGAGGAAGCAAACAAAACCTTTGATAAAGACTCTTTGGAAAGAAAGCAATTCGACGCACCGTTATTCAGTGCATTCAATACGGTAATGACCAGCTACTCTGATCGACTTGGTTTTGTAAGGTCAATACCATTTTCGAGTGAAGTAGTCAAGCCGATCGCTTACTATACGAGCGAGCAACCATTAGTCGCATATTTGACGATCAATAGGCAGCAGAAAAAATGTATAAGAATAGAATCCCTACGCGTTGAATTAGATGGTAACTACTGCTTTTCATCGAAGCTAGAGTATTCGCCACCTGTTATTAGATTTTTCCCCGACGGCAAGCATGTCCTTCTGATTTCAAACAACGAGTGGAAAGTTTTACAGCTCGATAAAAAAGGAAGCACACTCGATATAAGATTAGTTAAGAAGGGTAAGTTAAATATTAAAGACAGCCCTAAGTCCGCTGCTGTCATCGACATAAGTCAAGATGGAGAATTGGCGGTTATAGCAAAACTAGATAATGTTGTATTTTTATGCCGAAAACCGAGGGAATGGCAACATTGCGCTTCCGGTTCCATACCAAATGGCCAATCAAATCCAGTAACAAGCATCGAGGTGAGTCATCAAAAAAATGGGGAATCATCAATACTACTGGGAATGCAGGACGGAAGTGTGTCCCTGGATAAAATACCGATCGACCTAAATATAACAAATAAGAACTCACTGTCCGTTATTCATCTCGCCCAGACAAAGGTCTTCAATCCACCAAAAATTGAAAGCCCTGAGGAGCCAAATTCAGTTGTAGCACTTGCCCTGATCGATAACAATTCGTCACGCTTTCTGAAGGTGCACATGGACTCTCAGGTATTCCTGGTCAACCCAAAGTCAGGTCAGGGAAAAGAGGATGGCATTCTCAGTCTTGTTCCGGATAAAGGAAGTATTGCGAATGGTATTTTATATCATCCAAATAAGAAGCACCTATCATCTGCCGTCATCAGCGAGGATCACTTTTTGTATACCATAGTTGACGACAGCATTTACGAATGGGACGTTAGAAGTATAAACGTTGACGAGCCACATTCCAATTATCTGCCTGTAGCGGTGATCCAAAAAAGGACCTCGATGCGTAATTTCACAAATGTCGTGGTGGGTGATGATTACCTTATAGGAAATGACCTGTATCAAACCTGGGTTTGGGAAAGGAACAATCACTTATCCAAGCTTGTCCATCAGGAACTGCCTGGAACAGAAAATATTTCGAACTTCTCTACAATTTTTTACCCTCAAAGCATTAAGTTCGGAACCGATAATGAACTGTTTTCTGGTAGCACGAACTACGGCATACAAAAGTGGATATACCAAAATTCTGTATTAGTTAATGAGCCGTCAAACTGTAGGAAAAATACGCAAACAGTCAGGAAACTAGATAAATCACCAGATGGCCGCTTTCTGGCGGCGGCGATGAGTAACAAAACTTTAATGACAATCGATATTAAAAATATAGATGGTCAACCTTTTTGTAACTCAAGCCAACATACGGATGGTCTTTGGGCGGTTGCCTTCAGTCCAGATAACAAGTGGTTGATTTCGGGCGAATGGAAGTCGGGAGGAGATAAGAGAAGTAAGTTGATTTTGTGGGAAAGGAGTACCACCGGAACAGGTGAGTTGATATTCAAAAATGAAATCAAAACCGAACAAGGTTCGGGAATTCTATCGGCTGCATTTAGCCCCCATGAAGAAAACGAAAATCTTACTCTCGCAATTGGTACGACATCTGGTGATGTTATCCTGTACTATATTTCAAGCACCGGAAAATTTTTAAATAATGGTGATAAACTTCTAATGTCGGGGGGGATTGGTCAAATCAAAGACCTCGAATATTCACCAGATGGTACCATACTTGCAGCTGCAGGCAGTTATGGGCCCATACAACTATGGCTGATTGATGTAAAAACTCAAAACTATGTCGTTACCGATGAGCAACTTTTAGGTCACTCCGGTGGTACTAATGCACTGGCATTCAATCCAGATAAGAAAAACAAAAGTCTTGTGTCAGGTGGGGCTGATGGAAGCCTAAAAATTTGGGCGGGTAAAAATTATTCTCGTAACTCAACAACGATTTTTGGCGCGCATGCTGGGGTTTTGTCAGTCGCTTGGAACGATATGGGTAAGGCTCTAGCCGCTTCATTTACCGATGAAAGCCAGTTTACGACAAACATAGAGCCAAACAAAACCTCGAGTAAAATTGAACATGGAAAAATCTTGATTTGGAACTGGAATCTTGATGAGATTTATAAAAGAACCTGCAACGAGGTTTGGTATCCGATGCTAAATTCGGACGAGAAAGAATTGTGCGAATCATTTACCAAATGAAGAGATATTCGACCATCAGGTTATGATGCTCAAAATTTATAATATATCAGTATCTATGAAAGCCCAAACTCAACTTTCAAAATAAAAATTTATAGGTAAATCGCTATGCATGAATTTGGCCCGGATAGTTATATTAGTGAAAGAGTTAAAGACCAGCTCAGCTATTAAGTCGATATATCGTGCTGAACCCTGTTAAGACAGGAATGGTTAAAAAGGTCGATCAGTGGAAATGGAGTAGCTACCTCGATACCGTTGGTCAGGCTTCAGAACCTAATTGGTTATCGAGTGATTATCTATTGTCACAGTTTAGTGTGCAGCGTAAAACTGCGATTCGAAAGTGTCAGGCATTTGTTCAGGAAGGATTAAAACAGGAAGGCAGGGGTCAGGTCTTTGAATTAGGATCAACCTTTTTGAATATCACAAAATATAAGCCAGCATAGACCTTGCAGCAAATAACGAAATAACGAAGGTCAGATACAAATTAAAAATATTGCGCAGAGATTTGGGATCACGTAAGGCTGTTAATTCTGATTTGTATACCCAAGATAAAATCTCCATGAATTTATTTGATAGGGTCGGGGAGTTCCGGGGATGGTTTACTTACACCTAATTTGAATTAGTTCAGACTTACTCTGACACGACTAGGGATGCATTAGAGGAAATGTCCATTCGACGAATTCCTCCTTGCATCCCAATCCCGCCAGATCTAAAAATGATTTCTGTAATATTTTTGTGTTATCCGGTCTTGATCATGAAATTGAGTTCGTTTGAAATGGCCTGAATGTTTCTTATCAGGGTTCCCACTTTCATATAGTCTTTTATTCCGGTAGTGATCATTATGCTTCAAATCATAAATGCGATGACTGGCCAGGTTTAGCTCCCGTTTTAGTATCTTTCGCTCAAATCGACTTAAGTGCCCATCCTTGTTGAATTGCATGCTCAGCTTCTTTATCTGCCGGTGTTGTTTGCGTAGCTTTTGGGCTTCTTTTTTTGTCAGCTCACCCATGCGAACCCCTTTATTGATTCGATTATGTTGTCGTTCTATTCGGTTATCCAGTTTTGAATAGCTACTATGATCAACGTGTGCCATTACCGGGTTTGATAGCACAGCTACCAGGGGTAAAACAAAAACAGTGTTAAAAAATTTCATAATTATCTCCAGTTGTTCGTTCGGGAAATACTTTACGATTGATACACTGAATGAATGCTGAACTGATAATCTTGTTCTGGGAAGAAAAATCCGGATCAATGTTAGTCTGGCGCCTGAGCTACTAAATAACAACCATCGTATGCTTTCAAGATATCCGTTATTTATCACAATTATCACAAAAAGATAACATTTTAATGTGAGGGTGAACTTAGATGGATAGCAGGCGTTCTACTGTGTTATACCTAACCTGTTATCCCGGAGAATTTTCTATGTTATCGAAAAAAGTCCTCGCCCTGATCATTGGCCTGTTCGTCGTGCAGCAGCCAGTGCAGGCTGCACTACCCCAATCATCTGCGGATATGCCGGCAAGCAGTCACGTGAAAACCATCGTGCTGGGTTCTGGCTGCTTTTGGGGTGCTGAAAAGGGCTATCAGGCGTTGCCGGGTGTGGTCGATGCTGTTTCTGGCTATGCGGATGGTGACAGTAAGATTAAACCTGATTATCGTGAAATCACGAAATACGAATACAAGTTTGACCCAGATAATTACGCTGAAGTGGTCGAGGTTAAATACAATAGCGAAATGCTCAGCACCGAAGCATTGCTGCAGCATTTCTTTGAAGAGCATGACCCGACACAGAAAAATCGTCAGGGCAATGATGTCGGCACCCAGTATCGTTCCATTATCCTGTATACCGACGAAGCACAGCATCAGGCGGCGCTTAAGATGCGTGATCAGTATCAGAAACTGTTAAGCGATGCAGGCTATGGCAGTATTGTTACCGAGATCAAGCCTTTGCGAAAATTTAACCCGGCTGAGGAATATCACCAGGACTACCTGCTCAAGAACCCTAATGGTTACTGCCCGAATCATGCGACTGGCGTTACCTTTACAAAGCATGCGACTGCAAAGGTCGATAACAGCGCATTGCTCGCAGGTAAGCAGGTGGTGGTGCTGGAAGCTGAGCATTGCCCATTCTGTGAAAGATTCAAGAAAGATGTCAGCAGCAAGTATCACGGTAGTATTCCAATGACATTTCGTATGGCTTCAGGGCTTAATGGACTTACTCTGAAAACACCGACCTGGGCCACGCCGACGATTTACTTCCTGGACAATGGTAAGGAAGTCTTTGGACACCAGGGTTATATGTCGGCAGAGGAATTTTACAAGGCGCTTGGTTATTTTAAGCTTGGCGATAGTGAAGCATATCGGGTAGCTTTTGCGCAGGGAACGGATAGCCGTTTCTGTCGCCAGTACGAAGAATTTAAGCATACCCCTGATGGTGTTTTTATCGATAAATTAAGCGGCGCACCATTGTTCGATACCCGTGATCGTTTCAACTCCGGTAGTGGGTGGTTATCCTTCACCCGCCCGGTTAAGGGAGCCACCATTGAACAGACCGACGGCAGTTATGGAATGCATCGCACCGAGGTGTTGTCCAGCAGTAGCGGCATTCACCTGGGGCACGTGTTTGATGACGGCCCCAAAGGCAAACCGCGTTATTGCATCAACGCTACCGTGCTGGAGTTTGTGGCGAGGTAAATCGAACGGGCCATCCGACCTGAAAGTCGATGGCCCTAAATGCAGCAACATCATACTGAAAATTGAGGCAGGGTTAGGTCTTTGAATTAGTGTTTAACCTTTTTAAATATCAAAAAATATATTCCAAAATAAGCCTTTCAGAGTGCAACATTCGCTGATAATCTAGTCTGACGAGTTAAGTCTGACGCATCGAGATTATTGCTTCAATAATGACTGTTTTATGTAAATTACGAATCTTCGCTTCTTGCGGGAAATAACCTATATTTTCAAAGATTTACTGCTCAGTGAAATCCTTAAAACCCATCTTAATATATTTGGACTCGTGTACATTAATAACATTTATTTTTCTGTGATTGTTGATGGGTTGCGTGAAGCATTTAAAGAAAGTTTATGAAATTTCAATAAGAAATAGTTTGACTTTAAAAAAATCGAAGCGTACTTTTAAAAAAAGAAAGCAGTCTTCAGGGATCAAACAGGAAGTTAGTTTGGAAGTACTCTGCAGTATCTATACAAAATAACTAATAAAAATCGCATAAAGGCAGGGGGCTATTTATGCAACAAGCCATATTGGGTATAGAAGTTCAAAAGCTAGTTTTTCATTCGAGAACATTGGCGCCTGATATATTTCTTGAAAATTCGTTGTCTCTCTTTTTTATTAATTTAAGCAACAACATTTACCCCTGCTTTTCAATAGTAACTCAATATTTTCTCATTAGACTAAAATTTAGACCTGACACTGATGTCTATTCTGATGTCTTAAGAAAATTTTAAACTGAAAAGGGAGTTTTATATGAGCAATTTAGTTCTTTGTTACGACGGTACCTGGAATAATCCAGATCAGGAAGATAATGGTATACCTGCCCCGACTAACGTATTCAAACTGCATAATGCTATTGATGTCAGTGGTGACTCAGAGCAAATAAAATATTATCACCCTGGCCTCGGTGGAGAGGGTGGGTTGCTACAGCCTATACTGGGCGGTGCTTTCGGGGTTGGAATTCGACGCCATATTTGTAGCGGTTATCAGTGGTTGGCCAGTAATTATAGTGAGGAAGATAGCGTCTACCTGTTCGGTTTTAGTCGTGGCGCATTCACTGCACGCAGTTTGGCCGGGCTATTCTCTTTAGGGTTGCTTGATCTTAATGGGTTGTCGCCAAAAGAAATCTGGAAACGGGTGCATGCTCTCTACGATGCCCGTGCAGAAGGAAAAAAAGTGGAGGAAATACTTGGATTCACTCCAGAGTATCAATTACAGGGAAAAGCCTTGCCGATTAAATTTGTTGGTGTATGGGACACCGTCGGTGCTTTAGGTGTCCCTGATGATCTCGAGATACTTAATTTTTTTGATAATGCTGATAAATGGCGCTTCCACGACAATATACTTGGTAAGCATATCAAGATTGGTCGACATGCCATGGCTCTGGATGAGAAACGTTCAAGCTTTACTGTTACTCACTGGCAGCCAAGTAAGTTTCGAGGCCAGGATATAAAGGAAGTCTGGTTTCCTGGTGTACATAGTGATGTCGGAGGTGGATATGCCGATACAACACTCTCTGATATCGCTCTAGAATGGATGATGAAAGAAGCGGAGAAGGCAGGGCTGGTATTCCGTGATAACACCATTCCCGATGCTTCAGAAAATTCAAGTGGAGTTATGCATAACTCTTTCAAGGGAATATTCTCAAAAATGCGTTCAAGGCCTAGAAATATTCCTGCTATTTGTGATCAAAACATAGACTGTCTACATAGCAGTGTTCTCGAACGACAATCTAGTTCACCAATACAGTATGCACCGTACCATCCAACCTTCATCTTGAAAAAGGGTGAATCTTTGACAGTCGATATTTATGCCAATACACGATGGAACAATACGGGTGTCTATCTAGAAGAAGGTAGGTATCGTTTTTCTGCCCACGGCGTATGGAAGGATAGTAATGATGCCTGCGATTGGAAAGGCACCGAAGACGATAAGCTTACGATGGGCGATATCGTTCGCGGCGCTAGTTCTTTTTTGGGTTCAATGGAAAGTATATTCAAAAAAGCGACCAAGAATGAGTCGACAGATTTTATCAATACTAAGCGAGTGGAAGATTTTCCCTGGTTCGTCATGACTGGAGCAATAAGTAATGATGGGGAGTCTGGAGTCTCTATGAAAAACGATGGTTCTCCACATCCACATCAATATGTGGAGTTACCAAAGTATCAAAATAAAAGTTTAGAAATCAATAAGCCTGGTTATTTGTATTGTTTTCCGAATGATGTATGGACCTTTTATGAAAATAACGCCGGTTCAATTCAGTTGACAATTAAAAAGGTAAGTTAATCAATTTTTAGCAGGTTGGGTTAAAGGGCGCTTTTGAGTCAGGTCTAGCTTTTAAGCTGTAGCCTTTCTGTTTCCAGCATCCTCTTCATAATCCTGCCAATTCGGGTGAAATGCAATCCACAGTAATCCCCCTCCAATTCCTGATAGTAATAAGTGCCGCTGGCATAGGTTTTGACTTTTGCTTGGGGTAGGTCTAGTTCTGTGGAAACCTCAGAGCTACTACCAATAAGCTACAGATTAATGTTCCAACTATTGTCGGTATATCTGTCGTCATTTTAATTTTTATATTCTCTTACTCTTGCAACTTGTACCCACCCAATGTGACTCTACGAGTCCTTACTTTATCAATTTGCGAAGCAATCTTAATCTATGTTCCGTTATTTTTTCAAAGAGCGTGTTGCGACTATACGTAATGCCGTTGGCGCACTGATAGCCACGGCTTCTCAAATTAAAGTATCTTTCTCTATGTGATTCTGTGCCCCTATTCGGGCCAGTGTAACGATCTAATTGAATTCATATCCTATGGCAACTGCCCACCATGATTTATTGTTATCCTCGTAGTCTGAATCGCCGCTAACCGTGTCTACCCCCAAAACGAGTCCCATTTTAAATTCTTTATCAAGCGTAGCAACAAAACCTAAACCATAACCAATACCAAATAGTGATTCGGTTTTGGACTCGCCATTATCAACAAAAGAATTTTCAATTAATGTTGGGCCTGCGAAGACTATAAATTCCGATTCAAACCAACCAAAATCGACAGACCTTCCGGCGTATGGACCAATTGTAGTACTGCTTTTAATGCTTTTTGATCCGCCTTGTATTGCTTTATAGGGAACGACCAGAGTTCCATAAGTCCAGCTAGTTCGTCTAGGGGCGGCACCCTCGAAATTGGGATTAATTTCGATTAGTTTATTTGCGAGTGGATGCATATCTCCTTTTGTTTTATCGCATTTAATATATTCACCTGGAATAATAACGGCACGCACTGTGCCATCATCATTTGGATTAGTTAAAACACGCATCTGTAATCCTGCTGGAATACATTCAGCCTCAATGGTCTCCCCATTAACCAGCTTAACTTTGCTTGCTGGTATATCGAAGTGAAAACTTATTTTATCTCCCGCGTAATTACCACGATTTTCAAATTTGGTTTGAATTTTTGTATCTCTTTCTAGTATCGGCACAGGATCTTTCTTAGCTTCAGCTGCAGTTTTCGCTACAATCTCGGATTCGGTTTTTTCAGCGGCGTCTGATTCTTGTGCGAAGGCGTTTTTAGAGAAAATACAGGAAATTGCGTAAATAATAATGGCTAATGATGACATTTTCTTTTTCATTGTTCTTTCCTTTGTTGAAATTAATAGTCCTAATCATATTGAGATGCGCAACGTTGCTACAACTCAATTATTTCTGTCTTGGCCTGTGAATAGCATACTCCGTCTAGATCAAGAAAACCATACACGTCACAGCCAATAAAAGTGCAACGGCATATGGGTGATCAGGAAAAGGATTTGCAAATACCAAAAATTCAGAGGATATCGGTTTCTAAAACTCTGGCAGAGTATGAGAGAATTACACCGGAACGAGACGAGGCGATTGTGCGGGTGTATGCCAGTAACGCCAACTCTTATCAAGAACTGGGTTTGCTTTGGACTGCATCTTCCTTGAATAGGAAAGTTTGTTAGGAAACGTAGAGCTAATGGTTGACCCTGATACTGCTGACCTTGCGAGTATGTAATGAATAAAAGTCCTGATAATTTAGATAATGCTTTGTTGAACGAAATCACTCTGGCTTTTAAAACGGCAGGTATCAGAGTAGAGGACTTAAAACTTGAGGACCTGGGACGCATCGATGAATTTCATATTGGTGGTCGGCATGTCACCCACCTGATCACTCAACAATTGAATCTGAGGGCTGGTCAGCAGTTACTTGATATAGGTTGCGGCATTGGCGGTACTGCGCGCTATCTGGTCGATACCAATAACTGTCAGGTGACAGGTATAGATTCAAATCCCGAATATATTGCCACTGGGCAGACGCTAAATCACTGGGTAAATCTTGAAGATAAAATCGATTTAAACTGTTGTAACGCATTAGATCTACCTTATGATTCAAATTACTTTGATTGCGCCTGTATGTTGCATGTAGGGATGAATATTAATGACAAATCTGCATTATTCTCAGAAATTTATCGTGTAATAAATGCGCAGGGAAAGTTACTTATCTATGATGTGATGTCGACTGACAGTGCACAACCTGAGTATCCATTGCCCTGGGCTGATGATGCATCAGAATCACATTTAGAAACACTTAACGACTATCTGAAACGATTAGCAGCAGCAGGTTTTAAAATCGACAGGACGCAGGACCATCGCGATACTGCTTTAAAAAGTCTCAATGTATTGCGTGATTTGCAGCGCAGCAGTAATAAGCCAGACATGCCGGGACTGGAGATACTCATGGGACAAACCTTTTCTCAAAAGATTAGTAACCTGACGGCTGGTTTGACTGCCGGGTTAATTGCTCCGTTTGAAATAATTGCCAGCAAATAATCAGCAGGGCTAAAGTGAATTTAATTGTCCATTGTTTAAAGGATATCAATGATTAATTTTGTATTTCCTGTGAACAAGAATAAGAGGGGGCAAGTCTGAATGGCACTTAACTTAAGGCAACTAAGCTGTCTTTGCGAGGACGCCTATAAGGATGTAGGTGTTAGGGCGAAGCAGGATGCAAGAGCCGAGGAAGCCAGAGCCTAGCTTGCGACGTGGCGGAAGTGCTACACGGATGTAGCGTTTACGGAAGCAAGGGATCTAATCTCTTCGTCAGTGGGGCTACGACAAGGTTTGAGATTTCATCCTCAGGTTCGTAAACGGCATATCCATATGCCACTCCTGCCGCGCTTAGTTTATGCCCTTTGGGTACTCGCGATGACATTTTTCCCTTAAGTAAGAGCCATTTGGGGCAGGTCTTTGATATAGACATAAGCTACATAGACTTGAAGAGGAATGATTTGGGGTTTAGCCCAAAAAGTACCTGGCAGATGGATGTAATTTTAGAGGTAGCAATGATTGAGTTATTTGTAGCTGTTATATTTACAACGGGGTTGAGATATTTACTTCTGCCCGTAGCGATTGTTCCACTGCTGGGTGTTCTCAGTTCGCTTTATTTTGTTTCAGAAACGAGCGATCGTTTATGGTTGATTCTCCTGATTATTTTCGTCGGAGCAGCTATTCAGCTTTTCGAACATTTCTTTTCCAATTATAGAGAAGTATTTTTAAATGCAAGAATGTCGATAAACTTTAGAGATTTTCCTGAAGAAACCGACGCTAATGACAGGCGGCTTTATACGCTTACTTTTCTTCCCACTTTATTGCTCCTTTTCTTACTTCTCTACGGAGGGGTGTGTCTGATCAAGCTCTCCTCCATTCAGCCCTTTATGTTCAGCATTTTCTTCTCTTTGATATCTCTGCTTTTGATCTCATTCCGGAGTTATGTAACGGTTCCTACATGGAGCCACAATGGGCGGCAAAGCTTTCCTTCAGAGAAATTTTATCCGATCCACATAGCCGCTCGAGCGGGCGATGTAGACGCTTTGAGAAAGATTCTCCAGGACCAAAAAGAACAGATAAATCGAAAAACCAATAAAGGTATGGCACCCATCCACCTGACCATAGCTGGCGGTCATTTCGATGCAACCAGGCTGCTTGTGGAGTCGGGTGCTGATCTCAATCTACTGGATGGCAGTTTTAAGCGCAAAACACCTCTGATGAAGGCCGCAGATATGAATGACCGCAAAACCGTGGAATTTCTTCTTAATAAGGGTGCTGATCCGAATATTATCTCAACTGATACTAATAACATTCTTTATTTCAGCAAAGAACATCTGGAACTCGTTCAATTATTTGTAGAACATAATGTTGACTACAATCATATAAACCTGCTGGGTGAGTCTATGTTGAGTATTGCATCAAGGATGGAAGAAGACTTTAAACCTCATCCGAGCGCTTATCCGCTTGTGAAGTACCTTCTGGAGCTAGGGATGCCGCCCGATGGCCTTCCTATGGAGAAATCCAGGCCTCTTGTGGAAGCGGTTGTGGCCAGTAATCAGGATGTTGTACAGCTTTTACTGGAGAAGGGAGCCAACCCCAACGTTAAGAATAAATTTCAGAGTACCGCTCTTATAGAAGCTGTCAGTCGAGGATCCTTGAAAATGGTGGAACTCCTTATAAACGCCGGGGCCGATCCCAACCTTGCCGGGAGTGCCATTAGTCTGTACTCAGAGGAAGTCACTCCTCTTGAATATGCAAAAAGACTCACCGAAGACTCCATCTTTGATGACGATAGATTGACCAGAAGAAAGGATATTGTCTCGCTGCTGATTCGGTCTGGTGCGAAGTAGGAGTTCGTTTTTTACACCTTAGGCACCTCTGGTCGACTATGTTATGTCTCTGCGGGACCTGATGCATGCAGATTCTAAGGTGCATTTTGCAGAGAATTGTTGTTCTCTCCGTGGGCCAGAGAAGTAAAATTATTGATCAAAGGTGACCTGGAAAATACCACGCATCCGCATCAGTTTTAGCAGCTCAAAGGGTGAAGCGTGCATCAATTGGTCAAAGATTTCGAGTGGCTGCACCAGTATTGCTGCTGAAAGCATCTTCAGTTTCTCAAATACAAACCTTATTAGCCGAGTGAATGGAGTAATCATAAACATATAATTAGCACCAAATCTTTTTTTTATACTATTCTCTTTAATTAGAATAATAGTGATCGCCTGCTTGATCTATCAATAATGTTAACCGGAATCCGGAATATCCGGGCCCATTCGTGCCGAGGAAGGTTATGTTTAGAAGTATCAAATTTCAGTTTATCGCTCAAATTATCCTGGTTGTTACTTTAATTCTGATGGTTTTTGGTTATTTCAACTACTCAAGCTTTAGAGACGGCTTAATCAATGATCTCAATGATTCAGTAAACGCAGCGCTCGGGCGTATGCAACTAAGTCTGCCAGGACCAATCTGGAATTACAACGCAGACTCTTTACAGGCCAATATTAAATCAGAACTGACTGCGAATGTGATAGCCGCTATCCAGGTGATCGGAGCCGATGGGAAGACTTTAGCCTGGTTTGGTAAGGACGGTGTCGATGAAAATGGTAAAGCGGTTTTTATCGAAATCGACTCAGCGCCGGAAACAACCACAAATACTTCTGAATCAGAGCTAGTCTATATCGAATATGAAGAGAAAAACGCTGTCGGGAAGGTGACCGTCTATGCCAACATGAATATCATTAAGCCCCGATTGCATATTCTTTTGATGCAACAAGTGGTGATGATTTTAGTGCTGGATGCCAGCATTACCCTGCTGATACTGGTAGTGTTAAATCGAACCATGCTCAGGCCCATCAAGGTAATTTCTGATGCGATTCAGGAAATTGCCACGGGTGAAGGTGATCTTACCCAGCAGCTGGATTTACCACCCGGAAAGGAATTGGACCGTTTAACCAACGGCGTCAACACCTTTATCAATTCTCTCAAGGATATCGTTTCCAGCATTAGTACAGCTGCGTTGGAACTGCAGAATAAATCTAACGAAAGTCGCAAGAAGGCTTTAGAAACCTCGGAACATCTCGTTGGACAACAATCCCAGATTCAGATGATGGCGACAGCCACTACGGAGATGACCGCATCTATTTCAGAGGTTGCCAATGGCGCGACCGAGGCCTCGAATGACGCTGGCATAGCCATGGAAAAAAGCGCCCAGGGCAGGTCGATCGTCGGTACTGTTGTTCGCGATATTGATTCTCTTGCGAAAGAAATTGGCACAGTAACCAGCCAGGCATCTCAACTGATTTCAGAAGGCAAGAATATAAGCCAGGTGCTGGAGGTCATTAAAACGATTTCCGAACAAACCAATCTGCTTGCCTTAAATGCAGCGATTGAAGCCGCAAGAGCGGGAGAAGCAGGGCGTGGATTTGCGGTCGTGGCAGACGAAGTGCGTAATTTGGCGGTAAAAACCAGTCAATCTACGGATGAGATTCAAAGTAGCATTGAAACCTTGCAGAGCGTTAGCGATGCTGTAGAAAAAGGTGTGGCCTCACTGGCTGAACGTACTCAGGTAGGCGTGGAAAGAGTGAGCAAAGCTGGCGACGCGATAGAGGAAATTAATGTCGCAATCCAGGCTTTGACAGAAAAGAACCGCAGCATTTCTACCGCAGCCGAAGAGCAGACTCGAGTTATCACTGAAATTAACCAGAATATTGTAGAAGTATCCGATGTTGCGAATTCTTTATCCAGGAACGCCACTGATACTGCAGGTCGTGCTGAGGATGTCAGCAAGCTAGCAGGAGAAGTTATTGGAAGATTATCGAAATTCAAAACTTGATGATGAAGTCTGGAGTACAGGATTTCGATAAAGAAAGCGTTCTATCTACATGACTCTGTCAGAGTAGCAGGAGCTAAAAGAATACGAGGATGATTTTCGGCGACTAGGCAGTTACTTACATTAATTCAACAATGTTCCGTTGTTTCGTGCTCTGGTAAGTCTGATTGATGCTTACAGGGCTTTTAAAACTCAAAAGTGAAAATTACTACAGAGAGGTAATTATATGAAAATCTTAAACGCTCTAGTGTTAAGTTTATTTCTTTCCTTTTCGGTACAGGCAGAAACTGTTACCGCAGCTCAGGATCCCTGGCCTCCTTTTATTCAAAAAGGTGCTGATTCTGGGCTATCCATCGCATTAATCAAAGCTGCCATGGAAAAGGAAGGGTATACGGTCGATTTCAAAATCATGCCCTGGAACAGGGCATTAAATGAAGTTAAAAATGGTAATGTGGATATACTGCCGGGAGCCTGGTTCACTGAAGAGCGGGCTGGTTATTTGATCTACAGTGATTATTATGCACAGAACAGTATCAAGTTTATAAAGAGAAAAGGTGATAACTTTGAGTTCAATGGTTTGGATAGCCTCAGCGGGAAAAAAGTAGGCATAGTTGCAGGCTACGGCTATGGCGAAGAATTTTCAAATGCGACCAACTTCTCACGGCCGGAAACAGGTAGTATTGAGGCCAATGTTAAGAAACTACTGAGCAAGCGGATCGACCTGACGTTGGATGATGAAATTGTGGCCAAGTCTGTCATCAAGCGGGCGGGATTGGACTTGGGTGCGATTGACTTTACCGCGAACGCCTTATCTGTCAACAACCTGCACATTGCCTCTGGAAAGGCAAATGCACGGGGACAAAAAATTATTGACGCTTTTAATAAGGGGTTAGCAGCTATCAAGGCAGATGGTACCTACAAAAAAGTTCTCGCAGACTATGGTATAAAATAGTTTTTATTAAATAAAAAGGCGTTATATCAATTTGGCTCGGTTCAAAATACCCAGAGTCCATTGCCCATCTTGAGTAAGTGCAGTATTGCTTCAACTGAAGGGGCCTGCTAGAGGAAGCAGGCCCCAGTGAGTGCGTTATATACCCTACCATTTACAGTACCTCTCCCGCTGATTGACATGGTGTAGTTACCAAACCGCTAGCGGTTGAGGATCATTGAGTGGCTAAAATTAAATCAAGTCTTAAACTGTAAATCAGGTATAGATCAAAGTGCATGATCATTTCTAGAAACTGTTGTTCGTCTTGTTATTTCCGCCATTGAGAATTATTTAGTTAGCAGTAACTGTGAGTGCAATTATTGACAAAACCAGAAGATGCGTGAAGAAACCAGGCCAATTTCCATTACCAGGCTTTTCTGTCGTTTTAAAAGATCTTTAACTCCTTTAGCGCCATGTGCAGAAAAGATAGCTCTTGCTGCTTTATGGTTTCTGACTTTAACGTCCCATTCTCATCGTTGATAAAGACTACATTCTCCTGCTTCTTTCGACCAATTTCACTGATGCAATTTAGCTTCGAGGTTTTCCAACCAACGCTTTGTTTTTGTGATTTTGAGTTCTACGAAGAATGGATTGATAAAATGAAGGGTATAGCACTAAAACACCTCAAAAGAGCGGCACCTGGAAAAGACCTGAATGTATAAATAAGGGTATTTAGAACAGAGCGAGGATCAGATTGAACCAGCTGCTATGACCCTGGATATTTGCATCATTTGATCCTTTTCTTTTTGATCCAGATTTGAGTAGATCATCAAAATTTCCTGAAGATCATCTGGAAAGTAGGCGCATAGGCCGTCTAGCTCCACATGCTGTTCATCCATCCAGTTGCGGGGTTTTTTTAGTTGCTTTTCGATCTTACGACATAATTTATCCTGGAGTTTAAGGAAGGGGTTATCCAGGTGTTGC
This sequence comes from Gammaproteobacteria bacterium, assembly GCA_050306135.1. Taxonomy (GTDB): domain Bacteria; phylum Pseudomonadota; class Gammaproteobacteria; genus JACNJF01. Next base: position 25,211 of record JBNLGQ010000074.1, read on the forward strand.
TTGAATTCTGATGGTTTTAACCCGGTAGTTTTCCTGACTGCAGTGACTTCTGTTTTATTTAAAGACTTTACCAGTTGGCTCAGGTTCTGATGGCGAATAGCCTGAAGGTCGCGCTCACCAGACCCTATGCTACCTAAACCAAACTGAATCCAGCAGGGATTAATTTTAGTGACTTCAGCTATCTTCAATATGTCCTGAGAGGCGGGCATAGAGATGCCCTGCTCATAGTTACCCAGTCGGCTGACACTCCATTCAGGAGTCGCCTGTATAAATGCTGCGCGCGTCTTAAACCCCGCCATTTGCCGGGCCTGTTTGATTCGTGCACCAACCTGTTTTCGAAAATCATCAGTAGAAGTATTTTTTTTGGGCATAATAAATAACAAGAATCTTGTAAAAAATGGTTGACAGCTTGTAATGCTTCATTATACTACGCAGCAATTCTTAATTCTGATTAATTTTAAAGATATGCATCATTTATTCATCTCAGCGCAGAAACAACTCAGGACCAGCCCCCTGGCTGCGCCTATGCGTGAGTGGATATGTATATCTTTTGATAATGGGTATAAGACAGTAGATTTTTGACTTTCTATTTTGGAAGGTCAATAGCACCTTCCGAGTAAAAACAAAAAACCCGGATTGTGCTAAACAAGTCCGGGTTTTTTTATGCCGGCAGAAAGGGAAACTATAAATGAAAAATTGTTTAGAGGGTTATTTTTGTAAAGACATCTTCTAGTTATTCAACTAGAGGAATATGAAATGTCTGTAAAAAATAAGACTTTTGATAGGGACCACAATGGTCGTATTAAAAGAAAATATACGGGGCCATGGTCAACCTATTGCTTAGGTCATACACCTGGCTGGTGGGTCAAGCTCTATATGAGTCGGCCCAGGAGACGGCAAAATAAACGCTGCTGTATGGCAGTATTGAAGGGGAAAGATCCGGATAGTCTGGTACTTCCTTTGGGTAATCACCGACCCCATGAATATTACTGGTGAGTGACTGGCGTAAGCTATTGAATAAATTTAGGAGCAAAGTTTTTAGTGAACATGTTATCGATAAATAGAGCTATCTGGCCGGTGATTTATGTATCGCCTACAACCCAGTTGCGCCCTGAGTTTATGGGCAAGCAGCTCTGTATATCCGGTCTGTATATAAGCAATGCGCCCAGGAACCTGGAACAGAATCATTTTGATTCAAAGGGTATTCGTAAAACGTAATTCTCCATGAAAGTCCTTCGGAGGGTTGCCGTAATAACAAGCACCTCCGAGAGTTTAAAAAACCCCGGTTGTGCTTGAGAAGGCACCCGGGGTTTTTTTATGCCCCAACACTGGCGTTCCCGGTGTTAATGATCTTTGACAATTTGGAATCACGCAATGCCACCGGGAAACCGGTGGCCGGGCGAAACACTGAAGTAATCAGTCAGTTGTTTTGTCGCGGACTTTTGTCTGCGATATGTCGAACCCATCGACCGCCCACAACTGCAGATATAGCTCAATGGGTAGAGCGACGGCTTTCCTGGCCGAAGACCCCAGTTCGATTCCGGGTATCTGCTCCAGATTCGCCTGCTTGCAGGCAAATGCCTGGCATTCTTGTCCCGAGATGCCAGTGCAGCGACACATCGGGTCCCCATGATGGATAAGCCGGACATCCAGTGTAGCCGGCAGTGTCATCAGGCCGCGTGAGGTCTTTACGATAATTGATGGCGACATCGAAAAAGGGGGAATGCCTGCATACCCCCGCCGGGGTAACTCGGTCGATTTACGCAAGCCCAGTCCTCTACGTCTTCGGGTTGCTCGGAGATACTGAGAAAGGGATGCATGGTGATTAAGGATGCCGGGCGGCTAAAACCGTGGTATTCGAATGTTTTCGTGACTGTTAACGCCATGGGTCAACATCTCGTTTCAGGAGGGATGAAGGGTGCACTATTAGTCCGAGCCGTCAGGTTAGGGCGTTAGTGAAGTTTGAAGGGTGAGGGCAGTGGCCCAGGTCCTGAAAAACGGTCAAGTAGCGGGATACGTGAAAGACATGAGGTGTGTGGCATTTTTGTCCTCAAAAGGGACTGGAACCACCGGAGTACGCACATCTTGGCAGGTTGTTGAAATAGCTCAACTGGTAGAGCAATTACCTCTTAAGTAATGGGTTTCAGGTTCAATTCCTGATTTCAAGGCAAACAGAAAATGGAAAGACGTACTCCAGCGTTAAGTGAAAGTGACCTAAGTCTCGGCAGCTTGCTGAACCGAGAAGGGTTTGAGGCCCCAAGCCAATAACCCGGGTACCGAATCGCATCAATGGGCCGGCCAGCTCAGAGAGTAGATGAAGTGCCGAGTAGCTTAGCGGTATGTAGGTATTGCCACCTACTCAAACAAGGCGGTTACGAAGGTTTACCATGATGCCAAGAAAGGGGTCATGGTGGATAAGCTGGGAAACAGCGGGTGGAACCGACTGATAATCCAGTGAAAGGATCTTCATAGAGGCTGTAATCTCAGGCCTTATTCTTCCCTGATGGCATAAATGGTGAACGTAGCTGACTGTTAATCAGAAGTTTCGGGTTCGAATCCTGATCGGGGAGCCAGATAACGGTTGTACTGAGCATTGGCGGGCTCACCTGGCTGTAACCCAGACTCCTCTGGACGTGATGGTTCGACTCCATCTGCAACCACCAGACAAAATTCTATGAGAGCAAACCAGAGACACTCTCGATATCAATTGATAAAAGCGGCGTTGGCCGTGAATTATCCCCTGGCTAATTCCTGGAACGGCGAGGGTTAGATTTATGCGTCCGTAGTATAACTGGATATTACACCGGACTTTTAATCCGGCCAATGCGAGTTCAACTCTCGCCGGACGTACCATTTTATTGCTCTGTAGCTCAATGGTAGAGCCCCCGGCTGATAACCGGGAGGTAGTGGGGGCAAGTACCGAATGGTACTTACTTAAGGCTAACACGACGTCATTGCGAGGAGCTTGCGACGTGGCAATCTCTTTCGGCATATGGTCTCAGCACTGTTTAGAGATCGCCGCGCTAACGCTCGCGAAGACAGTTTTCTGCTTAAGTAAGTGCCATTCGGGTCAGTACCCACCAGAGCAACCAGTTTGTTATGTTCTCAGGCTCTGGACAAACGATATACCTGCGAGCCAGGCTGCCCGACAATCGGGCTTAAATTACACTCCCGTGGATTAATGGTGAGATCGACAGACTTTCAGTCTGTAGGTGAGGGTTCAATTCCCTTCGGGAGTACCAGATATGGGGTCATAGTTAAGTTTGGGCGAGTGCCTGTTTTACAAGTTGATTATTGCCAGTTCAATTCTGACTGGCTCTACTGAATGTGCCTACCTTGTTAGCTACAGGAAGGTCATCACACCACAGTCAGCACAGAGGCGGCTGAATAGCAGCGAGGCTGCAAAACGGTGCGGTAAAAGTCCGAAGTTTCGTAACACAACAGTAACGGAGGTATCCAATGAATCACTATCGTAAATTTGAACGTGCAGTTCAGGATATGAATATCCCGAAAAACCGTAAGACTGCCAACCCAGCTAATGCGAGTTGGTTCTTAAGGTCAGGAGTAGCCTACAACCGTGATCACGACAAGATCATGACGGCGATATTCCATGCGCGCAATATTTCTTAACAATGGTGGGTATAGCTCAGTGGGTAAGAGCGCCAGGTTGTGACCTCGGAGGTCATCGGTTCAAGTCCGATTATCCACCCCAAACAAGGACTGCTTTAACTTCCCCCAGGGATTGGTGGATACAGACCCGGAGTTAAAACACCAATTTATCCTGATGGCAAAATTGAATAAGGCAGCAGTTTATGAAACTGGAGAATGCAGGTTTGACTCCTGCTCGGGATACCAAATCATTCTGCCGGGGTGATGGAATTGGCATACATGCTTGTCTTAGAAACAAGATTTTGCGGGTTCAAATCCCGCCCCCGGTACCAGTTCAATGGCGATTAACTCAGCTGGTTAGAGTGCCAACCGGACCAGTTGGATGTCGTGTGTTCGAATCACACATCACCAACCACGGCAAAGTGGCTGAAATGAAAATGGCGCAATCCTCATAAGATTGAAAATGCCGGTTTAATCCCGGCCTTTGCCTCCAATATTTAGCTAGATAGATCTAATGTTAGAGCACCGGGTTCGTTTCCCCGAAGACCCGGTTTAGATTCAAGATTTCTCTTCCGATTATCTGGGTGTAGCTCAGTCTGGTCAGAGTTCTTGCCCTGGAAGCAAGATGCCGTTGGTTCGAATCCAACCACCCAGACCAAATATGCGTATGTAGCTCAACGGTAGAGCACTGCCCTGTCAAGGCAGAGGTCGTGGGGTCAGCACCCATCATTCGCGCCAGATTCTACGATAGGAAAAGTCCAGTGAAACAAAGAAAGCATGTGCCCCCGTTAACAGGCCCAGGTAGTTAAGTGTTCATGAAAATAGTAGCGAGACCAAACGCCAATAATCAAAGATGGCGTTTCAAAAAAGATTATGTGGACGTGGCTGAATGATTATAGCGCCTGGTTGCAACCCAGGATTTTGCAGGTTTGATTCCTGTCGTCCACTCCAAATGTTAGGGCCTGTAAAGTCGTACAACCTTTACGTTAATTTTTAAATAGTCCTGTGGTGTAGCGGTAACACTCTTGTCTTTGACACAAGCATCGGTAGTTCGAATCTACCCGGGACTGCCAGATAATACCAGTTTGTCATACTGGGCCGTTAGCATATTGGCAGATGCAAACCCCTCATAAGGGTTTGAAGAAAGTTCGATTCTTTCACGGCCTACCACATAGCTTGTATCTCCCTGCGTATCAATAGGGTCAGAGCGGATGGAGCTTACTTAAAACTTGATGCACTGTCATTGCGTTTCAATTTCTACCCCTGTAGCTTAGTCGAATAGAGCACCTGGCTTCGAACCAGGCGGTTGGGAGTTTGAGTCTCTCCAGGGGTGCCAATCATTGTAGCGATAATTCAATTGGCAGAATACCGGTCTCCAAAACCGGACGTTGGGGGTTCGAGACCCTCTCGCTACGCCATGCATGTGATTCCAAATAGTCTTCTATTTTTTAACGTGGACAAGATCTGGAGGTTAACTATGGTCACATCCATTCTACAACTGGATATTGCAGGAAACCCTGCAGGCTGGATCAATCACCGGCAAGCCATCTTGCTCGTGGCCTCAGATCGTGTGGTAGCTGGTCTGGGTGATCATGATTTTGTATTTCAAGGTGGGGTAAACCGAATTACCAGGTCTCGATCTTGCGTGACTGTCAGCTCCATTTTGCTGACTCGTGAGAGAGTGGTTGGGAATCGGTGGCAACATAACTTTGAAGCCCCGCTAACCAATAAAGGGTTGTTTGCTCGGGACCGGTACCTGTGCCTGTACTGTGGCCAAAGCCACGATCCATCAAAATTGACAATGGATCATGTGATGCCGAAGTCTCGAGGAGGTGCAGATACCTGGGTAAATGCAGCGACAGCCTGTCGTAAGTGTAATCATGCCAAGGGTAATCGAACCCCGGAAGAATGGGGTCACCATCTGTTGGCGGTGCCATTTGCACCGAACTGGGCTGAATACCTGTACTTGAAAAACACGCGACGCATCATTGCGGATCAAATGGCTTTTTTAAAAAGTCGATTTCGTAAGGACAGTCCGCTGCTGGTCTGAAGAGACAGGTCGGTAATTTTGGTAAAACCGACTCGGTCCAAAACCGGATCGGGCGCAGGTAAGCATTTGATTTTATTGCTTTATTAGCTATTTAAATATACAAAGCTGACCTTAAAGGGGCAATTTAACGAGCTTTGTAGGGCCAGCAGGTCCTAGTAAATACCACGCATCCGTATAAGCTTCAGGATCAGCACCACAAAGGGTGAACCGTGCATGAGCAGATCAAAGATATCGAGCGGCTTCACCAGTGTTCCTGCTGAAAGCATCTTCAGCTTTTCCCATATGTGAGGCTCTGGAACAAAGGGTGCTAGCCCCAATAAGAGACAGGCAATCACTATCATCGGTAACGAAATATTATCTAACCAGGCCCTAACTTTCATAAAGTTCTCTAATTTTATATCCAAACAGCTGTGATCATGCTGGAACGCTGAAAGCGTCATAGTGTATAGTAATTTGCATTGCAGTGACGCAGGCTAAAAAAAATAGAACTGACCGCAGTACCCTTAACTACGTGCCATTCTATTGCATCTCTGGAATTCCGTAATTTCTTTCTCAATAGATGGATGTCTGCATTTACTTTTTTTGATAGCTTAAAACATAGTGTGGATATCTCAGTTAAAGTGATTAGGATAATCTGCTATGGTTTCCATACTTAGAAAATTAATACCCCAAAGTGTTTAGAGAATGATATGAAAACAAGAATATTAGGCAAGTCTGGTTATGTGGTATCTGAAATGGGCCTGGGTTGCTGGCAGCTCGGTAATGACTTTGGTCCTATGGAAGAACAACAGGCTGCCGCAATACTGGACACGGCTGAGGCCCAGCAGATTAGCTTCTGGGATACCGCCGATGTTTATGGCGCAGGTCTGAGTGAACGCCGTATTGGCCAATGGCTGGCCAGGTTAGGATCGAATGATAAACGTCCACTAGTGGCAACCAAAGTCGGGCGGGATGCCGCTCTTTATCCTGATGGATACACTAAAGACAAGGTGCGGACTAATTTGCTAGGCTCGATTGATCGTTTGGGTGTGGAAGCGTTAGATCTGGTACAGCTACATTGTGTACCGACCGAGATATTGATGGCAGGCGATATGCTGGCCTGGATGGAGGACTTTCAACAGGAAGGGTTAATCAAGGCTTTTGGAGCCAGTGTAGAAAAAATTGATGAGGCTTTGTTCTGTATTGAGCACCCTAAACTGACCAGCTTGCAGATTCTATTTAATCTCTTTAGGCAAGATGCTACCGAAGTACTGCTACCCAAAGCAGCAGAAAAAGAGGTAGGTATTATTGTACGCTTGCCATTAGCCAGTGGCTTACTCAGTGGCAAGATGACCAAAGATCAGCAATTTGCGGAGGGAGATCACCGCAACTATAACCGTGATGGTGCCGCTTTCCATGTGGGTGAAACCTTCAATGGTATCCCCTTTGAAAAGGGAGTGGAGTTGGTGCAAGAACTGAATAGCTTTGTTCCTCAGGAAATGACGTTACTGCAAATGGCCTTGCGCTGGATATTGGATCAACCGCAGGTGAGCACGATTATTGCTGGTTCTAGTAAAGCTCATCAGGTGGAAAGTAATGCCGCTGCTTCAGCGCTACCACCCTTATCTGACGCTCTGCATCAACAATTACGGGCGTTTTATTACGATAAAGTAAGAGACCAGATTCGAGGCGGGCTATAAGAGTTTACAGGGCAGGGCGCAGCACAAGCGCCCTCCTAAGCCGGCTCAGATCTGGTCAACTTAAACACTCTATGTAAAAAGGAGGTTAATCAGTTCCCATTATTCAAGCCCTCTCTATGAATTGTGAATTTTTGTAAAACCCAGTCCGTTAGTCTCTCAAACAGACGCATTAGCTATTACAATGTAATGCCAATTTTCTAACATTTGACTACCTATGAAAGCATCTATTTTGTTACTGGCTCTTACTGCTGCTCTTATCACCGCTACTTCCGCCCAGGCAGGCTGGTTTGATTGGTTTGAAGATAATGCTGATAAAGTTATTGAAGCTGTAAAGTCAGGGGATACTTCCCAGGTGGCAGAGGTTGCACTCAACAACGAGCAGATTACGAATGCATTAAAGCAGGCTCTTGATAAGGGGGCAGACTTCGCTGTTGAGGAACTCAGTAAGGATGGCGGTTTTCTAGATAATCCTAAGGTGAGGATATCGATGCCTGAAAAACTTCAATCCATCGAAAAGGTGCTTCGTCAGGTGGGCCAGGATAAGTACGCTGATGAATTTGAGACGACTATGAATATTGCTGCAGAGCAAGCTGTACCCCTCACACTAAATGTATTGAAGCAGGCTATTAAGAAAATGAGTGTAGCGGATGCTCGTTCAATTCTGGAAGGTAATGTCGACGCTGCAACTAATTTCCTGAAACGTGTGGGTAGCGATGATCTACGCAATCAGATTGCACCGATAGTACAGGCTGCAACTGCCAAAACAGGTGTAACCAAAGTCTATAAAACCATGTACGATAAAATGGGCTTTGCAGGCAAGTATATCAACCTTGAAGATTACGACGTGGATCGATATGTTACTGACAAGACCATGGATGGCCTGTTTATCAAAATAGCCGAGGAAGAAAAGAAGATTCGTGAGAATCCGCAAGAAAGAACGACAGATTTGTTGAAACAAGTTTTTGGAGGGTGATTTATTGCCGACTAGAGAGCCCCAGGTGGTCTGTAGAAAGCTTGAAAATAAGATGACCAGTCGAGAAAGCGGGGAAGGCCAATCTGTTATCTCTCTGCTTAAATCAAAAGGTTTTCAAACTCCGTCGACATATATTCCTCAACTAGCTTGTCAGTAGCGCTACATCGCGTAAAATTAGGATCAGAACCGAATGGCACTTACTTAAGGCTAACACGACGTCATTGCGAGGACGCCTACACGGACGTAGGTGGTAGGGCGAAGCAGGAAGCCAGAGCCGAGCTTGCGATGTGGCAGGAGTGCTACAGGGATGTAGCGTTTACGGAAGCAAGGGATCTAATCCCTTTCGGCAGATGGTCTCAGCACTGTTTAGAGATTCCATCCTTAGGTCCGTAAACGGCACATCCTTGTGCCACTCCTGCCGCGCGTAGTTTATGCCCTTTGGGTACTCGCTAAGACAGTTTTCAGCTTAAGTAAGTGCCATTCGGATCAGAACCTGGAACCACGGATTCAGGTTAAACTTATCAAACACAACAATCGGCGAATCCATTCAGATGAAAAAAACTATCCTTAGCATCATCCTGCTTGCCATCATTGGTATTGCTGCAGGCGTTTTCTATGTTTTTACCAATATCGATAGTCTGGTTAAAATGGCTATTGAAACCCATGGCAGTGAAGCAACACAAACAGCTGTAGGGGTTGATCAGGTAAAAATTGATCTTTCCAATGGCGCTGCCGGATTTTCTGGTTTGTCGATCGCTAATCCAAAAGGCTTTGATTTTCCCAATGTATTCTGGATGGGTGAAATACGAGCAGGAATTGACTTGACATCCTTACAGGAAGAGCCTTATGTCATTAACGAAATCACTGTGCTCGCACCTGAGGTATATGTTGAAGTCAATGAAGATAATAAGACTAATCTGAATGAGCTGAAAAAACGCCTTATGTCGGGTACATCTGCATCATCAGCGTCCAAACAATCAGACTCTACAGATAAAAGCAGCTCGCCCGGTCCACGTTTGATTATACGCCGTTTGACCTTTGCGGATGGCAGTATACAGGCACGCATAGCAGCACTGGATAACAAAGAGTTTGTTCTCAATCTTCCCAGCCTGGATATGACTAACCTGGGTGGTAGTCAGGGCGCTAGCGGTGAAAAACTGGCTCGTGAGATAATACAACGTTTGACCGACCATGCCACTAAGGAAGTTAAGAACAAGATTATTGATAAAGAGGTTGCCAAGCTGAAGGCTAGTGCACAGGCTAAAATTGACGAAGAAAAAGCCAGGCTGAAAGCCCAGGTCGATGAAGCAAAACAAGAGCAAAAGCAAAAAGCAGAAGACAAGCTAAAAAGTCTGCTAGGCCAATAGCTTGAGAGCGCTTTAGCCCTGTCGATACGATAGGATATGGGGGCACTTAAGAAAGATTGCTTTCCCTGGTTCTGCAAACGAAACCTCCCTGTGCCACTACTGCCATGTCATTGCACTTTTCGCAATGACAGCGTTATTTTTAAGTAAGTTCTATTTTCGGTAGACCTGTGTAAGAGGTTGTTTCTTATCTTTTAAATTGATGATTTGAATTATAGGGGGCATAGTACTGTGAGGGGGGAATTATTCCGTGTATCTCAAGGAAGCTAGACATAAATAAGCCGATTGTCACAGTAGTATTGTATTGAGCTAAATTAGCAGCTGGGCAGAAGGTCATTGGAAAATATATGAATGAAATTGCCAATAACCATATTTTAAATAAAGGCTTTCTGTTGGCGCGACAAAGCTTTGATGTGCGTGGTAAAGCTGCCATCGTTCTATGGTTTTCTACACCAAAAGGTCCTGTAAAGCTTTGCCTGTATGAACAGCAAGCTGTGTTTTTTATTGAGCAGATAAATATACATCATGCTGAGAAGTTACTGAAATCTAGCAGTATATCTTTTTTACATAAACCTTTAGCTCTTCAGACATTTTCTCAACATGATGTCGAAGGCATTTATTTTAATAATGTTCGAGATTTTTATGATGCCAGAGAAATGCTCAAGCAGGCAGACATTGAGGTTTATGAAGGTAATATAAGACTTGAAGAGCGCTACCTGATGGAGCGTTTTATCTATGGAGGTGTTGATTTTATCGGGACAGAAACTGCTGACACTGTACAGGAAAAAAATAGTTACCTTGAATACCAGCATATTAAATTAAAACCAGGCAATTATATTCCTACCTTTAAAACGGTTTCATTAGATATCGAATGTTCAGAAAAAGGCGAGTTATATAGTATTGGTTTTTATTCAGGGGAGAGTGGCCAGAATAATTCATCAAGCTATCAAAAAGTTATCATGATTCAAGCTGATGAATTGAGCGACAGGGAAGCAGCAGCTGATTATATAGAGTGGGTTAAGGATGAACTGGCTTTATTAAAGTCCTTAGAGCAAACCATACAGATTCTTGATCCCGATATCATCATCGGCTGGAATGTCATCAATTTCGATTTCAGGTTATTAGCTAAGCGAGCGGCTTTGTATAATTTGACGTTAAAGTTAGGGCGAGATCAATCCCCTATGCACTGGCGCGATAGCCGTAATGAAATGAATCAGGGATTTATGACCATTGATGGACGCGTGGTTATTGATGGCATTGCAGCACTTAAAGCGGAATCTTACAGTTTTCCAAGTTTCAGTTTAGAAGCCATAGGGCAGCATTTTCTAGGACGAGGAAAGCTGACAGATGATGTCGATAATCGAATGCAAGCGATTACTGAAGATTTTAAAAGTAACAAAGTCAAACTGGCTGAATATAACCTGCAGGATTGTGTCCTGGTATGGGATATTTTCGAAAAAATTAAACTACTGGATTATCTCGTTTTTCGCAGCCAATTGACTGGTCTTGAACTGGATCGAGCAGGTGGTTCGGTCGCCGCATTTGTCAATCTGTATTTACCGAAATTGCACCGGCAAGGTTATGTTTCCCCAAACTTACCAGAAGGTGGTGGGTTGGCAAGCCCCGGTGGGTATGTAATGAATTCAAAGCCGGGTTTATACAAACATGTGCTTGTGCTCGATTTTAAGAGCCTGTACCCATCGATTATCCGTACATTTAAAATAGATCCACTAGGATTAATCGAAGGAGATAAAGATCCTGAGAAGGCTATTAAGGGCTTTAGAGGGGCCCGTTTTTCACGTGATAAGCACCTTTTACCCGACATCATTACTGAGTTGTGGGCAAAGCGCGATCAGGCTAAAAAAGATAATGATCAGGCTCGATCACAGGCTATTAAAATCATCATGAATTCCTTTTATGGAGTACTTGGATCAGGAGGTTGTCCTTTTTACGATACAAAACTTGCAAGCTCGATAACATTGCGCGGCCATGAAATTATGCAGCAAACAGCACAATGGATTGAAGCAGAGGGGTATGAAGTTATCTATGGTGATACGGATTCAACCTTTGTCTTGTTAAATGAAACTGTCACCGATCAACAGGCCAACAAAATCGGACAATCACTGGCAAAGATGATTAATCAGCATTGGCAATCTAAGTTGGCGCAAGACTACAAAATCGACTGTTTTCTTGAGATAGAATTTGAATCTCATTTCTCCCGCTTCTTAATGCCCACCATAAGAGGTTCAGAGCACGGCAGCAAAAAACGTTATGCAGGACTATTGAAGACAGGTGAAAAAGAAAAACTTATTTTTAAAGGGCTGGAAAATGTAAGAACTGACTGGACAGAGCTGGCCAAAGACTTTCAGTTAAAGCTATATCAAATGGTATTTAATGATATGGACCCAAGGGACTTTATCATCGAAACGGTTCGCCAGACACTCTCGGGTGAGCGGGATTCTGAACTAATTTTTCGAAAGCGATTAAGAAGAAAACTGAGTAGCTATGTTAAGAATGTGCCTCCTCATGTCAGGGCCGCCAGAGTAGCCGATGAAGAAAACTTAAAGCTGGGTAAATCACTAAAGCATCAAAACAAAGGCTGGATATCATACCTCATGACGGTTAATGGGCCACAGCCTGTAGATTATGTTTCAGCCAAAATTGACCATCAATTCTATGTGGATCGTCAGTTAGAACCCATAGCTGATGGGATACTGCCTTTTATTGGTCAGTCATTTCAAGGTATTGTGGATAAACAGATGGGGTTGTTTTAGTAACTGACTAAATCATTGGTACGAAAAGCATATGCCCGAGAAATACTAGAACATTACAGGGGGGATTTTGATAGAAAAGGGTAGCTTTAAGACTGAGTAAACTGCTGTTTACTTGGATAAAATATCCCTGTAAACAATGGCTTGCTTAGGTCTGCTCTGGAATGTGGTATCAGAATGTTATTGTTAAAAGCCGTTTGAAATAACCTGCAATTTATCAAAATATGGTAAATACCGAGTAACATGGATTGTTGTCTAAAGAACGCGATTGGTATACCTTACTATTTTCATGGTTGTATGTGATTTGATGGAATCTGGAAAGATGAAGCCGAAATGCTGTGAAGATATAAAACTGACCGCAAAAAGCTTGATCTGCAACAATTCCAAAATTTTACCTCAGGGCGAAGTTGAGGTCGCAATGTTAGGTGAAAGATATGAAAGACACTGGATACAAAGACGTTGAAGGACGGCATATTTTTACTGAAGATACTCTCTTCAGCCCTGAGCTTGGTGAATTCAAAATTAAGTACCGTGACGATTTGGGTGGGCTGTTAATGTGCCAGCCTGCTAAGGACGGGGATGATGATTCATTTGAGTATAAAAAGGTTCGAGAAATGGGGTATCTGGAAGGCAATCGCTTTTCTGTTGTTGGTAGGGGCACAGATAGTCCAGACGAAATTAGTCGAAAAATAATTGCAATAATTACCAGGAAATCAAATTGAGAATAACTAATTGATTCTGGTAGCTTTAGTTTTCAGCCGCATCATTAACCTGAAAATAGTTCCATAGATCACTTTCACGCGGTCATTGTTAGTCCATAGTTTCTGTGATTTATAGAATACTGGAGAATAATGACGCGTACCTCTGGTTAGGGCATAATGTTATCAACTTCGAAACTGATTGCGTAAGTTGTTAAGGGTAAACCAGAGAATTTTATGCGTATTCGTAAATCCATTTACTACACTGCGATGCTGACCCTGTTTACTACGGGGCCTGTATTGGCTGCTGAATCAATTTCTCAAATTCAATCCCTTCAAGGTCAGGCATGGGTTCAGCGAGGCGATAAAAACATCGAGTTGAATGGTGCGTCAGACATTTATTCGGGTGACCTGGTATCGACTTCACATACCGGACGACTTGGTACCCAGTTATGGTCTCAGGTGAGTTTAAAACTCGGTGCCAACAGTAAAATCATAATCATTTCTGAAGCGAATAAGACTAAGGAGAATGCCTCTGCTGCGCAGAAAATTATTAAACTTGAGTATGGGGCCAGTTGTGTCGAAATAAATGATTTAATGGATTCGCCCGTTTTATTCCAGATAGGAGGTCGAGTAACGATAAAATTCATAAAGCCTGTAGAGCTTTGCCTTTCGAGTGATGAGGATAAATCTGAAATCCAGCTTATCAAGGGCAGGGCCGAATTGGTGCACTTAACCAATTCGATGGTGATAGCGCTGAATGAGCCGGGATCAGAAATCAGTTTTTTTAATGGTGGGATCTTTAAGCTGGTCTCAGCTTCCAGTGCTGCAGCTCAGGTAATACCGATGGGAGATTTGAAAGCGTTCTCTAAAATCGATTTTTTGAATAAGTCGTCCAGCACGGTGGAACTGAAAGTACCTTCTAAAACAGAAGTTCCTGTAACACTCCCTAAAACCGAATCTTCAAATGAACCCTCTAAGACAGAGGAGCTGAAAGAACCGTCTAAGGCAGCGGGTCTGAAAGTACCTGCTCAAATAGCGGTTCCTATCGTCATCCCTAAAACAGAAGATTCGAAAGAGTCGTCTAAGGTGCTGGACCAGAAAGTACCTTCAAAAACAGAAGCTCCTATAGCATTGTCTAAAACAGAAGATTCGAAAGAACCATCTAAGGTGATGGATCAGAAAACACCTTCTAAAATAACAGTTCCTATAGCCCTTTCTGAAACTGAAGATTTGAAAGAATCGTCTAAGACCGTAGATCAAAAAGCTCCTCCGAGAATAGCAGTTCCCATAGCGCTTTCTAAAACAGATGATTCGAACGAACCCTCTAAAACAAAGAACACTGAAGAGCTCTATAATGTGTACTTGCATACCAGCCGCTCTTACGAACCCACAGCGGCGGTAAATCGGCGTTTACAAGAATCAGGCTACAGTTCGTTTGTTATCGATGAGATTGATAATCAAGGCCCAATTTTTCGTATCAGCGTACCCAATTTTGAATCTATTACAGCTGCCAGAGGGTTTGTCGATAAGGTGGTTGTTGGTCTCGGTATTCATGATGCATGGATTGAACGACACCTGAAAAAGGTTTCTAAAACGGAGAAGCAACGCAAAGCAACCTTTAAAAAAGCGGAGCCGAAACAGGTTGCTACCATGGACGTACAGAAAAAAATCGCTAAAACAGAGTTTCCAATAGCGCTATCAAAAACACAGGATCTGAAAGAAGCTTCTAAAACACCGCTCCCCATAGCACTTACTAAAACCGAAGATTCAAACAAGTCTTCTAAAACAAGCAACGAGCAAGAACTGTATAATGTGAACCTGAATTCAAGCCGCTCTTACGAAGCCACAGCAGCGATTAATCGGCGTTTGCGAGAGTCTGGATACAACTCGATTGTTGTCGACGAGATTGATAATCAAGGGCCTCTTTTTCGAGTCAGCGTACCCAATTTTGAATCTATTACAGTTGCCAGAGAGTTTGTCGATAAGGTGGTTGTGAGCCTTGGTATTCATGGTGCCTGGATTGAGCGACATCTGAAGGAAAGTTCTAAAGCGGTAAAACGCAAAGCATCCTCTAAAAAAGAGGGGCTGAAAAAAGCTACTAAAACGGTTCAACAGAAGAAACCCACTAAAACACAGACTCCTGTTGCGCTCTCTAAAACTAAAGGTTTGAAAGAATCGTCTAGCGCCATGGAACTGACAGCGCCTTCTAAAGCAGCCGCTCCTATAGCACTCACTAAAAAAGAAGATTCGAATCAACCCTCGAAGACGGAGGAGCCGAGTGAATCCGCTAAATCAAAGAATACGGAAGAATTATATAATGTGAACCTGAGTTCAAGCCGCTCTTACGAAGCCACAGCGGCGGTTAATCGGCGTTTGCAAGAGTCTGGATACAGCTCGTTTATTATCGATGAGATTGATAATCAAGGCCCAATTTTTCGAGTTAGCGTCCCCAATTTTGAAACGCTTACTAGCGCCAGAGAGTTTGTCGATAAGGTGGTTGTTAGCCTCGGTATCCATGATGCCTGGATTGATCGACAACGGCAAAAAAAGTAATGCTGCGTTGTTAATCCATGGCTACCTGGTTGGGGCGGTCGGATGATAGCGAGTTGATTACCAACAAAATAACAAGTTAATCGGCAAACTGGGTCTTTTTAGGACGTTTAACCGCGTCAGGATAGTGTGCAGCAGGTAGCACCCGGTTGAGACTGCCGCTAATCTGCAGCCGACAAGATTCACCCTGAGAGAGGATGCTCTCACCATCCTGGATGTCCTGAATTAACTGACGTTCTTCGCCATCGGGTAATAAGACGGTGTATTCAACACCGGCTCGTTCGTTCAAGCTGTCTGACGCATGACGTCCCGCAGCACCGCCAAGTAAACCACCGATATAACGAACCAGAGGGCTGTCATTGTTTTCAGAAGTTGCCAGTGCACCAACAATAAAGCCGATGGCTTCGCCTTTTTCACCTGAACCGGATTCCCGGATCATGACATCGCGAGTCGATATGACTGTACAGGGTAAAATGCGTTTAGCCTGACCAACCTCATTGGTCATGTACAGGTCCTGGCTTGCCTTGTCACTGGAGCAGGCAGTCAGTAGAAGAACTGGTAGCAATGTCAGCAGCTGTTTCATCATGTCTATTCCATATTCGTTTTGTGAGTCGATAATACAATACCAGATCTGTAAACCTGTATATGAAATATGTCTTAAAGATAAATTTAAAGTTCCCGCCCTGGCTACAAACACATCCGCTTAATTCAGTGTTGATTTACTGTCTGGCCCTTGCAAGCTGCTGTTTGTACTTTGGTTTTATCACAAAATCACAGCTTATCCATGCTTAAAATATTTATTTGATTATCTATATCATCAAGATAATGCAGAAATCTGGATCAGAGATTAGTTTCTTTTCACATGTGCCTGGTATCTGCCGAATGCCATTTTATAAAGAAAAAAGTCTATAATGAAACTCCACTTCTCAGGTGAGAGATGAAATGGTTTCTACAATTCGCAAAAAGTATTTCCTGCTTCTTGCTCTGGTTTTTTTATCTGGGTGTTACTCAGAAGCTATCCCCCAAATAACTTACAGCCAGGGGGCTGCTGAGCTGATCAAGTTCTCAGAATGCAAATGGATTCGACTGAATCTAATTTGCATCGTAAAGAATCTAACAGACGAAAACATCCCTCAAAGAAGCTTCAGGATTTCAGCACTGGATGCTAATGGAACGGTTGTATTCAAGGAACTCATCAAAACACCCATTGATGCTAACTCTAGCGTTGAAAAGTGGTTTGAAAGTTTCAAATCCAGAGAAAGGGTGGTCAAACTCATTATCGAAAAAACATCTGACGAGTAATGATCCATTTAAAGACATCCAAACCCTGAGTCTCTTCCAGTTTAGCGGACAATTTAATTCAATAGGTTTATATCCTGGAATCGTGTCTCAATGATCATTAAACACAGGTCCATCTAAAGGAATAAGAGGTTTATACACTGTCAGGATGTACTTAGTCGACTCAGGTAATCAGCACCTCTTATTCCATCAACTTGACTGTCACCGAGTCTGAGCCCAGGCCACCAACTCCAGAACATTTCAGCTGAAACACACTTTCTTTTGTCAGGCCATTGATGTTCAGGGTTCCGGATATACTCCTGGTGCCAGACCAGTCGCCAGTTGCAATACAGCTTTCGGCATGTGTGCTGGACCAGCGCAGTGCGGTAGATCCATTATTTTTTACACTAACCGGGCTAGCGGTCAATGTTACCTCGGGTTTTGGTGGTGGGCTGACACTGACCTGAGCTGCGTCGATCCCTTCACCACCACGTTTTGCCCCAGCAATAGTGCAGCTCAGAATAAAGCGGCTATCTCTGGTGAGTTTACTGATGGTTTCGGTCCCGTTCCTGGCTTTGCTGCCAAACCAGCTTCCTGAGGCCTGGCAGATATCGGCATTTGATGTATTCCAGCTGATCGTAGTTGAGCCGTTATAGGATATTTTCTCTGGAGTAGCTGTCAGGGAGACGCGTGGTACTGTGATACCGGCTTCAAGCACATTGACACTGACGCTTTCACTCACTTTTCCCTGTGGGCCGCTACAGGTCAGGTGAAATTCGCTATTGGTTTTAAGCCCTTCCATGCGGACTGAGCCATTGAGTTGTTTTGTTCCGGACCAGTCACCGTCGGCGATACATTCGCTTACATGCTGACTTGACCAGTTGATGGTTGTCGAATCCCCATACGCAATACTCAGGGGGCTTGCGGTTAGCCTGATCTGAGGTATTTGCGGCGCGCGGACTTTAATAGAGACTGAATCACTGATCACTTTACCAGAATGGTAACAGTCGAGAACATACAGACTGTCACGGGTGAGAGGCCCGAGGGTTTTACTGCCGGAAGACTTGAGGTTTCCGGTCCAGTCACCCGATGCAATACAATAATCAACTGACTTTGTTGCCCAGGACAGTGTGAAACTGTCATTGTAGTCAATGCTCTCCTGATCAGGGCTAAGCTTGATTTCAGGCGGGCTTTTTTCCGCCTGACCACAGGCGGTAAGCAGGAGAGTAAAGACCCATATAAATCTGACGGTTGTTTTCAACATAATCTATAGCCTACAGGAAAAAGGGTCGGTTTGAATACATGCCATTTCAGGAGGAAATGATCCGACAAGAAGGTGAGTAAGTATAAAATTCATTATCCGCTGCAACAAGGGGCATAGCGAATACTATTCAGTCTAATGACGATCCTAAGTCATTTTATATGCTTTCGATGTGATCTCGCATGATTACAGGACTGACAGTGGACATTAACGACTGTGAAAAGCTGGTATTAGCTGGTTGATAACGTCACTGGCTATATGTAACTTTTCTACATGATTCTTGCTTTTTCCAACGGGGCCATCAACAAACAGGTTGGCAAGCCCGTGCACGGAAGACCAGGCCAATAATTCCTGAGCACTGAAATTAGCAGGGTCGTCATCGGCAATAGTTTTTACAAAGCCTCCTTTCATATAGCTGGCCAGGCGTTCAGTTGCTAAAACGTAGTCCTCATTCAGTGTATAGATGGTTTCTTCGCGCCACATTGCCCGAAAAAAAGCAGGTTTTTTGAGAGAAAACTCAATATAAGCCAGTCCAACCGCTAAAAACTCATCCTCTCCCTTTCCATTAGCGATGGATTTGGCGGTTTCCAATGCATCGGCCAGTTGATTCAGGGCTCTGGTCGCAAACGCGGTAAGTAGCGCACGTTTATCCTTGTAATGGCGAAATGCTGCCGCTGGTGAAACGTCAACGAGTTTTGCGCAACCACGTAGCGTGACAGCCTCCAGGCCAAACCTGGTAGCAATGTCATCTACCGCATCGAGTAATGATTCGGCCAGATGGCCGTGGTGATAATGTTTTTTCTCTCTTTTCATGATGTATTTGTAACACGCAATGTAAACAATGTTAACTTTTTTCTCTGCCAGGTATTGAAAAACCATCGCCATTGCATTACATTCCATGTGAACAGTGTTAACTTTAAACGTAATATCAGGTTTGTTTTCTTTAAATAGGAGAGGAAAAACATCATGTCATCGACAAATTATTCAACTGCTGAGGATTCGCGCGACCAGCGCTATCATTGTGAAATGAAGTTTTGTGGTAAAGGCCACTGGAAAGGTGCAAATATTGCTGCAATGGTTCTGGGGTTTATTATTTTTCCACCACTAGGTTTTGTGGTATTGGTCTGGACAATTCTTGGACATCCTGTTCAGGAATTACCTGGTTGGGTGCGTAACAAGTGGAATCAGGTATTCCGGTCTCGTTCTGATGGATTTAATAACGACAGTGACAACAGTGTTTTTAATGATTTCCAGCAGACCCAATATGACAGAATTCAGGAAATAAAAGATGAAATCCGTAAGCGAGCCGATGCATTTCGTGCTTATCGAGACAACTTAAAACGCCGTCAGGATCAACAGGAGTTTGATGATTTTATGTCAGGTAAGACTGATAAAGATCAAAACTAGGGACGTTGCTTAAATCTTGTTAACAGGTTTTAACAGACCTGGAAAAAAATTGCCGTCGCAGAGCATGGCGGCTCTCTATACAACTGAGTTTTCATGGAATGTTCGGGCAGAGTTAATATACAGACAGGCTCGAACATTCTTCTGGAGAAGTGTATTTCTGCACAATGTGAGAAAGCTTGGTTAGTTCATTCAAGCTTATAAATGGAAGTGGTACTCCCTTTTCTTTTAGCTCGATCACAGGCTCAATTTTCTAAATCTAAAGCACTTAACCTATCCAGCAGAGGGGTAATTATTCTGCAGTCTTTTTTTTCGTGATTTCGCCACAGCGCGAAAGGTCTTTTCTATGTTGGGAATCCAGTAATCCCAGCTGTGACCCCCATGCCCGGGAAAATACTGGTCTTCTGGTAGAATGGCTCCAAGCATCTGCACGTCAGGGTAGAGGCCGTCTTCATCTCCGCACATCAACCAAATGCGCTGAAGCTTATCCTCATCTCCAATCCAGCCTTGAGCCATCTGCCAAACAAGGCGATCGACGTTGTCACTGTTCAATGCGGTCGAACGTGGACCCGAGTTCCATAGCTTTAGACCACCTGCTTCTCGAATGGCATCAGTCACATCTCCACCACCCATGTAAGGAGAGATCAGCACTAATCCATCCAGTTCCCCCGGATGGTGCCATTCATAAATTAGAGTACCCATGCCGCCCATTGAGCCACCAGAAAGCCAAATCTCAGAGTAGCCTTGCTGTCTAACCGATGTCAGGATTTCACTTTGCAGACGTTCGGCTACAAGGCCTTTGCGATAATAGTTAAAGGTTAGATCAACCATCAATATGTCCGGTTCAGGCCAGGCTCGATGGATAGCATCTGCTACACCGCGTTTTAGCATATCTGCTGAATCACTGAGCATGCCAGGAAGAACTATAATCACAACGTCCTTATTTTGCTGGATGCCTTCGACCAGATTTCTTCCCATTTGGTCAGGAACAGGTCCGAATATACTGCAGGCAGAAAGCAGGGTCGTGGTCAGTAATAACGTTAACAATCGAGTCATTTAATTAGACCATCTAAATTACGAAAACAATGACTGATTGTACTTGTTCAGCATGGTGAATCCAGGGTTTGGTTAAGATCTGGCAACAGGCTCTGATGTTTATCAATAGCATGAGCGAAGCAAATATGTCTGCATCTCCTCGCTTTTATCCTTTAGTCTTGTATAACCTGCTTATCGAGGGTTGTAAATATGCCAACGCGGATTGTCGCGCTGGTGGAATCTTCTAGGGCCAATTAACAGGCAATAGGTTAGGGTAATAAAGGATAAGGTCTAGATTGATTTGTCGGTACTTAACTTTATCTAATCATCCTCATGACCGCGATGATGGTGATGAGATTTATACTCCTGTTCAGATGAGTTTATTAGCCCCTCCAGTAACCCTTTAACGAAATGATTGTGACTTGAATGAGTCTGGTTATTGGCACTAAACAGCCCCAATATCATGCTGAATAAATTACGCATTTCCTTAAAGGGGTTTTCAAAAATATCTCCAGCTACGCTTTGAGAAATAACTTCAGTAGTTTCACGGGCTACCGATACCGCCAGTACAACAGACTCCTGTGTCGAAGGTTCGGCTGTTGTAACGGGACTTTGAACGCTGTCTTGAACTGAGTTGCTACTGATAGTTTCAGGTTGTGCTGATGTGCTCTGTTGAGCGGGCTGAACATCGATCAGGGGTGCTACAGTCGATGATGAGTCTACCGGGATATTACTGATTTCAGTGTAAGCCTGCATGGCCTGGAAAGAAATGCTACTCGATATGTTCATGGTTAGATCGGATAATTGCCTGGGGTTAAATTCCAGTTCACCCAGTTTTTCCATAGCTGCCCCGGTTTTCCCCACAAATAGTTTTTTTGCTATTTCACCGACTTGCTCGACAATTTGTTTAATAGATTCATATTCCTTTTTATTCAGATCGCCTTCGATAGAAATTTCAATTGAAGAGTTGAATGATGATGTCGCTATTACTGTATTGTTTGTTTCTGTTTGAACATTACCGAGCATAAGCTCCTGAGCTTTCGATAAATTTATGGTAACCACATCACCTTCTCTGGTGGTGACCTGAAGGGAAGTTGTAAGCTCACGGCTTGCACTGGCCTGATTCAATACAGTAGAAGTTGATGAAGTATCCGTGGTTTGCGCTTCTGCAGGGGCTGTTGCCTGTTGCTCAATCGCCTGCGTTACATATGATTGTGCCTGGGCGGTCTGATCAGCTACGGCTGTATTGTTTATACCCAGCCTGTTGATTTCAGTAGTCGCTCTTTCAAAACCCTGCTGGACCAGAATACTAACCGTTTTCACAGCTCGATCATGATGCTCCTCATTATCTTCATGTTCATTTGATACGGCCTCCTGCTGAATTTTTTGCATGGCTTTATCAGCAAGGCTTTCGTTAAAAGGCTGCTGTGAAGCCTGCAGGGTATCACCGGGATAATGTGTTGAGTCATTGGTCGAACTGATATTGAGCGAGATATTAACCTGCTGAGTAATCACCTGCCGGGCAATGAGTAGCTTGTCTGCAAGTACACTGAGTTCATCAGTGACTGCTTCGGAGTTCGAGGCGCTCTGTTGTATCTGACCTTCGGACAAATTTGAACTAACTGCAGAGTTGTTAAATCTGCCACCTTTTGCGGTGCCAGAAGGTATTAAATTATTAATTTCCATTCCCCTCACCTGTATGATTTTTAATTATTTATACAGATGTATTCGGCAAGAAAAGGAATGGCTTTAGAAAATAATTATCAATTCTTCAGGATTAACATGAAAATTTATGGGTATTTCTAGCGAATATATCAAGCTAAGGGTTAATTAGACTGGCTGATTTTATGAAAAAACAATCCAGTTGAATTCGATAGAAAAGGAATAAGCTTTTGATTTCATAAAAAAATACATGTTTTTCACATGTTTTATTTAAGGTTTTAATCTCTAAACCTGTGTGGATGTATGTAATGCAATTATTTTTATTGGCACTATTATTTTTCCGTTATTGTCTGGCTGTAGTCTGATGAGAATTCCGAGCTTCGTGAGTACAATTCTCTTGTAGTTGCAGAAACCTTATGTGATGGTTTGTTTGAGTCTTATCTATATCGGGCGGATTTCAGATTATATGCGGCTAATTGATTTTAGAAGGCGCATAAAATATAAACAGAGGAAGATGATCAATTAAGAGCTGAGTGTAGTGATACCTGTAATTTCAGATGAGCCCAATAATAGATTGCACACAATATAAGAATAATTTCGAGTAACGCACAATGAATAAAAAGAAAGATAATCATTCGAATGATGCCACTAAACCCGCTATGGTCTTAATTGTGATCTCAGTGGTAGCTGCCGTTTATTTTTTATATCAGTACCTGTTACCGCAGTTTGAGTATGAGCAAAAGTTTGACAAAGCATCTCAGCTGCTCATTACCAAAAGCCCTGAACATAAACTTTTAGTCGAAAACTATTTACAGTGTAGATCAAAAGGTTACAGCAATAATTCACGCCCTTACTGTATCAACGTAATGCAGGAATTGAGTGATTCTGAGGGGCTACAGGATAAGTTCGAAGAGGTTTATTCTGATATTAAAAATGAGCTCTGGAAGATCAAAAGACAATAATAGTTAATCCATTTCCTGGTTTTTACAGATAGGCAGGCATGATATAAGGTATGATCGCTGTTCTGTCTAGAGATCAAAGAAAATCTATGTGGCTCAGCACCTTTTGCGAACTGACCTTCGATATCCCGGAGTCAACACCTTTTGTATTAATGTTACGCCCACGTAGTGGCGCCCAACAGTGGATTGCAAGAGAGGAATACCGACTTCAACCCAGTGTCCCCGTGCATGAGTTTACCGATATCTATGGTAATTTATGCCAACGCCTGACTGCACCGGCAGGTCCTTTCGAGGTGAGTACCAGCGCTGAAGTGATGACATCTGATACTCTTGATCAGGGATTTGGAGAGCCATTTATTGAAATCCAGAATCTACCTGATTCGGTACTAGGATACCTTTTACCGAGTAGGTATTGTGAATCGGATCGCTTTCATCAGATGGCTAGCGATATCACGATAGGCCAGCAGCCGGGCTATAATCAGGTGATGGCGATTGTGAAATGGCTACAGGATACCATCAGTTTCCAGCCTTACAGTAGTACAATCCCTGTATCAGCTGTTGAAGTGAATATTCGACAGTTTGGTGTCTGTCGAGATATCGCGCATCTTGGTATTTCAATGTGTCGCAGTTTAAGCATTCCAGCAAGAATGGTGGTTGGTTACCTGTATCAGCTAGATCCTATGGATCTACATGCCTGGTTCGAGGCCTATGTGGGTGGTCGCTGGTATAGCTTCGATGCAACTCAGTCTGAAATAAGGAGTGGTTATGTTGCTATTGGCTATGGAAGGGATGCTTCAGATGTCGCTATCTACAACCAGTTTGGTCCGCCGGCTTATCCTTTATCTCAAACGGTCAGGGTTGAACTGATTAATCGGTAATTAACCTGAAAAGATCAGTTGAACCATGAAAGTCTACGTAAAAATAACATACAGTTAAGGAATAAATAGTTTGCACTTCAAAATTCAACATCGCACCAGCTACCAATATTCAAAGCCGGTTCGCTTAAATCCTCAACAGTTACGTTTCCGCCCACGGGAGAATTGCATACAGCAGGTCGTAGACTATAAGATGAATATCACTCCGGCTCCATTAGGGGTGCATGATTATCTCGATCTTGAAGGGAACTGGGTGACACAAATCTGGTTTCAGGACGAAACAGAGTTTTTCGATATCGAAGTTATGATGGATGTGAAAACCGAAACTCATAACCTATTCAATTTCATCCTTCCACCAGAGGCCTTAACCTTACCGATTAATCACCAAAATGATTCAATCTGTGCCACAGCTTATCTGGAAAGAATTGAAATCGATGATTCGGTAACCGCTTTTGCAGCAGAACTCAGCCTTGCAGTGAAACGTGATCCGCTACAATTTGTAGATAAACTCAATCGTCAACTATTTAGTGATTTCACTGCGATACATCGTGATTCAGGTACGCCGCAAAGCCCCGCCTTAACCTTGCAAAGCAGACAGGGGGCATGTCGGGACCTGGCCGTATTATTTGTCGACTGTTGTCGAGCAGAGGGCATTGCTTCTCGTTTTGCCAGCGGCTACCAGAAGGGTAACCTGCAACGTGACCAGAGAGACCTACATGCCTGGCCCGAGATCTATCTGCCTGGTGCGGGATGGATCGGATATGATCCGACGCATGGTCAACCCGTGTCAGATACTCATGTCACTATTGCAGCTGCCGCGCACTCACGCGATACCATGCCAGTAATCGGTAGTTTTACAGGTAATGGTGCAAATAGCTCGCTCAGTTTCTCTGTGCAGATATCTGTACAAGACGATTAGTTAAATGATTTGAAAATAGTGCCCGTGAGTGTAAAGTAAACAGGGCTTTTCTAGGTGCCCTGGGTGGCTGCGTTGAAATCAATCTGCACAATACTCCTTTTATTATTGGCTTGCTCCAATGCTACGGTGTATGCGGATAGTTCCGGCGAAGTGATTTGCTACGTAGATAAAACTGATGATTTATTCAGGGCTTATCCCGATCAATTAATATTTGAAAGTAAACAGTTTTCAATCTATCAGTTAATCAACGGGCTTACCGTATTGATCCTGAATAAACAAACGATGCGCTTTAATCGTTTCTCTAATTTGAATCTGTTATCCGGCTCAACCCTGGATCCAGAAATGCCGCCTGAAGCCTACCAATACTTCACTGGACGTTGTGATTATTCTCATTCAACAACACAGAGTGAATAACTATGAGAAAAGCGGCATCCTGAGGATGCTACAGATAAGGAGTCAGAGAGAATCTGGCTGGGTAGTTTCTGGATTTGTAACCTCGGTATCTGGCAATTCCTTAATCTCTGGTCGACGCCTACGACGTGTACGGGCAGGTACCATTCCGCGCATGGATTCAAGTTTACCAAAGCATAGTAGTTTGTCTTCTGCCTCAAGAACTCGTTCAAGCTTAGGGTTGGGAATGACCTTGTTGCCACGATAAAGTGTCAGTACGTTTAAGTCCTTTTCTGATAGATCAATTTCAGATATTTTCTTACCAACATAGTTTGATCCTTCAGGGACGTAAATTTCGTTCACTCCGTATCCTTTGCTAACCGTTAGCCGCTGGCGAATATCAATCTCAGGAAAATCAACCTGTGCTGCGATGTAATCAATAATGGCTCCTGCAATATCCAGTTGGGTACAGGTTTCAATACCCTCCAGTCCGGGGGATGAATTTACTTCCATGATTTGAGGGCCGGAAGCACTCTCCAGCATATCGACACCAGCAACTCGTAAACCTAAAATCTGAGACGCTCGTATAGCTGCCTGAATATATTCTTCAGGAAGATCAACCGGTTCTGCTACTCCTCCGCGATGAACGTTACTACGGAATTCCTGACCCTGAGCAACCCGGCGCATGGCCGCGACTACTCTGTCACCTACCACCAGCGCACGTATATCTTTGCCCCGACTTTCGGCTACAAATTTCTGGATTAGAATATTTTGTTTTTGACTCTGGAGTAATTCGATAATCGCTTCTGCCTGCTTAACTGTTTCTGCCAGTAATACGCCAATGCCCTGGGTGCCTTCTATGAGTTTAATAACAACCGGTGCTCCGCCCACTCTTTCAATGGCGGGCAGAACATCTTTTTTCTCACGTACAAAAGTGGTTTCGGGAATACCGATATGATGTCTGGCCAGTATCTGAAGGCTGCGTAATTTATCCCTTGAGTTAATAATCCCATGTGCAGTATTTGCACAGAAAACATCCATTTCCTGAAATTGCCTGACTACCGCTGTCCCGTAATAGGTGATAGAGGCGCCTATCCTGGGTAAAACCGCATCATAATCACTGAGTAGTTTCTGCCGGAAATATAAGCCGGGTTGGCCTCGTTTTAAATCAATCGCAAACTTTAATGTATTCAGTATTTTAGCGTCAAAACCACGATCCAGTGCAGCTTCTTTTAATCTGCGCGTGCTATATGCATTAGGAGAGCAAGAAAGGATAGCTAGTTTCATATTTTTTTAAACCTTTTCCTATAAGTTTTATTCAACATAATACAAACTCTGGGAAATAGCGAATTTTGCTGTACTAGTACCTTAATCATGTGTTGCATAGCTGAACCTTACAGCGCTGTTATAAACAGCGTTTAGCGAAGTGACTATAGACCCAGTCAAAAAAGGCAACAGGTGTAAATCTTGTAGTGTGACTGCCGCCAAACGTAATGAGGGCAGAGTTTTCCATAATCCGGCGAAACTATATGTCTCTGACCATTAGCGTGAAATACATGAAAACGTGCCATAGCTTGATCAGGGCTTATTTCATAATCACATAGGCGTTCTCTTTCCTGAATGATATCAATCCAGTTAACTCTGTAAACAGCGTGGATACACCTAAAGTGCCAAACAGCCAGGGCAGAATCAGCCTGGTACTTGAAATTTCTTCAGAGACCTTACCCAGCAGATTGACCCAGAGATAGGCAAAAAATTGCGCGGTTGATCATTGCAGGCCTTCTCGGATATGTCCCTGCAGACTCTCGCATCCTCGTCTCTGGTAACGCGGTTATACAGGTCTTCAATGGTATGTGCGGCTAATGCTTTTACTTTTCTTAAGGTTAATTCTCCCTAAATCAAAGCTTTTGAATTTTGATTATTATGAGTTCTAAACAAGATGCTTTTTAAACGTTTTAATTTTCCAACAGAACAGGTGAGGATTATAAAAACTCATACCTTCGAATGGCGGATCAATATCATGCTGTCTGTATCGTGTTACAAGTTACGATGGCATTAAATTCCATATATTGCTCCGTTTTAACAGCTTAATTGCTAAAGATAGGCAAAAAGTACAAGAAATAGAATGATATGTACACGTATTATCTGTTGCAGCTAAATAGTGTGTGAGCATAAGATATGTGTACTTATTAAATAAGTTTTAGCTTTAACAATTAATGACACGATTATTACCCACTATAGGGGAGGTAAAACGATGAAGTACTATACAGATGGTTTTCGTCCGGGTGATCCGGATATTAAAGATGCAGCACCCTGTCGACGCGAAACAGGTGTATCTTATCGACCCTTGCCAGAAAAGGTGGATGTACTGATCGCAGGTACCGGTCCTGCCGGGCTATGTCTGGCTGCGCAGCTTTCACAGTTTCCAGAGATCAATACCATGATTGTGGAAAGTAGCCCCTGTAATATTCAGAAGGGGAAGGCAGACGGTATCAACACGCGCACTATGGAGATGTTTCAGGCCTTCGGTTTTGCCGACACAGTGAAGCGTGAAGCCTACTGGGTAAACCAGACCAATTTCTGGATGCCGGATCCGCAGAATCCTAAAAACATTAAGCGTATTGGCCGCGTGCAGGATGTCGCTGACGATAGTTCGGAAATGCCGCACATCCTGATCAATCAGGCACGTATGCATCAGCTGTTTCTCGATGTGATGAAGAATTCTCCTACGCGACTGGAGCCTGATTATAACTGGACAGTGCTTGATCTTAAGATCGATACCACAACCGATGATTACCCTGTGACAGTAACGCTACAGGACACTGGCGTAAACTGGGGTGAAACAACAACTGTACGCGCCAACTATGTGGTGGGTTGCGATGGAGCACGTTCCAATGTACGTGAGGCGATTGGTGGCAAGCTGGAAGGCGATGCTGCTCATCAGGCCTGGGGTGTAATGGATATTCTCGCCAATACTGACTTCCCTGATGTGCGCCAGAAATGCCTGATCACCTCTGCAAATGAAGGCAATGTTTTGATCCTGCCACGAGAAGGTGGAAACCTGTTTCGTATGTATGTGGAGTTGGACAAACTGAGCGAAGATGAGCGAGTTGCTAACCGTAAATTTACCCAACAGGATATGATCGCTGCAGCAAACCGCATCATGCAACCTTATACAGTCGAGGTGAAAGAAGTTGTCTGGTGGTCAATCTATGAGATTGGACATCGTATGACCGACCGTTTTGATGATGTACCAGAAGGTGAAGCAGCTACCCGTAATCCACGCGTATTTACCGCTGGCGATGCCTGCCATACCCATAGCCCTAAGGCCGGGCAGGGCATGAATGTTTCCATGCAGGATACTTTCAATCTGGGCTGGAAGCTGGCGCATGTATTCCAGGGTCGTGCAGATGCAAGCCTGTTACACAGCTATTCAGCCGAGCGCTGGGCAGAGGCAAAACGTCTGGTTGATACTGATCACGAATGGGCGCGTATCATGTCTGCACCTCCAGGTGAATCAGAACTCGACAACGGTGAAGAGCCACGTTTCGTAACCCATTTCAAAAAGAATCTGGAATTTACTGGCGGCCTTGCGGTGAAATACTTCGAGTCAGCATTGATCGCAGCGTCTACCCATCAGGCACTGGCCAGTGGTGAAGAAATTGGACGCCGTTTTCATTCAGCACCTGTGGTTCGTCTGGCGGACGCAAAGCAGATGCAGTTAGGGCATGCAGCCGAAGCCGATGGTCGCTGGCGTATCTATGCCTTTGCCGGCAAGGATGACAGCTCTGCACCAGGCTCAGCAATCCACAAACTGGCAGACTGGCTAGAGAATGATGCGAATTCTCCAGTGGTTAAACACACAGGTAAGAATGAAGATATCGATGCCGTAATTGATGTGCGTGCGGTATTCCAGCAAACCTTTGATCAACTTGCTTACGAAGATATGCCTTCACTGCTCAAGCCAAAAACTGGCAAGCTGGGGCTGCAGGATCACGAAAAGATCTTCTGTGTTGATCACAAAGATTTAGGTGATATCTACGATATGCGCGGAATAGACCGTGACAAAGGCTGCATGATTGTTGTGCGCCCTGATCAGTATATTTCGCATGTGTTGCCTTTGGATGCGTACGCTGAGTTAAGCGACTTCTTTGCAGGTTTTCTGACGGAAAAGAAATAAGCTTTAAGCCTAAGCAATAAATCTCACAACGTTTGAGTGCCAGCTGATTTTTTATCAGCTGGCTTCTTTTTTTACGGGATAGTTTAATTATGAATCTTATTAAAGGGAGGATGCTGACAAATAAAACCTTTGCTATACAAATACCAACGATATAACTTTTTTATTTGTTAGTTTATTTCTATATAGCAGATATACTTAAAAAATTACTATCACACCTGAAGCAGCAGCGTTAAATGACTGGAATACCCGAGATGTATAGATTTCATATTGATGTTTTAGGGTTTCAATATTAACCCGGCACCAATATAGGTATTGTTCAGAGCCTCAAGAAAGCTTCAGATCAAGACACAGCTCGCAGGTAATGGTTATTCCCTTGGCAAGAGCTGTAACGCTGAGCTGGAGTTTTCTTGAGACTCCTAACTTATTGGAAATATAAAAGATAGGCCGCAGCACACTGGCCCACGGACTACGTTAACAGCAGTTGCTGGAGAATGACTACAGCGGCCTGCAGTTGCCTTGCCGTGAACCAGTGTGCTGTGGCTGAACATTACCTATATTGGTGTCGGGTTAATAACAGGCCTAGTCGATTAAAGCAGGAGACCTAATAATGAAAATATCAACTCTAATATCCACAACCACTTTGGCACTAATCAGCTTTAACCTTCCGCTTGCTGCACAGCAACCGGCCCCTATACAAAATCATCACCCTAAAATGCACGAATCAATGATGAATGGCCAGGGCATGCAGATGTACAGACCAGAGATGCGCCCTCCCATGCGTCCACCAGAATTCATGCCTCCAGAGCGCCCCCCACGCATGATGCCCGACTTCCCTAGCCCGCAGGAATTAGCGCGCATGGCGCCTCCAGAGCCTATGACCGAGGAAAAGATCAAACAGCGTTTTGCCAAACAAAAAGAAGAATTACAGGCCAGCCTTGACCGAGATCGTAAAGCTGCAGAAAAATATGCCAGTGACTTTGCCCGATTACAGAAATACCAGGCTGATCGATTGGCCGAAATGATGGCAAGGGCCGAAGACAGGCGCGCACAGATGTTGCAACGTCTGGAAGAACAGGAAAAACGTGTTCTAGAGCAGTTCCGTGAGCAACAGACACCAAAAAAAGTCGATTCAGTTAAAGAAGAAACCTGATGTGCACTATAACGAAGCAGAACTAAAACCACTGCTTCAGGGTACATTATTTAAACATATTGTTTGTTACACTCTGTCAATCACTGACTGATATAAAACATACCTTATGAATAATACGCCTGAAGCAGTCGCATCAAGTTCTGACAAGGAATTACGCTCACGCGTAAAATTACTGGGAAGCCTGCTGGGTAATGTCCTCAAAAAACATGAAGATCCTCTGGTTTATAAAGCAGTCGAAAAACTTCGTAAGGGTTTTATCCAGTTACGTAAACAGGATGATGCCAGCAAACGGCTGCAGTTAATCCAGCAGATTGACCAGCTCCCTGTCAAAATCATGGAGCAGGTGATACGCGCGTTTTCCATCTATTTTAGCCTGGTCAATATTGCCGAAGAAGACTTCCACCACCGCCAACGCCGGCGCTCAGTTCGTCTGCTGGGCTACCCTGACTGGAAAGGATCCTTCTTTAAAACCATTACAGAATTCAAGCACCAGGGTATCGACGAACAGGATTTAACGCTGTTGTTCAGCGAACTATCCTACCGGCCCATCTTTACCGCACACCCGACTGAATCCAAACGCCGTACCGTGATGCAATTGCAACGCGAAATCTTTGAAAGCATTGATGCTCTGACTGATCTGCGTATTACAGGTTATGAAAAGGATGCATTAATAGATCACTTACAGGAACAGATTGAAGTGTTATGGCAAACCAATGAAGTACGTGAAAAACGTCCGGAAGTACCCGATGAAATCAAGCTGGGTCTGTCTTACTTTCAACGCAGTATTTATCAGGCAGTTGCCATGGAATACCGCCATATAGAAAAAGCCATATGCAAGGTATACGGTGAAGATAGCAACGGTAATCCCGTGGTTAAACCGCCCAGTTTTATCAAGTTTGGCTCATGGATAGGCGGTGATCGGGATGGCAACCCCTTTGTCACTTCACAAACCACAGCTACCGCATTACGCATGCATGCCGAAGAAATCATTCGAGAATACTGCGCTAGAGTACTGGATCTGACTCAGCAGCTCACCCAGTCATCACGCTGGTGTACGCCCAATGAGGCGTTTATGCAAAGCCTGCTGATTGATGAGTCCAAGGGGATTAAAGCCTTCGACGAAACGCGAGATCGCTTTGAAGAAGAAATCTACCGCCGCAAGCTTTATTACATGCATTATCGCCTGACGTCTAACCAGCGTACGGTAAAAGCACGCCTGAAGGGTAAAACGGTAGATACCAGTATTCACTGCTATCAGGATAGTCAGGAGTTTCTCGACGACCTTTACCTTATCTACAACTCGCTAATCAGTCACAACGATGCCACCTCAGCCAATGGCAAACTAAAAGATCTGATTCGCCTGGTTGAAACCTTTGGCTTTTTTATGCTGAAACTGGATGTACGACAGGAGTCGACTCGCCATAGCAACGCAGTACATGAAATTTTGCAACAGGCTGATATTGCAGATTATCTATCTCTGCCTGAAAAATCTCGCCTGCAATTCCTCGCTGATCAGATCAGTAGCGGGCTAAAACCTGACACTATTGAATCTGCATTGACTCCAGACACACTGGAAACTCTGCAACTGTTTAAGACCATGCGCGAGATGCGCGAAGAAATCAGCCATGAATCCTTCGGCAACTATGTGATTTCAATGACGCATCATGCCAGTCATATCATGGAAGTGATGTATCTGGCCTATCTGGCCGGACTGGTTGGTAAAATAAATGGCGTTTATTTCTGTCATATAGAAATCAGTCCGTTATTTGAAACCATCGAAGATCTTTCGCATATCGATGAAGTTTTAAATCAACTACTGGGTAACAAGCTATACAAAACCCTGCTCGCTGCCGCTAAGAACACCCAGGAAGTGATGTTGGGCTACTCCGACTCCTGTAAAGATGGCGGTATTGTCTCCGCCAGTTGGGGTCTGTACCAGGCTCAGAAAAAGGTGATACAGATAACCCGTCAGCATAACGTGAAATGCCGCATGTTTCATGGTCGAGGCGGCACTATAGGACGTGGGGGCGGCCCAACTCACGATGCTATTCTGTCGCAGCCGCATGATACGGTACATGGGCAGATAAAATTCACTGAACAGGGAGAGGTTCTATCGAGCAAATACAGTAACGAAGAAACTGCTCTGTACGAACTTTCTATGGGCATTACCGGTTTAATGAAATCCAGTTTAAATATCATTCGTGATCATGCCTATAACCACGAATTATACTATGCAGATATGCAGCAACTGGCAGAACTCGCTGAACAAAGCTATCGAGAATTGACCGACAAAACTGAGGGATTTTTTGAGTATTTTTATCAGGCCACACCGGTCAGCGAGATCGGTTTAATGAACATAGGGTCCCGCCCAAGTCATCGACGCAAAGGAGATATGTCCAAATCATCAGTACGTGCTATTCCCTGGGTATTTGGCTGGGCTCAGTCACGTCATACCCTGCCCGCCTGGTATGGTATGGGATCTGCAATACAAGCCTGGCTAGAACTGCACCCTGAAGAGGGTCTAGCAAAACTACAGAAGATGCACCGTGACTGGCCTTTTTTTAACGCGATGATTTCCAATACCCAGATGGCATTGTTTAAATCGGATATGCAGACCGCACGCTATTACGCAAACCTTTGCGAAAACAAGCAAATGGCTGATAAGGTTTATGGCATGATCTGCATAGAGCATGAAAAGATCATGCGCTACGCTTTAGAAATCCCGCAGACAGAGCGATTACTTTCGAGTGAACCAACACTAGAATTATCGCTCACAAGACGTGAGCCGTATCTCGATCCATTGGGTTATATTCAGATTAATTTATTGCAAAAATACCGGGCAAGCACACCTGAATCTGAGCAGAGTGAGATGTGGAAAGATGCATTACTCAGCTCTATCAATGCGATTGCAGCTGGCATGAGAAACACTGGATGAAGAATCTTTTCAACTGGCAGAACCGCCCCGAAATATTGTTATATGTCATGGCGGCTGCGGTACCTTTAGCTTTCTCAACCTGGCGCACGCTGCTGAATAACTTCGCTATAGAACAGGCATCGTTCAGCGGCGTTGAAATGGGGATTCTACAAAGTTTGCGAGAAGTACCCGGCTTTCTGGCATTTACTGCTGTTTTTCTATTACTGTTAATGCGTGAACAAACCCTGGCTTTTGTATCACTGGTGTTACTGGGTTTAGGTACAGCATTTACCGGTTATTTGCCCAGTGTGATGGGGCTTTATTTCACTACCGTACTGATGTCGGTAGGCTTTCACTATGCCGAAACCATGCAGCAATCTTTATCCCTGCAATTGATCAGTAAAAATCAACTACCTCTGGTGATGGGCAGACAAATGGCGGTAGGCTCATTTACCGGCCTATTTGTATTCGCAGTCATCTATCTAATGCTGGACCTGTTGAAAATGGATTATCACTGGGTTTATCTGGCGGGTGGGTTATCAACCGTTTTTCTCGCTATTCTTATTTATAAAGGCTTCCCTCATTTTAAAGGAGAAGCCGAACAGCATAAAACCATGATCCTGCGTAAATGCTACTGGCTTTACTACGTACTGACTTTTTTTTCCGGTGCCAGGCGCCAGATATTTGTCGTGTTCGCAGGATTTTTAATGGTGGAGAAGTTTGATCTTTCTGCCTCTGATATTGCACTTCTGTTTCTTGTAAATGGGGTTTTAACCATATACATAGCCCCTAAAATAGGCAAGATGGTGTCATTCTGGGGAGAGAGAAAAACGCTAACACTGGAATATCTGGGGTTGATTATTATCTTCACCAGCTATGCATTCGTTGAAAATGAGATTCTGGCTTCAGTGCTCTATGTTCTGGACCATGTATTTTTTGCCATGGCAATTGCTCTAAAAAGTTATTTTAAAAAAATTGCAGATCCAAAAGATTTTGCTTCCACGGCTGGCGTCGCCTTTTCAATCAATCATATCGCAGCGGTTATCCTGCCCTTTGTACTGGGTTTCCTATGGATAATCTCACCTGCTATGGTCTTTCTGTGTGGCACTGGGTTTGCTGTAGCCTCGCTGCTATTGTCGCAAATGATACCCAGACATCCCGACCAGGGTTATGAAACCACCCTGGTTAAGGTTTGAGGACTTTATCAGATTTACTGATTTTTTAGGTTGAACCACGAAGCACACGAAGGGCACGAAGGTTTTTTGGGTTGTACTTGATGTTTCCTATGGTGGCTTGCTGACGCTGCGGTTTGGTTGTGCGGGCTGTAAGGTTTTTGTTTAAACCACAGAGGACACGGAGAGCACAGAGATTTTTTTGTTCCTTTGTGGTTATTAATCTCTGGGTAAAGGTCAGAGAACTTTTCAATTTTACTGATTTTAGTGGAACCACGAAGCACACGAAGGGCACGAAGGTTTTTTTGGTTGTTCTTGATATTTCCTATGGTGGCTTGCTGACGCTGCGGTTTGGTTGTGCGAGCTGTAAGGTTTTTGTTTAAACCACAGAGGACACGGAGAGCACAGAGATTTTTTTGTTCCTTTGTGGTTATTAATCTCCGGGTAAAGGTCAGAGAAATTTTCTATTTTACAGATTTTAGTGGAACCACGAAGTACACGAAGAGCATGAAGTTTTTTGGGTTGTTCTTGATGTTTCCTATGGTGGCTTGCTGACGCTGCGGTTTGGTTGTGCGGGCTGTAAGGTTTTTGTTTAAACCACGGAGAGCACGGAGAAATTTTTATTTGTATCTTCGTGTCCTTCGTGTCCTTCGTGGTTAAATTATTTTTGATCCGAATAAACCAGAAAGGACTCAACCCATCCTTCTCTGTGTTCTCTGTGTCCTCCGTGGTTAAACTTATCAACTCTCAATCCGGCACAGCAGCACCCGCATCACGCATACGTGCCAGTTTATAGCGTAAGGTACGTGGGCTGATACCCAGCTGCTCTGCAGTTTTCTTACGACTTCCATTGTGACATTTTAAGGTTTCCAGAATCACTTCTGCTTCCCGGTCGCGTAAATCATTCTGTAATTTACCAGCATCTTCACTTTCAGTAACTTCATTGACTAACGAGCTACTGGTTTCCAGCATGATGTCGTCATCAGTGATTTCATTGCCCTGTTTCAGAATCATTGCACGCTGGATGACATTGTCGAGTTCACGTACATTACCCGGCCAGGGGTGCTGGATTAACAGCTGAGCTGCTGACTCAGATAAGTTGATCGTCTGCCCGGTTGCCCGGCTATATACTGCGATTAACTTTTCCGCGATGGGAATAATATCCAGAGTGCGATAACGTAATGCAGGCACCACTAACGGAAACACATTCAGGCGATAAAATAAATCTTCTCTAAATCTTTTTTCAGCCACTTCTTTTTTAAGATCTCGATTGGTGGTAGCTATTATGCGTACATCCAGCTCAATCATTTTCTGACTACCCAGGCGCTCTACCTGACGTTCCTGAATCACACGTAATAACTTGGCCTGCAGGGCGAGATCCATTTCACTGATTTCATCCAGTAATAAAGTACCGCCCTGTGCCTGTTCGAACTTACCCATAGCACTTTTGACTGCACCGGTAAAAGCCCCTTTTTCATAACCGAACAAGGCGGCTTCGAGCATATTCTCTGGAATGGCCGCGCAGTTAATAGCAACAAAGGGTCCGTTGTTGCGCGGAGAGTTTTGATGGATTAGTTTTGACAAAACTTCCTTACCTACCCCGCTTTCACCATTCAGCAATACAGTAGCTTCTGACTGCGCCACCTTTTTCGCCAGTTCAACCAGCTTCTTTGATGCTGGATCTACGGCAATCATACCTTCACCCTGTTGACGTGCACTGGGTAGTAATTGCTGTTGCAGGGTTTTAACCAGTTCTGAAACCTCAAATGGTTTCACCAGATAGTCCACCGCTCCCGCCTGAATCGCATCCACAGCCTGTGGAATTGAGCCATAAGCAGTCATCAGAATGACAGGCAGGCCTGCATGGTTGTTATTGATAAACTCCAGAAGCTGATAGCCATTGCCTGGACTCATCTGTACATCACTCAGTACTAAGGCAACATCGTTCTCAGCCAGTTGCTGTTGTGCCTGCTGCCCATTTTCGGCTTCGATATAGCTGATATCATTGATTTCGAGCATATCGCAAATGGCTTCGCGTAAATCTGCATCATCTTCAACAACTAATACATCAATCATTTATTCGCCTCACTTTTCTGAGTGCTTAACTGGGTTTTACTACCGGTCATACAGGGTAAGCTTATGTCAAATCGACTGCCTTCGCCGAGTGTAGAGCTGACTTTGATATACCCCTGATGAGATTCTATGACTGATTTGACCACTGCCAGACCTAGCCCTGTTCCATCCTGTTTAGTAGTATAAAAAGGGTCAAATAAATGCTGTAAGGTTTGCTCATCCATACCCCCTGCATTATCTATCACTGCCAGCTCAAGATCACCTCTGCGATTTAATGCGGTTGTGATTTTGATGGTTAACAGTTGATCGCTGGCATCCATTGCATTCATACAGAGATTAGCCAGTGCACCAAGTAGTGCACCTTTATTGCCATTGATAAGGATTGTATTATCGGTGGCTTCTATTTTCAGCCGGGCATGTTTCAGCATCAACTGGGGTGCCAGATGATCATTGAGTTCAGCTAAAAGATCAGTGATGGCAAAATCACTCATATGGAATTGACCGCCATGTGCAAAAACCAGCATATCGTTAATGGTTTTCTCGATATGCCTGATTCGATCCAGAGCCTTACCAGTGAATTTTCGGCTCTTATCTTCATCCAGATTGCCTTCTATGATTTGCGACAGGTATAACATACTGGATGACAGTGGAGTACGAATCTGATGGGCCAAACTCGCCATCATCTTACCCATGGTCATCAGATGCAGGTTCTGTTGAGCTGCACGTTGTAAAACACGAGTTTGGGTCACATCGCTAAGCAGTAAGATCTGCCCGGGCTTATATCCGAGAGGTCGGGTTGAAATACTGAACTGGCGACCATCCGGTGTACGTAACTCCCCCTGATCCAGGTCGGCAAGAAATACCCGGTGCACAATATCGCGCCAGTGATGCTGCCGTAGGGGTTCACCCAGCAACTCAGATGCGGCCAGATTAAAGTCATCGACCTTGCCCTGCGAATTGATGACGATAACCGCGCCGGGTATGGCATCGATAAGAGATCTGAGTTGTTGACTCATAGTATCCTGAGATTGTGAGGGTAGGTTTTCAACTTTGGCCCGCGTTAACTTATCAACCGTTGCATTCAATTGATTGAAGCTTTCAATCAGTGTATCTGAAACCTGATTGTACTGTTGAAAGGCCTGCTGCAATTCTACACGTTGTTGGTTTGAGTTCATGATTACTCATATAACTAGCATCTTGTGAACTACTGCAGGATTCAATCCGACTAGAAATTAAACCTATTATTCAATTACTTAGAAAAAACTGCAGCTCAAAAAAGACAGTCAACGACAATAAATTGACACCTACTAACGCTCAATCTCATATTTACGCATCTTCTCAACCAGAGTGGTTCTGCGCATTCGCAGCAGGTTAGCTGCACGTGCAACAACATTATCCGTGACCCCCAGCGCCTGCTCTATAAGAGAGACTTCTATATCCATCAGATACTGTTTCATGTCGATGCCGCCATCTGGTAATACATTAAAATTTACTGCCGAAGGACTATTTGTCTGTGTATCTACTGGAGCCTCAATAGCTGGAATACTGACATCCTCAGAAACAAATTTGGGGGGTAGCTGTTTAACATCAACCACATCATGTGGGTATAAAATAGCCAGACGCTCGATCAGATTTGCAAGTTCGCGTACATTACCAGGCCAGTCATATTGAGCCAGCATTGCTATGGCATTTCTGGTAAGTCTAACCGAGCCACGATTATCCTGTTCGATACGTTCGATCAGTTCACTCACCAGCAAGGGAATATCTTCGCGACGCTCGCGTAATGGCGTTACTTCAATGGGGAATACATTCAGGCGGTAATACAGATCTTCACGAAACCCGCCCTCCTCGATCAACTCCTCCAGTCGCCTGTGAGTTGCTGCAATCACTCGCACATCGGTCTGGATAGTCCGGTTACCACCCACACGCTCAAAGCTTCGTTCCTGTAATACACGCAATAATTTTACCTGCATGGATAGCGGCATATCGCCAATTTCATCCAGAAATATCACCCCTCCTTCGGCCAATTCGAAGCGACCCTGACGTGAATTTATCGCCCCGGTAAAAGCACCTTTTTCATGCCCGAATAATTCACTCTCCAGCAGGTCAGCTGGAATAGCGCCACAATTTATAGGAACAAAAGGCTTATTCGAGCGATTGGATTGCGCGTGTATATTCCTGGCAATAACTTCTTTTCCCGTTCCAGACTCTCCCAGGATTAGTACCGAAGCATTGGTATCTGCAACCTGACCGATCATTTGGTTGATGGAATTGACCGAAGGACTGGTTCCGATGAAAGGCTGACACTGTCGATTATCCTTGCGTCGTTCCTGAGTATTATGTGATTTCAACTGATCCAGCACCTGCGTCAGCGAATGGTAATCAGGGCTAAAACACAGGGCTGCGATAAAGGGTTGATGAACCACCACCTTCTGGTTATCCAGATCCTCTTTTTTAGCGAGTAACACTACAGGCAACTGAACCAGCCCCCTCTCATTATATTCTCTTAGCATTTTCACTAAGGAATTATCATGAACTGTGAAAATGCCGAGATATTCAGTCAGTCTGGAAGCGTCAAACTTTTCAAACCCAACTGGATCTATTATTTCAGTCTTGTATTTAATAAAGTGTAGTAAATGCTGCAACGATTGTGCACGAGATAAATCAGAATCGATTATCAATATTGTCATAGTTAGCCGCTAATTATAGTTATGGAACTTACCCGGAAATCCACACCTTTGGGGTAAATATTAAGCAGAGTTTAGATGAAAATGACAAAAAATCGACAGAAAATTATATTTACTGAAAAATGGTCAATAAGAGATTGATTTGATGGATATTATTATAGGCGAGATTTTATTTTAAGTATTATCCAGATAGGCTTTAGAAGCTTTTCTTGCCTGAGCCAGACTTGAATGTTGGTTGCGTATCTGTGACTGCATATCGTTTAAGCATTTTAAAATATCGTCATTAAGCTTCTTAAGAAGACGAGTTTTCGGCTCATCAATATCATTGTGGGATGAGAAGTAATCGCTGATTAAAGATTGCCGTTTAGCGTCTAGAGTAGTAACCGAGTCAAGATCAGAATTATCTATTGCCTGAAGTATTTGATGACTAACTTCGATAGCCTGATCCAGAGAATTCAGTTGAGGCATGAAATTATCTGATATCTAAATGTTATCTTGTTTAGCTATCTGCGCCCAGGCAGACCTGATATCCTGTAACAGCTTTGAAACTTCATCAAGCTTATCTGTATCATCTTCCATATTAGCCTGTAATAAACGAAGGTTCATGTACTCATAAAGTGATTCCAGGTTTTGTGAAAGCTCCCCTTCCTGACTATGGTCCAGGCAGGAACTCAGCCCTCCAATAATACCAATTGCCTTACCAATTAACTCGCCTTTCTGCTGATATTCTTTTTGTTGAACCATACCTTTAGCTTGAGCTATGCGATCTATCGCACCATTCATCAATCGAAGGATCAACTGGTGGGGGTCAGCATAGGCTATCGAACTATTACCTGTGTTGGTATATTCGGCAACCGCATTGCGAGCTTGATTATTCATGTTTATCTCTCCGAAACATCGTATCTCTATGTATCGACAATATACTTCAAATCTTTAATGGCAAGACTTAAGTATTAATTATCGTTTCTACCAATTGAATTAGGTTTAGGCAAATTCGCTAATTGCTGAGTCAGAAACGAACTAGTTGTATTAAACTGGGCGATTAAACTATCCAGAGCTGAAAATTGAGCAATTAACCTGGCTTCCAGGCTGCTTATTTTTAAATCAAGCTGGGAGCGTTGCTCAGATATATCTTCCAGGTCACTGTTTAACCCCTCTTCTCGAGTAGAAATAAATCCATCGCTATCCAGAAAATCAGTAATTAATTCATCTAACGCAGTTGCCGCGCCACGTGAAAAGGATACCCCTCCACGATAACCGGTAGATCCTGAATCAATTAATAAAGCCAGGCCCTCACTATTCCCAGTTGTACTGGTCAGAATTTGTCCATTTCCAGTTGCATTTAAGCCATTAATAGTGCCAGCCACATCATTGCCATCGATGCCAGCGCCTACTGAAAAGCCGAGGTCACTAGCTGTATTGGTATCTACTGCGACAAACTCCAGCTGCGATTCAGAACCATATTGCAATGATGTAATGTCAAATTCATTATTGATGCTATCGTAGGATACAGTGACACCTGCGCCCGCAGCTTTTATTGCGGCATCATCGTTAATCTGGGCCTGTATATGTGCAGCGAGGTCAGCGCCATCAGCATACACCGCCTGGGTTAAACTAATGACGTTCGAGGTTACGCCATCAACTTTAATAGTGAAAGTATCGTTATCGGCATCAATGGTTAGATTGTTAACTGTGCTACCATTAATCACTCCCTGACTCGCCAGGGTTGTGATATTAACCGAATAATTACCCGGCAAGGTGTTATCACCAGCAGATACATAGTTAACACCGGAATCACTCGGTCGTCCCTGCAAGGTGAATAATGCGGCCACTTCATCAGGGTAACTCGCCAGTGCCGCATTCAGAGTAGAAAGATCCAGCTCCAAAGTCCCATCTAATGTGGTTTTAATACCGATATCCGCGAGAGACTGAATATTGCCGGTTAATTGAGAAATTGAACTACTCACGATATTTCGCAATTGATTACTGATACTCCTTACTGTGGAATCTCCAATCAGTATTCCTGCTTCCTCAGTTTCTGAGTTATAACTGGTCAGGGTACTAATCGTTTTAGTAAGGCCATTAAAGCCTTCAACAAATTCCTGTATACCTGTACTCAAGCTTTCGCTGCTCTCAGTAACATTGACCGTTACCGTATTACCCACATCATCCTTCAACAGGTTCAGTGTCACCCCATCAATGGCTCCGATAACGGTATTAGTTTCACGCGTAATATCGAGGCCATTGATTTTTAAGGCAGCATCCTGAGCCTGAACGGTTTGCAGCATACTGGTTTGAGCAGACGCATTAAATGCAAGCTGAGAAAGCCCTGCATTATCGTTATTGTTTGCATCCCCGTCATCAGTCACGGTGATTTCCATACTATTTGCCGCACCGGAGTTTTCTGATGTCAGGGTTAAGCGATAACCGCTACCATCATTGACAATAGCAGCCTGCACACCGAAATCGTTATCATTGATATAGTCACGTAAGCCAGACAATGTTGTATTGTTATTCGCCGCACTTACGGTAATAACCTGAGTCGCTTTTGCGGTATCCTGGGTAAAAGAATAGGAACCTGTGGTAGTAGTTCCAAACCTGATAGTGAGTGTTCCTGTACCCACTGTATCATTAATATCGGTAAAAGCAGTGGCGGCACTGGTCGCCAGGGATTGAGATTTGGCTAGCGCACTCACCTCTACTGCATAGCTTCCAATATCAGCATTATTTGTTACCGAGGCACTAAAAACCGTGCCATCAGAGACTGAAGCCTGTTTTACGTTATAGCTGGAAGAAGATAACAAAGTACTCATACTTCCCTGAAAAATGGAAAGCGAGCTTTTTAAGGCACCAAAAGCAGATAACTGGGTGCTAATTTTTTCTTCTTTCAGTGAAAGACGTGCTTCGGTAGGGGCTCTCTCAGCTTCAACTAAACCACTCACTATCGATGATAGATCTAAACCGGATCCGATGCCTAAGGAGCTTATGGTTGCCATCGCTTTGTTCTCTCTGTTACAGGTAAAATTTACCTGGAAATCAATTTAAAGCATAGCAGTTAAATCACTAACTGTTGCTGATAGAGGATATCTCATGCCTCCAGGGTATTTGGGGAAAGTTGAAAACCCAACTCCCCCCAAACGATTTGCTACTTTTTATTACAACTCGCAAAAAATTTTGCAATTAATAGGCCAGTTTGATCAGGTACTATCCGAAAATAGTATCCCCGACGGAACCGTGCCAATGCTGGCGGTTTCCTTATTCACATCTTGTAGATATGTCGCCAGTGCCAGGACCTCTTCTGAAGGTATTTGCCGGACTAATTTGCCACTTTCAGAATCAATAACCTTGATAATTGTGCGGCCGCTAGCCTCATCCATACTAAAGGACAGGTCTCGTTGCACACTCTGCACAAATTCATTGATCTGACTGACAGCATCTCGAAGTTCTGATGAACTCGCCGCTGTCTCTTTTTCAAGGGTTTGTTGCGGCAGCTCCTTACCCTGTGCAGGCAAGTCTTTACCACTCGCATCAGGCACATTGGCAGCTTCTTGCTTTACAAACTGGCTTGATTTTTGCGCATTAGCAGCTGGCAGTTGCGCCATCACCATGCTTGAAATATCGTTAGCCATGTTTTTTCTCCGTTAAGAGGGATAGAGAACTGACTCAGTCTGGAGCCAGCCCTCTAATCCTTCATTTACTGAAGTAGTGCCAATACGCTTTGAGGTGCAGCATTTGCCTGTGACAGCATCGCTATACCAGCCTGCTGCAGAATCTGATTACGAGTCAGTTCAGCAGTTTCTGATGCAAAGTCAGCATCCTGAATACGACTTCTCGCAGCCGTTGAGTTTTCAGCAGCAGTCTGCAGGTTGGCGATTACTGATTCGAAACGATTCTGGATCGCACCAAGGTCTGCACGACTAGAGTTAATAGTATCCAATGCCGCATCTATTACTGACAGAGCTGAAGTCGCTCCAGCAGCAGAGGTAACACTCACCGCGTTCAAGGCATTAAAAGAGCTGTTAGCAGTACTAAATACATCAGCATTACCATTTGCTATGGTGATGGTTCCACGGCCACTGCTTAAGTCCACTGTACCGGTCTTAACTGCTGCGACAGTACCACCTTCAGTCAATGTGGTTCCACCAAAGACAACTGACTCTGTAGCACCACCATCACTTGCAAAAGCACCTATACCGATATTTCGACCATCTAGAGTTGACAGGGTAATGGAAGAGGTATTGCCTTGAGTAGTAAATTCTGCAGTAATACCTGTTGTACTTTGAACACCGTTAATAGCAGATACCAGTGCAGACAGGTCATTTTGGTCTGCCACTACGGCACTGATGTTCTGTGATACTGCTGTAAAGGTTCCATCACCATCATCGGTTTGAGTATCCAGAGTAAATGAAATGGTACCGGCTCCAGACAGACTGGCAATTGTAGTGCTATTGGTAGCTGTAGCATTGACTTCGACACTGGAACCAGCTCGATTAATAACACCAGCAATTATGTTAGCACCAGAGCTTAAGTCATAAGATAACGCTGAAGTTGTTAACACCGTACCAGAGGTATCTGTTGTAGAAATAGCCAGGTCAGTTTCTGCAGTTACCCCATTCACAGTAGCTGATGCACCAGTAACTGTACCCACAACAGAACCATCAGTTGTCAGGGTATTGGTTCCCAGTGCAGAAGC
The DNA here is from genome assembly GCA_050306135.1 of Gammaproteobacteria bacterium. Taxonomy (GTDB): domain Bacteria; phylum Pseudomonadota; class Gammaproteobacteria; genus JACNJF01. The sequence goes on from JBNLGQ010000074.1 coordinate 69,560, forward strand.
TCTGGTATCGCGTAAAGCGGTTACATCGATGGTTTGACCAGCATTCGCGCCTACCTGGAAGGTTTGAGAGGTAAACGAACCGTCTAACAGGTTAAGCCCGTTGAACTGAGTCTGGTTACCTACACGAGTGATTTCAGCGATACGCTGATCAACCTCTGCCTGTAGTGCTGCGCGGTCAGACGCACTGTTGGTTGCGTTAGCCGCCTGTACGGCCAGCTCACGAATACGTTGCAGATTGTTGCCGACCTGTTGCATAGCACCTTCAGCAGTCTGAGCTAGCGATATACCGTCATTCGCATTTCGAACCGCCTGGTTAAGGCCTCGGATCTGTGCGGTAAAACGTTCTGAGATTGCAAGACCCGCCGCATCATCTTTGGCGCTGTTGATACGCAAACCAGAAGACAAACGTTGCAGGGATGTTTGCAATGCACTTTGAGACATATTCAAAGCCCGCTGTGTATTCAGCGAGGCGACATTGGTGTTGATAAATTGAGGCATTGTAATCTCTCCTAAATTCCACGCTTATTCAGCGCCAAACGTTAAAAATTCCGGGTCACCGATGCTGACTGGTTTTCCCTCTCAGTCAAGTTAACGGCAGGATTAAAAAAAACTTTAGAAAAATTACACGTGGTTTTGGAAATATTTTGGAGTACAACTGTGGATTTTAATCACGCTCAACTGCAAGCCATAAAAAAATCAATTACTTACCTACAAAACTTCATAATACAGGTTAGAAAGCTGATAGAGCTATATTAAGGACGCCACTCAAATTTAACGCAGATAATTAAACAGCGATGAGCTTGTAATACGTGAAAACACCGCTTGAGCTGCATCTAGAATCGTTTGTTCTAACGATAGCTGGCTAATCGCTTCAGCTAGATCAGTGTCTCGTAAGGTACCCAGAGTTTGATCGGTTGCCAGAATAAAAGCTGCATTATCTTCCTGCTGCGCTTCAAGGGCATTCAAACGGCCTCCAATAGTGGTTCGACTTTCTAGCAAGTTATCCATAGATGAATCAATATCAGTGAGAGCCTGGGCCAGGTTCCCTGCACGCATAGGATCCGTGGGTGCTGTTCTTAGGGTTTCCGAAATACCCTGAACCACACTAAAAATATCCCGATATTGTCCACTACTTATGGTAAAGCTATCACCCAATGCTGGAGTACCCGTAATACTGGTTCGAACCCCCTGAAAATCGATAAAGCCACCGTCTGTGTAGGTTGCGGCAGAAACTATAGTCGTAGGTCCAGACAGATCGATAACATCATAGGTCTGAGGGGGCGCTGCCGGGTCAGAAAACACGATCTGATAATCACCAGGGACATAGCTTGCTTGATCGAAAACATGTGCCGATGCCATAGTTGCGGTTCCGCTATTACCTGCTGCAGTAAATTCATTCAAAGCACTATTGCTTGCTACCTGCATAAATAAATCACTACCGTTCACACTAACATCTATTTGACGGCTTTGGCTGATCTGTAGGTACCTATGACCCTGATCGCTATTGTACTGTACCTGGGTAATTGAACCGATCACCTGTTCGGTAAAAGGTTCAGGTTTATTTTGATAGCCGGCAAACAGGTGATCTCCATTTTCATCGGTGGTATTTGCCAGAGAAAGGAGTTGCTTGTATCTTTCATCGATTTCGTCGGCTATCGCGCTGCGAGCCTCATCACTCATAATTGAATTATTACCCTGAATCACCAGCTCACGAACACGCTGCATGACATTTTCAATCGAACCAAGGGTGCTATCTTCCAACTCGAGTCGATTTTCTGCCTGAGTGATGTTGGTTTGATATTGCTCGTTTAGCGAAACTATCTGTTCAAGCTCCAGAACTCTGGCTGAAGCGGCCGGATCATCCGAAGGCTTGGTCAGTTTTTGACCCGTGGAGATCTGTTCCTGTAGTTTCGCCAGTTTAGCCTGCTGATCACCAAATGCCTTTAAACCCTGGCCATATATCTGTGTAGTTGAAATTCGCATGACTACCTCGTTGATTCGATCAGTGATTGAAACAATGTTTGCGCGATAGTGATAACTCGCGCCGCCGCTTCATAAGCCTGTTGATACTTGATCAGATCTGCCGCTTCTTCATCAAGATTGACTCCGGATACCTGACTGCGTCGATCTTCTGCCTGAGTCAGTAATGCCTGCTGGGCGTCTCGATTATTCATTGCCGAATTGGTTACCGAGCCTATTCTGCCAACAATGCTGCTATAGGCTTCCTGATAGCTATTGCTACCACTATCGAATAAGCCCTGTATTTGCAGGTTTAAAAGCTCCAGGCCATTTCGGTTATCACCAGTCCCACCCTGATTAGACTCTATAATGAACACATCATCGGGCTGAGGATTACCATCCAGCGTTACCTGCCAACCATTGGATTCAATCAGCATATTTTTACTATAGGGTACCGAAGAACCCGCCAAATAAGTAATGCCATCGACCACTATATCGGACGTTGAGACGAAATCTGTAGCTGGATTGTTAAAAGTAAAATTCACGGTGGTGAGTAAATCGATATGAGTCGCATCGGCCACTTCTCCCTGACTGATGGTTGCATCGCCTAAATTATTCAGTGAATCGGAAGCCCTTATCGGGGCTGCGGCTGCGATCAGATTTGGATCAGAGATAACAACACCGATAGTTCCTGCCCCTGTGGCTGTAGGCTTAATAGTGAACTTATCCCCATTCGCAGCCACACCAGAAATATTAAAGGTGAGGCCTTCAAAGGTATCAGTAGGAGCCGTAATAATACCGGACGACCCACTGGTGGAAGTTACTGTCCATACACCAGCATCAAAGGCAAGCGTGTAGTCCTCAGTAGTCAACTGACTTATATCGGTAATACTGGTACTCACCACGGCGGTGCCCGTGTTGGCAGTATTTTGTATGGTCTGAGGTTGAGCAAAGCTGAAAAAGTCTCCACCTAAATTCCCCTGCAGATCCATGCCTTCGCGATGTTGATCATTAAAACTGTCGGCGATACCAATAGCCATTCTGCCCAGGGAGTTAATAGCAGGCTTTAGCATATTGTTTCTAAAATCGAGCAAACCACCTAACTCCCCTCCAGTGAGTTGAGCACTGATGTCGCTAGCACCGGAGAGTCCGTTATACACGATGATATTCTGACTAGGGTCAGCCAGATCACCTATAACTGATAAATCGAAAGCTGAAGCTCCTGCAACCACGGTTTGACCATTACCTATGAGCACAGTGATATTGTTTTCGCGTTCATTAATCACATTGATAGTGACTTTAGTGGACAATTCCTGTAACAACGCATCTCGTTGATCCAGCAGGTCAGATGACTGCTGGTCCAGATCGCCCGAAGCATTGGTCTCTTGCAGTGTTCTATTAATTTGAGCAATATCGGCGGTAATTTGATTGATCTCCTCGACCGTAGTTTTAAGCTCGGTTTCTGCATTTACACTCAGGTTCTCCAGCCGAGTATCAAAGGTGTGGAAACGATTGACCAGTGTTTCAGCCGCGCTAATCAATTGATAACGGGCTGACCCAGATGAAGGGTCGTTATTGACATCCTGTACTGCAGTGAAGAATTCCTGTAACACAGGAGAAAGGCCGCCCTGCGGATCAGCCAGAATATCGTCAATCTGACTAGCCAGATCGGTAAATTTTTCCAGCCGCGAATGAGCCGAAGTATTTTCACGTAGATTACTGGTTATGAACTGATCATAGGCGCGTCGGATGTTGGTTATCTCTACACCACTACCCACATAATTCCCACCCATCAAACTTGGGTTACGGGTATCAAGCTCCACTCGCTGACGACTATAGCCCGGAGTGTTTACATTGGAGATATTATGACTGGTCGTGGTTAAGGCTCGTTGAAACGATAATAAGCCACTAACTGCATTACCTAACATATCACCCATAATCGTCTCCTAACCCAACGCCGTCATGGAAGGTGCAAACGACTCAAGCGAACTGCTGAGTGTTTTTCCATCGCGGATATTAATAATCTTGTCTGCATAGTTGGGGTCGGTTGCATAACCGCCCTGCTGCAAACCACGAACATATCTGCTATCGCTACCTTGATGGTTCAGTGCCTGCTGATAGTGCGGACTGGACTGAACAAAATCCACGTAATCCTGCATTGCTTCAGCAACCGAATCGTAAGCTCTAAAATTTGCCTGTTCACGCTGCATGGCTCCCTGACGAAATTCCAGTGTAGATTGAGAAACCTGCTGACCCTGCCAGCTTGCTCCGGCTTTAATGCCAAACAGATTAAACGCAATGCTGCCGTCAGTTTTTTTCATGCTGTGTTGCCCCCAGCCGGTTTCCAGTGCTGCCTGAGCAACTATAACTTCGGTGGATACACCCAGTTCAGCGGCCGCCTGTTGTGCATGAGGCCAGAGATCGCGTACGAATGTTTGCGGTTGATCCCAGCCATAAAAGGGTTCGATGGCTTCCATTTGTAAGGATGTATTCTGTGGTTCAGGTTCAGTCAGTTTTATAGTGCTATCGTTCACCATTGCGTGAATCAATTGATGCACCTGAATAGCCGGGTTAACAGGCAGATATTCTGCTTCCTGTGCTATCGGTGACTTGAACATCTGCTGAGGGTTCATTCTATATACAGGCAAATCCTTGCCCTCTGTGACGGCAGTTTGCTGCCGCTCCGCCGAGGATGGATCCAGCTGTCTTTGCAGTACAGCCCCTAAACCTATGCCACCATTTTGCGACATCACCTGAGACAGCTGCTTATCGTACATGTCGGTATAAAAATCCATGTACGAGCTATGCTGTGAATCGTCAAACTTAGCTGCAGCGCGCATATTCTTTAGCATCATCTGTATAAACAGACCTTCGAACTGTTGCGCCACCGACTTGCTGGCGCTGGCATCATGCTCCCTCGCAGCCAGTTTCATATCTGAAAACTGGCTCATATTCATATACAGATCTGTAGATGTTGAGGGCATCATGGTTGTAAGGCATCTCGTAATAAAGTTAGATTACGATTAACTCTGCAGAAAGCGCGCCAACCTGCTTCAATGATTCAAGAATAGCGACCAGATCACCTGGAGAAGCACCCACCTGGTTCACTGCTCGGACGATCTGTTCCAGTGTCACACCCGTGTTAAACAGGAACATACGGCTGTCATCTGGCTTAACCTCGATATCGCTCTGTACAGTTTGAACGGTATCGCCACCAGATAATGCACCAGGCTGACTAACCTCAGAGGTGTTGGTAATGGTAACCGTCATATTGCCATGTGATACCGCAGCAGAATAAACCCTTACATGGTTGCCTATTACGACTGTACCGGTACGCGAATTGATGATCACCTTGGCCGCTGCTTCACCCGGTTCAAACTCCAGATTTTCAATAAATGACATGAAGCTTACGCGTTGCGATGTATCCTTAGGGGCATTGATAGAAACCGTCACACTATCCTTGGCAAAAGCATTACTGGGTCCCAACACATGGTTGATGGTATCGGCCAGACGTTTGGCAGTAGTGAAATCCGGACGTTTCAGGTTAAGGGTAATATGTCCGCCCAGAGCAAAAGGATTGCTTACCTCTCTTTCGATTGAAGCACCATTGGGTATACGACCCACGCTGGGAATATTGATAGTGACACGCGAGCCATCCTGCCCTTCCACACCCAGACCACCCACAATCAGGTTACCCTGCGCCAGTGCATAGATCTGACCATCCGCACCTTTTAGTGGTGTCATTAACAAACTACCACCACGCAGGCTTTTGGCATTACCCAGAGAAGAGACGGTGATATCTATTCTTTGTCCAATCTTGGCAAAGGGTGGAATATCTGCATGGATACTCACCGCAGCAATATTCTTCACCTGGGGATTCACATTGGCCGGAATGGTGATGCCATATTGCGACAGCATGCTTTTCAGGCTTTGCACGGTAAACGGGGTTTGTGCAGTCTGGTCACCGGTACCATCCAGTCCGACTACCAGGCCATAACCTACCAACTGGTTTGAACGAACGCCCTGTATCTCGGTTAAATCCTTGATGCGTTCGGCATGGCTAGAGAATACTGGGAGTACCAGTGCGAGAAATAAAAGTAAGTTAATGTTTTTCATCACAGACTCCTAAAAAGGAAATACAGGGCTATCGAAGAAACGACTGAGCCAGCCCTTGGTGTTAGATTCAGCCACCACGCCACCCCCACCATAATAGATACGTGAATTAGCCAGCTTGCCAGATAACACAATATTGCTGGAACTCACATCCTGTGGTCTGACGATGCCGGTAAGACGGATATATTCTGAGCCCTGATTCAGACCCAGAATCTTTTCACCACGCACCAGCAAGTTTCCATTGGGATAGATATCCACCACCATCACCGTGATTTCACCTCTCAGACTGTTGCTCTGAGCACTATCACCTGAGCCAGTAAATGCTCGCTCTGCATCCAGCGCATTATTGAGTACAGATTGGCCTTTATAGCTTGGTGTCACTCCCAGCAAAGTACCTGCACCTAGAGAGACACTATCGTCCTTGGCGGTTTTTGTTTCCGCCGATTTGGAGGCATTGGTAGATTCAGATAGAGTAACGCTCAACAGGTCTCCAATACGGAAGGCCTTGCTGTCTTCAAATAGTCGTACTGATCTGCCCTGCTGATAAATAGACCCGTTATTAACAGGTTGAAAACGTTCTGCTTTAAGATCTACTGGTGAATAGAGAGGGTCTGGTTGAACTTCAATGCGTGTACTTGCACAACCCTGCATCAACAGAATTGCCAGAGCGCCAATTATTATGCTTAATGATTTCATCACATCACCTAAATATTGTTATTCAGATAAGACATCATTCCATCAGCGGTTGAAATTACGCGCGAATTCATTTCATATGCACGCTGTGTTTCTATCATGCCGACCATTTCCTCAACGATATTTACGTTAGATCCCTCTAAAGCACCCTGACGTAAAGTGCCTAAGCCGGTCAGGCCTGGTGTACCGGCCTGTGCAGTACCGCTGGAGGCAGTTTCAAGAAACAGGTTCTCGCCGATAGGTTCAAGGCCCATGGGATTGATGAAATTGGCAAGCTGTATATTGCCAACTACTGTGGGCGTAGTGACACCTTGTGTGGTTACTGAAACAACACCATCGACACCAATGGTGATCGACTGCACATCAGCAGGAATGGTAATACCAGGCTGCAAGGTATATCCGCTAGAGGTAACTATTTGCCCCTGATCGGACATTTTCAACCCACCATCTCGGGTATAAGCTTCGGTACCATCAGGCATTAAGATTGGCAGATATCCTTTGCCATCGATGGCGACATCCAGCGAATTACCTGTGGTTTCAATAGATCCCTGGGTATGCAGCTTTTCAGTCGCCACAATACGCGAGCCAGCACCCAGGTAAAGGCCTGTGGGCAGCCGTGTATCCTGTGATGTCTGGCCACCTGCCTGACGTATATTCTGATACAGTAAATCTTCAAATACCGCTCTACTTTGTTTAAAGCCAGTGGTACTGACGTTGGCAAGGTTATTCGAAATAACCGATAACCGGGTCTGTTGGGCGTCGAGACCGGTTTTTGCAATCCAGAGGGCCTGGTTCATGATAAATCTCCTGTGTTTGGGGCATTCACAGGTGAATATGCAGGGAATGTGCCAGAAAGTTTTTACCGCAGATTACAAGCTGCTTATTTTAATCTCTAAAGTTATTTATAATGATTTAGATCTAAATCATTGAAGTTACAGAAAACTATTCTAGACTTCGTTATTTATAAAAATCGTAAAAGCATTAATAAAAGGAACCCATATGAAAAACCTGCTGGCATTATTATCACTTTTTATATTTCTACCTTTAAACGTCCTCGCCCAGAATGAAGGCTTTCCAGGACGCAACACTTATCCAAACGTAAAATATTATGAAACTGAACAGTTATATAACAGTTTTGATAAGGTCATTATCGTAGATGCACGCTCAAGCTATGAGTATGAAACACTACACATCAATGGAGCCATCAATATTCCATTGGTTAGTAGGGACTTTGTCCAAAAAGTTAGTGCACTACCTGCAGACGGCAAAGATATCGCTTTTTATTGTAACGGACATACCTGTTATAAATCCTATAAAGCTGCACTAAAAGCCGAGCGTGCCGGTATCCCTAATGTCTTTACCTACGATGCTGGAATCTTCGATTGGGCCAAAGCCTATCCTGAAAAATCCACACTGCTAGGCGTGTCACCAGTAGACCCCACTAAACTGATCAGCAAGGATAAGTTTAATGAGCACCTTTTAAGCCCTGACGATTTTTCCGCAAAAATCACTGATAAGGTCGTTATACTGGATATCAGAGAACCTGCTCAACGAGGCCTGATAGAACTTTATCCTTATAGACAGGAAAATATTACAATGGCTGAAAAAGAAAAGATGGCCAAATTACTGACTAAGGTTCGGGAACAGGGTAAGACCCTTCTGGTTTATGACGAAGCAGGTAAACAGGTTGCCTGGTTGCAGTATTCACTGGAAGCCAAAGGTGTATCCAGTTACTACTTTATGAAAGGCGGTATGAAGCAGTACTTTAAGAACAAATGGAAGAAGAATTGAGGAATACCAGTCTTTTTAACTAAAAATAAAACTATCTGGCGAGGAATCTGACTCGCCAGATAGAAAGTAAAGCGTATTAAAAAGGCTTGAATCTAAGGACGATCAAGCTCCGCATCATCTTTTTCAGTTACCAGTAAATCTTCCCTCGATATACCCAGTAAAAGCGCAGTAGCACTAGCCACATAGATCGATGAATAGGTACCCACAAACACACCAATAATCAACGCCAGAGCAAATGATTGAATAACTTCACCACCGAAAAAATACAATGCAAATAATACCAATAAGGTAGTAAAGGATGTCATCAAGGTTCTGGAAATTGTTTGATTGATTGAAGTATTTGTAATTTCTAGAGATGTTTTCTTACGAATCTTACGAAAGTTCTCACGGATACGATCAAATACAACAATAGTATCGTTGAGTGAGTAACCAATAACCGCCAATATTGCCGCCAGAACCGTCAAATCAAAATCCAGTTGCAGGATAGAGAAAACCCCCAGTGTAATCACCACGTCATGGATCAGTGCTGCAACTGCCCCCAGAGAGAAGCGATATTCAAATCGCAGTGAGACATACACCAGAATCGCGATCAGCGCATACAGTACGGCTAATCCACCATCTTCGGTGAGCTCCTTCCCTACCTGAGGACCAACAAAGTCAACCCGGCGTACATCCAGTTTTGTCCCTTCCAGTTTTTCCAGCAGCGTAATGACCTGAGTACTTAATTCAGCCTTGTTCTGACCTTCCTGCGGTACCAGTCGAATCAACACCTCTTTAGCGCTGCCAAAATGCTGTACTACCGCATCTGCGAAGCCGGCTTTGCCCAGTTCAAGACGGATAGGTTCCAGTTCCACCGACTTTGGATAGCCAATTTCAATCACACTACCACCAGTGAAATCGATGCCAACATTGAGTTTGTTTACGACCAGACTGGCCACAGATATCAGCATCACAATAGCTGAAATCGTCAGGGCAATCTTACGAATGCCCATAAAGTTATATTCACGAATAAGAGCCATAATAGTTCCTAGATAGCCAGCTTTTTGATCTGTTTACGACCGTAAATAAGATTGATAATTGCCCGCGTGCCCAAAATGGCCGTGAACATTGAAGTGATAATGCCTATCGAAAGGGTAACCGCAAATCCCTGTATCGGGCCGGTACCAAAACTGAACAGTATTATCGCAGCGATAAGGGTTGTTATATTGGCATCGGCAATGGTACTAAATGCTTTCTGATAACCTGAAAAGATAGATGCCTGTGGTGAGTTACCCATCCTCAACTCTTCGCGAATACGCTCAAAGATAAGCACATTGGCATCTACCGCCATACCCACCGTCAATACGATACCAGCGATGCCCGGCAAGGTCAGAGTTGCCTGCAACATGGATAGTATGGCCACTATCAATACCAGATTAAGCGTTAGCGCTATATTGGCAACGATACCGAAAACCTTGTAGTAAACAGCCATAAAGATGAGTACCGCAAAAAAACCAATCACTACGGACTTGAATCCCTTATCGATGTTATCCTGACCCAGGCTAGGGCCTACTGTACGCTCTTCAACAATCACCATAGGCGCACGTAATGCACCGGCTCTTAGCAGTAATGCCAGATCACGAGCTTCACGAGTTGAATCCAGCCCGGTGATATGAAAACGCTTGCTCAATTGATCACGGATAGTGGCTACATTAATAACCCGTGATTCGGTTGTTTTAATGCGCTTTTTCTCGCCATCCTTCTCCACGAACTCATACTTATCTTCAATAAATACGACACCCATCGGCTTACCCACGTTTTCACGAGTGACCTTACTCATACGGTCAGCGCCCTTGCTGTTAAGGGTAATGGTGACATCGGGAGAACTGGATTGAGTATCGATACCTGAGGCGGCACCCACAATCTGGTCACCGGTAACAATCACGCTACGCTTGAGTAAAACCGGAGAGCCACCGGTTTCCTTATACAGCTTGGCACCCAACGGAATCTTGCCGCTACTGGCAGCCGATTGCCAGTCAGCCAGTGAACCATGTACCAGTCTAAATTCCAGCGTTGCAGTGGCACCCAGAATTTCTTTCGCACGAACAGTATCCTGAACACCCGGCAACTGAACCACCACGCGATCTTCACCCTGCTGCTGAATCAAAGGCTCAGCAACACCCAGTTCGTTTACACGGTTTTTCAGGGTGGAGATATTCTGCGTCAGTGCCGCCTTCTTTTCTGCCAGTAAGGCCTGCTGGCTATAGGTCATGGTAATCAATGCAGCATTGGCTTCTTCAGTCGATGCAAACTCAAAATCTCGGAACTCATCTTCCAGTGCCTGTATCGCTTTTTCTCTTTCTGCGGCATCGGTAAAGCGGATAGTCAGATTATCCTTGCTCGTCTGAACCGTACGATAGCGAATCTTTTGTTCGCGTAAAAACCCTCTGACTTCAGTTGCGGAGCGATCCAGTGCCTTGACTATCGCCTCATCCATATCCACTTCCATCAGAAAGTGAACACCACCACGTAAATCCAGACCCAGATACATGGGTAATGCATTCAGTCCCGTCAACCAGTCAGGGGTAGCCGGTGCCAGATTAAGCGCCACTGTGTAACGACTATCCTGTTCCTGTAAAGCATCTTTGATATCTGAAGCGGCTTTTAACTGAGCCTCTTCTGACTTAAAGCGGACAAGAACACTACCATCAGCAAGTTCCGCAGAGCGATACTCGATGCCGAGGTTCTTCATTAGCGTTGTTACGTTATTGAGTTCTTCTTGATTGACCAGATTGACACGATGTGAGATTTGAACAGCAGGATCTTCGCCGTATAGATTGGGCGCGGCATACACCAGCCCAAGGACAACCACAATGATGAGAAGTAGATACTTCCACAAAGGATAATGATTCATGATTTAGATGTATTCGAGTTGAATTAAATACTTTTGATCGTGCCCTTGGGCAGAACCGTTGAAACAGCATGGCGCTGAAGTTTAACTTCAACATTTTCTGCCAGTTTACAGGTCAGGAAACCTTCTGAAATATCAGTAACCTTGCCTACAAGACCGCCGGTAGTCACAATTTCATCACCTTTTTGCAGGCTCTCTACCATGTTTTTATGTTCTTTGGCCTTTTTTTGCTGGGGACGAATCAACAGGAAATAAAAGATGACAAACAGGATAACCAGAGGAAGAAAAGACATTATAGGGTTGCCCTGTCCTGCCGCTGCTGTTTGCGCCATCGCATCATTGATAAAAAAACTCATAACTTTTCCTAATATTATATTGGCTGGTAAGGATGAATTGGCGTAATACCGCTTCATGGCCTAAAACGGCGCGTATTATTGCATAGCGACGGTTTTAGTTAAAAGCCTTATTCCCCGATCGGACCTGAATCACGTCAATTCAGGCAAACAATTGCGCATCGAGCAGTTTTGGCTGTGGGTCAATAATGGGGACGAAATCCATTTGATCAAGGATATCTTTTTGAATATCGATGCCAGGAGCCACAGATTCTATATGTAAACCCTGTTGAGTAAGCCTGAAAACAGCTCGCTCGGTAATGTAATAAATCTTCTGGCCAGTTTGCAGGGAACGCTGTCCGTTAAAGGTTAAATGCTGTACCTGTATTACAAATTTCTTAACTGGGCCGTTAGCAACCACCTTGAGACCATCGCTCAACAACTCAAGCTGTTGCCTGCCAGAGGTAAATGTTCCCATGAAGAAAACTTCACGAGCATTCTGACTGATGTTGATAAAACCACCAGCCCCGGCAGTACGACTGCCAAAACGGCTGACGTTAACATTACCCTGATTATCAACCTCTGCCATGCCGAGGAATGCCTGATCCAGACCACCACCATCATAAAAGTCAAACTGGGCAGGTTGATCAATGATCGCCTCTACATTGGCAGCTGCGCCAAAACTTAAACCATTAGCAGGTATTCCACCGATACCACCCGGCTCAACAGTCAGAGTAAAGTCATCGATAATACCTTTTTCGCTGGCAGCCTGGGCCACTGCTTCTGCCATACCTATGCCCAGATTCACAATACTGCCGGGTTTTAAATACTGAGCGGCAATACGTCCCAGAATGAGACGTATATCTTTCTCGTACTGAATATGTGCTCGCGAAACCCTGACTTCGCCACTATAGGAAGGATTATAAAGCTCGCCGAAGGTTTGCATATGGTTTTGCTTATCAGCGATGACGACTGCATCTACCAGTATGCCCGGTATCTTCACCATTTGAGGTGAGAGTCGATGCTGCTCGGTAACACGTTCAACCTGTACTAACACCTTGCCGCCGCTGTTGTGTACAGCCTGAGCGATAGACAATGCTTCCAGAGTGAGTGCTTCGTGTTCCATGGTGATATTGCCATTACTATCGGCTGTGGTGCCTCGTAGCAATGCGATTTGAATAGGAAAGGTTTTGTAGAACAGGTACTCCTGATCATCGATGTGCATTAATTGCACAATATCTTCTGTGGCGGCTGCATTCAATTTACCGCCATCTACTCTGGGGTCAACAAAGGTATGCAACCCTACATGCGTAAGGGTGCCTGGTTTACCGGCTGCGATGTCTCTATATAAATGAGAGATGACACCCTGAGGCAGATTATAAGCCTCCAGTGCATTCTCATAAGCCAGAGCACCGAGTTTAGGCACCAGCCCCCAGTGCCCACCAATAATGCGTTTTATCAGCCCCTTTTCACCCAGATGATTGAGCCCCTTTTCCTTTCCATCACCCTGACCTGCAGCATACACCAGAGTTAAATCCTGCGGATGTCCGGAACCTAGAAAACGTTTTTGCACAGCGATTAACAGCTCTTCAGGTACACCTGTTCCCACAAAGCCGCCGGTGGCGATAGTATCTCCATCCTGTATTAACTGTGCGGCCTGTTCGGCAGTGATCAACTTATGATGCTGACTCATGAGCTTTACGCTTTGTTGTTATATTGTCTATAAAACTCTCTGGCAAATTCATCAAAACGATTATCTTCGATTGATTGTCTAATTTTTTTCATCAAGTCCTGAAAATAATACAAATTATGGATAGTATTCAAGCGCGCACCCAGGATTTCCTGGCATTTGTCCAAATGGCGCAGATAGGCTCTTGAATAATTCTGGCAGGTATAACATCCACATTGGTCATCCAGGGGGGAGGTATCGGTGGCAAAACGGCTGTTGCGGATTTTGATAATGCCGTTATGTGTATACAGAAAACCGGTACGGGCATTACGTGTGGGTATCACACAGTCAAACATATCGATACCACGTCGTACCCCTTCGATTAAATCTTCCGGCTTGCCAACGCCCATCAAATATCTCGGCTTATCCTTTGGCATGCGTGGTGTACAGACTTCCAGCATATGATTGCGCTCATCTGCTGGTTCACCCACAGACAGGCCACCTATGGCATAGCCATCAAATCCAATAGAAACTAATTTATTGATCGATTTTTTGCGCAGTTCTTCATACATACCTCCCTGCACGATGCCGAACAGTGCAGAAGGGTTATCCGCATGAGCCAACTTACTGCGCTCTGCCCAACGTAGCGATAGCTCCATAGATGCACTGGCTTCCTCAATGGTGGCAGGATATGGCGTGCACTCGTCAAATATCATCACGATATCCGAGCCCAGAGCACGTTGTACCTGCATTGATTTCTCAGGAGTTAATTCAACTTTGGCTCCATCTATCGGAGAATTAAATTTGACCCCCTGTTCACTAATCTTACGCATCTCAGCCAGACTGAAAACCTGAAAGCCGCCCGAATCGGTAAGAATTGGCCCCTGCCAATGCATGAAGTCATGCAAATCTCCATGCTGCTGGATGATATCGGTACCGGGTCGCAACATGAGATGGAAAGTGTTGCCCAGAATAATCTGCGCCCCTATACCCTGCAATTCTTCCGGCGTCATGGCTTTTACCGTGCCGTAGGTGCCGACGGGCATAAATGCCGGGGTATCAACCTGCCCCCGGGAAAAATTAAGTTGGCCTCGGCGAGCCTGCTGATCGGTGTTAAGTAATTCGAATTTCATGGGCGGGGCTTTTTAGCTATAGAGTCGGTATTTTAAGGGAGTGGCGGTTAAATTAAAGTCGATTTTTAATCAGCATTGCATCGCCGTAGCTGAAAAAGCGATATTCAGCATCCACAGCATGTTGATAAGCCTGCGTGATAAAGTCCTTTCCGGCAAAAGCACTCACCAGCATCAATAAGGTAGAACGTGGCAAATGAAAGTTGGTGATCATCGCATCCACGACCCGGAACTCATATCCAGGTGTAATAAATAGCTGCGTATCTCCCTGAAAGGGCCTGAGTTCGCCCTCGGCAGCGGCACTTTCCAGACTGCGTACGACAGTAGTGCCAACAGCAATCACTCTGCCACCAATTTCTCGTGTGTGTTTGATCTGCTGACAGACCGCTTCGCTGACTGACACCATCTCGGCATGCATAATATGTTCAGACACGTCTTCCACACGCATGGGCTGAAAGGTTCCGGCACCCACATGCAATGTCACATAAGCCGTTTTGATACCACGCTGCTGCAATGAATCCAGCATCGTCTGATCGAAATGCAGGCCAGCCGTAGGCGCGGCAACAGCACCCACATTACGCGAGTAAACGGTCTGATAACGATCTTTATCACTGTCATCGTCCTCACGTTGTATATATGGAGGCAGTGGCATATGGCCATACTGCTGTAACAGATCCAGCCAATAGCCCTGCTGATTGAGTCTTAACCTGAATAAATCATCCTGCCGGCCTTCAACCTGACAGTCCACAGCCTGTTCCAGTCTGAGCCGAGTACCAGGTTTAGGAGATTTACTGCTGCGAACGTGCGCCAGAACTTCCTGATCATTAACGATGCGTTCAACCAGCACCTCTACCTTACCGCCACTTTCCTTGTGACCAAACAGGCGAGCTGGAAATACGCGTGTATCGTTAAAGATGAGTAGATCCTGCGCTGTTAAATACTGATCCAGACAGAAAAACTGTTGATCTTCAATCCCACCCTGCTCGGGATCGAGTACCAGCAACCGCGAACCTGTTCTTTGCTCAAGTGGTTTTTGAGCGATCAATTGCTCAGGTAGTTCGTAATCAAAATCTGAAGCTTTCATAGGTGGGAGAGGGTTTCGTAGATCACAATTTCAAAGGGGCGCAATCATACTGGGCTTATACAGCTATGCCAATCAGTGATTGTCAGGAGTGTGCTGGATTTAGGCTTTCGTAGCGAGGGAAAGGAGGATTGAGTCAGGTATTTAGATCTGACTGTGGGAATAGCAAGCCAATTTATCGAAATTGATCAGAAAATCCGGCCAATATCCGCTTTTCCTGAGTTGAACAGCCCTAAGTCCGACAGACTCCTGCAGATAACTTGAAAAATCTGGATAATTTCTATTGTTAGAGCTACCACTTATTGAAATTATCCATTAAAATCCCCGCCTTATTGACGGGGTGGCTGATTTAAAATGCGCAGTGCCCGGGAAATTAAAAAGCATAGGATATTTAAGGTTCTGCGCTTTTCACCTTATATAGCGCTCAATCAGCTCTATTTTTGTTTTTTGCCAGTGTGATGGAATTGGTAGACATAGGGGATTCAAAATCCCCCGCTAGCGATAGCGTGGCGGTTCGAGTCCGCCCACTGGTACCATTTTTTGATGTTATTTGATTAATTCTAATGCTAAGGACCTGTATCAATACAGATTTGCATTCAGACTCCTGCAAAATAATTTAAGGAAGCTCTGATAATATGTTTCAATAGTCGTGTAATAAACATCCATTATAATTAAATCACACATACAGCAGAGAAGCCTATGAAACGTCTAACTACTATTATCATCGTCTGCTTCACCTTCTTTATCAGTTCTAATGCTCAGGCCCAGGCACCAGGTTATGGGTATAGATATGCCCAACCTTATCAGCCCTACCCTAATTACGCGCAGCAAACCCCTGCACAGTTACTGGAAATGGGCATCCGGGTGTTACAGAACTATCTGAATTCAGGTGAATTTGATAACCCCGAAAAGGTACTTAACTTTCTGGATAGTCAGATGTCACAGTTTTTCAATTTTGAACAAATGGCACAATGGGCTTCAGGGTATCACTACAACCGTATGAATTCGGCGCAGAAATATATTTTCCAGTCTAATCTGAAAAAAATGTTTTTTGCTGCATTTGCACGAATCATTACCGCATATGGCGACGCTCAGCCTAAGGTTGAGTTTTTACCGCCCAGAAGACAGGGTTATAATGAAGTTATCGTAACCGCTCGCGTTATACCAACTAATGGTTATCCGATCCGAATTGATTTCCGATTTATGCAGGGCCCCGGTGGCTGGAAGGTATTTGATGTGGGTACCAATGGTAACAGCGCTGTCGCTTACTACAGGGCCTACTTCAACAATCTGATTCGTAGCCGCGGATTTAACTCTCTACTCCAACAATAGTCGACGGACATTCATGGATACGCATCGCCTGCTCACCAAACTCAGTCAGCGCATACTCATTCAGTTTGCGCTTATGGTAATCATTGCTATTGCCGCCATTGCATTAAATTTTGAATTCCTGAATCATTTTTATCTGCAAAACCAGCAAACCAATACCGGTATCATTATCAACAGTATTATTGCTGGCATATTTGGTATCGGCATCATTAACCTGTTACTACTTTTATTGCGCTATCATCGCGAAGAAAAGGCGCTCACCGGGTTTGTTGAAAACATTGAAGCTATCCGTAATGACCCTACCGAAAACTTGAATGCGCATAGTTTGATCGTAAAGCGTTTTGCTACCATGAAAGCCATCAACTCAGCGCATGGCGAAATCAATCATAATGCTCTGGCTGCGATGCTAACTGCCGATGAAGGTACACGTCTGGGTATTGTACGTTTCATTAATAACATCCTGATCCTGACCGGTGTATTCGGGACCATCGTTTCGCTATCTATCGCTTTGATAGGCGCATCCGACCTGATTGAATCGGCTTCAGCAGGCTTAAACGGTATGGGCCTTGTCATTCACGGCATGTCAACAGCACTGTCGACTACCATTACTGCTATCGTCAGTTATGTGATATTTGGTTACTTTTATCTGCGCGTTAAAGATGTGCAGACGCATTTACTCAGTGGCATCGAGCACCTCACCTCGGTCTACCTGATTCCACGTTTCGTCAAGCGCAGCGAAGATATCATCAATCAAATGAGTGGTTTGATCAAAGGCATTATTCGAGCCACTGAAAAAATGACCGAGACTCAGGAGATTTATCATTCATCCGCTACCACCTTGATGCAGTCCATCAATAGTAATAAGCAACAGATGGATAAGCTCAGCGGCGATATCGTGACTATTAAGAAACTGCTGCGTGATGGTTTCCGACTGCCAGCGCCTCCTCCAGGACAGGAATGAGCTCTGGTATAAATGAGTAATTTTCCAACCATTGGACCACATTCCCTGGAGTCTGAAAACGAAGGGTCTTTCTGGCCTTCATTTACCGACATCATGATGGTGGTGGTAGTGATTTTTCTGATGGCGACCAGCCTGCTGATTGTTCGTAACTGGCAACTAGTAAAAGAACTTCAGCAAAGCATTGAAGCAGAAAAGCTGGCTTCAGAAATGATTGAATCCACCTCGCAGGAAAATGCCACACTGGAAGAACGTCTGATTAATGCCGAACAGTTAAACTCTATCTTGCGTTTACGCATCATGGAAAAGGATGAACTACTGGCTAAAGCCAAACAACGCGACGAGCAACGCCTGCTGACAATCAATGAACTTGAAAACGATAAAGCAAAGCTCAACCAAACCATACAATCATCACGCAATCAACTTACCGATGCCAACCAGAGAATCAATGAGATCACTGCAGAGTCTGAAGAGTTTGCGCAACAGCTAGCCGAGCTAAGACTGGAGCTAGAAAAACAGAAACAAATCGCCGACGCTACCCAACAGGAACTGGAATTTGCCAATGCAGAAATAGCCGCACTCAATGCTAGCGCAGAACAGCAGCAGTTGAGTATCGATTTACTAGAAAAGGAAAAAATAGAATACAACCGTCAGCTACTCTCACTAAAAGGCGAGTATGACGTGGTAAAATCGAAATACGACCAGCTCATCAAGCCCGCTCGAAGTGCTAGAGGCAAATACGTTGCCGAGGTCTATTACGTTAAACAAAAAGGCGGCGAGATTTATCGCTTTAAGGAACCCAGTTATAAAAACTATCAGAACCTGTCACTGCCTGAGGTTGAAAAACGACTGGATAAGCTGAAAGAAGAAAAAGGTCAGGATCTGTATGTAAAAATTATCATTCCTGAAGATAGTGGCCTCACCTATAACGAAGCCTGGAATTTCATGAAATCCCTGCTGCAGAAATATGATTATTACTATCAGAACAATGAATTAGGTGAATAACAGAGCACTTTTTTCCTGTGCTCGCAAACCTTGCAAGAAAAAACGAGTTTATACACGATTTACAAGTTGCTTCAAACCGGTCAGGGCGTAATTTATTTTGGGAGTATGGATTAATACCCCACAATTAATTATCCTTACCCGGTTAAATTTCAATAACGGAGAGGACCTATGAGAAATACTATCCAACATTCATTAATGGCGTTACTACTTTCAGCTGGTCTGACGGGTATAGCGTCTGCCGATACCATCAAACTGGGCGTTGCGGGACCACACAGTGGTGACCTTGCCTCCTATGGTATCCCGACTATAAAAGCCGCTGAGCTGGTGGTTAAAGATATCAATGCCAAAGGTGGTATCAATGGTAAGCAGGTTGAGTTATTAATTGAAGATGATGTCTGTAAGCCAGAGATCGCAACTAACACAGCAACCAAACTCGTCTCTGATGGCGTAGACGTCGTACTGGGCCATATCTGTTCCGGTGCAACCAAAGCTGCTCTACCCATTTATAAGGATGCAGGCATTGTGGTCATGTCCCCTTCTGCTACCAACCCGGCGCTGACTCAAAGTGGTGATTACCCGAACTTTTATCGCACCATTGCTTCGGATGACGCACAAGCCATCAAAGAAGTTGAATTTGCGTTAGACACTCTGGGACTAAAGAAGATTGCTGTCATCCATGACAAAGGTGATTACGGTAAAGGTTTAGCCGAATTCGCCAAGGCTTTTATTGAGAAATCACCCAAAGGTGAAGTCGTTCTGTATGAGGGCGTCACCCCAGGTGCGGTAGATTACTCAGCCGTAGTACAAAAGATCAAACGCTCAAAAGCTGATGCGGTAATATTTGGTGGTTATCACCCAGAAGCTTCCAAGATTGTCACACAGATGCGTAAAAAGCGTATTAAGATCCCTTTCATTTCAGATGATGGGGTTAAAGATGACACATTCATTAAGGTAGCGGGTAAATATGCAGAAGGTGTATATGCCACTGGTCCTCAGGATAACTCTAAAAACCCATTATCCAGTGCTGCCATTGCAGCCCATAAAGCAGCCTATAAAGAAGATCCCGGTGCATTTTATGAAAATGCCTACGCAGCAGCTCTGGCACTATTAAATGCTATTGATCAAGCAGGTTCTACTGATTATGAAGCGATTCGTTCTGCTCTGCAAAAGCATAAAACAGCTACACCTGTAGGCAATATTAATTTTGATGCTCGCGGAGATGCCATCGGTGTTGGTTTTGCCATGTATCAGGTTAAAGACGGCGCCTACGTCGAAGTGAAATAATACTTTTTTCATTGAGCCCGGCACAACGCTAGCAGTGCCGGGCTTTTTTGTTGTAATGCACTATTAAGAAGTACTGATGGATTATTTTATTGAATTAGTTTTTAGCGGTTTATCCCGTGGTTCCATCTATGCCCTTATCGCCCTGGGGTACACCATGGTGTATGGCATTATCGGCCTGATCAATTTCGCACATGGCGAAATCTATATGATCGGCGCTTTTACCGCTTACATCATTGCTTCCGTGCTCGGTATACTCGGCTTCCCGGTGCTTGCTATAGCCGTGCTTGCCGCACTCGCTGCCGTGATCTGGTCCAGTGCCTACGGTTATACGGTGGAAAAACTGGCTTACAAACCGTTACGTCACGCCCCCAGATTATCGCCTTTGATCAGTGCCATAGGTATGTCAATTTTCCTGCAGAACTATGTATTGCTGGCACAGACTTCTGACTTTCTGGCCTTTCCAGAACTCATTCCCGAATTTGATTTTATGGAACCAATTGCACATATCGTTGGTACCACTGACATGATGATTATAGTAACAGCAACTATCGTCATGATCATTCTGACCCTTTTTATTCGCTTCTCACGCCTTGGCAAGGCTATGCGGGCCACCTCACAGGATCGCACCATGGCTATGCTAGTCGGCATAAATGTTGATCGCATCATCTCTGTCACCTTTATCATTGGGTCATCACTTGCCGCCATAGGTGGTGTATTGATTGCATCACATATTGGCCAGATAAACTTCTTTATTGGTTTTATCGCCGGTATAAAAGCGTTTACCGCAGCGGTACTAGGTGGTATAGGGTCGATCCCTGGTGCTGTTCTTGGTGGACTGGTGCTGGGCCTGACCGAAAGCTTTGCTACCGGTTATGTATCCAGCGATTACGAGGATGTATTCGCCTTTTCATTATTAGTGCTAATCCTGATATTTAAGCCATCAGGACTGCTCGGAAAAGCGGAGATTCAAAAAGTATGATCTCTTTAAAAGAAGGTAAACGATCTCTTTCTGTGTCGCTATGGTTTATGTTTCTCACCTTTCCTATCATGGTCATCAAGGTCGACCCGCTGGAAAAAACCATCAACATGCGCTGGGAAAACATGCTGTTAGTGGGCTTTGGTAGCTTTGTACTATCAATTGCCAGTCGGATTTTTTTCGAGCGTAGACGTAAACAACAGGTAAGCCGAAATCTGGAAAAAGCTGAAAAGCAGAGCATTTTGCAAATTATCCAGCGCGAAAAACGTTACCTTTACCCTCTTGCCTTTGCCTCACTGGCTTTTGCACTATTGTTTCCACATATATTTTCTACCTACCAGACCAATGTCATGGTTACGGCTTTGATGTACGTGGTGCTTGGCCTGGGCTTGAATATTGTGGTCGGTGTGGCTGGATTGCTGGATCTAGGCTATGTCGCATTCTATGCTGTCGGTGCCTACAGCTACGCCCTGTTAAACATGCATTTTGACCTGGGGTTCTGGGTGGTATTACCTATTGGTGCCATTTTAGGTGCTTTTCTGGGCATTTTACTGGGCTTTCCAGTATTAAGGCTGCGTGGAGATTACCTGGCCATTGTCACCCTGGGTTTTGGTGAAATAATTCGTTTAATCCTGGAAAACTGGAATGAATTCTCGCAGGGGCCCAGTGGTATAGCAAACATAGATCGACCCGGCTTTTTCGGTATGGATATGGATTTAAACCAGTCGATTACCTATCTATATTACCTGATGATACTAATGGTGATCTTTACCATCTTTGTGGTGAATCGCCTGCAGAACTCTCGTCTGGGACGAGCCTGGTTAGCCCTGCGTGAGGATGAAATTGCCTGTCAGGCCATGGGTATAGATAAAACCAAAACCAAGTTGACCGCTTTTGCCCTGGGAGCAACCTGGGCTGGTATGGTAGGCGTTATCTTTGCTGCTAAAACAACCTTTATTAACCCTTCCAGCTTTACCTTTCTAGAATCCGCCATCATTCTCGCCATAGTGGTACTCGGTGGCATGGGCTCTATCCTTGGCGTCATTCTGGGCGCCCTGTTTTTGATTCTTTTACCCGAATATTTACGTGCACTATCTGATTATCGCATGCTTGCTTTCGGCATTATTATGGTCAGCATGATGGTGTTCAGACCGCAGGGGCTTATCGCTCAGGTGCGACGGCATTATCACTATAAACCGCGTCATCAGGAGGAGAAAGAATGAGTCTCCCTATTCTTGATGTGAGTGGTTTAGGCATGAGCTTCGGTGGTATACGTGCCGTTAATGAGGTGAACCTGCAGGTGCATGCTGGTGAAATCATCGCTCTGATTGGCCCTAATGGTGCTGGCAAAACCACTTTTTTCAACTGTATCACCGGTATTTACAAGCCCACTCAGGGAGAGGTCAAACTAAACACCCCTGGCGGTAAAAGCCACAAACTGAATGGCCTCAAACCCAATCAGGTGGCAGAAAAAGGACTGGCCCGTACCTTTCAGAATATCCGTCTGTTCAGCAATATGACGGTGCTGGAAAATGTCATGATAGGGCGGCATTGCCGTACCTCTTCATTTATCTTTGGTGCAATTTTCAGACCCCGCTCCACCAGACAGGAAGAAAATGACATCATCGAGATGAGTTATCAGATGCTAAAAAAGGTGGGCCTGGAAAAACATGCTAACGAGCTGGCGAGTAATCTATCCTATGGTGAGCAACGCCGACTGGAGATTGCACGTGCCCTCGCAACAGAGCCCTCACTATTACTACTCGATGAACCTGCTGCGGGTATGAACCCACAGGAAACTTCGCAACTAGAAGAACAGATTCTTAAATTACAGCAGGAAGGTCAGGCGATTCTATTGATTGAACATGATATGAAACTGGTGATGAATCTTTCACACCGATTGTATGTGCTGGATTACGGTAACCTGATTGCAAGCGGTACACCCGAACAAATTCGTGAAAACCCCGCTGTTATCAAAGCCTACCTGGGAGAAGAAGTCGATGCTTGAACTGCACCAGGTACATAGCCACTATGGCAATATCTCCGCACTCAAAGGCATAACCCTAAACATCAACGAAGGAGAAATCATCACTCTCATTGGTGCCAATGGCGCAGGTAAAAGCACCACCTTGATGTCCATCTGTGGCGTAGTCCCAGCCAGTAAAGGCAGCATAAAATTCGAAGGCCAGTCTATACACAAACTCCCCCCTGACCAGATCGTAAAACTCGGCATTAGTCAGGTGCCTGAAGGAAGGCATATCTTTCCTCATTTAACGGTTCAGGAAAACCTCGATCTGGGTGCCTTCCTGCGCGATGATCATGCTGCTATCAAAAGTGACCTGAAATACGTCTATGAGCTATTTCCTATACTGTCACAACGCCGGCATCAACCCGGCGGAAACCTGAGTGGTGGTGAGCAGCAAATGCTCGCTATCTCACGCGCATTAATGGCTCGACCTCGCCTGTTATTACTGGATGAGCCCTCTATGGGCCTGGCACCTTTGATCATCAAACAAATATTCGACATCATCAAAATGATCAATAAAGACCAGAATACAACTATCTTTCTGGTTGAACAGAATGCGAACCAGGCCTTACAGATCGCTGATAGAGGCTACGTAATTGAGAATGGTATCATCACCCTAACCGACGAGGCCGAAGCTCTGACTCAAAATCCAGAGGTACAAAAAGCGTATCTGGGTATATAAAACAATACGAGGATAAAATTATTGTTTATGCTCAATACTTCTATTAAGTTTTGGTATTTACCGCAGCTTAGGTAAAGGGAGAAAATGTGAAAGCACCTGCCATACTAGTCATCATTGTGGTCCTTACTGTCGCAGGGTATTACGGATACACCAGTTATCAGGAACAATTATTACTGGAGCAGTCCGTTGCCCGCCTTGAACAGGAAAAACAGGCCCTGCAATCCGCGCAGGCAAGCCAGGATATCTTAGCCCTGAACCAGTTCATAGCCGATCATCCACAATCCGACTGGCTAGAAAAAGCCATCTATGAACGAGATAAACTTGCCTACCATCAGGCCACAGAAACCGGGCAGATATCAGCACTGGAAGAATTTATTTCCCAGTATCAAGGTAGCCAATGGATAGCTCAGGCCCAAAGTCGGTTACAACGATTACAACAGGAACAAAAACGTCAGGAAGATATAGTAAGAAAACAGCAACAATTAGAACTTCAACGTCAACAGATAGAAGATCAACTATCAACGACTATCGGAGTTCTCGAAGATAAAACCCCTGACACTCTCACTAAAGGCACCACTCCAACAACAACACCCACTCCCGAGAAAAAAAACCGCAAAAGCTTAAGCAGTAGAGAGCGGGTTGATCGTGCTCTGGCGATTTACCAGAAACAACGACAACAGGAACAACATTCTGATACCAAACGACAGGAAGAAGACCGTAAAGAGGAACAGTTAAAGAGACGTTGTCAACAGATTAAGGATCAGATCGCGCAATTCAATAATAGAAGAATCAAGTGGTATGATCTGGATGGTAGTGGAAAACGAGTCTATCTGAATAAAAAGCAGGTCAGTATCAATAGAAAACGTCTAAGGGAAGAATACAATCAAAACTGTGAATGAAGGAAGAGATATCACATGATTTAATGCTGTAGTCTTTGTATAATCCCGCAGCATTTAGTCCCCGTGGCACAATTGGATAGCGCGGCTCCCTCCTAAGGAGCAGGTTAGAGGTTCGAACCCTCTCGGGGACGCCATAAATAAAGGACAGGACCTCGTGTCCTGTTTTTTATTTATGGCATCTGTGAGGTTGTGGTGAGAACCTCTGGTTCGACAAAATCGTCTGGATCGATTTTGAGCGCACGCAGTGCGACCCGCAGGGCGAAGCACAGGGATGTGCGTAGTAACCCTCTCGGGGACGCCATAAATAAAAAACAGGACCTAGTGTCCTGTTTTTTATTTATGGCATCTGTGAGCTTGTAGTGAGAACCTCTGGTTCAACAAAATCGTCCTGCACGATTATTAGCGCACGCAGAGCTAAGCACCTAAGTACAGAGAAGGACGTAACAATCCTCCCCGAACAACTTATTTAACACTATGCCAGAAAATAAAAAACCCACCCGAAAAACAGGTAGGTTAATTTAGGGGGTATAGCTATTAACCCGACACCAATATAGGTATTGTTCAGAGTCTCAAGAAAGCTTCAGATCAAGGCACAGCTCGCACGACTGCATGGATGCAGGAGGTAGGGCGAAGCAGGAAGCCAGAGCCGAGGTAATGGTTATTCCCTTGGCAAGAGCTGTAAGGCTTCCGCTCCTGCTCACGCTCCTCACCCACGTCCGTGTAGGCGACGCGGAGCTGGAGTTTTCTTGAGACTCCTAACTTACTGTAAATATAAAAGATAGGCCGCAGCACACTGGCCCACGGACTACGTTAACAGCAGTTGCTGGAGAATGACTAGGGCCTGCCCCGTGAGCGCAGCGAATGCTTTGGGTACAGCGGCCTGCTGTTGCCTTGCCGTGAACCAGTGTGCT
>JBNLGQ010000075.1:0-17739 GCA_050306135.1 Gammaproteobacteria bacterium
CTTCGCCTGCAATTTTCTCTACTTTTAACGTCTCACCTTCGGTGACACGGTACTGTTTTCCGCCAGTAGCGATGACAGCGTACATTCTGATATTACTCCAAACCGATCTTGAAAAAGGGCGCAGATTTTATATGCCAAACCTAGTAAGGTCAATGCTTTTAACGCCTAAAATATCGACTTTTACCCATTATTTGGGCTGTTTTTTCAGCTTTACAGGATAAGAAGGTCAAATAACCGCAGCTAATCTACACCTATATATAAGTCAGGTCTATCAATATATAGAGAGATGCGTTTGCGCAAAAACCTGACTACAGTTAATCTGCCAGCCATTTTCGGACATTCCCGCAACCACGCGGCTCAAGACTATCCCTTATAAATGGAGGACTCCTCAATGATAAAACCAGTTGGCTCAGACGAGTTACAACCGCTTTTCGTATACGATACCGATAAGCATCATCAACTGATGCAAGAAGCAGAAACACTTCCCTCAGTCACCATCAGCTCACAGGCCGCTGGTAATGCTGTCATGATGGGCGCCGGTTACTTCAATCCGCTTAAAGGCTTCATGAATATCGCCGACGCCATGGGTGCTGCTGAGAAAATGACCCTGACCGATGGCTCATTCTTTCCGGTTCCTGTTTTATGCCTGCTGGAAAATACTGATGCTATCGGAGATGCCAAACGCATTGCACTACGCGATCCTAATATGGAAGGCAACCCAGTCCTGGCCATTATGGATGTCGAAAACATTGAAACCGTCTCTGACGAACAAATGGCGATTATGACCGACAAGGTTTATCGTACTGATGACTCAGAGCATCCTGGTGTTGCAGCATTCAATAGTCAGGGCCGTGTAGCTGTCTCAGGCCCAATTCAGGTATTGCATTTCAGCTATTTCCAGGATGACTTCCCGGATACCTTCCGTACCGCCGTTGAAATCCGCAATGAAATCAAGGAACGCGGCTGGAGCAAGATTGTTGCCTTCCAGACCCGTAATCCTATGCATCTGGCACACGAAGAACTATGTCATATGGCGATGGATAGACTGGGCTGTGACGGTCTTGTGATCCACATGCTGCTGGGCAAATTGAAACCCGGCGATATCCCTGCTCCTGTACGCGATGCGGCTATCCGTAAAATGGTAGAGCTGTATTTCCCACCTAATAGTGCGATGGTTACAGGTTATGGCTTCGATATGCTGTATGCCGGTCCTCGCGAAGCAGTACTGCATGCTTACTTCCGTCAGAATATGGGTGCCACTCATTTCATCATTGGTCGTGACCATGCTGGTGTTGGTGATTACTATGGTGCATTCGATGCACAAACCATCTTTGAAGAAGAAGTACCGGCAGGTGCCATGGATATTGAAATCTTCAAGGCTGATCACACCGCCTGGTCAAAGAAGCTGGATAAGGTTGTGATGATGTGTGAAGCACCTGATCATGAAAAGGAAGACTTTGTACTGCTGTCTGGTACCAAGGTTCGTGAAATGCTGGGCAATGGCATCGCACCACCGAAAGAATTTTCACGCCCTGAAGTTGCTCAGATTCTGATCGACTACTATCAGTCACTTAACTGAGTCAATAAAGGAAATACTCTGATGGGTTACCATCAGTCAAAAGAAAGAGCGGTTCTACCGCTCTTTTTTTTGTTAAACTAGCGACTTCGAATGTAATAGATCAGTATGAATACCTCACAACACCCCAAACTTGATAGTTTTACTTTGCAAACCCTGCGCGAATATACCGCTACAGATATGCAAAGAGTGAATCAGGTCATCGAGCACCACCTGAGCTCTGATGTCGTCTTGATTAACCAGCTCAGTCAACACATTATTCATAGCGGTGGAAAACGCCTGCGCCCGATGCTGGTCATGCTGGCAAGTCGTGCCTGTGGTTACGAAGGCGAAAACGATGCCCTGCTGGCAGCGATTATTGAATTTATCCACACTGCCACCCTGCTACACGACGATGTAGTTGATGACTCAGATATGAGACGAGGGCAGGAAACCGCCAGTTCAATCTGGGGCAATGAAGCCGCCGTACTGGTGGGAGATTATTTATATTCCCGCGCATTTCAGATGATGGTAATGGTACAGTCACTACGCATCATGAACCTGATGGCAGATACCACCAATACCATCGCACAGGGTGAAGTGATGCAATTGCTGAATATTAACGAACCCGATACCAGCGAAGAGAAATATCACCAGGTGATCTATAGCAAGACTGCCTGTCTGTTCGAAGCTGCCTGTAAGATCGGCGCCATCATGACAGAAGTTGATAGTAAAATTGAGCAGGCTCTGGGCGAATATGGCAAGCATCTTGGTATTGCTTTTCAACTGGTCGATGATGCGCTGGACTATGAAGCCAACAGTGAAGAGTTAGGCAAAAACGTGGGTGACGACCTGGCAGAAGGCAAACCTACCCTACCCCTGATCTATGCCATGCAAAAAGGTACTGAAGAAGAACGACAAATGATTCGACAGGCTATTGAGCAGGGTGGACTGGATCAGATCGACGCCATCACTCAAACCATCAAATCTACCGGTGCATTAGACTACACCCACCAGCAGGCTATACAGCACGCAGAACTGGCCAAACAGTCCCTGAATGCACTACCTCATAGCAAACAAAGAGATGCTTTGATTTTTATTGCTGATTACGCAGTTGAACGTAGCTATTAGGTTGCTGATGTTTATTGAGATAGATAGATCCGGTCCAGATATAAAGTTTTCGGACTTTTAACTGCACTCAGAAAAAAACTGATATCAGCAATGTTTTGCATATCCATTGCTCTTTTGCGTGGCGCCTGTTTCACCTCGGTCAGGTTAATCCTGATCGCATTCCAGCCTTTTGTGAGCTCAAATCGCTTATTAAACCTATCATTAAATAGATAAGCTGAATTTTCTGCCTCATGAGCCTGATCATGTATTCGAACAGTTAACCTTAACGTTTTTTCATACCCTGAATAGATATCCAGATTAACAAATCGATAGCTGGACCAGTCAGCAGGCATATACTCCATCCCTACTCCTGCATAACGTCTGAGTGGCAAACTGATTTTCATCTGTTTACCCGATTTGCCCGCATAGCCCTCTACTACTTCGCGCTTTCCATTTCCTTTCCAGCGCTCTAGCTCAAATGGCGTTCTGAAATCAGATAACACTGGGAACTGAAAACGAGCGATTGTTTCATCTGTGATAGCGATAGAAACCGGCAGCAAATGATAGATTAAAAAAGCGCCAACAATGATCTGCAGAAGTCGCTTCAACAGTACTCTGCGGTGATCAACAAAAACAGGATGAAAAGCAAGCATCAGCAACGCGCCACATACATCCCGTGACACATCCAGCAAGTCAGCACTGCGCTCTGTTCCATACTGAAAAAGCTCTACCACAACCCCCGAAACCAGACTCAACCCTATTAGCAGCACCCAGCACCAGAACAGGGGCAGGCGCATAAATAATGGCCAACGTGAAAATAGCAATACCAACAGGGCGAAGTAGAGTATATGTCCCAGATTCCATATTTCCTTATATGAACGCACCGCATAGGCTCCAGGACCACCCACAAAAAAGAAAAAGCTAGATGTTACCAGGATCAGCAATAAGGCCAGACTTAGCAATCTGTTGCCAGCAGTATCAGTCACTCAAAATAGCTCAATTTAAACAATCTGGGTTTCGCTAAGCCTGCGCACCAGCCATCCGCGAAAAAAGGGGTTTTCCATATCAGCCTGTAACTTTGCCTCCAGCAGCCACTTCTGTAAATCATCCGGGTCACTCGCAGGTACACCTTTGGTGGCAAAATAACAATCCAGATAGAATTCTGCCTGCAGTGATTTCCACTGAGTCTCATCAATGGCATCTTTCATGGTTCCGGGAAACTGGATGATATTATCAGGCATTATTTTCTCTTAGCTTGTAGCTATGGGTCTATTCGCATCGCGTATCCACTCGCTCCATGAACCATTATAAAGTCTGGGCATAGGAAGACCTGCAATGACAACTGCCAACAGAGAATGACAGGCTGTCACACCCGAGCCACACATATAAACCTGTTTATTGGCAATACATCTTGCATCTAAGGGTGCGTAGAGTTCACGCAGCTGTTCTGCGGGTTTAAAAAAACCTCGGGCATCCAGGTTTTCGGTTAAGGGCAGGTTCTCTGCTCCGGGTATATGACCAGCAATGGGATCAATAGGCTCATTAATGCCCTGATAGCGCTCTTCAGCTCGCACATCAACGAGTAGAAAAGAAGGCTTATCTACATTATTGAATACAGTCTGAGTCTCAACCACCAGTTTCCAGTCGAACTCAGCCTGGTAATTTTCAGCATGCGGCTGATCAATTTCTGCAGTAACCGCAAAGCCCTGGTCCAGCCACGCCTGCAGGCCGCCATCCAGCAGAGCTACCGATTCATGCCCCAGACCTCTTAACAGCCACCATAAACGAGCTGCTTGCGTACCGCCTGTATCATCGTAAACGACTACCTGTTTATGCTCGCTCATACCATTCTGACCCAGCCATTGCACCAACTGTTGCATGTCAGGTAGAGGATGACGGCCAGAATCGAGGGTAATGGGCGAACACAGGTCGTCATCTAAATGCGCATAGATAGCGCCCGGTATATGTGATTCTACGTAAGCATTTCGCCCCCATTCAACATCTGCCAGATGGAATCTGCAGTCAAAAACAAGGCAATTTTCGTGATCAACAATTTCAGCTAACTGCTGCGATGTAATTAATGTCTGATAAAGCATGGTAAACCCTTAATTCTCCTTCAATCACACGAATGTGACACCTTGATTGCAAAATAACTCGTATAAGCATATAAATAGAAACATCACCTGACAGAGATCAAAATCATGCGCAGGTTTCTTATCCTGGCAGCCGTTAGCGGCCTGTTTTGTCCATCCATTGTCCTGGCTTTCGGCATAGGTCTTGTTCCCCTGCATTCATTAAATGAGCAGATCGATAAGGAGTATGGAAAAAACATTTCACTGCATGGTACCCCCGAGCAAATCAAAAATCTAAGAAAATGGATAAATCAAATCGCCACTATCCCCAAAGGGCTGGATACTCTGATTGAAATACAGAATAGTGGACACAAACTGTTTATCACCCACTCAGTCTACGCGATGATTTCATCCGGGCGGACTTCGGCACCAGTTTCTGAAAACCTGATTAATGGAGTTGGGGAGTCGGTAGACATTTATTTCAACGCAAATATTCCAGATCAGGGCAGCCACAGGGCATTAGATACAACACATAAGCCTATCGAATATACCGCCGCACAAAACCTTTACCATGAGCTGGCTCATGCATCACATATGATGAATGGCTCCTGGCGTTATTTCAAATCAGAACAACAGGCTATAGAAGAAGAAAATATCTTTCGTCAGCAACTGGCAAAGATACAAAGCAAGCCTTTTCACGAAAGAGTATATATTGGTGGCTTGCCTATTTGCCCGACAGGTAAGCAGTCCATTGATCAAAGCTGGCATCAACAGTTGATTTGCAAATAATGCCGGTGGGCTAACGTAATTCAGCCAGCAGCGATTCCATCATATTCTCAGCCTGCATGGCATAGGAAGCGCCAAACATATTGGCATGGTTCAATATATGGTAAAGGTTATAGAACTGCTTACGTATCTTATACCCTGGCTCTAGCGCATAGCTTTCATTATATGCCGCAACAAACTGCTGCCCAGGATGGCCGAATAATTCCATCATCGCCAGATCACACTCGCGGTCACCATAATAGCTTGCAGGATCAAAAATAACCGGCTCACCAGATGCGGATCCAGCCCAGTTGCCTGACCACAGATCCCCATGCAACAGAGACGGCCTGGGATGGTAGCTAGTAAAGAAAGCCCCACATTGCTCACGTAGGCAACTACCCAGATCGTATAGTCTATGCCCATGACCATTTTCTTTTGCCAGCTCCAGCTGGTAACCGAGGCGTTGTTTTTTCCAGAAATCGACCCAGTCATCCGTCCATTGATTGCGCTGTGGCGTTGAGCCTATGGTATTGTCAATTTCGAAGCCGAATCGATCACTATAATGCCGATGAAGCTGCGCCAATTTTTGCCCAAACAAAATCCCATTAGGCTGTCCAGATAACGTCAGCCAGCTCATCACTGCATAACTTTCGCTGCCACTCACACCACAGGCTATAGGTTGGGGCACCTTTATGGTTTGGGTTTTATTTAATTCATCCAGTGCGCGTGCCTCCGCTACAAACATATAGGCAAGGGTATGGCGGTTAGTTTTAACAAAATAACTATCTTTGCCATCACCAATACAGAATGAATTATTGATGCTACCACCAGCAATATTCTGCCTGCTCAGGATATGAAACTCTTTCCCTCTGAAGTCACTAATATCTTTCTCAATCTGAGCCCACAGTGCCATTGATTAAATATCCTGTATCACTCTATATTCACCCGGCTGCAGACCATCTAACTGATAGTCGTCAATAGCACTACGTATCAGACGCAAGGCTGGATGCCCCACCGCTGCAGTCATTCTGCGCACCTGTCGATTTTTACCTTCTCTAATCTGTACTTCCAGCCAACAGGTAGGAATCGACTTTCGTTCACGTATAGGTGGATGCCTTTCCCATAGAAAATCCGGCTGCTCGATTTTTTTAACCCGCGCAGGTAGCGTACGACCTTCTTTTAAATCCACCCCACGCTGTAGACGTATTAATGCCTTCCGCTCAACCTCACCTTCTACCTGTACCAGATAAGTTTTGTATTTATTGTTTTTTGGCGAGGTCAGACGAGCCTGCAAGATGCCATTATCGGTTAACAGCATCAAACCCTCACTGTCATAATCCAGTCGCCCAGCCGGGTAAACATCTTTAATGTCGATAAAATCTGCCAGCGTTTTTTTATCCCCCTCGGGAGAAAACTGACTGATTACCTGAAAAGGTTTATTGAATAATACGATTTGAGTCATTTACGTGTTTCGATTAAATGCTGCCATTGCTGTTGTCGGCGCTCACCCATTTGATGATATTCCATCATATGCTGTATAACATCCAGATTCGCTGCAGCGGTTTCTATTTGTACCTGTTTCATTGCGTCGATATTACAGTCTACAGGGGTTAAACGTGCCGAGATATCAAGTATAGCCTCGTGTTGCTGCAACAACCCCATAATCCTTTCTGAGCCCCTGAACTTCATCTTTTTGACTTCTTGCAGATTATTTCTCAGGTTCGCTATGTCACCAAATTTGGTCAACAGACGTCCCGCTATAGTCATACCAATTCCGGGAATACCTGGAATATTATCCACCTTATCTCCTGCAATCGCCAACTGATCGGCTATTTGCTCAGGCCTTACCCCAAAACGCTTGATCAAGGAACGGTAATTCAACTGCTGCCCAGTGGCATAGGACCACCAGATATCATTTTCATGTATCAGTTGCGCCAGATCCTTATCCGCAGTGAGAATTACTACAGCAGTCTGTTCATTACGGTGATAACTCGCCAGGCTGCCAATCAGGTCATCAGCTTCGTGACGATCACTGGCTACATCACTAATACCCAACGCGCGTACCCATTCTCGACACCATTGAAACTGACGCTTAAGTTCTTCGGGTGCGGGTGCGCGGTTGGCCTTATATTCTGGATAAATCTCTTTTCGAGCTGAAAACTTCAGACTCTCATCAAATGCGAACACCAGTTTGCGAGGTTTTTCTGCCGCCAGAAAATGATACACAAAATCAACAAAACCCAGCCAGGCATTATTCGACTGACCATCCTTATTTAGCAAGGTATCCGGCAGACTAAACCAGGCCTTAAAAATATAAATACTGGAGTCAACCAGGTATAACTTATTCACTAACTTGCTTGCCCCTAAATTTCTGCCATTTCGACGTTAAAAACAATTTAACCACAGAGAGCACAGAGTACACGGAGGGTAATATGTTTATCCTAAAATTTCTGAAGACTTATTAAGTTTCAAAAACGGTTGCTTATTCAAAAAAATAACCCTCCTAATTGGTTCTCTCTGTGATCTCTGTGTCCTCTGTGGTGGGTATTTTTTCCGTTATCAAGATGTAGATTTTTTGGGCAATCAGATTCACTTAAGGTTGTTTATATCCGCTCGTATTGATGCCACAGTGTCATCAAACATGGCCTGTTCAACATCATTTAGAGGTAGTTCGATAACCTTCTCCACCCCGCAGTCACTTAATACACAGGGCACCCCCATGGCCATATCAGACTGACCGTATTCTCCCTGCAGGATGGCCACAGCGGGTAGAATTCTACGTCGGTCGTGTACGATGGCATCAACCATCGCTGTAATTGCCGCCGCCGGGGCATCGTATGCACTACTTGTCTGGCGCAGGCTGAGTATCTCTGCACCGCCATTGCGTGTGCGTTCGATAATATCCTGAATAATATCGGGTTCAACAAAGTGCTCCACAGGAATGCCAGATATGGTGGTGAAACGTATCATCGGTATCATGGTATTGCCATGACCACCAAGCACCATGGCACTGATATCCTTGCTCGAAAATCCCGTTTCCATCGCTATGAAACTCGCCATTCGTGTTGCATCCAGCACACCGGCCTGACCTAGAATACGACGACGATCAAAACCGCTGCGTAAAAAAGCTTCATAGGTAAGTGTAGCTACCGGGTTGGAAACCAGCATGATAATGGCATCGGGTGCATAGCTGACAACGCTATCCACAATATCATCAATAACCTTTACGTTGATATCCAGCACATCTGAAGCTGTCATTCCGACTTTACGCGGAACACCCGCTGTGACGATCACCAGACCTGAATCTTTTAGACCTTCTGGTAGATTACAGCCGTTAACCCTGGTGTCGAAACCTAACAGAGGTGAAGTTTCCTGAATATCCAGCGCCACCCCCTGTGGCACCCCTTCTCTGATATCCAGCAACATTAATTCCTTGCATAAATCCTGCTCTGCGATTAGTTGCGCGGTTGATTCGCCAACTCGACCAGCACCAACAATGGTTATTTTATTCACTGGAATCACCTTCAATGGTTGCAATTCTTTAGTCAGGGGCTGAAAAATATTCGCCCCCTGCCCCTGTTTATAACGATACTTATATCGAAACAGTACAACAGCGCTTCATTTAAACCGCTAATGGTCTATGCTGGGTTATTATAATACGTCAATTTGCTATAATTTAGCGCTTAATGATTCTGAACCCGTTACATGTTTAAAATAACCTCTCTACTGATTAGTCTGCTCATTGCCAGCGCTGTACAGGCAAACACCATCAAACAGATGAAAAACGCGTTAGATACCGCCCAATACGCCAGTGCAGCAACAACGGGCCTCGCGTTACTTCATAAGCAGCCTGACAATCTCAATGTACAGTTTCTGACAGCACTGGCATTACAGAAGAACAAACAGACACAACAGGCTATAAGCCTTTATCAGGACATCATTAAAGCACATCCAGAGCTACCCGAGCCGCTCAATAACCTGGCGATCATTTATCTGCAAAAAGGTGAGTACGATCAGGCAATTAAGCTATTGATCAGCTCTTTGAATACACACCCTGCTTATGCAACCTCCTATCAAAACCTGAATAAGATATATCAGGGTCTAGCAAGCGAAGCCTATAGAAAAGCGCTCAGCGATAATTCAGATTCCAGCGACGTATTAAACCGTATTCAGTTAAGCGTGCTGGACAGGATACAGCAACCAGCCTTAGTAGAGGCCAGCGAGCCTGTGCAACAACCTGTCGTCGCAGAGCTGAAACCCGCTGAGGAAAACCCAACGAGCGAACAACAGCCCCTGGCCGCGGCATTAAGCCCAGCCAAAACCGAGACTGTCAAAAAACCTCAGCCAGAGACAGATGAAAGCCAACACATCATGCAACTGGTTAAAAACTGGGCTAATGACTGGAGTAACCAGCAATTCGATCGATATGTTGATGCCTACGATGACAGTTATCGAGGTCGATATAGAAATCATAATGAATGGATCAAGCAACGTCGAAAACGTATTGTCCAGCGCGACCGAATTACGGTAACTCTGAGTAACCTGAAGATTCAGTCACTCAACAAGAGTCGTGCTGTAATAGATTTTCATCAGGCATATCAGTCACCCGGCTATCGCGACAAGGTGATAAAGAGACTACGTCTGAACAAGGTCAACAATCGCTGGAAAATAAATCAGGAACTCACCCTGGCTGTATTATGATCAAACCACCTATTTTGCATTATAGATTTTTCCTGCTGTTGCTACTGCTGATACCCTTGCATTTAATGGCTGCAGAAAATGAGTACGAAGACAGAATGCTTCTCGCCCTGCAAAACATCCAGAATCTAAAAACTGACCAGGCATTAAAGCAAACTCGCGAAATCATTAAAACTTACCCCACCAGCAAACTGGCTCAATTACTCTACGCTGACCTGTTGATGGCTAAAACCGGCATGCTTTCCAGCATAGGCTCAGGCATCCCGAATAAAACACAGCAACAACCCAAATTAAAAGATCTGACCTTCGAAATAAAACAGCGCCTGTCACACATAAAAAATCCAGCTATTCAGGGCATGTTACCCGACAACCTGATCCACCTGGCAGACAACCAGCACTATTTTATTGTGATCGACCAGTCTCAATCACGTTTATATATTTATCGCAACGAACAGGGCACACCTATACTGGAAAAAGACTTTTTTATCAGCATTGGTCTAAAAGGGGCTGGCAAGGAAGTGCGAGGCGATCAAAAAACGCCTATTGGGGTGTACCACGTGACCCGTTATATCGATGACGATGAACTACCTGATTTATATGGCCGCGGCGCTTTCCCGGTTAATTACCCCAACACCTGGGATATACGTCACAAACGCAGTGGAGGTGGTATCTGGATTCATGGCACACCTTCCTATACCTACAATCGAGCACCCTGGTCCAGCAACGGCTGTGTCGTGTTAAGTAACACAGACTTTTTACAGATCAATGATTATATTGACCCGGGCCTGCATACACCGGTCATCATTACAGAAAAAATAAACTGGATCAGCCTCGAACAGTGGCAACAAAATCAAAAATCCATATTAAAAGTACTCACACAATGGATTTCGGACTGGGAAAGTAATGATCACAAACGCTATACCAGCCACTATTCTAAAACTGATTTTGAAGCCTATGGCAGAGATTTTAAAACCTGGGAAAATCATAAGCGCTGGGTTAATCGAAATAAAAAAGGAGTCAATGTAGAATATCGCAACCTGAATATTTTTAAATATCCGGGTGAAGAAAACCTGATTACCATGCAATACGATCAAAGTTATCACAGCAATAATCTGAATATTTCAACCGCCAAAGAGCTGTACTGGAAACAACAGAAAAAACAATGGGCTATTGTTTACGAAGGCGTACTCGAATATCAGAAGATTGAAGACAGTTTAGTTGAAAACTAAAGACCATTAAGCGCTACATCTATTTGCCTTTCAGGGCTGATATTGATTTCCGGACACCCTCTTAAGCCCTCCTCAAAAGCAAAAAAAACCACCCAATACAGCCATAAGACCCCCATATAGGGGTATCTATCAAAATAATGCAGAGTTATACTTTGAAACTCTCCAAACTATCAAACTTCACATAGATGAGGTTTTAATTGGAGATGGATAAAATAAAAACTACCAAGAGACATTGAGAGCAATGATAAATAAAAAGAAAGCTCAGCCACGTGACATGATTGAAGATGTAATCACCCTGATGAAAAAACAGGTTGAAGCAAGCCAGCATGCCCTGATTGAGAAATTCATCCGCAAGTACTATTACGATACCGCAAAAGAAGATCTGGCAGAGAGTAAAGTAGCCAATCTGTATGGCGCAGCACTAAGTCACTCGAATTTTGCACATAACCGCCAACCGGGTAGTGCTCTGGTACGTATTTATAACCCTCAGTTTGAAAAGCATGGATGGCAATCAACCCATACTGTGGTTGAAATAGTGATTATCGATATGCCTTTTCTGGTCGACTCGATACGTATGGCGCTAAATGCGCGCAATCTCACCACTCACCTGGTGATACACCCTGTGATCAATATCCTGCGTGATAACCATGGGCATATTGTTGATATTCTTGAACACGGTGATGAACAGGAAGGGGCTCATGAAGAAGCTTTCATACATGTAGAGGTTGATCGCCAGACAGAGAACGACTTACTTGAAGCAATAAAACAGGACGTTGAATCAGTACTATCTGAAGTAACGGTTTCGGTAGAAGACTGGAAGCCAATGTGTGACCAGATGCAAAGTATCATTGATGAGATAAAAGCAAAACCACCGGCTATAGATAACGAAGAACTGATTCAGTCACTCGGTTTTCTGGAATGGATCAGCAATAACCATTTTGCTTTTCTCGGCTATCGTGAATACAAACTGATTGACTCAGATGAACTGGTTGCAGTGGCTGATTCAGGATTGGGGCTTCTGCGCAGCAACCTCCCTGATCAATCCTCAAAAAGCTTCGCCAATCTGCCTCTGGATATCCGTAAACTGGCACATGAAAAGCATCTATTATTGATCACCAAGGCCAGTCGACGTAGCACCATACACCGTCCTGGATATCTGGATCATATTGGCATAAAACGCTTCGATGAGGATGGAAATGTCACCGGTGAATGCCGCTTCATAGGACTGTATACTGCAGCCGCATACAATAACCGGGCATCAGAAATCCCTCTGCTACGTGAGAAAATGGCATCCGTCATGCAACGAGCAGGTCACCTACGGGGCAGCCATGCCGCAAAAGCCCTGCTGAATATCATCGAAACTTTTCCGCGCGATTTATTATTTCAAGTCGATAGCGATGAACTGTATCAGACAACCATGGGGATCCTGCATTTGCAGGAACGTCAGCGTATACGTCTGTTTATTCACCGTGACCGCTATGGACGCTTCTTCTCCTGCATGGTGTATGTGCCGAGAGAACTATTCAACACCAAGGTGCGCAAGATTATCCATGGCATTTTGATGGAGAATCTGGGTGGCGAGGGTAATGAGTTTAATGTCCAGTTGACTGACTCAATACTGGCCCGCCTGTATTTCGTGCTGCATGTGTCTCCCGACTCAAATCCGGAATACGATATCGCGGATATTGAAAAACAACTGCGAGAAGCGACACGCAACTGGGCAGATGATTTACATGACGCACTGATTGAAAGCTTTGGCGAAGAACAGGGCATGAAATATTTCCGCCGTTACGGGGATGCATTTCGTGCCGACTATATCGAATATTATTCACCTCGCACAGCCATTTACGACATCCAGCACATGGAAACCCTTTCGGAAGAAAGCGCCCCCTTAGCAATGAGCCTGTATCGACCACTGGAAACACCCGACGGTCTATTACGCTTCAAACTATTCCATATGAATAACCCGGTATCTCTATCTGATGCCCTGCCCATGCTGGAAAACATGGGGCTCAAGGTTGAAGAGGAGCACCCAAGTAAAGTGATTCGCGCAGATGCCTCTTTAGTCTGGATGCACGATTTCAGCATGAGCTACTCACCCAACTGGGTGATAGACCTGGATCTGGTGCGGGAAAAATTCCAGCAAACCTTCGCCAGAATATGGCACGGAGAAATTGAAAACGACGGGTTTAATCGGCTGGTGTTACGCTCACAGCTCGACTGGCGCGAAATCGTTATGCTACGTGCCTATAGTAAATACCTGCATCAGGCAGGCACACCATTTAGTGCCGAGTACATTGAACGCGCACTTTCATTCAACCATGATATTACCGCACTACTGGTAAAACTGTTTCATGCCCGCTTCAATCCGCAACAGCATGACAACTCTGCCGTTGCATGCAATGAGCTCATCAACGATATTGAACGTCTGCTGGAAGATGTTATCAGTCTGGATGAAGACCGCATATTGAGAAATTTTCTCAGCCTGATTCAGGCAACCCTGCGCACCAATCATTATCAGATGCAGGAAGATGGCACCCCCAAATCATATGTGTCATTTAAGTTCGATCCGGCACTGGTACCTGACCTGCCCGACCCTCGTCCGATGTATGAAATCTTTGTTTACTCACCCCGAGTGGAAGGTGTGCATCTACGTGGTGGCCCGGTAGCTCGTGGTGGATTACGCTGGTCTGATCGACGGGAAGACTTCCGTACCGAGGTACTGGGACTGGTCAAAGCTCAGATGGTAAAGAACGCCGTTATTGTTCCAGTTGGATCCAAGGGTGGATTTTTCCCCAAACACCTGGGGGTCATGCTTGACCGTGAATCGATACAGGCCGAGGGTATCGCCTGTTATAAAACCTTTATTCGCGGCATGCTGGATATTACCGATAATCTGGTCAGCGGCGAGATACAACCCCCACAGCAGGTAGTCCGTTATGACGGTGACGACCCCTATCTGGTGGTTGCGGCGGATAAGGGCACCGCCACCTTTTCCGATATCGCCAATTCCATATCTGCCGAATATAATTTCTGGCTGGGCGATGCCTTTGCTTCAGGTGGTTCACAGGGATACGATCATAAAGCCATGGGCATCACAGCCAAGGGCGCCTGGGAATCGGTCAAACGACATTTCAGGGAACTGGGGCTCAATACACAGACCGAACCTTTTACGGTTCTAGGTATCGGCGATATGGCTGGCGATGTATTTGGCAATGGCATGCTGTTATCGCGCAAGATCAAACTGGTCGCTGCATTCAATCATATGCATATCTTTATAGACCCGGACCCTGATCCTGAAACCAGTTACGTGGAACGTGAAAGACTGTTTAATCTACCTCGCTCAAGCTGGGAAGACTATAACAGCGAGCTTATCTCCAAAGGTGGTGGCATTTATTCTCGCGCATCTAAATCTATTGCTTTGAACAAAGAAACACGCGCATTGCTTAACACCAAAAAAGATAAAATGACGCCCACTGAATTGATCAATACCATGCTTAAAGCACCGGTTGATCTATTATGGAATGGCGGCATTGGCACCTATGTAAAATCCTCTCATGAACAGCATAGTGATGCAGGTGATCGCAACAATGATGCTCTGCGAGTAGATGCAACTGAACTTGGCTGTCGAGTAGTAGGTGAAGGTGGAAACCTCGGTGTCACACAACTGGGCCGGATTGAGTTTGCTGCAAAAGGTGGGCGCATAAATACCGATGCGATTGATAATTCTGCTGGTGTAGATTGCTCGGATCACGAGGTTAATATCAAGATCCTGCTCAACGATGTGGTTCAAAATCAGGATATGACCGAGAAACAACGTAACCAGCAACTCGCCGACATGACTGACGAGGTAGGCGAACTGGTATTACGTGATAATTACCTGCAAACTCAGGCATTAAGCGTTGCCATGAGTCAGACCATCCCATTACTGGATGTGCATGCGCGACTGATCAGACAGATGGAGCTTGATGGAGAACTTGATCGAAAAATTGAATTTCTACCCGGAAAGGAAGAGATTGATGAGCGCCTGTCATTGAACAAAGGCTTAACCGCGCCCGAACTTAGCGTATTACTGGCGTATGTAAAAATACATTTATTCCAGAAATTATTGATTTCGAACTTACCTGATGAAGAGTATTTCGCCTCATTACTGACAGAATACTTCCCTACCCCGCTACGCAAACGCTTTGAGCACTTAATGCCCTCGCATCGTCTATGCCGGGAAATCATCAGTACTGTCGTCGCCAATGAAATGGTCAACCGTGCGGGTATTTCATTTGCCTTTCGCCTCAAGGAAGAAACGGGGGCCGGTGCTGAAAGTATTGCGCGAGCATTTAGCATAGCGCGTGAAATCTTTGCCATGCCCTCGATGTGGCAGCAGATAGAGAGCCTTGATAATATTGTCCCGGCACAAACCCAGACCCAGATGCTACTGGAAACTCGAAAACTGGTGGAACGTGCCTCACGATGGTTTCTGCGCAACCGCACAAAACCTATTGATATTTCAAGTAACATCAGTTATTTCACTCAGGGTGTTCAAACACTAAGCAGCGTATTACCTGATTTACTGGGCTCATCCAGTCAGCAGGCTATGCAGACAACCATCGACAGTCTGGTTTCAGAAAATGTACCACCCGAGTTAGCCCAAAATGTTGCACTCTTTGGTGAGCAATTAGCTTCACTGGATATAGTTGAAGTTGCAAATGTACTCAACCTCTCGGTTGAACAGGTTGCTTCGGTATATTACAAACTGGGTGATCAACTGGAGCTCCCATGGCTGCACCATCAGATTGTCAGCCTGCCACGTAATAATCGCTGGCAAGCCATGTCACGTG
The DNA here is from genome assembly GCA_050306135.1 of Gammaproteobacteria bacterium. GTDB lineage: Bacteria > Pseudomonadota > Gammaproteobacteria > JACNJF01. Next base: position 16,265 of record JBNLGQ010000075.1, read on the forward strand.
CAGCGCTGCGCGATGATATCTATAGCCAGCATCGCCAGCTCACACGCGATGTACTACTGCATAGCGACAGCTCAAGTGACCCCGAACATCTGGTTCAGGAATGGATGATCAGCAATGCAGATGCCATAGATCGCTGCCGTCAGATACTCTCTGACCTGAAAACAGCAGGTAAAGCCGACTTCGCCATGCTACCGGTTGCCATGCGAGAGATTAGAGGGTTAAGCCTGATTGATAATGCGGATTCCAGCCCAGAACCAGTAGAAGCTGCCCCCAAAAAGAAAAGCACGAAAGCCAGGAGCAGCAAGAAGTAACGATCTGTAAATCCCAGCCTGGCGCTTCAAAGCCAGGCTGGTTATGCAATCACTGTTCGTCTTTTATAAAGGCTGATGAAATTTCCCAGCAGCATCAATAAACCACCCGCCATCAACGATATCTCAAAGGCCTCGTTGTAAAGCAGCACTCCTACCAGCGCTATCAGCGGCAGACGTAAAAAGTCCAATGTCACAATACGCGTAATCTCTGCATACTGCATTGCCTTTGCCAGGCAAAAGTGTGCAGATAAAGCAGTTAAACCAACCACTAAAAGCCATATCCATTGCAAGGGCTGTGGCCACACCCAGTCAGCAATGCTGAGAACAAAACCGATAGGAAACTGAACCACACACATATAAAAAATAATGGTAAGCGGTTTCTCACTACCGGATAGTGCTTTGGTGGAAGTGTGAACAATGGCAAAACAGATTGCTGCCGCCAGTACTACAAATGAGGCTACATTGATAATTTCATAACCCGGTTTTACGATCAGCAATACGCCCAGCATTCCCAGAACAATAGAAACAATCTTGCGAGCAGTGACTGTTTCACCCAGAAATAATGCCGCAATAATGATGGTCCAGAAAGGCACCGTAAACTCCAGCGCAAACACCTCTGCCAATGGCAGTAAACCGATGCCCACGAACCAGCCATACTGTCCCGCAAAATGGATAACATTCCTGAATACATGGAAACTCAGACGTTGGGTAGCAATCAAATGCCCCTGATTTTTAAATTTCATCACACCTAAAATTAAAACCAGCCCAACCGCACTGCGAATCAGTAAGGTTTGATAAATAGATACTGCACCACTGAGCTCTCTGGCCCCTATAGCCAGTAAACTAAAAGATAGCAGCGCACCACACATCCATAGCAATGCCTTCAGGGCACCTCTAAAAATTGTCTTTTCCCGCGATTCCATCCTTAGGTCCGTAAACGGCACATCCTTGTGCCACTCCTGCGGCGTCACCGGTTTTTGCTCCATGCAAAACCGGCATACCGTACATCCTGTACATAAGCTCCGTACTCGAATACCCAAAGCATTCGCTTCGCTCACGGGGCAGGCTCTCCTCATGTATGTCATATACACTGCGGTTCTCGGTTCTGGCATCCTGCTTCACCCTACCTCCTGCGTCCATGCAGTCGTCCGTGCGGTGCTTCCT
>JBNLGQ010000076.1:0-6298 GCA_050306135.1 Gammaproteobacteria bacterium
TGATCGAATCCCATCCCTGATTGCTGGAAAAACCGATGTTGTTGTTGGTTCTACTTCCGATACTCTGGAACGTGCAAAATCTGTTGGTTTTACCTACCCCTACTTTGTGTTCAAATTCCAGGTGATTTCTCCGAAAGGAAAGAACATCAAATCGTTTGATGACCTTAAAAACGTAAAAGTAGGTGCAGCACTGGGTACTACCTACGAAACAGAATACCTGGCCTATGCCAAGAAAAAAGGCTGGGGAACCAGTAATTACACAGCGTTCAAATCTGAAAACGATGCTTTCCTGGGACTATACCAGGGTAAGGTGGATGCGATTATCTCAACCAACACCAATATCGCCACCAAGCTGCAAAGTAAAGAGTTCAAGGATTTTGTTGCAGGTCCTTTTGTGCCAAACTATGACGATGTTGTTGGTCTGATCGCAAAAAGAAGTGAAGGCGCCTGGATTAACTACCTGAACCTGTTTCTGGTACACCAGATTCGCGACGGTAATATGAACAAGCGTTACAACCAGCACTTCGGTTCAGATGCTCCTGCTGATCTGATCCAGGCTTTAAGAGATAACAAGTAATTAAATAATATTGTGGCTGGCTGCCTGTCTGGCGGCCACCGTTATTATTGATCTTTTAAGCAGACGCAAACAGCTGTTTGCGTCACCGCTTCGAATTCTGATGAGTGTGTTTATAATGCACTCATCAGAGTCATTTTTAACCACAGAGAATTAAGGTATGGATTATGAATTTCACTGGGGCACGGTGTTCCAGAAAATGCCTGAGATGCTGCAAGGGGCCTTTGTAACCCTGCACGTATCCGTACTATCAATGCTGATAGGCATTGTGATTGCAATACTGCTGGCTATTGTCAAGATGAACAACAGCAAGCCCTTTTGCTATGTGGCTACTGTATGGGTTGAGATAGCCAGGAACACTCCTGCGCTTTTTCAAATCTATATGGCTTATTTCGGGTTGGGGGCTTTTGGCATCCATTTAAGCCCTTATGCAGCTGTACTGAGCGCGCTGATATTTATCAATGCGGGTTACCTGACTGAAACTTTCCGTGGTGGGTTTCAATCCATCCCCGTAACACAGTACAGTGCTTCAAAATCTCTCGGCATGACCAGTTTTCAGGCCTATCGCTACATCATCCTGCCGCAGATGTTCAGACGTATCTACCATCCGATGACCAATCAGTTTGTCTGGTCCATCCTGATGAGTTCGTTGGGAATTCTGGTTGGCATGAGTGAGTTATCTGGAGAAACCCAGAGACTGCAATCGCTGTCCTTCCGTACACTGGAATTTTTCATAGTGGCAGCCATTATGTATTTCATCATCACCAAACTGGTGCTGATCAGTTCGTCACTAATTTCCCGTAAACTATTCAGGGGGGAAATCTGATGGGTTCTCTTTTTACACCTTTGTCCTGGAATGACACGGGTTTTATTCTTACCGGAGTGTGGAATACCGTGGTTATCTCGGTATTGGCCATAGTGCTGGGAAGCCTGCTGGGAGTGATCGTAGGCTTCATTCGCGCCGAAAGCAATAAGCTGGTGAATATCCTGTTTGGTGGTCTGCTAGATGTGCTTAGGAGTGTGCCACTCATTATTCAGCTGGTCCTGTTTTCAACCTTTGTGGGCGTTATTGGGTCTCCATTAGATCCCTTTGTCGCCGGTTCCATCGTGCTGTCGCTATATACCATGGCCTTTATGAGTGAGGTTTTTCGTAGCGGCTTTGAAAGTGTACAGGAATCCATGCAGACGGCGGCCCGTTCACTGGGTATGAGCTACTGGCAAACCATATTCTACATTCGTTTACCCATCGGTATGCGAGCGGTGTTCCCATCCTGGCTGGGGGTTGCGCTGAGTGTGATCAAGGACTCGGCTCTGGTTTCTGTTATTGGTTATATGGAGCTGCTACGCACCTCCGACCAGCTCATCTCCCGTACCCAGCAACCGCTGGAGATTCTGATCGGGGTTGGTATCTTTTACTTTATTATTTCATACCCTTTATCGTTATATGGTCGGTATGTTGAGAGGAAAATGGCGATATGATTAATATCCAGAATGTACATAAATCCTTTGGTGATCTTGAAGTCCTTAAAGGCATAGATCTGGATGTCGAAAAAGGTGAAGTGCTGAGTATTATTGGCGGATCTGGAAGCGGCAAGTCGACACTACTGTATTGCATCAATGCTATAGAAGGTATTCATCAAGGCAAAATCATCGTTGATGATATTGATGTTCATAGCAAAGACACGAATAAGGATAAGCTGCGTCAGAAACTGGGTATGGTATTTCAGCAATGGAACTCCTTTCCTCATCTGACCGTTTTAGAAAATGCGGCGCTTGCTCCAAGAATCGTTAAAAAGATGAGCAAGGAAGAAGCGATTGAAATCGCCAAAAAGGAACTCACGCATGTGGGCCTGGGTGATAAATTCGATGTCTACCCGACCAAAATGTCTGGCGGTCAACAGCAGCGCCTGGCGATTGCCCGTGCGCTGGCCATGAAACCCGATTATATGCTTTTTGACGAGGTTACCTCAGCCCTGGACCCCGAGTTGGTGGGTGAGGTGCTGGATACCCTGCGCCTGCTGGCGGATGAGGGAATGACCATGATCTGCGTGACCCATGAGATGAGCTTCGCACGTGATGTATCTGATCGAGTGGCTTATTTTCATGAAGGTGTGATTGCAGAGATTGGTGAGGCTAAACAGGTTATTACCGATCCGCAAAATCCGTTAACCCAGAAGTTTCTGTCAAAGGTTCGTTGATAATTGGATTAACTGGAATATTTGAAAGGGGTCAGTCAAACACGCGACCCCGTTCCTTAACTGCCTCCATTGAAACAAAAGTAGAAGTGCTGGCAACGTGGGGCAGTTCTGAAATGGTTTCCCCCAGTACTTCCCGGTAGCTCATTATATCCTTAGAGCGTACTTTAAGAAGGTAGTCAAAGCTGGAAGCTATCATATGGCATTCTTCAATCACCTTAACATCGGCGACCGCTTTATTGAATGCATCTAAAGCAGCTGCTCGAGTATCCTTGAGTTTTACCTGCACAAAAGCAATGTGACTTGTATCCAGCAGTTTGTGATTAAGTATTGCTGCATAACCACGAATATACCCTTTAGATTCAAGCCGTTTCATACGGATCTGGCAGGGTGTTTTAGAGAGACCAACCTTGTCGGCAAGTTCAGTAATCGTTATACGTCCCTGAGTTTCCAGAATTCGTAGTATCGAATTATCCAGGGCGTCCAGTTTGTCTGTAGTCATATTGCAACCCCAAGTCTGAAAGATTGGTTAAAATTTCTAAAAACCACCTTACTATATAGAACAAAAAACGTCTATATGGGATAACTTGGGAAAAGTGATGGTCTCTGAGCAATTATAATCAGGTGAAATATCGAGGTGAAGATAATGAACTCAGAAGCTATACCTAAATTTGTTAGAGACACAGCATTAAATGAAGCTGAACTGATTGAGCAGCTTATACGTCTTGAATCCTTAGATGAGAGTCTGGGGGCTGAGGTATCTGAGACTGCTGTCTCATTAGTCGAACATATTCGTTCTGATTATGCGCCGTCTTTGATGGAACAGTTTTTACGTGCCTATCCGCTCGATAGCGATTCAGGTATCTCTCTTATGATGCTGGCCGAGGCCTACCTGCGTATTCCGGATAGCTATACCCGTGATGCCCTGATTCAGGATAAACTGGCCGGCAAGGACTGGAGCTTGACCGGGCCAGGCAGAAGTGCGCTGATGAAGCTGGTTTCGCATGGTTTACAGTTAACCAGTGGCATGCTCAATTCACCAGTGCTTTCTAAACTGGTTGCTTTTCCTTTACGGCATGCTGTGCATCTGTCTATGCGTATTATGGGAAAGCAGTTTGTGTTGGGAGAGTCTATTGAAGCGGCTCTTGAACGAGCAAAAATACTCGAAGCTAAGGGTTATACCTACTCTTACGATATGTTGGGTGAAGGTGCGCGTACCGAAGCCGATGCAAAACGCTACTATAAATCATACGAAGATGCGATCAGAGCGCTGGCAAAGCGTGTTGAAACTGATGATCTGCGCTCAAACCCCGGTATTTCAGTCAAGCTATCTGCGCTTTGTGCGCGCTATGAATTGCTACAGGCAGAGCGGGCTCGTGAACAGCTGGAAAAACAAATGCTCAAGCTTTGTGAACTGGCAGCTGAGTTGGGTGTTGGACTGAATATTGATGCAGAAGAATGTGCTCGTCTGGAGCTTTCACTGGATATTATTCAAACCCTGATAGAAGCACCTAATCTTGCAGGTTGGGGTGGTCTGGGTATCGTTGTGCAGGCCTATAATAAGCGTGCCTATGAAGTGATTGAGACTTTATATGGCTGGGCTGAGCAGGCTGAGCGTCACATAATGGTTCGCCTGGTGAAAGGCGCCTATTGGGATGCAGAGATCAAACTGGCTCAGGTACAGGGTTTGTCTGACTTTCCGGTATACACCGCTAAATCGAATACTGATATTTCCTATCTGGCCTGTGCCAGGTTGTTGATACGCCGAGCTGATCGTATTTACCCTCAGTTTGCTACACATAACGCTTATTCTGCAGCTTGCATCGCACGATGGGCATCAGAAGCAGGGATCAAGTTTGAATTCCAGCGCCTGCATGGCATGGGTGAGTCACTGCATTCTCAAATTAAAGCGCGTTATGCAAGCCCTTGTCGTATCTATGCACCAGTCGGTACGCATAAAGACTTACTGGCTTATCTGGTTCGACGCCTGCTGGAGAATGGTGCAAATAGTTCTTTTGTTAGTCAGTTGGCTGACCCCGAAATACCAGCTCAGAATGTTGTTCCTAACCCATTAACGCAGAAGTCCTCGTCAAAGCTTCCAACCGGTCTGGAAATCTTTGGTCAACGCGTAAATTCGCGTGGTTATGATCTGGGTGAGCGCAAAGACCTTGGGTTACTGGATTCTCAACGTAAACCCTTTATAGCAACCCAATGGGGAGAGCAGGGCGATATCGAGGTAACCAGTCCTTACAATCATGAAGCGGTTGGCCGTTATCAATCGACCCCTGAATCCGAAATCGATGAGATGATGGAGAACGCCGGTAAGGCATTGTCTGACTGGTCACAACGACCTGATCGTGCGCAGCTTTTGAGTGCTGTGGCGGATAGCTTTGAACGGCATACAGGCGAGTTTCTTGCCTTGCTGGCACGTGAAGCAGGAAAGACTCTGGCCGATGCGGTGAATGAATTGCGCGAAGCAGTGGATTTCCTGCGTTACTACGCGCAACAGTCAGAACATCTTGACTCTGCCACTGAAGCACGAGGTGTTATCGCCTGTATTTCACCATGGAATTTTCCGTTGGCTATTTTTACCGGACAGGTAGCTGCGGCTCTGGCAGCAGGAAATTGCGTACTTGCTAAACCCGCGGAGCAAACCAGTTTGATTGCTCGTCTGGCGATCGAGCTATTTCATAAAGCAGGAATACCTGAACAGGTCGTGCAACTGGTATTAGGCTATGGACGTACTCAGGGTGCCTACCTGGTATCACGTGCAGAATTGAAGGGCGTGTTATTTACTGGTTCAACCCAAACTGCTAAATTGATTGATAAAACCCTGGCTGAGAATGCATCTTCGGATGCCATTCTAATCGCCGAGACGGGTGGTCTGAATGCAATGATTGCAGATTCATCAGCGCTGCCAGAACAAATAGTGACAGATGTTGTGGCATCCGCATTTCAAAGTGCCGGACAACGATGTTCTGCGCTGCGTATGCTGTATGTGCAACGCGAAATCTATGATGATGTCTGTGATATGTTGATTGGTGCGATGGATTTGCTGGTTGCGGGCGACCCATTAAAACTGAGTACCGATGTAGGTCCACTGATTGATGCGGCAGCTCATTCTCAACTTAAGGAATACGTCAATAGCAAAGCTAAACATGTATTGAATCAAACCCCTGTTCATGTTGATGGCGGTTATTTTCTGCCCCCAACCCTGATCAAGGTGCAGGGTATAGAAGATCTTGATGAAGAGCGCTTTGGCCCTATTTTACATATTGCCCCCTATGATGCTGAAAATCTGGAATCCATTGTTAACAGTATTAATGCGCGTGGCTATGGTCTGACCTTTGGCTGTCATACTCGAGTTAGAGAACGTGCTGAATACCTAGCGCGTGAATTGAATGTTGGCAATATCTACATCAACCGAAACCAGATTGGTGCGGTGGTTGAGTCTCAACCGTTTGGTGGTGAGGGGCTGTCGGGTACCGGGCCTAAGGCCGGTGGACCTCAATACATACAGGCATTGCGC
>JBNLGQ010000077.1:0-22864 GCA_050306135.1 Gammaproteobacteria bacterium
TAAGCATAAAAAGGTAGCCATCACCGCTTGCATGCGAAAAATAATAACCATCTTGAATGCAATGGTTCGCGATAATTGCGAGTGGCAAATGAATTAAATTAAAATTTTGCAGGCTTGTTTTTAATCACAGTCTCTTGTTAGATTTTCTTTCGATAAGTGCCATGCAATAAAAGCCAAAATAAAAACAGAATTAGTGCAGCACCTGAAAAACCAATCAATATACCTTTATAAAAACTATTGTTTGACCAAGTTAAAGCCCACTTGTAAGGAGTATATTTAACTTGATCGTTCTTGATAGCTGTCACGGGCAAATAGACAGCCTCTATATCAGCGCCTTTCGGAAAAACATGCATATTAATACCATATACAAAGACGCTTACAGATGTAAATAACGCGATAATTAAAAATAGTTTCATAAGAAATCTAACGCATTGCTCATGGGAATTTTTTAGTTGGCGACTTTTTTGCTGCGTCAGCGCGAAAAAGGTGCCAACTAAAAAATTTCCTATGTAGCAACTTGTTAAGCGCTCTTACTACTCCCATGGAACCGAACTCTCCCAAGAGTAACCACATAGCTTATCTACGGATGGCGTTTCAGCCATGCTATTTATCTCTGCCTGACCTAGTAGTAAAGCCCAATTTGGATTCGCTTGAGTTTTCTTTTTGAAAAAGCCTTTATCTATGATTGGCGGCTGAGAAAAAGCAGAAATACATTGCTTGGCTTCTTTTGTATATTTTGATGGTTTTTCATCCATCATTACCAGTTCACAAGTTTCAACGACAAGGTTAACCCCTTTCAAAGATTCAAGGAACGCTATAAATGTGTTGAATGGCTCAACAATTGATTCCCCAAATACATTAATGAGGGCATCAACTCTCGATTTTGCTAACTGTATACCTTCATCTTTATTGGTTAGGAGCCAATCATATTTAAAGTCGGGCTCATCATCATCGCATGGTGTTGATGTCGATGTTATGTTGTTTTCATCGAATAGCATGTACCAAAAAACAGGAACCATATAGCTTGCGGCGCAGCTGACATTTTTACCATCTAAATCCCGATATTTTGATGGCGTGTCCGTACATATTAGATAAGTTCTATTTGCCATGATCTTCCTTTACGCTTAACAGTTTTATAACAGGAATCCGAAATAGTTCTACTAATCCGGAATCCTGTTTATTCCAAATTGGATTTAATCCAAAATCATACTAGTCGACTGGCATAAGCATTGTCAACGCCCAATAAAACAGAGAAAAATCATTCTTATACAATTACTTAGCGACTGATTTTCTTACTATTTCATCACTAATTTCTTTATCTGGAAGGTTCTTCTTAGCAGTGTATTCAAAAAATAATACGGATACTATTTTCACCATAAAAGGGTTAAGAAGCATTAAATGCCTGTAGCCTGCCAATTCTCTGTTTAAATGCAGGTTCTAGCTTCAATTCGCAATTCATTTAGAAATCGACTGTTATAAATCCTTTTTGAAAATCTTCTGAGTCTTTAACTCTTGATAACCTGCATTCCGATAAAATTGATGTGCCTGAGTTCTAATTGAATTTGTACGTACGCGTATACGGGATACTTTTTGCGCAAGCCATTTTTCAGCGACTGCTAGCAAAGCTTTTCCAACACCCTTAGAACGATACTGCTCAAGTACAACCAGGGTCACAATCTCTCCCGTTGTTCCTGCAGCCAATCGAACATCAATGATAGCATTGATGCAGCCAATCACTTCATCATTGAAGCGGGCAACAAATACTTCTCCACCTCGCTCGCGTATCTGGTTTATATTATTTTCAATATCAAATGATTCAAGATCATAACCAAGCTGATGAATCAGTGGCTTTAGCCTGTAACATTCAGAGATATCAATTTTCTGGTAGGTAACTTCAGGCATTTGGCACCATATCGGTTTATTGATACTCCTCACGCAACTGGTCAATCTCTTCGCTTAACTCGAACCATTCCATTTCCAGTTCTTCCAGTTGTTTCTTATTTTCGGCCTGGGCAAACAATAGCTCTCGCAACTCTTCCTTTTTATCATCCTGATAAACCTCAGATTCAGATAATCGCGCTTCAGTTTGTTGCTGCTGTTGCTGAATTTTTTCTACACTACGCTCCAGTCGTTTCTGCCTTGATAGCTGTGGTTGAATGAGCTTTCGAAATTCTGCATCGCGTTTCTTTTGATCCTTTCTATCGGTTTGTGATGGCTTGCCGACTTCCTCCTTAATATCCTTTCCACCTCGCCGTTGTGCCAACCACTTGGGATAGTCATCTATCTCCATCTTAAATTCCTGCACTTTTCCTGAGTCAACCAAAAGCAATTCATCGCATACCGTTCTTAACAGGTGTCTATCATGCGATACCAGAATCACACTACCATCAAATGTTTGCAGTGCATTGTTCAGGGCCAGGCGCATTTCCAGATCCAGATGATTGGTAGGCTCATCCAGTAGCAATAGATTTGGTTTTTGCCAGATTAAAAGCGCCAGTACCAGTCGCGCCTTTTCTCCTCCAGAGAATGGCCCTACGGGTTCCAGTACACGATCACCCTGGAAATTAAATCCGCCCAGAAAAGATCGTAACTGCTTTTCGCTTGCTAAAGGATCGATACGCTGCAGGTGCAGTAAAGCAGATGATTCCTTATCCAGCTGTTCCAGTTGATGCTGTGCAAAATAACCAACCTTTAAATCCTTTGCTGTCTCTATGCCCCCTTTTAAAGGCTTTAGAGTGCCTGCAATTAACTTTATTAGCGTCGATTTACCTGCTCCATTCAAACCCAGCAAACCGATTCTCTCTCCAGCCAACAGGGTCAGCTCGATATTTTCAAGTATGATCGCATCACCATAGCCTGCTGTGACTTTTTCCAGTCTCATCAAGTGCTGCGGCAATACCTCTGGCTTTAAAAATTTAAAATGGAAAGGGGTGTCAACATGTGCCGGAGCAATCAAGGCCATACGTTCAAGTGCTTTAACCCGACTCTGCGCCTGTTTGGCTTTGGTGGCCTTGGCCTTGAAACGTTCAACAAATTGCTGCATATGCTTGATCGACGCCTGTTGTTTCACATAGCTGCTTTGCTGTTGGGCCAACTGTTCGGCGCGCAATACTTCAAATGCTGAGTAATTGCCTTTATAGAGTTTTATACCTTGCTGTTCGATATGCGCAATACTTTCCACTACTGAATCCAGAAAATCACGGTCATGAGAGATCATCACCAGGGTTCCCTGATATTTCTTGAGCCAGTCTTCCAGCCAAATGACCGCATCCAGATCCAGATGGTTGGTGGGCTCATCCAGTAGTAACAGGTCTGATCGGCACATCAACGCCCTGGCCAGATTCAAACGCATGCGCCAACCACCTGAAAAATCCGTTAAGGGCCGCGTAAGATCACTATCGCTAAAGCTTAAACCTACCAGTAATTTTGCTGCCCGGCTGTAGGCCTGATAGCCATCGATCTCCTGCATGCGAGCATGACAATGCGCTATCTCATGACCATCATGTTTTTCTTCTGCCTGCTGCAGACGAATTTGCAGCTGATGCAGCTCTGTGTCGCCCTCCATCACATACTCTATGGCGGGACGGCTGCTTGCTTCGGCCTCCTGTGCTACATGAGCAATAACCCAGTCAGGAGCAATATAGCAATCACCTTCATCTGCGTGTATCTCACCCATGATCAAAGCGAGTAAAGAGGACTTCCCACAGCCATTGGCACCCGTTAAGCCCAGCTTCTGACCACTATTAATATTGATATTGGCTGATTCGAATAACAGTTGTGGACCACGACGAATGGCCAGATTTTCCAGCTTTAGCATGCTGTTTTTGCCCGATGTTGGGGAATTAGGCTAAATTGATTATCAACCATATAGATTAATTCATGATAATATCGCGAGCTTTTCAGTGCGCGAAAACCCCATGAATATTGAAGATTATTATCTGTTAGAGGATTCAAAGCTTTCCTTTACCCGGCAGCAGGCCAGCGATTTTGCGAAAAAGGTGGCTGGGGATTTTAACCCGATACACGATGTGGAATCCAAACGATTTTGCGTACCCGGTGATCTTTTATTCTCTGTCATTATCCACCACTACGGATTACGACAGAAAATGATCTTTAATTTCTCTGGTATGGTGAGCGATGGTATTGAACTCAGCCTGCCTGAGTGTACTGAAGAACATCTGGCGATACTCGACCAAAAAGGCAAAAAATACCTGGCGATTGAATGCGCTGGTGAAGTGAGCACAAACCCTGAGTTAATCGAGTCACTCAGTACGCATTATGTCGAATTCTCCAGCCAGGCATTTCCTAAAATCCTTATGCCTTTGATGTCTGAGCATAATGTCATGATAAATCCTGACCGACCGCTAATAATCTATGAAAGCATGAGTTTCGAACTAAAAACACTCGACATCAAAGAAATTACACTTGAACTGGACAACCAAAGCTTACAGATCAATGGTAAACGGGGAGATGTCACGCTTGAATATAACCTGCTGAGCAACGGTAACAGTGTCGGTCATGGCTGTAAGCGCATGGTATTGAGTGGTTTACGAGAATTCGACCAATCACGTATGGATAATCTGGTAAACGATTACAATCAAAGCAAGCAGGATTTCCTGTCCCGACAACAGTAATGTCTGAACAATTCCAACCCCCTTACTATGCCGTTATCTTTATATCAAAACTAACGCAACATACTGAGGGCTACCAGCAAACCGCTGAACGTATGGTAGAACTGGCTCAAACCATGCCAGGATTTCTGGGGTTCGAAAGTGCGCGTGAAGAAAGTGGAATCACGGTTTCATTCTGGCGCGATGAGAAATCGATTCAAAACTGGAAGCAGCAGTCTGAACACAAACTGGCTCAGCAATCTGGCATTAAGCAATGGTATGCAAGTTACGAAATGCATATCGCACGCGTTGAGCGCTATAAGAATTTCAGCACTTAACCAGCCCGCCGATTAGCATCGGCGGACTCTGATTTTATGCTGTTTAGATAAACAAACTTACATCAGATTTTTGCGCTACTGGTAGAAAGGATGCAGCTCCAACCCAGTCGACTATCTCGGGAATAAACTCATCCTTCCCATAATCGAATAAATCTACCGTCATCTGACAGGCTACCAGTTTCACCTCAGCCTCTATACACAACTCACGTAACTCCTCGATTGAGGCCACCCCTTTTTTCACCATAGTCTTTTTCATCATGCCACTGGCCATAGATTGAAAACCTGGCATTAGCGCCATCACAGAGGTAGGGACTGGCACCTCCATACCATTAGGCAATTTCATCGGCATTGCTGGGTTGCCTAAAGGGGTGATCTGTAAATCGAGATCACGCTTGAGCAGATTTAATCCATAAAAGGTGAAAAAGATGGACACATCCCAGCCCAATGCTGAAGCAGTAGAAGCCAGTATGAAGGGTGGATACGCCATATCCAGTGTACCCTTGGTGGCAATAATACTCATAGAAGGCGTGTGGGCGGCATCGCGTTCTGCCATCTTCTGCTCAAAGCGCTGATCGAACCATTCGTCAAGATTCTCTATTGAGCTATCTAATTGTTGTACGGCATTCATATCAAATCTCCTCACTGTTTTCGAATTTGAAACACAAAATCACTGCCTGACTGACTGGATGACAGCAACTCATTACCTGTTTGATTACAGAAGGATTCGATATCCTTCAACGAACCCGGGTCTGTTGCCACTACTTCTAGAACCTCACCCTGATTCAGCCCGGCGATGGTTTTTTTGGTACGCAAAATGGGTAAAGGGCAATTCAGGCCACGAGCGTCTAATGTTGCAGTTATCTCTGTTGTCATAGCAGTTCTCCTGTTTTTTCAAGTAAAGTTGACCGGTCAGTCAACCAGTCGGGAAAAATTTTTTTAGTTCATTAGTTCGATACGAATACCTTTAAGCGCAGGTCCAAGATGTTGTATCAATTCAGGATCATTGCGTGATTTAGCGAGCAAAATCATCCCCTCCAGATAAGACAACATAGCATCCGCAGTAAGACCAGTATCCAGCGCCGAAATAGCACCTGTTTCAACAGCCTCAAGCAGTGTCTGTTCAAAACGTGATTTGGTTTTATCGAAAACCGCGCTCAGTTTGGCTCGTAGAACATCATCTCGTGTGCTCACCTCAAGCACCAGATTGCCAAACAGGCAGCCTGGCATACGGCCTTCGATATCCTTGGCGGCCTTCTGCCAGTAATAGGCTGCATCGATCAGGTAATCCAGACGCTCCATGGGTGGCAGATTCTGATCAAAGGCTTCGTGCACAAAACCATGTGCCCAGTCATCCGCCATATCGTCGATAACGGCTAGCGCCAGATCACGTTTGGAAGGGAAGAAGTGGTAAAAACTGCCCTTTTGAACCTTTGCCGCTTCACAGATTTGCTTAATGCCAATATCCGCATAGTTGTTGCCATGAAACAGTTCACGGGCAGAGCTTAAGATGCGTTGACGGGTGTCTAAGGTGGCTTTCATAGCAGAGGAGTATAGTTGACCGGTCGGTCTAGTCAAGCCCAAAATCAGATGCTATGCTAAAACTCACGCGCCAAACTGATTAGAAATGATCGATAGGCGCCACTGCTTAGCCGCAATCGCACAAATGCTGTTGGTTCTATATAGTAGTCCAGTATCAGGCCAGAGCTGTATTGCTTATCCAGTTCCAGCAAGCGGGCCGAGGCCGGGCCCGTTATATCACCATCCACATGGCTATATTCAACAAATGGTCTGATAGAAAAACGCCCCAGCTGTGCACTTATGCCCAGCTCCAGTGATATTTCTGTCCAGTTGATTTCATTATCCTGGTCATCAGTCTGATTACCCATGTGGTACTGGTAATTAAACAGCGAATGCACTCGAATTGAGTCAGATAACTGTTCTGGCCAACGCAGATAGAATGAAACGAACTGACCTTCGTATTTTTCAAATGGCCGTACTGCTGTTTTATCCAGAAACTTCAGATCGAATACTCCGGCACTGGCACCAATGCGCAGATTAACCTCGGTTTTCTCTTCAATCCTAAGACCATATTTGGTGAAATCGTTTTCCAGCTTATCGTTATCGAGCAACCAGTCCGATTCACCATCGATCATAAACGCAGCTATACCTGTCCAGGCGGCATTAACCGGTGAGAAAACGAACAAACAGCACAGCAATAGACTAATACGCACCAATAATATCTCTCAGATTGCCACTCGATCGGGGTTGCATAGCTTTACTACTGGGCGCACGCAATGCTGTTGTCATACAGCTACCGTTTTCAGCAAGATAAAGCGCTTGCGCAAGCATAGGATCTGTAGCATCTCCAAAATCAAATTTGACATTATCTTCTGCCGGGCAATCGGCTGCAATGCCATCGTAATAGCCACCGTATCCATTCTTGTTTTGTACTTCAAATGTAATAGGCAACATCGCGTTTCCGCAAAAAAAGAAAGGATTCATGCCTACCGGCTTGCCACAGGTTGTGCTTCCAACAGTTTTCACAGAGATATAAGGCGATAGTCCATTAATCACCATTTCACTGGCAGAGCAGGTTGAACCAGTGGTTATCACTATAAGCTGATCCAGAGTCAGGGCATTGTTTAACTGTTCTAACAGATAACTGTAATTCTCGTTCTGATTTTTATCGTTAAAGGTCAATCGACCGAACACAGATGTATTGTTATTAATCTTGTTCAGATAACTGGCCAGGGTGTTGGCCACGGAGACCCGGCCACCGCCGTTGTAGCGCAGATCCAGAATCACTCGGTTAACACCAGCAGTCTTAAAATTGGCAAAAACGCTTGCCAGTTCACTACTGGAAGTTTCCAGAAAACTATTAAAAACCAGATAGCCCGTCTTAACAGCGCCTGTATCTATAACACTGCTATGTAACACCGTATTAACATTGACGGTTGTCTTTAACATATGGATTGCTGATGTAGATCCATTGGCTTTGCGTAACACCATATCAACTGGATACCCCTCCTGGTTTGGCCCTAAAATGTCAGTCCAGTTTGGATTAGAAGTTATAGTGGTAAGCGTTTCACCATTGATGGATATGATTTCATCACTGCGTTGCATGCCAGCCTTGCCTGCCGGCGCATCATCATACACAAAGCGTACCCATACCTGGCCACTGACATCCGTTTCAAATGAAAACCCATAGCCAAAATATTGGCCACTATCCATAAGGCTGCGGTAGGAAGACTCGCTGGTGATATAGGAAAATCGATCCGGCCCTGGGGACTCGTAACGCAGAAAATCCAGTGTCTCTGCAGGTGAGTTGAAGGCAGCGTAATCAATATACGACGGAACCTGCTGATACCACAGGTAATATTGTTTTAAAATCTCGTGAACATACTGGTTTTGCTGAGGGATTTCACAATCATTTTGATCATTTTGATCAAATTGCTGGTTGCCAAGACTGTCATCCGTGCCTCCCCCACAGGAAAGTAACAACACACAACTAATCAGTACAAATATAAAATTCCCAGTTATTTTTTTCATCAGCTTTCCTTTTATGCAGATGGGGTTAACATGAAATCAGGGCTTTATGCCCAGCTTGCGTAACTGCTCCTTATCGGAGATCCGTTCACCGGTTGTGAGTATCCAGCTTTCAACCTCAGCAATAATCTGATCAGGCTTTTTGTCAGCGGGATCTATGGGCTTTCCTATCACAATCTTAATCTTGCCGGGCCATTTAATCCAGCTATGCCGGGGCCAGAACTCCCCTGCATTATGCGCAATCGGTAAAATCGAATAGCCGGTTTTTTGTGCCAGAATAGCACCACCCTGTTTAAAGGGCTTGTATTGCCCAGGCATCACTCGGGTACCTTCGGGGAAGATCATGACGATACGACCTTCATCCATACGTTTACGGCCTTCTGAAACCAGTTGCTTGATAGCCTGACGCCCAGTGCCACGATTAATACCAATCGCATTCATAGCCTTCAGTCCCCAGCCAAAAAAAGGAATCCAGAACAGCTCACGCTTCACAATCCACACCATGGGACGGAACCATAACTGCAGGGCGATGGTTTCCCAGGTTGAAGAGTGCTTGCTCATAATAATGAAGCCATCCTCTGGAATATTCTCCAGCCCTTCAATCTCGTAACCCAGACCACAGGTTAACCATACCCAGCCCAGATTTATGCGAATCCATAGTTTGACTACTGCAACACGAAAACCAATGGGGAGGAAAATAGAAATTGATATCAGGATAGAGAACAACAGCACTGAAGGTAAAAAAACAAACCAGAACAGGCTACCGCGTAAAACCAGCCAGAATTTATAGATAGGGTTCAAGCCTCGCCTCCTCTCAATATTTCGCGCGCAAAATGTGCAAGATCGGTATATATCCGAGCATCCTCGAAAAACCCGTGCTTTTCAATAGTTAACATACCCTTTCCGGTTTGCACCAGTGCCGGAATTGCCCCCGCCATGCGGGCTGCCTGTATATCAGCGAAGGTGTCACCGACAAACACCGTTTGCTTTAAATTAATGTCAAATTTCTGTGCGATCTGAAATAGTAATCCGGGCTTGGGTTTACGGCAGATGCAATTATCGGTCGGCAGATGTGGACAGAAGAAAATACCATCAATCTCTGTGTCTCGTTGCGCCAGTAATCCTCTGAATTTATCGTGCATTTGCTGCAGGGTTTCCAGGCTAAACAAGCCACGTCCAATACCCGACTGATTGGTGGCAACTGTCACCAGATATCCAGCATTCTTCAATCGCTTGATCGCTTCCAGACTGCCATTTATTGGCAGCCATTCATCCGGCGTCCTGATGTAATCATCCGAATCGTGGTTGATCACACCATCGCGGTCCAGAATTATCATTTTGCTCATCGCAACAGCCTACTGGATACGAGAAAAATCGGCTACCTGTAAGAATTGTCCTGATAGCTTCTGCAACAGTGCCAGACGGTTCTGTTTCAGCTTTTCATCCTCTGCCATCACCATAACATGATCAAAAAACTCATCCACTGATGGACGCAATTCTGCCAGAGCATTAAGCCCGGCCAGATAATCACGTTCTGCAAACAAGGCTGCTGCTTTTGCCTCTAGCTGGGTTAACTGCTGATATAGGCTTTGTTCTGCTGCTTCAACCAGCAGTTCAGAATCAATGGACTCAGCGACTGCATTCTCCTGCTTTCTGAGAATATTGCTTATACGTTTATTGGCGGCGGCAAGCGCCACAGCAGCATCCTGTTGTAGAAATGCATTCACTGCGACAACCCGCTTATTCAAATCGGTTAATTCGGTGGGTGCAGTCGCCAGCACCGCCTCAACCACATCAAAACGAATCTGCTGATCCTGATAATAGGCCTTTAGTCGATCGTAGATATATTCAACCACTTCATTGACCGAAGGAGATGCATCCAGTTTATCGGCCAGACCCTCAACTGCCTTACGACAGACATCGGCAATATCCAGTGCCAGTTCCTTTTCAATCAGGATACGGATTATGCCAAGCGCTGATCGTCGCAGTGCAAACGGATCTTTAACGCCAGTCGGCTTTTGCCCGATAGCAAATATACCCAGCATGGTATCAATACGGTCGGACAGTGCGACGATTTGTCCAGCGGCTGCTTCAGGCAGGTTGTCACCCGCATAACGTGGCCAGTAATGCTGCTCAATCGCATCGGCAACTTCGCCAGCTTCTCCATCCAGACGCGCATAGTAATTCCCCATAATACCCTGCAGCTTGGGAAACTCCCCGACCATATCGGTCATCAAATCGCATTTACATAGCTCGGCTGCACGCTCACTCTGGCTCACATCAGCGCCTAATCTCTCGGCCAGATACCCCGCCAACGCGCGTACTCGAATCACTTTCTCAGCTATAGTGCCCAGTTGCTGCTGGAAGACCACAGTCTCCAGGCTTTGCAGACGAGAAGAGAGGGTCACCTTCTGATCCTGCTCCCAGAAAAACTTGGCATCTGAAAAACGTGGACGGATGACACGCTCATTACCATGCGAAACCATTTCCGGCTGACTGCTTTCAATATTCGAAATGGTAATGAAATGTGGTAACAGTTTTTGCTCACTATCAAACACCGCAAAATATTTCTGATTATCCTGCATGGTAGTAACCAGAGCTTCCGGCGGCACCTGCAAAAACTCATCATCAAAACGACCACTGATCGCACATGGCCACTCGACCAGAGCAGTCACCTCTTCCAGCAGGTCTTCATCCATCTGTACCGCACCACCGAGTTGTTCGGCGCTAGTTTCTATCTGCTGGCGGATTTTTTCGCGACGCCTGTCGAAGTTCGCGATCACATAGGCTGAAGCCTCAAGCTGCTGCTCGTAATCCGCAGCATGCGACAGGGAAATCGCCTGCGGAGCATGGAATCTATGGCCGTAGGTTTGAGAGCCAGCATCTGTACCCAGAATATTGGCTTCAATAACAATGTCATCCAGCATCATCACCAACCAGTGTACAGGACGTACAAATTCATCGGACCGATCTCCCCAACGCATACGTTTGGGAATGGGGAGTTTTGCCAATGAGTCAGACACGATAGCGGGTAATAGTGCCTGAATACTTTGTCCTTTTTGCTGTTGTTCATAATACAGCCAGGTGCCCTTTTCGGTTTGCTTCTGCTGTAATTCTGACACATCAACCCCGCAACCTCGCGCAAAGCCCTGTAATGCCTTGCTGGGATTACCTTCTGCGTCATAAGCAGCCTGTAATGCGGGTCCTCGTTTTTCTACCACCTGATCTTCCTGTTTTAACGGCACATCACGTAGCAACATGGCCAGACGTCTTGGAGAGGCAAATGATTCTACCTTTGACACTTCCAGCCCGACGGTCTTTAAGCCATTAATAACACCATCGGTAAATGCGTTGGACAGCTTCTGTAACGCTTTTGGTGGCAGCTCTTCAGTGCCTAGCTCAATCAGACAATCACTCATGCTGCACCTCCCTTAAGCAAAGGGAATCCGAGTTTTTCGCGTGATTGGTAAAAGGCTTCTGCCACGCCTCTGGCCAGCGTACGTACACGTAGAATAAAGCGCTGACGTTCGGTAACCGAGATAGCATGTCTTGCATCCAGCAGATTAAAGGTATGTGAGGCTTTCATCACCTGCTCATAAGCCGGTAGCGGTAATCCAGCCTCGATGAGTTTCTGGCTTTCTGCTTCACAGACATCAAACCAGTGGAATAACTCATCGGTATTGGCGTGTTCAAAATTGTAGGTCGATTGCTCAACCTCATTCTGGTGGTAAATATCACCGTAGGTCACATCACCATGCGGGCCACGTGTCCACACCAGATCATAGATACTTTCCACTCCCTGTACGTACATCGCAATACGCTCCAGGCCATAGGTGATTTCACCCGGTATCGGACGACATTCCAGTCCACCGACCTGCTGGAAATAGGTAAACTGGGTCACTTCCATTCCATTCAACCAGACCTCCCAGCCCAGTCCCCATGCACCTAGTGTCGGCGACTCCCAGTTATCTTCTACAAAACGGATATCATGTACCAGTGGGTCAAAACCCAGCGCACGTAGCGAATCCAGATACAGCTCCTGAAAATTATCAGGACTTGGCTTGAGCAATACCTGAAATTGAAAGTAATGCTGCAGGCGGTTTGGGTTTTCACCATAGCGGCCATCGGTAGGACGACGACTGGACTGCACATAAGCGGCATTCCAGGGCTCTGGGCCAATAGATCGAAGGAATGTAGCCGGGTGAAAAGTGCCAGCACCCACTTCCATATCCAGTGGCTGCAACACCACACACCCCTGTTCAGACCAGAATGTCTGCAGGGCCTGTATCAAACCCTGAAAGGTGCTAACATCATATTCAGATAATTCACTCATAAATTATTTCTTAGGTATCGGGATAAATTAGCGCGTGAGTATATCTAAATGAGCCAGATGGGTCATGTGGTATGTCACCCAACTAAGCATGCTCAATTGATATTTAATTACAAATTCTGTCCGAGAATCCCGCAAATGAGTGAATCACCTGCAATTACACTTTATTACGTGCATGATCCGATGTGCAGTTGGTGCTGGGGCTTTAGCCCTGTGTGGAACCAGATAAAGCAAGAATTACCCCAACAGATTAAACTGATAAGCTGGGTGGGTGGCCTGGCTCCTGATAGTGATGAAGCTATGCCTCAATCCATGCGCGATCATCTTCAGGCTACCTGGAAACGTATTAGCGATGTGATACCCGGTACCCAGTTCAACTTTGATTTCTGGGCCCTGAACACGCCTCGTCGTTCTACCTATCCGGCATGCCGCGCGGTCATAGTAGCTCGTCAGATGGCTGATAAAGAAGATGAAATGACCCTGGCGATCCAGCATGCTTATTATCTACAGGCTAAAAACCCTTCTGACCTGGAAACCCTCAACGAAGTTGCGGTGAGCATTGGACTGGATCTGGAACAATTCAGACAACGCATGTTTTCTACCGAATTATTACAGGATTTTGAATCAGAACTACAGAGTGTCCGTAACATCGGTGTGAACAGCTTCCCCAGCCTGGTACTTGAATCTGGCGCATCGCGCTTTAATATCCCCATCAATTACACCTCTGCTGAAGTGGTACTGCAGGACATACAACGTCTTCTTAACAGCTGGAAAAAGGGTCAATAAAATCTCGATGTCTCATGTACTGAAACTTTGGCTGGCATGCCTGAAACACTATGTAAAGATGTGTCTGTTTCTATCATCCCCATCCAATCTGCCATTTAACCCTAAAACCGTTGCGCTCACATTGCTTGCCTATGTGATGGTTGGCTACGCGCTTTTGGGTAATGAACGCAGCCTTATTTCAATTTTTGTACAAATCCTGATTGAAGTCAGTATTCTTTACGCGATAAGTAGCACCGTACTTAAACTGGTAAAAAAACCTGAACGACTGATACAAACCATGTCTGCACTGATTGGTATCAACCTGATCGTCAGCCTGGTCAGCATTCCGGTATTTTATCTGCTATCGTCCCCTACACCGGATCAGCTTAGCCCAATGGCTTTTCAAATAGATATTATCTTACGGCTATGGAACCTTGCCATTATTTCCTTGATCTTTAAACGCTCATTTCAGATCAATACCTTGCTGGCCGGGTTTATTGCATTTAACTATTATCTGCTTTACGAATTTATTTTATTTAGAATTTTTTTATGAAAGTTTATATCCTGGGTATCTGTGGCACCTTTATGACAGGCGTTGCTTTACTGGCGCGCGAACTAGGGCATGAGGTCAGCGGATCTGATGCCAATGTCTACCCGCCCATGAGCACCCAGCTTGCTGATGCGGGTATCGATTTACGTGATGGTTATCTGGAACAGAATCTGGATCTGGATGCCGACCTGTATGTTATCGGCAATGCGATATCACGTGGTAATCCGCAGATCGAGCTCATACTTGAAAAGGGCCTGCCCTATATCTCAGGGCCGCAATGGCTGCACGACCATCTACTCAAAGACCGCTGGGTACTGGCGGTCGCTGGCACACATGGCAAAACGACTACTAGCAGTATGCTGGCCTGGATTCTGGAATACGCCAATCTGCAACCGGGATTTTTGATTGGCGGGCTAAACCAGAACTTTAATCAGTCGGCTCGCCTGGGTAGCGCACCCTTTTTTGTCATCGAGGCGGATGAATACGATACCGCTTTCTTTGATAAGCGCAGCAAATTTGTGCATTACCAGCCACGTACAGTCATTCTGAATAACCTGGAATTTGATCATGCCGACATCTTCGAAGATCTGCAGGCGATAAAAAAACAGTTCCATCACCTGATGCGCATCGTGCCGCGCAATGGTCTGGTCATCCATAACAGGCAGGACGAAAACCTGCAGCAGGTACTTGATATGGGCTGCTGGTCCGAAACCTTAAGCTTTGGCATGGAGCTGGCCGACCTCGCCATACAGCCTCAACAGCAGTTAATCCATGACCGAAAATCTGGTCAAAACTGGTCGATGCAAGATCTGCCACACGGCCTGTTCAATCAACAAAACGCCTGTGCCGCATTACTCGCTGCACAACATGCCGGTGTTCCTCTGACTGTTGGCATCGAGGCACTGTATTCCTATAAAGGCGTTAAAAGGCGTCAGGAAGTGATTGCAGAGATTGATGGCATCAGCATTATTGATGATTTTGCGCATCATCCAACCGCAATTAAAGTGACTCTGGAAGCATTAAAGCAGCAAACTGACGGGCGCCTGATAGCAGTATTTGAACCACGTTCTAATACCATGAAGGCTGGAGTCCATGAAAAAACCCTCGGAGCATCATTCGACTCTGCCGACGAAGTACTACTTTTTGATAATGGTCAGCTACAATGGAACATAAGATCTCTACTTAATGATACCTCTTTACGCATGCAAATTTTCCCGCAAACCGATCAAATCATTGACTCACTAATTCACACTGTAAGCAGCGGGGATAAGATAGTGATTATGAGTAATGGAGGTTTTGAAGGTATTCATCAGAAATTAATTGAGGCTTTAAGGAATCGTTGATATGGCTAAAACATTGCCCAAACCGACGAAAATCTCCAAGTACGAAATCAAAAGAACCATAGGAAAGGGCTCTATGGGGGTTGTATATGAAGCTTACGACCCTTTTGTGCAACGCCCTGTCGCGATCAAGGTTGCGCACCTGACCGATGAAGAAAACCCGCAACAGGCACAGAAAAATCGCGAGAGTTTCTTTGCCGAAGTATATTCAGCAGGCCGTATGCACCACCCTGCTGTAGTTGCCGTATACGATGCCGGCCAGCAGGATGACTGGAACTACATCGTCATGGAATACGTCGATGGCGTCACCCTGCAGGAGTACGTCACCGGTGATCGCATCCTTACCACCAACCAGGTGATTGATGTTATGTATCAATGCGCAAAGGGGCTGGATTATGTACATCGTCAGGGGGTTATTCATCGTGACCTGAAACCCGGCAACATCATGCTCAGTACTGATGGAGAGGTTAAAATCATGGACTTCAGCATTGCACATTTTGATTTTGGAGTGTCAGCGCCCTTATCCGTTCAGGGCAGCCCTATGTACCTGCCACCCGAGCAACTTACCCCTGAAAAAAGACTTGTTGAACAGTCGGACATCTACTCTCTGGGTGCGGTCATGTATGCGCTACTGGCACGTCGTCCCTTGTTTAAAGCTAAAAGCCTTGAATCTCTGATTTATCAAATCACCAATATTGACCCTGACCCACTCAAGCTTATCCGCCCTGACCTGCCCCAGCAGGTGATCGACATTGCTGAAAAATGCCTGAATAAAATCATCTATGACCGCTACGATACTGCGGCACATTTAGCTACCGAGCTATCCAAGGCCTTTGGTCGCTTACGTGGTATTGGTGAACGCATTGACATGCAGGAAAAATGGACAACCCTGCGTTATCTGAAATTTTTCAAGGACTTCAACGATGAGCAGATCACCGAAGTCGTGGATGCCAGTGAATGGCTGGACTTTAAGAAAGGCGAGATTATTCTATCAGAAGGCGAGATTGAAACGGCCTTCTACATCATCACCAAAGGTGGCGTAGAAGTTAAAAAAGATCGTGTCGTGATAGGTACCATGCATCAGGGCGACTGTTTTGGTGAAATCGCTTTCATTACCAAAGAACCCAGACAGGCATCGATATTTGCAAGAACCGATGTATCATTAATGATGGTGAGTGGATCATTGCTTGATAAAGCGACGGTGGAAACTCAGTTAAGATACTATCGGGTATTTCTGGAAAACCTGATTACCCGTTTATCAAATGCCAACGAAAAACTCGCTGAGCATGAAAAGATCAAGGTTCAATAATGAATAAAATCACCCTGGCGATGACCGGTGCAACCGGTGCGCCCTATACCATACGTCTGATACAGGAGCTGCTTAAAAGCGGCGTGCAGATTCAGTTTATCTGCTCGCAGCCCGGGCAGATTGTGATGGCGATGGAAAGTGATCTTAAGCTACAGACTAAACCTCAACAAATGCAGGCTCAGCTTTGCGAATATTTCAGCTGTGACGCAGAGCAGATTCAGGTGTATGGAAAAGATCAATGGACAGCACCAGTTGCCAGTGGCTCTTCTGTCGCTGATGCCATGGTAGTTTGCCCCTGCTCCATGGGTAGCCTGGCAGCAATAGCCTACGGGCTAAGCAATAACCTGATTCACAGAGCGGCAGATGTCATTCTCAAGGAGCGCCGCAAACTCGTTCTGGTGCCACGCGAAACCCCTCTGTCCAGCATCCATCTGGAGAATATGCTGAAGCTATCGAATATGGGTGCAGTCATTCTGCCGCCCAGCCCGGGGTTTTATCAAGGTGTAAACAGTGTGGATGATCTGGTAGATTTTGTCGTTAGCCGTATCCTTGATCAATTGCATATAGAAAACCAGCTTTCACCACGCTGGGCCAGTCACAGCGAGTCATAGCTTTGATAGAACTATCATTATTTCCACTTAAAACCGTATTGCTGCCAGGCAATAAGTTACCCCTGAAAATTTTTGAACCTCGCTATATCGACATGGTTGCTGAATGTATGCGTGACCAGAAACCATTTGGCGTAGTTCTGATTTATCAGGGTGAAGAAACGAACAGCGATATTGAAATCTTTACCACCGGCACGACTGCCACCATCATCGACTTTCAGAACCGTGACGATGGGTTGCTTGGCATCACAGTAGAGGGATTGCAACGCTTTAGAATTGATGCCACGCGCAGCCTGCCGGGAGGCCTGCTTATCGCCGAGGTCGAGACGCTTCACGAGGAAGTTATCGAACATATACCTGATCAGTACTATTACATGTTTGAACTACTTAAACATGTCACATCATCCCAATTTCCAATCCCTGACCCCGATGATTTCAATACCATCATCTACCAGCTCATTTATCTCTTGCCTCTGGAAAACACACTTAAACAACAACTACTCGAAGTGCCTGATTGCATGGAGCGTGCAGTTATTTTACATGCTGAACTGATTCGTCTCGGTGTCATTCAGTATGTTAAGCCAGAAAGCCAGTAACTTCATGTTAACTTATGAATTACTTGTCCTAAATTCAAAGTTATTCCGTTACAGTAAGATCACTCATCCGTTATAATCTGTGGATAAATTTTTATTCTGGAGTAACAAGTGGCCGTTGTATCTACAACAAGAGAAACAATTGAAGCGCTGGTTGAAGATAATAATATTGTCATTTTTGATTTTTGGGCACCCTGGTGTGCCCCATGTCGACAGTTTACCCCTATCTTTGAAGCAGCATCTGAAAAATACCCAGATGTAGTTTTTGCCAAGGTTAACACTGAAGAAGAGAAAGAAATCGCCGCACATTTCAGTATCCGTTCTATTCCCACCATCATGATCTTTAGAGAGTCTATGCTGGTATTTTCCCAACCCGGCAGCATCTCTGAAAATGCAATCGGTGAACTAATCGATAAAATAAAAGCACTTGATATGGATGAAGTCAAAAAAACCAAAGGTGTTGCATAAATGATCAAACAGCTAAGCATATTCATATTACTAAGTTCTTTCATATTTTCGTCACATGCTGGAGAACTCGCAGGCATTACTGTCCCCGACAGCATTACTGTAAGCAATGGAGACTCTCTGCAGTTAAATGGCATGGGGTTACGCGAAAAGCTGTGGATCGATGTATACGTCGGCTCTTTATATCTACCCACCAGGGCAAACACCGTTGCTGATGTTTTATCGCAGCCTGGTGCGTTCCGGGTACAGATGGATATTATCTACAATGAAATTTCCAGCAGCAAATTGATCGATGCCTGGAATGAAGGCTTTGAAAAAAATCAGTCTGAAGAAACCCTAAAAGCTATTGCCGACCGGATCAGTCGGTTTAATCAACTATTTGAAGAAAGCGCCAAAAAAGGTGATCAGTTCATTATCGACTATATTCCCGGTGAAGGTTGTCTGATCAGCAAAAATAAAGTCGCTCTGGGCCGCATAGAAGGAGAGGATTTTAAAACTGCACTGCTTGAAATCTGGCTTGGAAATTTTCCCGCTGACAAAGGTCTTAAAAAAGGTATGTTAGGCCAATAACATCCCATAGATAAATCACCCTGCCTTTACCGGGCAGGTAAGCAACCCAGCAGTTTGTATAGATCCCTATGCAAACTGCTTTATTCTCAGCGGCAAGTCACCGCTAATAACACTCGATGTAATAAAAAACAGAATGTCATATTTACATTTAGTAGACGATCGGTCTAATATACACCCATGTCTGAATCACCCTGCATAACCCGCCGTCGCGGACGACCTCCTGCCGATGCGGCCGGACACAATGAAACTCGTAACTCTTTGTTACGGGCGGGTATCGAGATTCTTACAGAAAAAGGTTTTTCTGCCACAGGTCTGGATGAAATTCTAAAACGTGTCAGCGTACCAAAAGGCTCTTTCTACCATTATTTCAAGAGCAAGGATGACTTTGGCAGTGCTTTGATCACCCAATACGATGCCTATTTTGCACATAAGCTTGATCGATTTTTTCTCGATGAGACTTTACCTCCATTACAACGTATACAGGCGTTTATCAGAGATGCTGAAGCAGGTATGGCGCGACACCAATACAAGCGCGGTTGCCTGATTGGAAATCTGGGACAGGAAATGGGCTCGCTGCCAGAACACTTCAGAACTCAGATTAGATCCGTATTTCAAAGCTGGCAACAAAAGCTGGAACACTGCCTGCTTCAGGCCAGGGCTGAAAACCAGATCCCCGAAAACAGTGACTGCAAAAAACTCAGCGAAATCTTCTGGATTGGCTGGGAAGGTGCGATATTACGCGCCAAACTCGAACTCAATGCGGATGCTTTACAGGCTTTCAGTGAGTTTTATTTCACCGCATTAACCATTAAATAAATAACACCGAGGATATAAACCATGTTTAAAGGCATTCTGATTAATAAAGACGACAATGGATACCGCGCTGAACTTAGCGATATCGAAACTTCACAACTAGCTGACAATGGTGTCAGTATCAATGTCGAATATTCCACTCTGAACTACAAAGATGCGCTCGCTATATGCGGAAAATCACCAATCATACGCCAGTTTCCCCTGATACCCGGTATTGATCTGGCAGGCACCGTTGAACATAGCAATCACGCCGATTACCAGGCTGGCGATGCTGTAGTGCTGAATGGCTGGGGTGTTGGAGAGTCACATAATGGCGGCCTTGCTCAGAAAGCAAACCTCAAGGGTGAATGGCTGGTGCCCTTACCGACCAATTTCACCAGCAAACAGGCCATGGCAATTGGCACCGCTGGCTATACCGCCATGCTGTGTGTGATGGCTCTGGAAAAACATGGCGTAACGCCTGATAGTGGTGAAATCCTGGTAACTGGAGCAACCGGTGGTGTGGGGAGTGTAGCAGTTGCGATACTCTCAAAACTTGGCTATCAGGTTGTCGCTATGACCGGGCGAAGTGAAGAGTCTGAGTACATGAAAGCTCTCGGTGCTGCAGAGATTATGATGCGTTCTGAATACTCGGAAGCTGGACGACCTTTAGCAAAAGAGCGTTGGGCAGGAGTGGTCGATGTGGCTGGCAGTCATGTTCTTGCAAACGCCATTGCCGCTACCCGCTACAACGGAGTTGTCACCGCCTGTGGGCTGGCTGGTGGTATGGACCTACCTGCAACAGTTGCACCCTTTATTTTACGTGGCGTCACTCTGGCAGGAGTTGACTCAGTGATGTGCGCTCGTGAAACTCGTCTGGAAGCATGGCGTAGACTTGGAGAAGATCTGGACATATCTAAACTTGAGTCCATCGCACATGACATCAAGCTTTCAGAAGCTATAGATGCAGCATCACAGTTACTGGAAGGAAAGATTCGTGGTCGCGTTATCGTAGATGTAAACAGCTAAATCTTATACTTACATTTGGCCATCCAGATTATTAAGGATGGCCTGCACATGCATAAACTTGCTATAAACTTCCTGCTTCGACTTGAATAAGTTTAAAGCCTAATAAATCAGGAATTAGGGCACGACTCCAGAGAGGAGGTAGGGCGAAGCAGGATGCTAGAGCCTCGGAGGCACGTAAAGCAGGAGACCATGGGTGGTCGAAGGTATAAACAATACAGGACGCAGTTGCCGCTATCACGCCTGTGTATGTGGCGATTATTGTGCTGAGTGGGTTTCTCGCATGGTAAGGCTCTCTGGTTTTGAGATTATTTTTTTGCTCGAAAAAAATTCTACAAAACCTCAGAGCCTTTTTAATGCCTGCGTTAAATTATTTTCTAATTTTTCAGCCGCCTGGATGTTTATCGATGGGCACTAGCTAGTTCTCATGGGTTGATGAATTTATGCTCAATAGGGATAGGCAGGCGCAGTTCTAAGTTTTTATCAAACATGTTCTGATCTGGGTTAATTACGATCCATCTAAACACACTTGAAATGAATAATTCCTGTGTATACCATCCGCGTTCAGTTGCCTTAAGCAACTTATCGAATGAGGCAAAAAGAGCTCAACACTAATCAGGGGTTAGAAACCTGAATGTGGTTTAGGGAGGGGCTTCTTAAAATATTATTGTGCGTGACTACTGCCTTCAGTCGCAGTCTCTGCGTAATATTAAATGGAGTGTTTAAATGACTTTTCGTAGTAAAAAACAGTCGCAACCTGGTTTGCGATTTTCAAGCCTGATAGTTCTTTTGATTTCTGTATTAAATGGCTGTGGGCATAGTAGTACACCCAGCAATCCGAGTTCAGATACGCAGCCTCAGGATGGTGTGACACAGACTGGTAACCATCAGCCCAGTGCCAGTATTAGTGCACCCCAGAGCGTCACCTCTGGTGAGATGATCAAACTAGATGGTAGCGGCTCATCCGACCCGGATGATGGCTCTCTCAGCTACCAATGGATGAAAACTGCAGGTCCGGATATCACGCTTTCGAATACCACGGGTAGTAGCCTGAGTTTTGTTGCGCCATCAGTAGCGCAACCACAACAGATCAGTTTTCAATTGACTGTGCGTGATAGTGGCGGACTCTCCGACAGCACCAGCGTGAATATGCAGATCTCACCCTCAGAGCCGCCACCTCCGACCAATCATCAACCGAGTGTCCAAATCACAGCACCTCAAAGTGCCACCTCAGGTGAGACGGTGACGCTGGATGGCAGTGGCTCCTCTGACCCGGATGGCGATACCCTCAGCTACCTATGGATGAAAACAGCAGGGCCAGAGATCATGCTTTCGAATACCACAGGTAGCAGCCTGAGCTTTGTAGCGCCGTCAGTAGCGCAATCTCAACAGATCGGTTTTCACCTGACCGTGCGTGATAGTAGCGGACTCTCCAGCAGCAGCAACGTAAGCATGCAGATTTCCCCCATAGTCGACAACAACGCGCCATCGATAGTCTCCAGATCCCCTGAGGCGGATCAGAGTGAGGTATCACCAATGGCAGAGATTCAAGTCACCTTCAATGAAGCACTGCTGGCAAGTAGCGTGGATAATCAGAGTTTAGTGGTCACTCAGAATGGCAATCCAGTACCTGGTAGTGTGAGCTATGACAGTAGTAGTCACGGTGTCACGTTTCAGCCGACATCAGCGCTGTCGGGAGGCGTCGGCTATACAGTCAACATTTCACAGAGCCTCACCGATGTTGCGGGTAACGCCTTTGCAGGAGCAAGCTGGAATTTCACCACTGGGATAT
This sequence comes from Gammaproteobacteria bacterium, assembly GCA_050306135.1. Lineage (GTDB taxonomy): Bacteria > Pseudomonadota > Gammaproteobacteria > JACNJF01. The sequence goes on from JBNLGQ010000077.1 coordinate 22,635, forward strand.
GTGCCACAGCCGAAGAGAATGCCAGCCTGACCCTGACCTGCCCTAGCGGCCAGGTCATCAATGACGTTAAATTCGCCAGCTACGGTACACCAGGAGGTTCCTGCGGATCCTTCACTACGGGAGCATGCAACGCCAGTAATTCGGCGTCAGTGGTGTTGGATGCCTGTAAAGGAATGGATATCTGTACCTTGAAAGCCAGCAATGACGCCTTTGGTGACCCCTGCTTTGGT
>JBNLGQ010000078.1:0-34190 GCA_050306135.1 Gammaproteobacteria bacterium
GTAAGTGCTATTTGTTGTATGACTATTAGAATCAACTATTACAAAATATTTGAAACCGTGTTCCAAAGCTAACTCTGCACTTCTGAGCAATGTAAAATCTGCAACCCGTTCTCTTCCGGTGTATCCATTGCCTCTGAACGATACTTTAAATACGTTTTCATCAAGCTGTGTTTCTGAGTACCCGCCAGTAAATCCAGAACTTTGATAAGTGGTAGCGCACCCTTGAAGTAATAGGAGCGTAAACACAATTACTAATATATTTCTCATTTACTTCCTTCTCCCCCTTTTTGCACTTAACGCCTGAAATCACTGGGAAATTTAAGCTGCGTAACGCAGTGGAATAGTTTAAATTTTTCCATGTGAATTTACCTTGTTAGCAGCTGACACTTGCAAGAACCTGCTTTAATTTTTGACTTGGCTCGACGCCATGCGCCAAGACACCATGTAACTCGCTTGTTTCAACTTGAATACAGACTCCAACTGATGGCCCCCACATAATATCCTTTTCTTGTCGATCATCTGGGAGCATTGGATTTTCAAAATGATAGATCGATTCACCACGTTCAACTTTACACGCCTCGCAGCGAAACCTATGCCTCATTGGCATTACGGCAACGAAAGGCTTCTTTTTTTCTCGATACACTTTAATTAGCTTTTCTTGCTTCGCGTAACCATCGCCATCTTCAGCTGAAAGATTCGCTATCTCCAATAGGTTTGCAAATTCAAGTGCTTGTATTTCCAGACTCATTCTTGGTTACCTATTGGGCTGCTAACAGTTTAAATAAGTGAAAAATACGGTTTTTAAACACCGTATTTTTCCATATATGACTTTTGGAGTTGAGTTGCTCTTTCAGGTAAAAATCCGAGGTTACTTTTTTTAATTCAACAGCTTGTAAGTTATTCATCCTTATATCCCTTGATTTTACTCCTGGAATATTACCTCAATTTTCCATGATATTGGTAATTTGATTGTTATTCCGGGGGGGCAGATTTCTTATATCCCAGGTTGATTTCAGAACTCATGTAATTATTGGACGATGGAGAATCCACTAAAGGGAAAGGGATTACCCGTAACTGACACATACCTACCCATCACAATGCACAATACAAATGTCAGCTAAGTACCATTCACAATATAAACTTCGTGTTCTCTGTGTGCTTCGTGGTTAAATCTTTTTTCCTAAGTTGACCGCAAATATTAATATCAAGGTACTGGCTTCCTTGCACTTTTTCCAAACCTATTCCTTGATATAAGAACAACAATAATCGGTAATCCCATGCACCTTAAGCTGGAACCTTGAAGATGCAGGTACTTCAAAAGATTCCCCGCCCTTAATCGCCTGCCATTCAGTACTACCCGGCAGCATGATCTCCAGATCACCGGACATGATTTCCATAATCTCTTTGTCATCGGTTCCAAATTCATATTCGCCGGGCAGCATGACGCCGAGGGTTTTATGTGTTCCATCGGAGAACTTAACGACACGACTGGTAACCTTGCCGTCGAAGTAGGCGTTGACTTCTTTGATGATGGTGACGTTTTCAAATTGCGACATTGTGGTTTCTGTTTACCTGTATGAGTTTCATAGAAGTCAGGATAATAAGTGAGAGTCCGAGCTAAAACCAGATTTGCTTGCTACTATTCAGGTTACGGTTTTTATATTCCCGGTTTAATCTATGAAGGCTTTGGCCATTCTTTTCTGTGGGTTTTCTTTTTTCAGTGCTTTTAGCATTGCGCTAATGCATTTCAGGCGTGAGGTTTATCTTCAGCAGCCGGAGGCTCGTACCATGGGCCTTGTGCTGTTAGGCACGCTCGCCAGCCTACAGCTTGCGCATTTTTTGTATCTTGAATACCAGTCTGACTGGGTTCATGGGCCGATTTACCATACTTTGTTGTTTCTGGTGGCTCCGGCTTTTTATCTGTTCAGCAAGCCTTTGCTGCTGGGTAAACGTGATACTTCCCGTCTGCAGTGGCTGCATCTATCTCCGGTCGTTATCGGAGGTTTTTTGCCAGAGGGCCTGGCAATGGCAGGGGCTTTTGGTATCGGTGCTATTTATCTGATTTGGCTGGGCCTTAAGCTGTATGCCTTACGTGCCGAGCGCACACGCTTTCAGATGGAGATAGCGTTATTGTCTATGATGATTGTGATTGGCATCATCGTCATGCTACTGGGGCTGGGTGCGCCTTTGATATCAGAAAATTTCTTTTTTACCCTGTACAGCCTGTGTATTGGCGCGGTGTTTTTGCTGATGAACCTGACTCTGGGCTATGCTCCACAGTTGCCTTCCGATATCGTCGAAGCCGCCGAAGCGACTTATGCCGTATCAACGCTGGATAATATTGATAGCAGTGATGCTTTAAACAGATTGATCCAGCTGATGGAAGATCAGCAGTTATATCGCCAGCCGGATCTCAATCTGACAATGCTGGCTGAAAAATTACATCTAACCCGGCATCAGCTATCTGAGTTAATAAATACTCAGATCGGCAAAGGTCTTTCTCGCTTTATTCGTGAGTATCGGGTTGAGGCAGCTAAACAGATGCTGATCGAAGAACCCGATGCCTCGGTACTCTCCATCGGTTTAAGCGCCGGGTTTACCTCTCAGTCCACTTTTTATCAGGCTTTCAATGAGATAGTCGGTATGTCTCCGGGGCAGTTTCGTCAGCTAAGGAAGCTGTGATTGAATCTGGATTTGTTTCATCAGAGAGCACTGGGACTTTTTATTAACCACGAAGGACACGAAGCTCACGAAGGGGGGTTGTGTATGGCTAGCCCTATCGCCTTGAAAGCTTCCAGGCCTTGCTTGTGGTCTATAAGATTTTAAAAGAATGAACCACCGAGGGCACAGAGAACACTGAGAAGGATTAGTGAGGCATCTTCTTTAATTCCCTGTGCCCTCTGTGTGCTCCGTGGTTGAATAAACAGTTGAACAACCACTACTACATCGTCATTACCCAGCTTGACTGGGTAATCCAGTGCGATGGTAGGGTATTCGATACCGGCTGGATTACCGGATCGAGTCCGGTAACGACGAGCATTTATATTCAAGTCTCTGTTTAACTATCGCTTCAGAACAGCAAAAAATTACTCTTTAGAAACAATGAGCTACGGCTTGTTTCATGAGAGCGCACAGAGAAGAAAACCTTATTCCTCTTCGTGGTCTTAGTGGTTAACATCAAAAACCTCTGTGTACTCGGTGTCCTCTGTGGTTAGCCCTAAACCTGGAATGCGGCACACTTTTCATCGCAGCGTAAGCAAGCCCCGATATGACGGATAATATAAACCAAAAAAATCTTCGTGCTCTCCGTGTGCTCGGCAATAGCTCCTGCATGGCCCTACTTACGGGCGTCCTGCCCTAATCTGTGGTTAAGTCAGTAATCGCAGTCCACGATTCAATCAGAGCATCCCTAAAATACTCCTGAATGATCAATTCGGAATACCGGAATGATCAAATCGGAGGCTTAAACTCTCCCCGCTCCTTATTCTTAAGCTCAAAACACGAGGTTGAGAATGATGAAAATTTTACTGACCGGTGCAACCGGGTTTATCGGTAGCCATATAGAGAAAGCACTACAGCTTAAGGGGTATCAGCTTATCCCGATAAGTCGTAGTCACGGTTACGATGCCAATACAATGCTGCATGCAGAAAGCTGGTTGCCTGTGCTGGATGGCGTTGATTGTGTTATCAACGCGATGGGTATCATTAGAGAAACTGGCAGGCAATCCTTTGAGCGGATTCATACTCAGGCTGCTGTGGCTTTATTTGAAGCCTGTGAACAAGTATCGCTTAAACGCGTTATCCAGATTTCTGCACTGGGTGCTGATGAACAGGCATCTACCCCTTTTCTAACCAGCAAGAAACAGGCGGATGACTATTTACGCAAAAGTGATTGTGACTGGTTTGTATTACGCCCCTCTCTTGTTTATGGCGATGGGGGAGTAAGTAGCGCAATGCTACGCAAGCTCGCAGCCTTGCCACTGATTCCCGTTATTGGTAAGGGAGATCAAATGCTGCAACCGGTAGCGATCAAGGATCTGGTGGATACGGTTATGCAATGTATCTGTTCACACGATACCCGACAGACTCTGGATGTGGTCGGGCCAGTTCCCATTAGCTATCTGGACTGGTTGCAACTGATGCGGAAGCAACTGGGTAAGTCACCTGCGCCTACCTTAAAACTTCCATTCGACTGTGCATTAGTGATCGCCGGTTTTGCGCGTCACCTGAACCCCATGATGGAGCCGGACAATATCAGAATGTTACAGCAGGGAAATACTGCAGACGTAACCCCGCTGGCAAACTTTATCGGCCATATGCCGCAAAACGTGGGAGACCAATAATGACTTATCTAACACTTAAATATATACATCTGTTGAGTATGGTGCTGCTGTTTGGAACCGGTCTTGGCAGTGCTTTTTATAAATGGATGGCTGACCGAAGCAGGAATGTAACCCACATCGCGATCGTGAATAAACATGTGGTTATGGCCGACTGGTTGTTTACCACGCCAACCGTCCTGATCCAGCCCATCACCGGAATATGGATGCTGTATCTTATCCATATACCTTTGACCACCTCCTGGGTTGTCATCAGTCTTGCGCTGTATGCGCTAGCGGGACTGTGCTGGATACCCGTCGTATGGTTGCAAATTCGGATGCAAAAACTAGCGCAACTGGCCGTTGAACAGAAAACGGATTTAGACAGTCAATATTGGCGCTATGCACGAATCTGGTTTTATCTCGGCATACCGGCGTTTACCGCAATGGTTTTTATTGTCCTATTGATGGTCATGAAATTTAGCTTTGGAGTATGAAATGAAACAAAAATCAATTATGCAAATGGCGTTAAAAGATCAATGGCAAGAGCTACCACAATCGTTAAAGGCGCATTATCAGGGTGATGACAATGCAGATGTGGGTAAGTTAAGCATTGAATACCCAAAAGCGATGCAGTTACCACTTAACCTGTTGAAGATGTTGGGTGCATTGATTAATCGCGCAGGGAATGAAATTCCTGCAACGGTTGAGAAATCGATGCGGCGGGATAAACAGTACTGGAGGCGTGAAATCAACTTCCTGGATGGAAGAAAGGTTATCTTTAAAAGTGTATGGCAATATCACGAGGGTAATGAACTGATCGAATTTGTGAATCGATTTGTCGGTTTAAGGATGGCGGTAAAGGTAGAGAATGAAACTCTGTACTATGAAGGGAAAGGTTTTGAATTACGTCTGGGTAAGCTGCGTCTAAGTATTCCAGAATGGATGCTACTAGGTCACACCAGTATTGAAGAAAAGGCGATAGATGAAAGTTATTTCGAGATGGATTTTCGTTTACATCACCCACTATTTGGGCAAATCTATCGATACTCTGGTGCTTTTATTACTGAGAAGAATGAGCTTTTTAAAGAGTAGGTGGCCTGAATATTAGGACAAAAGTAAAAATTTAAAGGGGCAGAGTAAATTAATTTTGATCAACACATGGTCGCAAGAGCGATATTGTATAAAACCAGGCCAGTTGCATTGCGTAAGGCCTCATAAGCAGATGGATTGATAAAAAAATAATCTCTCAGTCCCCTTTTGCAAGTACAACTAAATGAGATGCAACCATAACTCCCTAAATAACTTAACGGATGAGTTGTTTCATCAACCTGGTTGTATGGATGCATTATATCATGTGGATTTGATCCGGGATTACCTGTGTTTAACAGATATGTGACTTCTTATGGAGGTGCTTTTTAAGGCGCACCCAAAAGGATAATAATCAGGCTAAATATTACTGTTTGCGGCCTCCTTGGTGAAAAGCTCCTTATTATTGAAAGGTTGAAACGTAGGGCTGACAGGTAAATGCAATAAAAGAGGGCATTTTTATGTCATAAAAGGGTGCGCTACTTGGTAGCTTAAGCCCTCAAGCTTGAGTGATAAGGATTATCACGCAGATAACCCCAACAAAAAAATGTTGAATATGTCACAAAAATTTAGGCAGCATAGCTTCCCCGGGGAGTTTTATTACAAAGTGCTAATAGTACTTAGAAGTCCGTTATCACATCATTTTTGTCATCTATTAAATGGGGGCAAAGAAAGTGTTTGCAGTGTACAGTTCAATGATTTATTTCATGTTTAGTTGTTCAGCTCTAGTGTCATACAAAAGTGAGATTTGAGGTGATTTTAGAATCAAATATCTACCGGATAACGATAATCTGGTATTAATTTCAGGCAATAGAGGTAGGGTAAAATTAGTTAAACAAACCTTCCTCATCTGGACTGATCTTAAGAGGAGCTTGAGTTAAAGGGCCTTCGTAAAATTTGTGAGAAATGTCACAAAAGATCCCCTTCTATTATATGTTTGTTAGGTGTTTTTATGTGGCAGCATTGAATTAATTAATACAAAGTATTTGCTGCGCTATCTGGGGATAGAAGTATTCCTGTTCTGAATATTGACTTAAAGCGCATTTATATATGCTTAGAAAGGATCAAAAACCTACAGCTAAGTTAATAGCGTTGGGTTTGGGTTTTATAAAAGGGGTCCAAGAGCATTTTCTGGTTATTAGAGTATGAATATCAAGCTGAAAGTGGTCGTGATCTGGTTGGGCAATACAGAACCTCAGCATATAAATAGTTAATGTGGTTTGCAGCATTTACTCTAAAGGAAGGGTGGAGTCAGATAATGGGTTTTAGTTAAATATTTCCTAATTTCAATAAGTTTTGCCCTGGTTAACCCTGTTGAGTCAAGTAAATTGATTATATAGAATCCGCACTCGGTTGCACTTGGCAACTTTTCGAATGAGCCTGGACAAGCTCGGCACAAAACTTAGGGCTTAGAACCCTGAACATGCTTTAGGGCGCTTGGTTAACGCTACTATATCCTGGCTGAAAAAAGCGACCAGATATTATGGATGCAAGCAACAGGTCTCCACTGCGCTTGCATTCTTTAGAATTTATAGAATTAACAGGGGTTAAAATTAAGATGTTTCCTAATAGTTCGGCTTTGCGGCTAAGGCGTTCAGTTTATGTCTTTGTACCAGTTTTACTCGGATTGCTGACAGCATCCCCCCTGGTGCAGGCAAGGAGTGGCTATCTAGTAGACTGGCGAGATACCTATACTGGCTCTAGTGCTGAAGATAACTTTGCAATTTCATGTCGACTCTGTCATACGACCACAACCTCCCAGCTAAATGGCTATGGATGGGATTATTTGCAGAATGGACTCAAGTTCAGCGCGATTGAATCCTTTAACTCTGACAATGATCCCAACGGAACGACTAATCTAGATGAGATCAATGCCAACACTCAGCCGGGCTGGACCGACGGTGCTGTTAATATCATCAACGGTGATGCCAGTAATAAAGTGGCTCCACCTGCGCTAACGACTGGTACATACGATCCTGTGGTAGCGAATCAGCCGCCTTTGGCTGATGCTGGTGGGCCTTACAATGGCATACAAAATATGTCTGTTTCATTCGATGGTTCAGGCTCATCTGATGCTGATGGAACGATTACCACATATAGCTGGAACTTCGGTGATGGCAGCAGTGGCAGTGGTGTTAGTACGAATCACAGCTATACGCAGACCGGGAGTTTCACTTTGACTCTGAGCGTAACCGATGATGCGGGTGATACTGCGACTGATTCAATAACAGTGACTATCGCTGCAGGCAATCAGGCTCCGCAAGCAGTAACCAACGGACCTTATACCTCTACCGTCGGCACGGAAGTGCAATTCGACGCTAGCGGTTCCACGGATGCGGATGGTTCAATTAGTAGTTATAGCTGGAATTTTGGAGACGGCTCGATGGGTAGCGGCGTAGCGCCAACCCATAGTTATTCCACACAGGGTAGCTATGACGTGACACTGTCGGTTACGGATGACGCGGGCGCTATGGACTCGGTGACGACCACTGCAACCATCAACCCTGCTACTCCAGTCAATCAGGCACCGACAGCTAATGCTGGCGGCCCTTACAATGGCACGCAAAACATGCCAGTTTCTTTTGATGGTTCAGGTTCATCTGATGCTGATGGAACGATTACTACATATAGTTGGAACTTTGGTGATGGTAGTACTGGCAGTGGTGTTAGCACGAGTCACAGCTATACGCAGACAGGGAGTTATACATTGACTCTGAGCGTAACAGATGATGATGGTGATACGGCGACTGATTCAACGACAGTGACTATCGGCGCAGGTAACCAGCCTCCACAAGCAGCTACTAGCGGGCCTTATACCGTAACCATCGGCACGGAGGTGCAATTCGACGCAAGCGGTTCCACAGATGCGGATGGCTCAATAACCAGTTATAGCTGGAATTTTGGAGACGGCTCTATGGGTAGTGGCGTAACGCCAACCCATAGTTATTCCTCAGAGGGTACCTATAACGTGACACTGTCTGTGACAGATGACGCGGGCTCAATGGACTCGGTGATGACAACTGCAACCATCGAATCTGCTACTCCAGTGAATCAGGCGCCGACTGCTAATGCTGGCGGACCTTACTCTGCTAATGATGGTGTAGCAGTCATGTTTAATGGCAGCGGCTCTTCGGATTCGGATGGTTCTATTGCCAGCTATGCCTGGAACTTTGGAGATATGACCACTGGAACCACTGTGAACCCTTCGCATACCTATGCAGCGGCGGGTAGCTATAACGTCACATTGACGGTTACCGACGACAAGGGTTTGACAGCCACAGCAATGACCACAGCCACGATAGGTAATTCAAACCAACAGGCTCCTGTCGCGCATGCGAATGGACCATATTCAGGTTCGGCAGGTGTATCAGTTCAGTTTAGCGGCAGCGGTAGCGAAGATCCTGACGGCACTATTGATAGCTATGAATGGGACTTTGGTGATGGAAATAAAATCACAGGCAGTCTGACGACCGGTAGTATTTCGGAAGTGATGCTGAACGGTGCTGATTTCCAGAGCCGGTCCACTGGCGTGGCAGAGGGTATTGGCTGGAAGATCTGGAGTGAAGGCTATATCCAGAACAGTTTTGAACTGGCTGATAACACACTCTTCAAGATCCGCATGCGGGGTGACCCGGCACAAGGCGTCTGGCCAAACATGGAGCTTGCTATCGATGATGTGGTGGTTGCCACCAAGACAGTCGACTCCAGTACTTACACGGATTACGAGTTCAATGTGAGCGGACATGCGGGGCAACATCAGGTACAGATTCGCTTTACCAATGACCTTTTTGCTAATGGTGAAGACCGTAATCTGTATGTGGAGTCAGCGACGGTATCCGACGCTGGGGCTAGCATTAGCGCCTCCCATGTCTATAGCCAGAGTGGAAGCTACACGGTCGTTCTTAAGGTAACAGACAATGATGGCCTGATGGATACGGAAAGCACTACAGCAACCATAGGAGTGGGTAACCTGCCTCCAGTAGCTGATGCCCAGGGGCCTTACAGTGGTAAAGTGGGTGACACCATTAATTTCAATGGTGGTGGGTCTCGAGACGATGATGGATCCATCGCAAGCTATATCTGGGATTTTGCAGATGGTACGGGTTCTACCGGCACCGATCCAAACACGACTCATACCTATACATCGGTGGGAACCTATAACGTCACTCTGACGGTGTCTGACAATATGGGAGCTATGGATGCGGTTGGTACTACTGTGACAATTACTTCAGCGCAAGCGAACGCAGGGGATTCGGGTGATAAGAGTGGGGGCGGTTCTTCTGGCGCTCTGGGTATGGGTTTTCTTTTGGTACTGACACTCGTTCTTTCTCTATCCGCCTGTGGTGGTGGAAGCGGTGGCGATGGTGGCTCCAAGACGACGGCAGAACCAGCGCCTACAGGAGATGTTTCAAGAGCAGTCGCTCTAAATGCCTCCAGCAGCACAAATTCGGTGACACTAAGCTGGTCTCTGACTAGCATTACTCCTAGCTCGCAGGAGATATTTCGTGACTATGATCCTGACCCGACGGGTCGCAGCAGTATCGGTTTTGCGACTGGTAGTAACCAGTTTGTCGACCAAAACGTGGTAGATGGCGAGACCTATTATTACTGGGTTAAGGCCACGGATGCTGACTCAGGCGTCACCTATTCTCGGGTGGTACAGGTCAGTGTTGGGGGCGGCTCTGCGGGTTCTACCGATGGTACTGGAACAGATACTGGAACAGGAACAGATACTGGAACAGGAACAGATACTGGAACAGGAACAGATACTGGAACAGGAACAGATACCGGAACAGGAACAGATACCGGAACAGGAACAGATACTGGAACAGGAACAGATACCGGAACAGGAACAGATACCGGAACAGGAACGGATACTGGAACAGGAACTGATGGCAATGGCTCAACCTCAGGTGGTAGTGGTGCAGTGATCTTCGCCGAAACCTTCGAAGATGGTGGCCTCGATACCCAACCCGCTGGTTGGGATAACTTCCTCGGCTACAACTACAACACTAATAACTCTGTCAGTAACGCTAACTATGCGCTGATTGACGATACCTATGCCTACAATGGCAGCCAGTCGATACATTTCAAAGGTGGTCTGGCGCAGATCGTGCGCGCGTTACCTGCCAATACCCAACGTGTATACCTGCGAGCTTATGTCCGTATGAGTAAACAGATGGGCAATGTGGCTGGCGATAATCACGAACACATCATGGGTATCAAGAAAACTCAGGATGCCAATAACGAAGTTCGTATCGGGCAGATCAAAGGTGTGTTGGGTACCAACGATGTACCAACAGACAATATTGCGCCGACATCCACCCAGTGGGAATCGGGCAAGGAATTAGCACCCGATACCTGGTACTGTGTGGAGACTGGTTTATATGCGGATACCGCATATGATGAGGTCCATATGTGGGTTGATGGGCAAGAGGTGCATTCAATCACTTCGGCTTCCGACTGGAATAATGGTGCGCTGGGCAGCGACTGGATGAGCGATAAGTTCAATTACGTCATGTTTGGCTTCCACAGTTTTAGTGGGAATACGGCTGATGTCTGGATGGACGATATCGTCGTTTCCACTGAGCCGGTAGGTTGTGCAGGAATGCCTTCTACTGGTGATGGTGGTAATTCTGGTGGCGATAACACCTCCACCCCAGATGCAACACATGGTGCGACTATGTTCGAGTCGCAATGCGCCAATTGTCATGGTGTTGAGGGCGCTAATCTGAGATCCGTTGTTGAAACGAAATCAACCTTCGGCAGCAATAACCAGCCTCTGGCAGAGTATATCACTGACTACATGCTCTATGATCCAGCGAATTGTGATGCTACCTGTGTTGCTGATATTACTGCCTATATGGAAAGCTGGACGACTAGCGATGGCTCGGGTCCGGTTGCGATGTGTGATGGAAAAATCGGCTATGGTCCAAGAGAGCTGAAGCTACTGACTCGAGTCGAATATCAGAACAGCATGGAAGATCTGGTCGGGATTGATTTCAACGTCTCCGATAGCATCCCTTACGATGCCTTGGTTGAAGGCTACTTTAATAACGCGTTTACTCCTGTCACTGAGAACCATGCGGATTCCTATACCACGGTAGCCGAAAAGGTGGCGAGCTGGTCAGCAGAACGTAACTTCCAGGGTGTGGTTGACTGCGGTTTTGACAGCAATGGAAACCCTAGTGTGAGCTATGACGAGTGTAAGACTCGTTTTCTAAATGACTTTGCAACCCGCGTATTCCGTCGGCCTTTGACCTCAACTGAGCAGGCAACTTATCAGGCAGTGTTCGCTTCCAGTCTGACCGGAGATGATATCAAAGTGGGACTTAAGCTCGGCATGTCATCGCTGCTCTCATCCCCACAATTCCTGTACCGCTCTGAAGTAGGTGTCTCGGTGCAAGAACTGAAGAGTGGCAATAGTGGTTCGGTTGCTGCAGGCGATGGGGTAACGGTTAATGCTGCTGATTTTCAGACCAAATCCACCGGTGGCGCCGATGGCACGGGCTGGAATATCTGGAGTGATGGCTATATCCAGAACAGCTTTGAACTGGCCGATGAGGCGCTATTTCAAATCAGCATGAAAGGTGAGCCGGCGCAAAATGTATGGCCCCAGATGGAGCTTGTCATAGACGGTAGCGTAGTTGCTACTCAGACGGTTGATTCCAGCAGCTATACCGTCTACGAATTCAGCGTTAACGGAAAGGCTGGAACGCGTCAGGTGCAGATCAAGTTCACCAACGATGCTAATCAGAATGGAGAAGACCGCAATCTACTGGTGCAGTCAGCCACCGTCTCTGGTACTCAACCGGCATCAAACAATACAGATGCTATCGATTTAACTGCTTTGGACAATGATGCCTACGTGCTCACTGACTATGAAATGGCCAGTTTCCTGAGCTATACCATCACTGGTTCAACGCCTGATGCACAACTGCTAACGGCGGCCAAAAATGGTGAGTTGGTCACTGAGGCTCAGCTCAAGCAGCAGGCAGAGCGACTGTTAGCCACCGACAGAGCAAAGCAGCATCTGGGCGTCTTCGCCTCGCAATGGCTGGCGAGTGATGAAGTGCTCAAGGCGCAGAAAGACAGTATGCTGTTCCCTGACTTTACCGATGACGTGCGTCAGGCCATGGCGGCGGAGGTCAAGGCCTTCTTCACCCATGTGTTCTACGCCCAGGATCAGGGGTTTAGCAATCTGTTCGATGCCGACTATGTGTTTGTAAACCAGTCACTTGCTGACTTCTATGGTCTGGGTAGTACGGACAGTGATCCCACACAGATGGTCAAGATGGATGCTACCACTGCACATCGCGGTGGCCTGCTGACCATGGGGTCCTTTCTGGCTAACTATGCAGATCTCACCAAGAGCTCTCCGATCAAACGAGCGATCAATATCAGGAAGCGACTGCTATGTCAGGACCCGCCGTCGCCGGATGCCACTATTGCCAGCTTCCGCGCGGAAAAGGCAGACGAACTGATCAAAGAGCTCAATGGTCAGGTGATCAGTAATCGTGACTTCGTCGCAGCAATCACCAAGGAATCGCCCTGTGATACTTGTCATGAAAAGGTTATCAATCCTTTAGGTTTTGGTCTGGAAGACTACGATGCGGCGGGACGTTACCGAACGTCTGATTCGAATGGTCTTACCATCGATGCCAGCGGCACGCTGTATGGTGTCAATGCACTATCCGACAGCAACGTGGTGAGCTTCAACGGTGCGAAGGATCTATCCAATCAGTTTGCTGATCTTGAGGCGGCTCAATCCTGCTTTTCAGCCAACGTATTCCGCTTTGCGATGGATATAGGTCATGACGCAATAGATGCGGACAATGCAAACAGAGGCAGTTTGACCGATGAAGAGAAACAGGACTATAGCTGTTCAGTTGACACCCTGAGCGAGACCCTGGCCAGCAGCAACAGCATGGCCCAGCTGTTCTCGCGTCTGGGATCCCTGAGTGTCATCCGCTTCAGAAAGCAAAGAGAGCGTTAATCCGATGAAGATCAAAGAAATCAATATGAAAAACAAGACCGCAATCGAATCCACCAGCCGCAGGAGCTTCCTCAAGAAACTGGGTGGTGTGGGTGCTTCAAGCGCCATGCTCAAAATGTCGCTACTGACCGGCAATATGTTGTGGGCGCGTTCGGTATTTGCTGCCGATGCACCGAAGCGAGTCATCTTCGTATATACCGCCGGCGGTGCCATCCCGGACCAATGGTTACCAACCAGTAACAGCAGCGCGTTACCAGCTATGTCGGCGCCTCTAGAGTCTGTCAGAGAGCACTGCGTATTTCTCAAAGGCGTCAACATGAATGGCCCAGGGCACGGACTAACCTCCAAGGCCCTGGGGGGTACCCATGCGAACATGACACTGGATATGTACATGGCGCAAACACTGGGGCAGGTCTCCCCGTTCAGCCAGTTGCAGTTAGGTGCCATCAGTAACGGTTTTGGAAGCATTTCACGCAAAAGCTGGAATGAGCCTGCTTATGAAGATAGTCCCTTCAATGCCTTTGAACGTTTGTTTGGCGGGGGTAATTCAAGCTCGCTGGACATTGACACAAAGCGCAAACTCAGTGTACTGGACTGTAACCTTGAGGGTCTCAACCAGATGCGCAGCAAACTGGGAAGCTTTGAAAAAGCACGACTCGATGAGCATACTGCAGCCATACAGCGTATCGAGACACGCCTGAATGCCACTGCCGAAGCCTCTGGTGGCGGTGCCTGTAGCTCACCTGTATTTAACTCGGGTGGATTCAATGGCGCCACCGATAGCGATGCCAACTTTGATACCATCGCTGATCTGCAGTGTGATGTCGCGACGCTGGCACTTAAGTGTGATCTGACTCGGGTAGTCTCGCTGATGTTCGGCAACCACCAGTGTGATTTTACGGTGCCTGAAGCGGGCGTGAATACCAACTTCCACGCGAGTATCCACGGCCGGCCGGCAGAGGATTATATTCAGTATCGTGCATACTTCACCAAAAAGCTGGCGTATCTGATCAATAGCCTGGCCACGACCGATGATATAGATGGTAATAAGCTGATCGATAACACCATCCTGTTGACAGTTTCCGATATGGCGGATGCCCGTGCACACGATGGTAACGATGTGCCTTATATGCTGGCGGGTGGTGCTGGTGGTACGCTGGCAGGTGGTAGGTTGGTGACATTAAATGGCGTGAGCCATGACACCATTCTGGATACGGTAGCACAGGCTGCAGGTGTTGATGTCAATGCTTCTGACTACCCGAAATATGGTGACGGACCGATTTCAGGCATCTTTAGCTGATTGTCTGATAATGAGCTGCGCTCCCTGTAACAGGGAGCGTTTCGCTTGAGAGCAGGGTTTTCATTTACCTTCTATTTCCATCAAATTTACAGTTTCTCTGTAAGCGTCCTGCCATCCCATCTATGATTTATCGAGTTTCACATTCCACGATAGCAGTCGCTCGATAGTCTCTGGCTTGCGAGGCATCTCTTCTCACAGGTAGTTGAGATAATCGAATGGTAGCCAATAGTTGTTTTTAGGGATACGGCCTTTAATGGCAATAATACTCAAACATAAAACAAATGTGGATTTGATTGAAATTCTCAGGTTACAGTTGTCCGGTAAATTATGCTGTGCTTTAGCAATATATACAGAGCTGCTATTCAATCTGACCTCACACCAGACATCAGAGTTGTCGATCCAATCGATGGTTGATTAATACCCATTGATGGGGTCATTAAAGGGCTATACTGTTATTTAAACCCAAAAAATTAGAAAACATGCAATTTGGTATTCTAAATGGCCTCCAATCAAACCTTGAATATATTTCTACGCTACGGTTTTCTCCGACAAACTCTAGTTATCGCCGTATTAGTGATTACAGGTGTACCTCTTATTGGCCACTTTGCCATTTTTCCACTTTTCGAACAGTCGCTTATTGAAAATACCGAAGATAAGGCGATACGCGTAGGGGATTTTCTGAGCAGCCTTATGAGGCTGGATGAGTTAAACCTTGAAATAGATACGTTACCGCCTGAGATCAACCTTCATGCTCAGGAAGCTATCACAAATTTGGGGCTGGCCAAACTCAAGCTGTTTGACAGAAATGGCATGACCATTTACTCATCTGACAAGGAAGATATCAATAAACGTAACACATATGACTATTTCCTGAATTATGTGACCTTAGGTAATCCTTATACTGTGGTTGTGAAAAAGGATAAACCCAGTCTGGAGGGGCAGTTTTACACAGTAGATGTAGTAGAGACTTATGTTCCCATTATGAGCCTGAATGGAAAGTTTGATGGCGCGTTTGAGATATATTTTGATATTACTGAAGGACTTGCACGTATCCGCCAACTCAATAATTACATTCTTTTAACATCAATAATTGGTGGCTTCTTGCTGCTTACTGTCCTTTTTTTCCTTTTGTTGCGTACAGGCAGGTCATTTGAAGAGCGTAGGAAAGTGGATCAACAGCTTCAGGTTGCCAAGCATCAGAAAGAATTGATACTTGATACTGCTGGTGAAGGTATTTTTGGAGTTGATAATAACGGTGTCATGACCTTTGCCAACAGAGCCGCTGTCGATATGTTGGGTTTTCCACTGGAAAAATTACTGCATTCAAATCACCATGATTTAATCCATCACAGCCGGCATGATGGAAGTTCCAACCCAGTAGAGCAATGCATTGTCAGGAAATCACTGACAACCGGTGAGATTATAAAAAGTGAAGTTGAATTGTTCTGGCGAGCAGATGGCAATAGCTTTCCAGTTGATATCACAGTGACCCCTCTGATAGAGGATAACCGTGTATCAGGAGCTGTGGCAGCTTTTCACGATATCACTAAACAGCAATCAGATGAACTTGCTTTACGTGAAGCTAACGAAAAGCTGGAAAAACTTTCGTATATTGATTTTATGACCGGTATACCCAACCGGCGATCTTTTGAGCAGATACTGGGGAATATGTGGAGACATAATTTACGTTTAAAGCAATCACTCTCAATACTGATGATTGATATCGATTACTTTAAACGCTTCAACGATAGTTATGGTCACCAGGTGGGTGATGACTGTCTTAAAGATGTGGCCTCTACACTTTCAAGAGGTCTTTATCGGCCTGGTGACTTCCTTGCGCGATATGGCGGGGAGGAGTTTGTTCTAATTTTGTCAGAAACCTTTATTGACGGCGCAGAGCTGGTGGCAAAAAGACTTTGTGAGTCTATTGAAAGTTTACAGATTCTCAATGAGGGGTCAGAAGTGTCAAAGTGGGTAACAATTAGTTTGGGGATAGCAAGTACTATTCCGGTTGAGGGAAATAGCTCAGAAGAGCTGATAAGACAGGCAGATAAAGCTCTGTATGAGGCAAAGAAGTATGGGCGAAATACATTCGTGACATTCAAGCCTGAAATAACTGGATAAATTGAAAGATATAGCTGGCCTGCATTATCTTAATCGGCAGATGATATTGGTTGGTGATCGCCTGATTTTAGAGATACTTCAGTTTTTCATAATGTATAAAAAGCACAAGTTTTGTCATTTTTAGACAAATGCTTGAACCGATGTGTGGTTAAGTCACCAAAATGCCTCTAAACGTTGAAAAGTTTGGCCTGCATCAGGATGATGCAACTGTTCGATAAATTCTGCATCACCCCTTTTATCTACGATGACAGCCGTTGTACAGCGAGTGCCATAGTGATTAAGCTTGATAAATTGTGCGGACAGGGCTTTTTCCATGGCCTGTGGAATTCCGGTATCGGGCAGCTGCTCATCATCGACTGTTTGAGAGTCATTTAACAATGGAATCAGACTGCCAATTTCGCCTGGTTGCTCAAGCCAGTTGCTGAGATTTTTGCATGCTGATTGGGTTTTGGGCCAGGGTGTATCCAGCAATGCATTGCTAAGTGCATAGATCCCAGGTTCGAGTATGCGGATGTCATCGATCTGATTACTGTAATAAACCATCCTGTCGCCATCACAGATAATCAGGTTGAAACCATTGTAGGCAATAGCCTGTTGACGAATCGAGTTGGCATAATCTGTTGCTGATAAATCGCTGATTAAGAAATCACTCACCAGTGACCCTCGACTGGGGGCGAGAGCATTAAGGTTGTGTGGATCACGATAGTTGGTGAGTGCAGCAAAACGACCGTTACGAGACACGGCCATCCAGCTGCCACCTGCGCTTAAATCCCGGCCTCCGAAAATCTGAGGCTGATCCTTCCAGAAATGCGCGCACTGGGTTGGACGATTGTAGAATTCATCACGATTGGCGACCACGACCAAGGGGTAATCTGCCTGGGCCCGCCAGGCAAATGCGATCAGACACATTAAGTGCGTGTGCCAATATACAGGCCAGCTGACATCATGATAGTACCCGCTACACGATTTAATCCAGTCATGGCTTTTTGAGACTTGAAGTAACGGCGCGCCCAGGAAGCAGCATAGGATACGGCTGTCAAACCAATCATTAAACCCAGCAGGCAAAGTAATGCGGCAATGGCGATATCCTCGGCGGTGAGGACGGATAAATCCATAAAAGTGGGCAAAAATGCAATGTAAAACAGGATGACCTTGGGGTTGGAGGCAGAGATTAAAAATCCCTGTACAAAACCCATCAAAATACTGGTTTTGGAAACCGGTTTGGCTTCCTCAATCAAATGGGAGCGATCATGCCACATTTTCCATCCAAGATAGATCAGATAGAAAGCGCCGACAATACGAATTAGGGTGAACAGAGAGGCATAGTGTTCTGCAATGACAGCGAGGCCAAGACAGGCAAAAACCAGATAGATAATATCGCTGGCAGCCATACCCAGTGACAATGGGAAGCAGGAGGCAGCGCCCTGAGTCATGGCCCTTGCCAACAGGGCAAAAACTCCAGGGCCAGGTGTCACCGAAAAGATAAGAATAGCGATGAAAAACGCCAGTCCGCTTTCAAAGGTCATGATCAGGTACTCGACAAAACGCGCATTATGGATCCTAATAGTATATTTGAACAGTGCCTGTAATGACTGAACTTGAATAAAGAGATTTCTCAATGAAAAAATTACTGTTTGTAATAATGTTTATGAGCCCGGCCTTGTTTGCCGGTAAAGCCGATGTGGTGAATGTTAAGGTTTACTGCCCTATTCCTGAAAGTTGTACCTTCAATGTAACGGTTAAACATGCCGATACGGGATGGAAACACTACGCCAATCAGTGGGATGTAGTATCTCCGGATGGTCAGGTGCTGGGTAGTCGGGTGTTATATCACCCACATGTTGATGAACAGCCGTTTACACGTTCCCTGAGTAATGTCCAGATACCGGCAGGCATCAAAAAAGTGATCGTAAAGGCAGGGGATTTGAAACATGGCTGGGGCGGTGAGGTGTTTGAAGTGAAATTGCCTGGGCGATAAAAAATTGCCAGTCCAAATTACGGATGAATGCTTTCACCTGATGGTGCAGGATATTTAAAACCCCATTATCGTGACGGTATGAATAACTTTTCTCCCAATAGCAGTGAGATTTTCTATCAGGCTTATCTGAATAGAGATCAGTCATTTGAAGGCATCTTTTATCTGGCGGTTAAAACCACGGGTATTTTCTGTCGACCTGGTTGTAAGGCAAGGGCTCCAAAAAAAGAGAATGTAGAATTCTTTAATACCCCTGATGATGCCATCGATAAGGGCTACCGTCCCTGTAAGAAATGCCAGCCTCTGCAGAAACAGGGTGAAGTACCTCAATGGGTCAGAAAAGCCATGGATCTCCTTGATCAGCAGGCTGATCTGCGTATTAGTGATCAAGTTTTACTGCAACACGATATTGATCCGGTACGTCTTCGCCGTTGGTTCAAACAAAATTATCAGCTAACCTTTCAAAACTATCAGCGTATGAAAAAAATGCTCAGTGCCAGTGAAAAAATAAAAGGCGGAGAGAAGATCATCAATACAGCGCTTGATGTTGGCTACCAGTCTTTGAGTGGGTTTAATGAAACCTTTAAACAATTCATCGGCAGTTCACCAACAAGGATGAAAAATCAGTCTATTGTTACTGTGGCACAGTTAGTCACCCCGTTAGGAGCTATGTATGCGGGTGCTTCTGATCAGGGTGTATGCCTGCTGGAGTTTAATGACCGTAAAGCGTTACAGAAACAGCTCAACAGAATTCAGCAAAAACTGAATGCCCTGTTTGTACCTGGTGATCATGAATACCTGCAAAGGTTACAGCAGCAACTTGATGAATACTTTGCAGGTAATAGATCAGAGTTTGATATTCCCCTGCAGCTGGTGGGTAGTGAGTTTCAGCAGCAGGCCTGGAGGGCATTGCAGAAAATTCCCTATGCTGAAACACGCAACTATCAGCAACAGGCTGAGGCTATTGAAAATCCATCAGCCATCCGCGCTATAGCTAGTGCCAATGCGGCGAATGCAATCGCTATCATTATTCCCTGTCATCGAGTGATAGCTAAAAGTGGCAGTATGGCTGGATATGCAGGTGGCATCTGGCGAAAGCAATATCTGCTGAATCTGGAGAAAGGGAGCAGCATCGCTTGAAGCCCTCAGAATTGCTGGAGCTGGTTGCATTAGCTGCGATGTGGGGTGCGTCATTCTTATTTATGCGTATTGCGAGCCCTGAGTTTGGCCCCATTCTGCTTGTTGAAATTCGTACACTGATTGCGGCTATGTTTTTACTTCCGCTGGTATTTTTTGTAGATAAGGCTCATTTGTTATTACCTAATGCAGGCCGATTGTTACTGGTTGGGATTACCGGCACAGCGATACCTTTCTCTTTATTAAGTTATGCAACATTGTATGTGACAGCTGGATATGCTTCGATTTTAAATGCAACTACGCCTATCTTTACCGCCTTGATAGCCTGGCTATGGGCTAATGACCGGCTGAGTAGGACAGCTATGCTTGGGCTCGTCGTCGGATTTATCGGTGTGTTTGTTTTATCATTCGATAAGCAGGCTGGCAGTGTTCAAATATCGCTGTTACCAATTTTAGCAGCTATGGCTGCAACACTGTGTTATGGATTTAGCGCTAATTTCACCAGACAGAAATTACAGCATATACATCCCATGGCTCTGGCCTGCGGGAGTCAGACCGCTGCGGCGCTGTTTCTAATGCCAATTTCAACAGGGTACCTGCCACAACAAATGCCGGGTGTTGAGAGCTGGGTCTCTGTAACCATTTTGGGCATAGTCTGTACCGCATCGGCTTTCATTCTGTATTTTCGTCTGATTGCGAATGTAGGCGTTAACAAAGCGGTTGCAGTAACCTATTTGATTCCGTTCTTTGGGGTAGTCTGGGGTATGTTGTTTCTGGATGAGTCACTTTCCGTTTTGATGGTGATGGGCGCCTTATTGATACTGACAGGAGTCAGCTTGGCAACGGGGGTATTAAAATTTAATCGCTAGCTTATTGCTACAATTGACTCGAAATGGCAATCTATAGCCCATTTTAAACCTTCCAGTTATTCGCTATGAAAATAAAGCTCATTATCACCGGTGGTACCATCGATAAATCCTACAACATGAACAATGGTGAATTGCATTTCGTCGATTCGCATATTCCCAGTATGTTGACCGAAGCGCGTTGTAAGGCGGATTTTGAGCTGGATAAGATTCTGCTTAAAGATAGTCTGAATATGGATGATAATGATCGACAGAAGATTCTTGAAACTGTGCAGGATAGCCAACAATCGAGAATCATCATCACGCATGGCACGGATACAATGGTACAAACTGCACAGTTGTTAGAGCAACAGGTAGAGGATAAAACTATCGTACTCACGGGTGCAATGATCCCATATGTATTTAAAAAATCAGATAGTTTGTTTAACCTTGGAACTGCATTTGCTGCCGTGCAATGTCTGTCTGCGGGGGTCTATATCACTATGAATGGCAGGGTTTTTGCGGCAAATAATGTGATAAAAAATCGTGGAGAGGGGATATTTGAGACAGTCTCCTGATTTCAGGAAAAGGCTGAAAAAATGACCAGTAAAGAGTGATTCAGTTCAAATATTTGGATTTGTGTGACCGTATATCGATAGCGAAGTGATTTTATCGGTAGATTTGCTACTGTGTCTTTACTATACATATAATTTGGCCAGGAATAGAGTAAAATCAAGGAAATTATGAAGTATGAAGATTGTCTATTTATCATTTACACTAATAATCACCCTGTTTATTTCTGCCTGTGGTACTGATACTACTGCGGGAAGTAAATCAACCGATACTGCTACCGATAAGGGTTCTTCGGGCAATAATGTGACCTTTTCGGTGACTAATGACCCCGATACTTTAAATCCACAGCCAACTGATAGTGCTATTCAACAGCAATCTCGACTCTCAGTAAGTATCACAGACGCCCCTTTAGCTGATGTGGCGAAGGTAGTCGTTACCCTGTTATCGATTGAATTCATTCGGGAAGCACCCTCTCAATCTCTTAAGTATACATTTAACACCGCTGAACAGATTGATCTGCTAGCGCTGCAGGGGGCAATATCTGAAACACTTCTGTCGGAAGTCGACATGGAGGCAGGTCAATATAAAGAACTACGTGTGACTATAGACGACTCAGATATGAGTAGCTATGTGGAGCTAGATGATGGTTCGGTTCATACATTAAAAGTGCCTGCTGGATCCTCTTCTGGTTTGAAGATTATAGGGAAATTTGATTTTGAAGCAGGTAAAGCATACGCCTATACCATCGATTTTGATCTGGCAAAGTCCCTGGTACTTGCAGGTGCATCGGGTAAGTATAATTTAAAACCCGTTCTAAGGATTGTTGAAACCACTGAAGTTGGACATATCCGGGGTACTGTTAATCCCACCCTGCTCACTTCATCTGACTGTTCGGACTCAGATGTTGATACTTATAATGCGGTGTATGTTTTTAAAGGACATGATGTGATTCCAGCAGATATCAATGTTATTTCTAATTCAGATAACCAGCCAATAACCACGACGCTTATCCGATATGATAATCAAAGTGGTGACTACATATTCGAAGCGGCATACCTACCGGCAGGTGGATACACCATAGCATTTACCTGTAATGCTGATCTGGAGGATCCTGAAGCTGATAATGATTTACTGTTTTTTGGCACTCATAACGTTAATGTTATGGTCAATAACATTATGTTTTTATAATCGCTTAAAAGTTTTATAAGCTTTTCTACTTAATTTGGTATCCACAGGTTTTCCAAGGATAATGGCTTCTGTCAAAAGGTGTTGGTTACGAATATTTTTTAAAATTCAAGCTGTAGGTGAGTGTGGATCACAGTCGCTACGATACAGTTATCTAATCATTCTGATATTACTCTTTTCCCCTCCGCTATCTGCTGTAGAGAACAGTGAAGAAGATGAATTAAATCAGTTGATGGAGATACTGAATCAGCAGACTACTCTGGCTACTCAGACGCAGTTGAATGCTGATTATGTGCCTGGCATGGTAAGTATCATGACTGGAGAAGAGATGCAGCAGCGTGGTTTTGATACGTTATGGGATGCGCTGGCATATTTGCCGGGCATTCAGCTGAATATAGATGCTACCGGAAAGCGTACTCTGATCGTTAGAGGCCTGGGGAAGACAACCGAAACCTCAAAGATAAAAATTCAGCTTAATAGTATTTCACTTAATCAATCCACTACAGCTTCTTCTGTGACTCTGTTTGATATGCCGGTCAGCCAGATAGAAAAAATAGAATTTATTCGTGGTCCAGGGTCAGCTATCCATGGTGAAAATGCATTACTCGGTGTATTGAATGTCATCACAGCTAAACAGGGAAAAGGTATCAGTGTAGGGTTAGATAGCAATAACAAAAACAAGCTGATGGCATTATATGAATTTGGTCAGCTTGATGGAGTGTTTAGCGGGAGTGTGAATCTTGCGGTGTCAGATAGTAAGGGTGAAGATATAGATGTTACTAATGATAAAACCGCTACCACTATTACTGGATATGCTCCTGGCAGTATAAATAATAAGAAGGATTCTGTATCTGCAATTCTGGATATGAGTATTTATGGAATTGATTTAAATCTTCAATATCAGCAATCAAATCGGGGGGATTATTTTGGGATTAATAATTATTTGCCACCCCCGGAGAAACAGACAGTTATCTCTGATACAGTAACAACGATTCAGCTGGCAAAAGATTTTAAATTAGCAGAGGATCTTGCTGGTGCTATAAGCGTTACAGAACTTATAAATGAGACAGAAAAAAATGCCCAATTTTTAGGGGTGGCGCCAGTTTACGGTGGTTTCAATAATCAGGATGATATTGTTTCAGATATAGATCAGCGTGAACGTAGAACGACCTGGGCGTTAAACTTAAATTATGATCTGGATGAGCACAGTATTTATTCAGAATTATCGGTAACCAGAATTTCTGTAGAAAAGTTTAGTCAATATATCAATCTTGATCCGGTTACCAAATTGCCCGTAGCCAGCCTAAATGAATTTCCTGCACCCGTTGCAGAAGGTGAAAAACGAAAAATAAAAAGCCTGGTATTACAGGATGAGTACGCAATCAATGAAAATACGACCCTAACAGCGGGGTTACGCTATGACGATTTTGATAATGAATACAATAATCTCGCACCACGAGCTGCAATAGTCTGGATATTGTCAAAACAGCATATATTAAAATTTCAATATGCCGAGGCCTTTAGGCCTCCAAATTTAAGAGAGTCAGGCGGATCTATTGATGGTAAATTAACACCTGAAATAAATCGTACTAGTGAATTTTCCTATATTTATAACAGCTATGATACGCTGATTAAAAATACGATTTACTTTTCAGAAATAAAGGATTACATCCGTTTCATTGATACGGCTCCCATGGGGTATTCTAATACGACAGGCGCGGAACTTTCAGGTCTGGAAATCGAAGTTAAAAAAAATTTATCACCGCGGCTGGTACTGGGATCGAATTTAACACTGCAACGCAGTAAGGACTTAACTACCGGGGAAAAACTTTATGGATCTACACCCTTATTAGCGACATTAAATGTTGATTATCAAATCAACTCCGGTGCAGGAATTGATTTCCAGGTTAAATATATATCTGATCAGGTAAGGGAAATTAAAGATAGTAGATCAGACCTTGAGTCTATCACGGTAGCAGATATTACACTCACTAAAGATAAAGTTTTCAATAGGGATGATTTAACTTTAAGAGCAGGAATAAGGAATATCTTTGCACAGAAAACTCGTTATCTTGCACCTAGCAATACCTATACCGATGATTACCTGATAAATAATGATGCCAGTCTATGGCTGGAACTTGTTTATTATGCGCAATAAGTATGTTGATCTATTTGATGAGAAATAAAAACATATTCTTTAGCGTTTCAAGGTGGATCTGTATCTTGCTTCTGACTGTCGCAAGTAATGTTTATGCTAAGCATGATCTGGAGGCCAGAGTAGAGATAGGTGTCAATTTATTACCCAGTGTTATCGCTGCACACACCCGATGGAGTCTTGAAAAGGAAGATGAGAAACAGTCCATTAAGATATTCATCGTTTATGATGAAAATAGAAAGGTGGCGCGAGATGCTTTGTCAAAATTAAATAGAATAAAAAGAATACGAGGCCACCTTGTTGAAAAACAAATAATTTCAATGGAGGAAATCTTTAGCGGTACTAGCGATAAAAATTCAGTGCTTTTTATAGTTGAGCCTTTATTGGAGTATACGAACAAAGCAATTGAGTTTAGTAGAATCAATCAGTTTATTTTGTTTTCACCATTTAACGGAGATGTAGAGAAAGGGGTAATGACAGGATTTGAAGTTACTAACAAGGTCCTGCCTGCCGTTAATATAAATGCTTTAAAGGATGCAAATATCAGGCTAAAGGCCTTCTTTTTGCGCATAGCGGTTAGTTATGATTGAGCGGATAAATCTAAAGCTGTCTTTTAGTAAGCTGGAAAAGAGGTCTTCCTGGCTATTTATTTTTATTGGTCTGCTTATTCTATTGTTTTCATTTATCAACTGGGAGCTAGAGTTAAAGCCCAGGTTGATTCATGAGGCAATAACTAATCTTCAGATGATGGCGGATGCACGCGCAAAATCAATTGAAGCACAGTTCCAGAATATTGGTGAAAGTGGTGATTTATCTGCCATCCATAATTCATTCAATGAAATGTTGTTAATAAATGATCCTTTAAGTGGAGAAAAGATATTTGAGGGTGTGGAGCTTGAGATTGATTTCGATGCACTTCCTCTGACTACAAGTAATTACAACCTTAAGTCTGGAAGTACAAATTGCGATCAATGTATAAAAACAGAAAGTCCGATCTATAGTAGATCAAATGGTGAGTTATTAGGCATCATTAAAATATATGCAAACCCTGTACTTTATCAAAGGCTGGTTTCTGATATAGGATATCGCCTTATTGTTGTTTTAGCAGGCGTTTTATTTGTAATTACTCTCGCCTGGTATCTAACCAGTAAATTACTTATTGAATTAAAGGAGCGGGAATCAAAATTATTATATGAAGTGAACGAAAGAAAATTAGCTGAAGAAAAAATGAATCAAATTGCTACTTATGATCAGCTGACTAATTTACCAAATAGATACTTACTTCACTCAGAATTCAAACAAAAGCTGGCAGAGGCTAAACTCTATAATAAGAAGCTGGCTGTTTTATTTATAGATCTTGATCATTTTAAAATTATCAATGATGTATATGGCCATGAAACCGGAGATATCTTGCTGAGAGAAGTTGCTAATCGTATATCCGGCTTAATTAGAAAATATGATTTTCTATCCAGATTTGGTGGGGATGAATTTGTCATGATTATGCCACTTCTGGAAGATCAGTCAGAAGTTTATTCGGTTATTCGAAAAATTATTCTATGTTTGAATCAGGAGTTTGATTTAGGTAAAGCTAAGGTAGAAATTACCACTTCTATTGGTATCAGTATTTTTCCTAATGATGGAGACACGCCTTCAAAATTATTAAAAAACTCTGATCTTGCGATGTACCGGGCAAAATCGGATGGTCGCAATGGATATCATTTTTTCACATCCAAAATGAATAAGGATCTGGAAAGATCGCAATGGATTGAAATAAACCTAAAGAAGGCTGTGGCTGACAATAGTTTCCAACTTTATTTTCAGCCACAGCTAAACCTGAATACTGGTGAAGTAGTAAGTTGTGAAGCCTTATTACGATGGCCTCAGTCGGACGGCAGTATGATCAGTCCATTTGAATTTATTCCAGTAGCAGAAAGAACCGGCTTGATCAATGTGATCAGTGACTGGGTTTTAGATACAGCGTACTCTTATCGTAATGAATGGGAGAAAAAAGGCTATAAAGGGGTTCGAGTAGATATAAACTTATCAGGAAAAGATTTTTCAAAAAAAGAGATAATCCATAAGATTATAAATATGATTGAACAAGATCCAGAGTTCACTCACAAGATAGGCATAGAGATCACTGAAAATATATTATTGAAATCCAGTGATGAAATAATAGACCTGTTGAAATACTTACATCAATCAAAAGTGCATATATCCATTGATGATTTTGGAACAGGTTATTCATCATTGAACTATTTGAAAAAATTCCCGGTATCCTGTTTAAAAATTGATCAAACTTTCGTTGCGGAAGCGCCAGATAAAGAACATGACCAGGCTATTATGGAAGCCTTTGTATCTGTTGGGCATGGCCTGGGTATGCAGGTGATAGCTGAAGGTGTTGAGCAAGCTGCGCACTATAGATTAAGTCGTAATATTAATTGTGATATGGCGCAGGGTTATTTTATCTCAAGGCCATTAAATGCAGAAGATTTTGAGCGTGAATTCCTGCAGTTAGAAAACCTGCCCTGACTGCTGTCATTAAAAAGGTTTCATATCTCATAAGCTTTGATTAGACTGATCATTCTACACAAGATCACACCATTAAAAATTAAGGGAGAATAACATGGGTGAATTTCAGCATACTACTGCAAGAATAGCGGCCTGGAACCTGGCTGGATTTGGCGGAATTCCAGAAGAGCGTCTGCAGAAACAGGTTGAAGGTCTAGCTCTACTGGATGCTGAGATAATTGCACTGGTTGAAATCTGTCCTTTATCGGCACTAGAGAAATTGAAACAGGGCCTGGCAAATAAAGGGGTTATTTACGAAAGCTGTGTCTTACCACAGCATAGTGACCTGAACCTGGGCGTTTTGTATAAACAGGGTATAACAGCGCAAAATCCAGTGCTACTTGAAGGCTCAGACCTGAATGATGCTAGACGCAGGAAGGCGCTAGTGGTTGATATGCAGGTGGGTAAGTTTGATTTTAAAATGATCGTTGTACACTTAAAGTCTGGCCGCGGTTCGACTGAGCAAAAGATTCGTGATGATCAGGCTAAGATGATTGGTCAGTATATTACCGAGCAGCGGGCTCAAAGTCGTGAAGACATTCTACTGGTCGGTGACTTTAATATGATTCCAGGGGAAGATGTGAGCAACTTTCATCATTTAGGTGGAGATGATCTGATGAATTTTCTATCTTCCTGGGATCTTCAGGATCGCTATTCGCATATTCTTGAAGCAGGCCGCGCGAATCTACTAGATGGTTTTGCCATCAGTCGCAAATATAGCACCGAGTACATTCGCGGAAGCCTTAAGCTATTTCCCATGCATTGGGCGATGGATATGGGGCGCGATCGATATCGTGAAACAGTGTCAGATCATCTGCCTTTCGTAGCCAGCTTCAGAATTGATCGATCAAGAGACTAGATTAATCATTTTCAAATAGCGGGGTATCAGAATATCTGATGATCCTGTTCTGTTAATACGATTGGATCGATTTTGCCTGCAGGTCTTTAATCATCATCTAACTCAACCGGAGAAGAAGATGATAGCCGTAGAAAAAAACCTGCATTATGTCGGCAAGGCTCAGCTAATCAGTAGACTGCAAAACCTGAATGCCCTGATCCTGCTGTGGATTAATCGATACCGTCAGAGAAAATTGTTAAGTAGCCTGGAAGATCATGTTTTGAAAGATATAGGCGTAACTAGAATTGATGCATTGAAAGAGTCGAAAAAACCGTTCTGGAAGCCTTAGTCAGTGCTTAAGACCTTGCGCAGATATTTGTTTAATGCATGCGATATAGCGGCCATGCCAAAGCTGGCCGTTACACCTACAAACGACCCCAGCCCGGTCGCGCAATCCAGAGTGGTCTGGTTTTGTGCGCCAGGCTTGGCATAACTGATTGTGCCATCAGCTGCCGGATAAACAGGCTGTTGGGTAGAAAATACACAATCAATGGCATAACGCCGTTTAGGGTTACGACTATAATCAAGTTGATAGCGTAAATTCGATCTTACCTTGGCTAGTAAAGGATCGTTATAAGACCGGGTTAAATCATTCACTTCGATGCAGGTCGGGTCTGTAAGACCACCAGCCCCGCCGGTAGAAACAAAGCGAATCTTGTTTCGTCTCAAATAATGAATCAAAGACATCTTAAATTGCACATGATCAATGGCATCAACAACATAATCGTATTGCTTAAAATTAAATGATTCCAGGTTGGCGCGTGTAACCAGATCATCTATAGCGGTGCATTCACATTCAGGGTTTATCAAACGGATGCGTTCAGCCAGGGCTTCCACCTTACTTTGACCCAGGGTAGATTGCAGTGTATGAATTTGACGATTGGTATTGCTAGTATCTATATCATCGTGATCAATCAGGGTGATACGCCCAATTCCCGAGCGGGCAGCAGCCTCGGCAGACCAGGAGCCGACACCACCTACGCCAACTATACAGAAGTGCGCCCGCTGTAAATGTGGTAGTGCATCCATGCCATAGATACGACCAAGTCCAGAAAAGCGTTGCAGGTAAGATTCGGAAAGCATAAGAACAATAAATAGAGATAAATTAAAGCGCTAGTTTAACGTTAAACGGCTTCAATCGAGATGAGTTTTCTCTCACGTTTGGAAGCATACATGCGCATATCTGCTGCTCGCATCAGGCTATCCATGCTATCGCCATCATCGGGTAACTGTGAGTAACCCAGGCTGGCCCCTACCGAGAGACTTTGATCTAAATAGCGGACAGGCTGGCTGATAACTTCTGAAATCTTAATTAACATCGGTTCAATCAGGTTCGGGTCAATAGCATCTTCCAGAACAATACAGAACTCATCACCGCCAATGCGTGCTACCAGATCAGAAGCTCTTAACATGCGACTCAGGTTTGCAGCGACGTGTTTCAGAATAGCGTCACCAGCCTGATGTCCATATTGATCGTTGATGGGTTTGAAGTCGTCTAAATCGATAATGATGAAACCAACTTTAGAATTTTCCCTTTTGGCCCGACTGATAGAGCGATTAAGTATACTCTCCAGTAATCTTCGATTTGCGATCCCGGTCAGCAAATCATAATGCGCCATGGCCTTAATCTGTTGTTTAACTTTTTCATGCAGCTTTATTTCATCCTGTAATCGTTCGCTATCTATAATTTGATCTATGGTGGTTTTTGAAACATCTGAAGCCTTTCTTAGTACGATGAGTGCCCAGGCAAGGGTAGTGAATGCAAGAATAATATGAAAATGATCCGCCTTAATGAAAAAATACAGGGTTAAAGGTCCCAGAGAAAACAGGCATAGTAGATAAACGAATTTAGGGATGGTTGAATAAGAAACACTCGCCACAGTGATCAGAGTGGATAAGATAATAAACAGATAGAGTTCTGCAGCTGGTGCGACATCCTCTGGCAATAACAGTGGGGTGATGCCATAGATAAGAGCATTCATCCCACCTATGATGAGTCGTTGTTTTACCCACCTCTCATCCAGAGATGAATTGAGTGAGGCATTTGTGCGCACACTTTTTTCGACGATGACGGTGACAAAGGCTGCTATAACCACTAAGGAAAGCCAGGTCAAAATCAGGGTTGTTGAGGCATTGTATTCCCATAGCACAATACTCAAAAAGAGTGCACCGATCAGAAAATTAGACATATTGCCTGAGGCATGCGAGTAGAAAACTGCATTCCTTTTCTGTTTCACGCGAGAATTGAATGAACGATCAAAATTATCGGTATTGCCAGGTACTTCTTCCAGCATAATTCTTTCCTTTCTGAAAACCAGATATAGCCTTAACCAGAAACTCGTAACAGGATAAGACTTCCTGGTGTGCATTACGTGGTAAGTAAAGCACGGCTTGGATGATGCATCAACAAAATAGCGGCATTAACAGGGGTTAGTCAGATAAAAATGAATCTAGAAAGTGATATTCAAAACTCATTATTAAGCCCTGAAGTGAGCCAGATAATAACCCGAGTGAATATGTATAAAGATATCAGTATACGATATTTAATCGCTATTGGCGTTAATCTGAGCAGTGACTACAATAACGTTACTTTTAGCGCGGGAAGTTCATGAATAATCGTTGTCTGTTTACCATATCTGCACCTTCTGGTGCAGGCAAAACCAGCCTGGTTAAAGCCCTGCTGTCTAAAAAACCTGATCAGATAGGTGTTTCGGTGTCACATGCAACACGCGCGAAACGACCAGGTGAAATAGATGCAAAAGACTATCACTTTGTCAGTATTGAGCAGTTTGAAAAGATGGTCGCCAATGATGAATTTCTGGAACATGCAAAAGTTTTTGACAATTATTATGGAACCTCACAGAAATCAGTTGAAGATGTGCAGGCCGAAGGTAAGCATGTGATCCTGGAAATCGACTGGCAGGGCGCACGCCAGATCAAGCAAAAGATTCCGCAAACTATCCCCATTTATATTCTACCGCCATCTCGCGAGATCCTGCGCCAGCGTTTAACAGACCGAGCCACTGACGCCGCAGAAATCATCGAGCGGCGCATGGCGGCGGCTGATAAAGAGATGTCACACTACAGTGACGCAGAATTTCTGGTGGTGAATGACAATTTTGAGCAGGCACTTTACGAGCTTGAATGCATAATAATGAGCCAGGGATTGACACTTGAGCGCCAGAAAAGTCGATATCCGCAATTAATTAGCTCAATTGATCAACAAATAGTTTAGAAAATCATATTATTTGGTATGATATCCGGCTGTTTTTAAATTTATACCCCCTGGAGTCAAAGCATGGCACGTATTACCGTTGAAGATTGTCTGGAAAATGTTGATAACCGTTTCGAACTGGTGATGTTAGCCGCTCGTCGTGCGCGACAAATTTCAAAGGGCGCTGATCCACTGGTGCCCAGAGATAACGATAAACCTACTGTGATTGCACTGCGCGAAATTGCCGATAATTTGATCAGCAATATTTCAATGGACGATATGGAAACACGTCAGGAAATGGCAGCCATAGCTTCAGATGAAGATCTGGCTAAAGAAATTGCGCAAAACAGTATGAATATGGCTTAACGACCACTATGGCGAGTCCGGAAAGCGTCAAGCCCAACCCTGATAGTCCGGTCAGCCAGCAGAGTATTATCGCTCCCGAACCAGATCGCTTTCTCATTAGCGATCTGTGTACAGAATTAGAATCCTATCTTGAAAGTGCACAGGTAGCCGAAGTTTATCAAGCTTACCTGTTTGGCGCTAAGGCTCACGAAGGCCAGAAACGTGTCTCTGGTGAGCCCTATATCTACCATCCATTGGCGGTAGCCCACATCATGTGCGGCATGCGTATGGATTATAAAAGTATCATCGCCGCCTTATTGCATGATGTCATAGAAGACACCCCTACCATGAAAGAACAGGTGGCAGAGGAGTTTGGTGATGAAGTTGCCGAGCTGGTTGACGGGGTAAGTAAGCTGACGCATCTGGATTTTGTGTCCAAGGCTGAAGAGCAGGCTGAGAACTTTCGAAAAATGATGCTGGCGATGGTGAAGGATATTCGCGTCATCATCATCAAACTGGCCGACAGGCTGCACAATATGCGCACCTTAGATGCCATGCGCCCCGATAAGCGACGTCGAATTGCTCGCGAAACCATGGATATCTATGCACCCATAGCGAATCGTCTTGGCATCTACAGTATGCGGCACGAGCTACTGGATCTGTCTATCCAAAATGCCTACCCCATGCGCTATCGTGCACTGGAGCATGCTGTGCAGCAGGCAGTGGGGCATCGTAAGGAAATCTTCAGGACCATTAAATCAGCCATCAAGGATCGTTTGAAGTCGGTTGAGATTGATGCTGATGTGAGTCATAGGCAGAAAAATATCCACAGCATCTATCGCAAGATGAAAGAGAAAAAGCTCAGCTTTAAAGAGCTAACTGACGTTTATGGTGTGCGTATCCTGACCGATTCAGTGGATGACTGTTATCGCGTACTGGGCGTCATGCATAATCTCTATAAACCGATTCCGGGTCGATTTAAGGATTACCTTGCCATACCTAAAGCGAATGGCTACCAGTCATTACATACCAGTCTGTTTGGGCCCTATGGCGTACCAATAGAAATTCAGATTCGAACCAAAGAGATGGATCGATTTGCCAATTCAGGTATTGCTGCGCACTGGCTGTATAAAAAAGGAAAAGAAAGGGGCACAGAAACCGCTCAGACAAGAGCGCTGGAATGGCTCAAGGGTTTGCTCGAAATGCAACAACGTGCGGGTAGCTCACTGGAGTTTCTTGAAAACGTTAAGGTTGATCTGTTTCCAGATGAAATATATGTGTTTACCCCCCAGGGCGATATCAAAAAATTACCGCGTGAAGCAACAGTGGTCGATTTTGCCTATGCCGTGCATACCGATATTGGCAATGCCTGCGTTGCCGCACGCATTGATCATCGCATGTCACCGCTAAGTACCAAATTATTTAATGGACAGTTGATTGAAATTATCACTTCTGAGCACTCCCGCCCTCACCCCAGCTGGTTGAATTATGTCATTACTGCAAAAGCCAGAACCAATATCCGACATTTTTTAAAATCGCTACAGGATGCCGAAGCTGAGTCATTGGGTGCGCGTCTGTTACAGCAGGGTATCAATCAGCTCATGGGCAAAGATTATATTGTACGAGAGGATCAGATCAGTCGCTTGTTGGCTGATTATCGTCTAAAGAGCTATAGGGAACTGTTAGCCGAGATTGGCCTGGGCAATCGCAGTGCCAGCCTGGTGGTAAAGGCGCTGATAGAAGAAGATATTGATAAAACGAATGAAGAGGATAATACGGAATTTGACGCTTCTGGCAAACCCCTGCCTATCAAGGGAACAGAAGGCATGATAGTCAGTTATGCTAAATGTTGCAGGCCAGTGCCGGGTGACCCAATCGTTGCGCATTTTTCTCAGGGGCGTGGTCTGGTCGTGCATATGAATAGTTGTAAGAATATGTCCGATAACCAGCATGCAGATCGTAAGCAGGATGTGCAATGGTCTGAGCATACCGAAGGAGAGTTTCAGGCAGCCATCAGAGTGCAGATGCAAAATCAGCGTGGTGCTCTGGCACGTTTAGCAACCACAATTGCAGATATGTCATCAAATATAGAGAATGTCAGCCAGTCCGAAAAGGATGGGCTGATCGCAACCTCCGACTTTGTGATTACTGTGCGTGACCGTATTCATCTGGCTCGAATTATGAAAAAACTGCGTGCTTTACCCATGGTTAATCGGATTACCAGAAATTAGTTAAGGGCACCTCTAAAAATGGTCTTTTTCCGCGATTCCATCCTTAGGTCCGTAAACGGCACATCCTTGTGCCACTCCTGCGGCGTCAGCTTCGTACTCGAATACCCAAAGCATTCGCTTCGCTCACGGGGCAGGCTCTCCTCATGTATGTCATATACACTGCGGTTCTCGGTTCTGGCATCCTGCTTCACCCTACCTCCTGCGTCCATGCAGTCGTCCGTGCGGTGCTTCCT
>JBNLGQ010000079.1:0-72799 GCA_050306135.1 Gammaproteobacteria bacterium
GGATTTTTGTCGGATCGACAAAGGATTTAAAACCGGCAATCTTGATTTGGGTGAGACGCATATTGGGTGATTATTAAAATAACTGGATTAAAAAGACGGCAGATTATATCACTACTAGTAGAACAGTTTGAATGTAAAAAAGGATCAATAGTGTCATGAGCATTACAACGAATACTTCACATGAAAAATTAGAAAAAGCACTGACGACATTGTATGATGCCGCATCGTGCAAGCGGATAGCTCCTGGTTATCCGTCTTTCAACCTGAATTTCGGTAACCAGACCTTGAACCCCCTCCTGCTATTATTTCTGATGTTATTCGCCAGCAGCCTTCAGGCTCTGGAATATAGTAATGGTGACGATGAAGACGGTATGCCCTATGTGGAGATCAAATATGCCAGTAACCTGCAACAACTCGGACAGCTGGCTCTGGATCAACACAAGGTTATTTTACTAGAAATGTCAGCCAGTTATTGCGGTTATTGCAAAAGACTGGAAGAGAATATCATCAAGCCCATGTTGCGTAGCGGCGATTACGATAACAATGTACTGATACGAAAACTGGATATCGATAGCCACTACCCAATGAAGGACTTTGAAGGTAGTAAAACCTCTCCGGCGCAATATGCCTATAAGGTGAATGCCTCACTCACCCCTACCCTGCTGTTTATAGACGGACGTGGTAAAGAAGTCAGTGAACGCATCCTCGGGGTAAACACGCTGGAACTGTATGGACAATACGTCGATGACGCCCTGCTGCAGGGACATCAAAAATTAAGGAAGCCCTGAATAATTCATCCATGAATGATCAGAGCACGAAAAACGAAAAGGGTAATTTTCACTTTTTCCATAAAATTCAATGGCTTGTAGCCATCGATTTTGGCGACACATCCTGTGCCGCAGGAACCTCTGAATTAATCAGAGGTTCGCTAAACACTACTAGCAAGAGATAAAACATTATGGCAACCCAGCCCAGTAAACAGATTGATACCTTCGAAAACCCGCAACCTGAGCGCGATTACACCATCCGTATCGATGTACCTGAATTCACCTGTCTGTGCCCAATGACCGGACAGCCTGATTTCGCAACCCTGAGCATTGAATATATCGCTGACAAGCTGTGTATCGAACTGAAATCACTCAAGCTATATACCTGGTCATTTCGTGATGAAGGCGCATTCCACGAAGCCGTCACCAACCAGATTCTGGATGACCTGGTAAAAGCGATTCACCCCCGGTTTATGCGTCTCAACGCTGAATTTAATGTACGTGGCGGCATTTACACTACCGTGGTAGCCGAACATCGTGCCGAAGGCTGGGTTGCACCAACACCGGTGATCCTGCCTTAGATTACTGACATTGTACCTCGGCATAGACTTTGGTACCTCCGGCTGCCGCGCCATTGTTATCAATAACAAGCGGCAGCAACTGGCTGAAACCAGTTATCCGCTACCCGCAGCAACTCAACAGCAGGCCTCGTCATGGATCGAAGGCCTGCATGCCTTATTCAGGCAACTCTCAACTCAGCTCGACTTAACAGCCATACAACGGCTAGCGATTGATGGTACCTCTGGTACAGTGTTACTGGTCAGCCCAGAAGGCAAGGTGCTAACACCAGCGTTAATGTATAACGACAGCAGCAGTCAGGCTCAGCTGCCACACATCCAGCAACACTGTCCAGATCCACAGCATATTATCATCAGCGCCAGCTCTCCAGTCGCCAGGGCCCTACAGCTGGCACAGACACTACCAACCAATACACCCTATCTCATTCTGAATCAGGCCGATTACCTGAGTAATTACCTCGCCAATTGCTGGGGCGTTAGTGATTATCATAATGTATTCAAAATGGGTTACAACGTGGAGAAACGGCTGTGGCCGCTGTGGCTAGATCAGATCGTGCCAAAACCATCCCTACCCCGGGTACTGGAACCCGGTCAGGTGATTGCCAGCGTTGATGACAAAATAGCAGCTGACCTCGGGCTCAGCAAAAACCTGCAGATATGCGCGGGAACCACCGATGCCAATGCCGCTTTTATCGCCACCGAATCCAGCCAGATAGGTGATGCGGTGACCTCTCTCGGTAGTACGATAGTGCTCAAAATACTCAGCGACAGTCCGGTGCAGGACCTCCAATCTGGCGTGTATAGCCATAAACTCGGCGACTACTGGCTATGCGGCGGTGCCTCCAATGCTGGTGGCAGTGTGCTCAGGCGATACTTTAGTGACAATGAACTGGTTGAATTATCTGAGCAGATCGATATCAAAAAGTCATCTGGACTGGAATATTACCCCCTGCCCGCCAGGGGAGAAAGATTCCCACTGATGGACCCGGACAAACAGCCCATACTCACTCCAAGACCTGAATCAGAGGTATTGTTTTTACAGGGCATTCTGGAAGGCTTGAGCCGTATAGAACAACAGGGATATCAAAAACTTAAGGACCTGGGTGCAACTCATATCAATCGCATTCAAACCCTGGGTGGCGGTGCAGCTAACCCACAATGGCAGGCCATACGCAGCCAGATGATCGGATTACCTATCAGCCCGGCCAGACAAAACCAGGCGGCTTATGGCAGTGCGCTACTCGCATTACAGGGATTGACTCCTTACCAGCGAGCGAGATGAATATTGCACCAGCAAAACCTTCGTGGCACTCTATGCCCGCATTTGAAATCGAACAGAAATAACATAGGAAAAGATACATGATAAAAGACATTGGACGCGGCACCGGATATTTGGCGAAAGGATTTGTCCTGGTTAAACGTCCAGGTATAAGGCGCTATGTCATCACCCCTTTAATATTAAACATCCTGCTATTCGGTGGTCTGATCTACACCGGATACGCCCAGTTCTCCCCTTTTGTTAACTGGCTGCTCTCGTTCCTGCCCAGCTGGCTAGGATTTCTGGAATGGATACTGTGGTTATTTTTTACATCATTCGCTGCATTCTTCATTTTCTTTGTATTCACACCTGTAGCCAATATTATCTCAGCACCCTTCAATGCCATCATGTCTGAAAAAATTGAAGAAATGCTTACTGGCAAAGACATCAATTCAGATATCGACCTGATCACCGTCATCAAAGACAGCATACTGTCGCAGTTAAGAAAACTGCTGTATATCGCTATCTGGTCAGTAGGCTTATTACTGATCGGCTTCATTCCTGTTATCAACCTGATCTCCCCAGCACTCTGGATCATATTCGGTTCATGGCTACTGGCACTGGAATACATGGACTACCCAATGGGCAACCACGACCTCACCTTCCAGCAACAGAAAGATCAGCTAAAACAACGCAGAGGGCTAGCACTGGGATTCGGCGGCAGCGTTATGGTTCTTACCAGTATTCCAGTCATAAACTTTCTCGTTATACCAATGGCTACCGCAGGAGCAACAGCGATGTATGTGGAGCAGTTTGGGATGAGCGACAGTACAGAACTGAAAGTAAATCAGGGCTAGGTAAGTCGCTATTTTAGAGAACTTTCTGCGGAAAATATTAGATTTTGCCAGGTCTGTATGACATAACTAATGTCAATGCAAACAACACTTTTTGTATTTCTTACCACTGGCACAGGGGCATGGGTCATTTCGTCCAGGTCTTGACTCCTTGCTTTCGAATGCAAGATCTACAGGCTCTTCATTTTCACGTTGCTCTAACCAGTATGCGTGGATCTGTTTTGCACAAGGTGTAATCTGTTGTTGCAGGGTATCGATCTCATCCATATCCAGACTATCGCGTAGTTCAAACATTTCTTCACTACCAAAAATTAATATGGGGGCAAGTAGCTGAATCATGGGTTCGCTGTTAACATTCCATAGTTCCTGACATAATGACATTCCTCTGATGTAGCCAAAACACCATTCATCAACGACCAGATACTCCTGATCATCAATTATATTATTAGCGAATACTGGCTGGTAATTTTCTGGATCCTCCATTAATTCAAAGACGACACTATTCATGATATTGATCATGATATTGAACATTCTTTCGAACTGGTCTTCGTCTTTCCAGACCGGCTCAAAATCCCCCCAGATCAATGGCAGCCATTGTGCAGGTGATATTTCTACTGGACCGCTGACAATAGCAGTGAAATAGCCATCAAGCTCTGAGAGATTGATAATGCCCTCATCCATACTTTCGTTATATTCATCTTCGTTGATTCGCCTGATTAATATGTCTTCAAACCAGTCTAAATCAGCATCGGTGATCATGTTTTCTGTTGGGGGGTTATCCATAATATTTATTCACTCAATGAATTAACGCTTTCGGAAAAAGTATTCAATTTTTAAGATTTTACAGAGCGTAATCCAAGCTTGCGCTGAAGGTATTCATACGCAGAACTGTTTTGCCTGATTATCAGCTCGTAACAAATTTGACTAATAGATAAAACAACAAAATAAGAGATAAAGACATCACTAAAAAAATGCCCGCCAGCAGCAATTCGAGCTACCCCTACACTAAAGCCATACAATGTTGCCAGGGCGATCCACCATTGCCTTTTTCTGGACGTCAGAAAGGCCAACGCCAGGGCGAAAAATGCGCCTGCTGCATGCCCTGAAGAAAACGAACAATTTTTTTCACACTGATCAGTGATGACAAAGGCTGGCGTAAAAACTCTATCTCCACCAAACTCAATCACAGTAAAAGGTCGTGCTCGACCAAAATGATCTTTGAATAGACTATTGACAATAAGTCCCGGGCCGACAATCAATGCGATAAGTAAATACAGCGTTATCCTGCCATTGACTTTAAGAAGGTTTGTTTTGAATATCTTATTCACGATATACAGACCTATTACCCCGAACACAATGGTTTTGAGTAGTATAGGCACGGAGTTGTAAAGCAGTCTCACCCACCATGAGTCCTTGAGATAAAAGCCTTGATCATGAGAATAGAACAATGAGGTTATTTGTATATCAACTTGCGAATAAATAATCAGCAGGATGGATGAAATGACATTTAACAGCAGGGCAATTTTGAATTTAGTTGTCATTGGCAGATTGTAATACAGCTCATGTTTTCGTAGTAGTGTAACTACTTGTACACTGGCGGCTCACCTTGAGGTCGAGTTTTATAACGACGGTGTACCCAGACATACTGCTCTGGATATTGCGCAACCTGTGATTCGATTGCCTGATTGATCTGCTGTGCATCAAGGCCATCATCCCCGGAAGGAATATCCTGCAATGATGGTAGAAAACGTACCAGATAACGACCATTGCTTTGATAAAAGAAAAACAGGGGTAATACTATTGCCCCAGTAGATTTTGCCAGGCGTGTGGTAGAGGTCAGAGTTGCTGTCTGTACCCCAAAGAATGGTGCGAATACACTACGTCGACGTCCAAAATCCTGATCAGGGGCATACCAGAGACCTTCACCCTGTTTCAGAGATCGTATCATGGTACGCATATCCATACGCTCCAGAACCTGCTGATAGGCCTGTGTGCGAGATCGATAAACCATCACATCCATCAGCCTGTTATTCATTTTCTGGTAGGTGATGTTAAAGCGATATTTACTGGCTAACAGGCGTCCTCCCAGCTCCATCGCAAAGGTGTGCCCGCCCATCATAATCACCCCTCGACCACTCGCCAGGGCCTGTTCAAAATATTCCAGCCCCTCAAAATCAACATCTATATTCTGTAATCGCGTAGCTGACCCCCACCATACCAGAGGAGTTTCCATCAGCATCATACCCATGCTCGCAAACACCTGCTTTACCAGTTGAGCCTGCTGAACCTGATTCATTTGTGGAAACGCCAGCTCGATATTGGTTTGGGCTATTTTTTTGCGCGATGGCACCAGGTAGTACAGGACACCACCCAGTCCCCTGCCCAGACTATGGCTGAGTTTTAGTGGCAGGTAAGCAATCAGACGCGATAATCCAATAAACACCCAAGTTGGCCAGTATTTTGGCGCGAGGTAATGGTATAGCTCGAGTTTTTCAGGCGCGCGGCTTTTCATAGATCTCGCTTTGTATAATCTGCATCAGCTTAGCAGTCGCTCCCTGACCTTTACTTAATGCACTCTGGCCCTGTTTAATCAGGGTTTGAACCTGTTGCGGATGTTGCATCAGATTTTGCAGCTTTGTAGCCAGGTTTTGCGCCGTTATCGGAACAACGGCCTGTTGTTTCTCTAGCTCGGCATAGGCTTCAGTAAAGTTAAACACATGTGGCCCTGTCAGTACGACCGCATCATACAGCAATGCTTCATAGGGGTTATGACCGCCAGTTTCAACCAGGCTGCCACCAATAAATGCCAGATCAGACAATTGAAAAAACTTGAGCAAATCTCCCATGGTGTCGCCCAGTAATACATCAGTATCATGACAGCTTCCGAAATTGCTGAAACGCTGGTAACTAAAGCCCTGTTTTTCAATCAACCGGGCTACCTCTGTAAATCGTTCAGGATGTCGTGGTACCAGAATCAGTGTGCAGGCATTTCCTGACTCTAGCAATTTGCGATGTGCGGCCAACAGCAGTTCATCCTCACCCCGATGCGTACTCGCGGCTACCCATAGTGGACGGTTAAAGCCTTTACTTAATGCTTCAGCTGCCTGAATTGTTGCAGGATCGGGATAAGCATCCAGCTTGATATTTCCCATCACATCGACCCTGCTGACACCTAGTTGTTGAAAATACTCGTAATCCTGAACGGATCTTGCCGCCACATGGATCGCACCAAATATTGGCTTGAGCATATTGCTAAAGCGTTTATAGCCTGCTGCACTTTTTTCAGAAAGACGCGCATTGGCAATCACCACAGGAATTTCCTGCTGCTGACAGCCAAGGATTAGATTGGGCCAGATTTCCGTTTCCATGATAATACCTACGCGTGGCTGCCAGTTGCGTAAGAATCGATTTACCGCAAACGGAACATCCATTGGTAAATAGGTATGCAATGCAAAGGGATATTTTTTCTGTATGCGATCAGAACCGGTAGGTGTAGTGGTGGTGATCAATATCCTGTCATCTGGATACTGTTGCTGTAAGGCTGAGATCAATGGTGCTGCGGCTTCTGCTTCACCCACCGAAACGGCATGTACCCAGATCACCTGTTTAACAGCCTCATCTGTAAACCCAAGACGTTCTTTCCAGCGTAGACGATAGGCGGGATTTTTTCGACCACGCCAGAACATGCGTAGGAATACGACGGGTAATAACAGGTGCATGATCAGCTTATAAAGAATCATCACCTTTTCCTGACGAGGTGAGGTCTCGATACACGGCAAGATTCCCTTCTACCATTTGTTGAATGGAGAACTCCTGTTCTACCAGTTGACGCCCTGCCTGACCAAATTGTTTTCGGGTATCAGGTTCATCAATCAGGCGTTTTAATGCCCGCTTCAAACCAGCCAGATCGCCAGGCTCTATCAGCAGACCATTGAGTTCATCTCGCACAATCTCTGGCATGCCACCAGCTCGACTTGCTATCAGCGGCAGTTTACAGGCGGCAGCCTGTATCAGAGAGATACCCAGTCCTTCTGTCAGTGCAGGATGAACCAGTATATCAATACAGCTTAGCCATTTTGGCAGGTCATCACGAAAGCCAGTGAATAGCACCCTGTCCTGCAGACCTCTATCGATAGCTTCCTGCTGCAGGGATTGCCTGAGTGAACCTTGACCAAAACAGATCAACTGCAGATTGGGATAGTCCGAAGCCAGTTGCTGCATAGCCTGCAATACCAGGCTATGGCCCTTGCGCGGAATAAGCTGTGCGACCATACCCAGCAATAGCCGATCTGATCGAGTATTAAACTCTGTATTAAAGGCCTCTCGGTTGCACTGTTGCTGCCAGGCTGAAACATCAATCGCACTACGCACCGTGATAACCTTTTGCTCGGGCACTCCTTGTTTGAGTAATACCTGACGAATGCCTTCAGATATACAGATCACCCGGTTATACCAACTATATTTCTTCTGCACGAGCCATGCAGGCTCCAGGTTATCTACACGGCGTGACAGAACGGTAGGTAAAGCCGCCATACGTCCTGCAATGCCTCCCCAGATATCCGCACCGCGACGACTGTGACAATGAATAATGTCAGGCCGATATTGCTTGATGAGTTTACGTACCTGTAACAACAGGCGAAAATCCACATCGCCATGTAAGGATAGCTGATGTACTTCAGCCATCTGTGATACCTCAGTAGCAATCGCACTGCCCTGCTGACAAACCAGTATATTTTCTATTCCTCGCTTATGCAGCCCTTCAATAATGTAGGCAACCTGTCTCGCACCACCATACAGATGACGTCCGGTTTCGATATGTAATACCTTCATATCAAACAGGTTTGTCGCTGATTTGCATGACTGTAGCCATCACCTCGGGAACCGTGATCAACTGCATGCAACTGAATTCATGATTGCACTGCGGTCTGCGCCTACAGGGTGAGCACCAGAGTTTATGATACAGAACCTTACCACTGGGGTTGCTCGGATTTAGATAAGGTGCTGTCGAACCGAAAATCGAAATGGTCGGTCGTTGCAAGGCATGTCCCATATGGGTTAGGCCTGTATCCACACCAATCACGATGCTGGCTTTTGCTATGATTGCTGCAGCGGTTAGTAATGTGGTTTCACCCACCAGATTATGCAAACCCTTTAGATCATGACTGATGCTTTCTGCTGCTGATTTATCTGCAGGGCCGCCCAGCATCACAACATCATAATCATTGCCCTGTAATTCTGATATGAGTTCACGCCAGCGGTCATTAAACC
Organism: Gammaproteobacteria bacterium; assembly: GCA_050306135.1. Taxonomy (GTDB): domain Bacteria; phylum Pseudomonadota; class Gammaproteobacteria; genus JACNJF01. Next base: position 8,726 of record JBNLGQ010000079.1, read on the forward strand.
AGTGTTTCTGTGGCCTGGTAGTGAATGGTAAAACTACAGCGATATGCTTATCCAACCCATTGGAATCGATGATCTGTTGCGCTTGCTGATGGCTTTTATCATCAATTGACAGGTGTAGATCAAGCTGTTCGCTAGATAACTCCATTTGCTTGGCAAGATAGCGATATTCAGAACTGATCAAACGGGGTTCGCCCCCCTTGGGGAAAACCTGTGTCATAAAGTATTGACTGCCTTCCCTGGACCCTAACCCAATTCGCTTTCGGGCATTGCTCTGCCATACCCAGATGCCACTTTTTAACAGGCCCTGCAGATCTATCGCCAGATCAGCATCCAGCGCCCTCAATTCTGATCTGAGCTTAAGCCACGCCCTGAATAGCTGGATAAATTGTCCACGTTTAATAAACCCTCGCCATTCCTGTTTGGGCCAGGTGATCACCTGATCTATAGCGGGCTCGGCTTCCAGTAAAGGTTTGATTGCCGGCTCACATAGCCAGGTAATTCTGGCATCAGGATACTTTGCCCGTATCGCCTGAACAAAAGGACTGGTAAAAACAAAATCCCCGATAGCGCTTAGGCGGATGATCAAGATTGACTTCAATGATTTGCTCTTTTACTCGAAGGTTAAACTGAAATTATACGGGAAAATCATGACATGATCAGGGTTTCCTTAGGTATCAAGAAGCTTAGACAAAGAGGATGTTTGGAGGTCGCAATATTATCTGTCATACTTCGCTTTCCCGTCTCGCAATTGTACACCAATCACCTAATTTGACCAATGTGTGGTATCGCAGGAATATACGCTAGAAGCCCCGGAGATTACACTTTGGATGGCGCAAAAATGGCCCAACAGCTGGAACACCGTGGACCGGATAACACCACTGTCTATCCGCTGCCAAATGGGGTTATGGTTCATACACGTCTGTCTATCATTGATCTGGAACATGGCAATCAACCGCTATCTAATCAGGATGAATCACTTCAACTGGTCGCTAATGGCGAGATATATAACTTTATAGAACTAAGGCTGGAGCTTGAAAAAAACAATGCTCAATTCAAAACACATTCAGATTGCGAAACCATACTGCATGCCTACGCTGAACACAGCCAGGATTTTGTTCAACGCCTGAATGGCATGTTTGCTTTTGCGCTGAATGATACTAAACGTAAGACTCTGACTCTGGCACGAGATCGTCTCGGTATTAAGCCCCTGTTTTATACCGTACACAATGATCGGGTGATTTTTGCATCCGAAATCAAGGCGATTTTGATTGCTCTGGATTCGATTCCCGATCTAATAGAAGACTCTTTGCATCAGTTTTTGCAGAACCAGTTTATCTCGGGTCGAGAAACCATGTATCAGGGCATTTATAAAGTGCTGCCTGGAGAAATCATCGAATTTGATGCATCCTTGCAAATAAGCAGCCGACAATACTGGGACCCTGTCAACAGGGTCAATCAGTTTGAATATGAAGATGATCTATACGCTCACTTTAATAGCTCATTCAATACAGTCATCGAGCAACATATCCGTTCTGATGTTCCGTTTGGCCTGTTTCTGTCCGGTGGCGCTGATTCAGCAATCCTGCTAGCTATGTTAAGTCAATTCCATGCCCAGCCGATTAGCACTTTCTCGGTCGGCTTCAAGGGGCGAGACAAGAAAAATGAGACCAACGATGCCCAATTCATCGCTGAGAAATTTAATAGCGAACACCATACCTTATTGCTGGATAGCGACGACATCATAAACCGTATCCCACAGATGACCTGGTCTACCGATGATCTGATGCGTGATTACGCCAGTCTGCCTACACTAGCTTTAGCAGAGTATGCTGCACAGGATCTGAAGGTTGTATTTTCTGGTGAAGGCGGTGATGAAGCCTTCGCGGGTTACCGACGTTATCATCCTCGTGGTTTTGAGAGTCAGCTAAAAGGTCTGATTCATCCCGGCACTCAGGGGTTTAGAACCCGAGGCCAACTGGGGTCACTGGCACCATTTTTTAGAGATCATTCTATTCCAGTTAAATCGGATTTTCGTACTCCTTTTCGCAATGTCTGGCAGTCCTGCCCCAAACACTGGAGCTTTATGCAGAAAGCCCAGTACACCGATATTAAAACAGCGCTATGCGATAATTTACTGGTTAAATCCGATCGCATGCTGATGGCCTTTGGTCTGGAGGGAAGAGTACCTTTTGTCGATCATCGTGTTATCGAATTTGGTTTGGCCTTACCCGATCAGTTTAAATACCATGATAAAAAAGGCAAATTCTTTCTCAAGAAATGGGCAGAACAGTATATTCCCCCAGACTATCTGCACCGGAAAAAAAGAGGATTTTACGTGCCTATCGATAGCTGGCTAACCCAGGCATCACTACAGAAACAACTTAAACAGAAACTGATTGGTAATCGGGCAATTCAACACTGGTTTGATACCGGTAAAATCAATCAGTTGTTTAAAAATGATCGCCATATTAAAAAATACAGTAGACATATCATGTGCCTTATGCAGTTTGCCATATGGCACAATATGTCGGTCAATGCCTTCAGGCAGCGGCCTTCGAGTAATGAAAATATCTTTGACTGGCTCTAATGAAGAAAAAACACCTGGCTATGGTCGTCTCATTCTCTGGCAATGGCGGCGTGGAAAAAATGATGGTGAACTTGATCAATCAGCTGGCAACCAATGCAGAACTGAAGATTGATTTACTCCTAATACGAGATAGCAGTGATTTTCTCAAACTGCTATCTCCAGCAGTCACACAGATAAAACTTGGCAGTAAACATTCTGCCACCAGTTTTTTTCCTATTAAAAGATATTTACAAAACAATCATCCAGATGGAATCCTGGTGGCCAAGGAGCGCGCGGGTAAGTCCGTGCTTATCGCTCGTTATCTAGCTGGAAATCGTTCCAGAGTTGTTTTACGCCTGGGTACTAATCTGGCCACCGCCATGCAGGGAAAATCATGGTTATCGCGCTTCCTAAGATTTCAGTCTATACGCCTGTTTTACCCTCACTTTAGTGCTATCGTTGCTGTTTCTCATGGTGTGGCACGTGATACTCAGCGGATCAGTAATGTTTCGATGGATAAGATTCATGTCATACGTAATCCTGTCATTACAGATAAGCTACTAACACTCTCTCAGATTCCTCCCGTTCACCCCTGGCTGGTTAAAAAAACAGAACCAGTTATATTGGGCATAGGTCGCCTGACGCGTCAAAAAGGCTTCGACACCTTAATCAGAGCTTTTGCATTAATCAACCAGAGCATTCCTTCCCGCCTGATCATACTGGGCGATGGAAATCTTCGTCAGGAACTAATCGACCTTGCAAAGGAGCTGGGTGTAGACAACAGGGTTGATTTTCCAGGTTTCAGTGACAACCCATACTCACTGCTGAATGTAGTAGATCTGTTTATTCTTTCATCACGCTGGGAGGGTTCCCCCAATGCGCTCACCGAGGCGATGGCGCTGGGAACCCAAATCGTTTCCACCAACTGTCCGAGTGGTCCGTTCGAGTTACTGCAGGAAGGTAATGTCGCCCCTCTGGTCTCGGTTGATGATGTGGAAGCTCTTGCAGAGGCCGCTGTACAGGTGTTGCAAAACCCGGTAGACAAAGATCGGATAAGAGCTGCGGTAGCTGATTACCGACCAGAGATTGCAGCTAAGGCCTATCTGAACCTGTTATCTTGATCGGTAGTTCAACTTCTATGCTGTATAATCACACATCGTTTTTAGAATATTAAGGCCATGCTTCTTTCTATCAAACACAAATTCCTGTTTGTTCATATTGCCAAAACCGGTGGCACTAGTGTGAGAACATCACTGCAAGCCTTACGCTGGCGTGATCCCTGGTATCTGCCAATGTTCCTGTGTTCGCGTTTCAGTCATTTGTCAGGCCATCGTATCGGTAGTAAATTCCCACGTCACTCCAAGATCATCGCCGCAAAGGAGATGCTGCCCGCAGAGTTTTTTGATTCTCTGTTTAAGTTTGCTTTTGTACGCAACCCCTGGGATCTACAGGTGAGTTCATTTCATCATATCAAGCGAGAGAGACCACAGTATCTATTTGGTCACGAGGATTTCGACAGCTTCATGAAATTCAAGTTTGATCCAGAACGTGAGTATCAATTTCATATCGATACCTCGCTACAGCTACAGTCAGATTATCTAATCGACCTACATGGCAATTTAATCGTAGACTTTATTGGCAAGTACGAATCGCTACAGGAGGATTTTGCGAAAGCCTGTCGTAGCATAGGCTTAAAGGATCGAACTTTGCCACATAAGCGTGAGGCCAAAGATAGAAAGAAGGATTACCGATCTTATTACAGCGATGAAACGGCAGAACTGGTGGCTCAGCATTTTGCTCAGGATATTCAACTACTGGATTATCAATTTGATACTGAAAAAGGTAATACCGCTATATGAGTGAAGTGGAAAAGAAACTTTCACATATTGTATTTCTTGCTACTTCGCTTGATGGCGGTATAGGTAGAAATATTATTCGCTTAAGCGAAGCCTTTGTTGAAAAGGGTATTCAGGTAACCATCTGGCTGGATGATGTGAATACCAAATATATTCAAGAAGTGCCTGCCAATGTAGACATTAAGCAGTTGGCCACCACTCATTCGATTATGGGACTCCTTCCATTGATATGGCATTTAATCAGTGATAATCCAGATGTAGTTTTTACCTCAAATGAGAGAATGACTCGTTTGATGTATAACGCCAGGAAAATCAGTCCTGCTAAAACAGCCATAGTCGCACATGTCCATAATTTTTATGGTGAGGCTTTTAAACGTTTATCGGAGAAAAAGAGACGTAAACGTATCGCGCGACTGGCTAGAATCTATCCGAAAATTGATGCAGTGATCGCCGTTTCAAAGGGTGTTGCCAGAGATTTCTCACAGCTAACAGAGATGTCTTTGGAGAATATTTGCGTCATCTATAACCCCGTGGTTACTCCCGAGCTAGAAGCTCTGAGCAACGAAGCAATACCAGAAGAATTCGGCAGTCAAACTATCGTGTCTGTCGGACGCCTCACGTACCAGAAAAACATACCATTTTTAGTACAGGCATTTATAGAACTTAGGAAGCAACAGAGTTGCCAACTGGTCATAGTTGGTGACGGCGAAGAGCTTGAAACAATTCAGCAGATGGTGAATGAGTGCGAATATACGAGCGATATTCATTTACTCGGGCACAGATCAAACCCCTTTCCGTATATGAAAAAGGCCAGAGTATTTGGACTGACTTCAATATATGAGGGCTTTGGCAATGTCGTTGTAGAATCACTGGCTTGCGGAACACCAGTGGTTAGTACCAACTGTGGAGGGCCTGAGGAAATTCTTGCTACACCAGAACTAGGACTCATCAGTAATCAAAATGACATCTCTGGTTTTGTAAAGGCTCTTTCTAAAAAACTTGCTGAAGAGCCGGATCGTAGCGCACTGATAAACTATGCTTCCAGTAGATTCTCGGTAGATATAGCTACTCAGGAACACCTGCTTTTATTACACAACACGCTGTAATGTCATTAGCGATGGCTACTTCCTGAGCCAGCTTAGCTTCCTGTCAATAAAGCTGCTACCCCATGTTTCGGGTAAAGTTAATAAAAGCGTTAATTTTTCTGGTACTTCATTGAATTGTTGCTTGATACCTATTCCTGCATTGAATGATGATCTTGAGTATCGTTTGTAATAGCTGCGCAAATCCTTTCTTGTAAAATATTTTGCATGATTGGTAATGACCTCCAGGAAGTACTGGCGATAGGCATTTGGCGCACTCTTAATAACCTGTCTTCGGTTGGCACCTATCCCATCGGGAAAGTGCCCCGCATTGATAACGATAATATTTGAGAATCTGGTTTGATACTTTCTGGCAATACGAATATCGATAAGACCGGGTCTTGAATAGCGTTCACCAGGGAAAACCGGATAAGGGAAATCTTTTAACACTTCGGTTCGGTATGCACTGCGTTTTTCTCCTTTTGACTCACAGATTAATCGTTTCGCAACATAGGTTGAGTCTAAAAAGGGTTCCGGGTAAGCTGAAGAGGCGACCCCATTTTCCAGGCATCGAAACTCGATACTGGCAAAAGATTGTTTTTGATCTTCGCTCATGTCCTGCCAAAGGTCATATAACTCCTTAAGACCATTTTCTAAAAGTGTATCGTCAGAGTCCAGTGTTAGAAAAAGCTTCCCTTTTGCTAACGAAACGGCGGTATTGAAGGCAACATGTTTTCCCTGGTTTTCCTGATATACATAACGGATCTCTGCTGACACCTCTTGCTGTAACTGTTTAACCAGTTCGCCTGTATCATCTTTTGATCCATCATCTATGACCAGAACTTCAAAATCAGTAAAAGTTGAATCAAAACAACTCTTAATGGTATCCCCCACGCAGTAACCACGATTGTATGTCGGAATAAAAATGGTAAAGAAAGGTGTATCGCTCATATCACTCATTAACTTCAGAAGCACTATTACGGTTTATCAAGAATTCCAGGTTAGAATCGGTAGCAGCACAGCCTGCATCTTGTCGCCAGTTGAGTTTGTGTACCGGTGTTTCAGTGTGCGTAATAAACTCTATCGATTTATCTGTTTTTGGTGAATTCATACCCAGTTTATTCTGTAAATATTCTGCAGGAGTGTCGTATAGCAAACTACGATCAAACCACAATGATTGAAGTTCGGGGTGCAGATCAAGTGTTTTCTCAAAAATATACATATTAACCGGATAGGGAAACAACCGAAAAACCTTCAACATCAACGGTGAAAACCAGAAATTATTCGAGATAATATTACGCTTTCTCAAGCTCGTCAGTTTCCGATTAACCTGTTTTCCCCAATAGCTATATTGTCGGAATTGATTGTCTTTCCATAGCGCGACCATATCCTCAGTCCAGTGATTTAAAATGCGACTTTTATTATTACCCGCCAGAAACCAGGTTGTCATCAGGCGATCATTTCTGTCACTGGCAAAAGCAAAAAAATGATCGCTAAAATAATTCGGTAGCCAGCTATCCAGAGGCTGTACACAAAAGAGTGTCGAATCAGCCCAAACTCCACCGTGAGTCATCAGTATTTTGACTCGAATAACATCAGACAGGGCTTGCATTGTTATATCCGGTCGTTGATCGAGACCCTCTAGATCTATGGTATCTTTAAGAGCAGCCTTATCCAGTACACGGATATCCCATCCAGAGTTATGGTATCGCCATGAAGCAATACATTGCTTGACTAGAAAAGGTGCATTGCTTTCACCTTGATCCCAGAATATCCAGATAATCTTTGGCAAGTTCTGGTAATCATGGGTATTGTTGTTTTCAGATACAACCATAGAGTTTTAAAATCAGAGAGTTAAGGTTTATTTTATCGCAACATTACATGAAGTAATGTTTTGATAAAAGCTTAAGGAAGGTTAAATCTGCAGTTCGGAGAATTTAGATACAAATAGCTGATTAAATCTTAGGGCCTAATGACAAAAATCTTACCACTATCTGTCGAGAAATAGATCCATCCTTCAGGACTTTGCAACAAGGTTCGAATACGTTCACCCAGATTTTCCAGCAAACGTTCTTCATTAACAGGCCTCCCCTGTTTGCTGAGCACAACACGGTTTAAATGTTGTAGTTTTAATGCTCCGGCAAACAGGTTCCCTTTCCATTTGGGAAAAGCATCACCATCGTAATACAACAGGCTGCCTGGGGCTATTGAGGGAACATAGTATTTCAACGGTTGCTGCATGCCTGGTTTGCTTGTGCCTTCTCCTACTGCAACAGGCCCCCAATATTCCTTTCCGTAAGAAATAACTGGCCAGCCGTAATTCTGGCCTTTAACAATCAGATTTATCTCATCTCCACCGCGTGGTCCGTGTTCGATTTCATACAGTCGCTTATGCTGATTATCCCAGGCCAAACCTTGAGGGTTACGGTGACCATAGCTCCATATTTCAGCTTTGACTCTTTTATTGTTCACAAAAGGATTGTCTGTGGGTACCTGTCCATCGGGGTGGATTCTCATAATGGACCCGGCATGTGTGCTGAGATCCTGGCCATTAGGTCTTTTACCTCTGTCCCCTACCCCAAAATATAAAAATCCTTTATCGTCAAAAACAATTCGACTACCGTAATGTCTGGTGGTATTTGTCGCTGATTGAGTAACCAGTATTTCTTGCCAGTCAGTGAGATTATCTCCCTCTAAATGAGCACGCCCCAGAACTGTAACGCCGCGTCCCTGAATTGCTTTACTGTAAGTAAAGTATATCCAGTCCCCTGGTTTATAATCTGCTTGCGTTTTAACATCCAGCAATCCGCCCTGCCCATTGGCCAGTACCTGTGGGATACCTGATATATATCGAACGGAATTATCCTTTAAATTCAGCAGCCCTGCTTTACCGCTGCGCTCTGTAAAAAGTATTTCCGAGTCAGACAGGAATGTCATACCCCAGGGTACACCGAGACCAGACAACAATTGCTCGACCTTGAATTCTGCAGCCTCTAGTGAGGTGCTGAACAACAACATCAGTATGAGGGTTAGCTGTTTCATAGGCATAGAGTACATTCATTAGTGACTAAAATGTACACAGCAAAGTTCAGTTTATTTCTGAAAATGCCCAAACACTGTTTTCATCAGCTCAGTAGTACGTTTAAGTGGTTGTTCTCTAATCAGTTTTTCTTCAACTGCAATACTATCAAACAGTGCACCCATTGCATGATCCATGACATAACTATCGATATCAATGGTATAGGTATTGGCTGGGTAGATTTTATTAAGCGATAGATCCAGAGACTTATAGGTACTGGTTAAACCAGTCTGGTCAGTAGCCTTGCTGATGATGGGCATAAATCTTTCTCGCAGCGAGGCTTCTGTATGCTGACGAAAATAAGTAGTAGCAGCATTATCTGCTCCTTGCATAATATTCAAAGCATCTGTGACCGTCATGCCCTGTATTGCTGAGGTGAATATATCTGTCGACTGTTTTACTGCTTGCTGTGCTGATCGGTTTAAACGTAGTTCGAATTCGTCCACTTTTTTACCCTGCCCAAGTTTGCGTAACAGTTCTGCAGGTTTAGTAAGTTTTTCAGGAATGGGGATATGGTAAAGATCACTCAGGTTAAATCCTTCCAGGGCTCCCAAAAGATAAATTGAGTCGTTGACTCCCTGAGCTAAGGCCTGTTTGATGGCCTGAGCCATCTGTTGAGTAGTAATCTGCATACCACCGGAGGAATCATTTGATTTGCTATTAACAGCTTTTTTGATTTCATCCAGTACAGGCTTAGCCTTCTCGACCACTGGTTCCAGCTGTTTACAAGCATTTAGTATCAGCATGGTTAATAAAATACTTAAGGTGTAGGCGATAGATTTCTTATTCATAGGTTACTCGTATCTGCGTATGTCCCAATTTAGTGCTCAGTATAGCAATATTAAGCTTTTCGTTTTATAAAGTAGTTTCCAGGACGTGTTAACAGGCCCTAAATGAGGAGAAGATAAAAATGAAAAAGATAATGATACCCGTCATCTGCAGTTTATTCTTTATTGGCAGTGTTTTTGCCGATGAGGATATTTCAATGGTAACTACCAAACGTCTCACATTACCCACCGCCATAACCGTTGCCCAGGCTGCAATCGACCACTGTACCAAAAAAGGTATTCAGATTGGTGTCACGGTAGTAGATCGTGAAGGTATTATTCAGGTAACTCTGCGCGATACCATAGCAGCTCAAATCACGGTACCCATCAGCCATCGTAAGGCTTATACAGCGGCTAATTTTAACAGTGCAACCTCTGCTTTGGGAGACAGAGCCAATTCACCGGTTGGACGTGCACCAATGATACTCATGTCTGCAGGAGGTTTACCGATTGTGGTAAGTGGCTCTCTGGTTGGTGCAGTAGGTGTAAGTGGTGCCCCAGCAGGAGAAACTGATGAGGAATGCGCACAGGCTGGTATAGACGCTGTGCTGGATGACCTGGAGATGTCTTTATAAAGTCAGGTCAGGGTCGCCCTTACACTAAGGGCGGCTCCTGCTTTTCTAGTGTTTGATAGTACTCATAAATGAATTAATTGCTCGATCAAATACAGAAACCGATTCAATCAATTTGGCACGCCCTGCTCTTATCTCCATGGCTAACCCGTTGACGGTAATATTTTTGATTTTCACCCCGTGGCGATTTACAAACACATACTTACCCGTCACATTGCTTTTCCAGGATAACTTGGCATTCACCGCCTTACTGCCATGCTCGATAAACTCAACCCAGTCCCCAATTTCGAGTGATCTCGCTTTTTGATCACTATCATCCAGTTCCTGATAGGCTGCAGCTTCGTACAGATTGGCAGAGGTGTCGAGGATAATCTCTTCGTCTATGGTTATATTACCCTGATTGACACTTTCGGCGAACTCTTCGAGATTATGTACCACCTGTTTGGTAGGTATCGCCGCAACATTAGTAATCAGCTCACTCTCCTGAGAGGGATCAAGATCATTCTCTACGATTTGAATTTCTCCAGTATCATCTTTACTAAATTGTATATCGACCACTTCATCCAGATCGTCCACATCGGTAAAGCTTGCGAATGCCGCTTCTGGCCCACCCTCTGGCCATACAGTTTTGTCATCTATACGTGTGACTATATTCTTACTTGTTTGTTTAACCACCCGTGAATGCTCAAGTACTAGCATCTTAAATACCCGATTCTGGTCTTCCACATCGGTCTTCACCAGCTCCATACCTCGAGATAATGCACGTAGTAATGAAGGTAAGGTTTTCAGTAATTTATGCTTATCATCTTCGCTGTGCTTGGGTATCAAGGTCCAGATTAGAGTGGTCGTAATCTGCTTTAGATTTTGCCAATGTTTAGAATCGGCACCCTGTGATGCCAGAGTATTTGATAATACCGTTGTCCAGATTCCTTCCAGAAACTCAATAACAGTAAAACCAAGTTCATGTTTATTAAGCATCTTCTGGATAAAATTCGAAACCAGAGATTGAGCCTGCTTAAGTTGCTCATCCCTTTCCTGTTCCTGTTGTTTGATCTCCTGCAGCTTGTTTTCGACTCTGGTATTTTCAGTCGACATAAATTCCTTGAACTCAGCCAGAGCAGTTTCAAAGACAGAGACATCTTGTTCGAATTCGGTCAATAGAAAATCGACTATCTTTTCGATTTTATCGATGAGTATCTGTTCCTGTTCTGCATCACTACTCCAACCGAGTGAAGCTTTGGAGATAGAGTCGAGTAATTTTCGCGCCGGATGCTTTTTCTGGTTGAAAAAGCTTTCATCGATCATGGCTACCTTGAGTATGGGGATCTGTAACCTGCCGATCAATACCTTGATAGGGTCTGGTAATGCCTCATCATCAAAAAAGAAATCGAAAAGCATCGAGATGATATCGATAATCTGATTATCAGAGCTGGAACTAAGATGACTGTTTTGCTGTTTAAAGGTATTCAGTTGCTGTTGTAATTCGGTTTTATACTGTCCAGGATCAACACTGTACACAGGTTGGTTACTACGCATAACAGTCTGTAATCCACTCAGGGCAGCAGCATATTCGGGATGTATCAGAACCGAAGACCCACCTCCTGAAGGAAGCATGCCTGCCCCGTCTGATGAACCACCTTGCTGCCCGGAAACAGAAGGCATTTCTCCAGTAGCATAAGCACCTGGGCCCGGTGAAAAAGCCTGTTGTAACATGGAGAAGACGTTACCATCCATGGCGGGAATATTACCGGTAGTATGTGATGGGTCAGCTGAAGCCGGGTTTGCTTCGTTACTTTGATGGCTCACATCCGTTTTAGATATTTTGTTCGACATAAAGCGTGAAGTAAACTTCATGCGCTCTTTTGACGCTTCAAACTCAGGCAGCACTCCTTTACTAACGAAGTAGTTATTTAATTCCATATAAAAGCCGCCCAGGCGTGACATCACGAACTTGTCGAACATCTTATAAAAAATAAGCAGAACATGGATATCCGATTCCAGGTCTTCGCAGGCAAGATGAAAGCTTTCACAAATGGCCTTAGGATCCAAAGGGTTTAAATCCTCAGGGATTTGTTTACGGTGTAAGACCACCTTAAGCCTTTCAATCACAGCATATAAATCATCTTCAAAATGCGGTCGAGCCTTGCTGATCATATTTTCTATCGCTAGCTGACCTTCTATATCCTCTTGTTCTACCAGGCTGAGTTCGTCTTCCTGAGTGGAGGTTTTGGGATTCAAACGTTCCAGTAGCAGGCGATCAAAACATTGCTGCATTTCAGAATCAAAGTTTTGCTGAATCTGTTTGCGCTTGAGGCGAATTTCTCGCATTGCGTCGAAATACATATTGCGCTCACGGTCACTTTCTACCTTTTCAGATAGTTCGAACAGGGCGTCGTCAATATTTTCCATTAAAACCCGAATGAGGTCGGATAGCCCTTTTAATGCGAATCGCTTTACTGATTCGTAAACCATAGTGTTACCGCCAAAAGCTATAACATTATCTGGTTGTTGATTACTTACCATATGTAATTCCGGTATTGCTGCCTGTATCTATAATTATAAATTATCAAAAAAATGGCTCAGTTGGATAACTACGAACGACCTACCTCACAGTTCATACCCACTTAAGCCTTTTTCCTCTGGTTACACAAAGCTTAGCTGTTTTTATGTGCATTGCCAGTCCGTTCATAGGCAGAAAATCAACCTATGTCGGTAAATATAAAGCCAAATTATATCAGTTTACCTTTTAAACCAGCTTCTAGGCTTTGCTACCAGTTGATTTATGGCCATTATGATGAGTAAAGGTTTGCCCTGCATACCGCTTCGTTGAGCCTTGCTCGTTATCTGTCGCATCGCCATTTGTGGACTGTCCTGAAATCGCGTTAGCGTCACCCTGAGAAACTCTTCATCCACATGCTTTAACAACTGCTGACTACAGGTAAGGAGTAGGTCATTGGCGCTAACTGCCAGTTGATTACTTTTGATGGCCAAGGATTCTGATATCCCAAGAACACCTTTATCAGACCTATCGGCACTAATGTGATGATTGAGTTTATACAGCTTACCTTCTTGGAAATGCAAACAGGGATGCTCATCAGCATTGATAAAACTACACTGCCCATGTATGACCTGCATTACTGTCAGTGCTACTCCTTTTCTGCTACCAGATACTCCACTACTACTCTGACTAATCAGATAGTCATTGATGTTTTCAAAGGATTCTTCAACACAACGGGTAGCCAGCACGTGTTTTTCATAATCAGTGGCCTGATCATACTCGCCAGAGGAAAGGTTTGTCTGTACATCATCGAGCAGGATTTCAAGCGCTAAACGGGCTAGTCTACCTGATTCATCTGATTTATCTTCGGCCACAGCAAATAAGGTGAATTTTTTATCAATAGTAACCCATTGGGCCCCATTTCCGATTAATCCACCCGAAATCGGATCTTCTTCACTGGCCTGTGCCAGTATGCTAACACCTAATTGCGAACTCATTGATAAAAACTCATATTACATCGAGGGTATTTTAGACGCTTACGCGTAGTTATTCTCGATTAGCATAGTTTTTTTGCAAGTGATTTTAATCTTACCACTGCAATCTACTGCATAGAGACTGGATCAAAGCGTTAGTACAGCCTTCCAGTCAATGAAAAAGCTCTGAAATTGATTTATTATCCCCGCCATATTAAATGTTAAGAAAATTCATCATGCGCCATTTGCTATTTATATCCCTATGCCTGTTTTCTGTAAGTGCTTTTTGCTTCCCTAAGGAATCAAGAGTGCCAGGTGGCATTGCATTCATCCCACTAGGTGAAAATATTACTAACGCAAATTTCACATTCCGTAAAAAGGCCTTAATCATTACTGAGCAAGATGGACAGAGTATTGCCTTAGTTGGCTTGCCATTAAGTCTCAAGCCCGGCGAATACTCTATCTCTGGTCATATCAACAATAACCAGGCGCTTATCAGAAAATACTTTACGGTAAAGGATAAGAAATACACCACTCAGCACATCACCATTAAAGATAAACGTAAAGTAAACCCTGAAAAGCGTGACTATGATCGTATTTCAAAGGAATCCAAACGTAAGAAAAAAGCCCGCGCCAACTGGAGTGACAGTACTCCCGACCTTAATTTTCTCACGCCAGTTGATGGTATTATCACGGGAAGCTATGGTAAACGCCGTGTATTTAATAGACAGCCACGTAAACCGCACGGTGGTATGGACATAGCCGCTGCAAAGGGTGTACCAGTTATCGCGCCTACCGATGCAACCGTAATAGAAACTGGAGATTTCTTTTTTAGCGGTAACATGATTTATCTACAACACGGTCAGGGGCTTATTTCCCTATATGCCCACCTTGATCAGATTGACGTTAAAGTGGGCCAAAAAGTTAAAAAAGGCCAGGTTATAGGGCTGGTTGGAGCAACAGGAAGAGTCACTGGCCCACATCTACATTGGAGTGTGGGCTTAAACGGAAACTGGGTGGACCCGGCTCTGTTTATTTCGCAGTAAGTGTTAACGGGTGGCTTGATATGGTTTCACTGATTTACATGACTTTTTGCCTGATAACATCAAATAGTATCAGGCAATCAGACATTAAAGCGTGTTAAACCGTGATCAAAACAAAGTGAAATTTAGAAAGTAAAGCGGACACCAACATGAATTCGATCGTCATCTAGTTCATAACCAGACTTTCGATCTACATCAACTTCCAGACTGCGATAGCCTACGAATGCAGTTGTTTGGGGTAATATCTCAATCTGAAACCCTAGATTTAAATCAACAACTTCATCCGTATCTGAAAAACTGGTTATCTTTGGAGCATAATGGCCCGCCAGATAAAGAGCCATAGGCATAACACCCGGAATGGTATAACGAATCTCTCCGCCTATAGCCACCGCAGCAACACCCTGATCAAGATCATCCAGATCACCCAGATACAGGCGTGCACCAACGCCAAGTGTAAGCGGATTATTTTTAGTAGCCTGGCGGCGTTGCATCAGGCTCAACTGCCCAACAAAATCATCGGCTTCATTATAAAACAGGCCTAATCCCAGTTCTGCCCCACCCCATCCAATTAGACTTGAATCTGAACGAAAGGTAAATTGTGCTGTTTCAGAAGAAACTGCAGCCTCAAAATCATTGGCCTGGGAAGTAGCTGGGATTAAAAATATTAAACTTGCAAAACAACAGAAGAACAAAGATTTCATGACTTTTTATAGAAAATTTAAAGAGCGCATATATTAACACAGCGGCAATAAAATTAGCCCCGCTTTAAAAAGAAATTTTTGTTAAATAATAATAGCTCTTTACGTTGAACTTTTATCTGCATACAGGGTATGCACTTTTGCTGTTGTGGCTTCAATCGGAGTATTAATCCATCGAAACAGTGGTGCCCATTGCTGGTGATCCTGCTTCACCTGTGGCAGCTTTAGCTCTTCCACTCCACAACCTAGATCTATAGCTTTGGAATAAAACTGTGTATCGCGCAGACTGGTCACAAAGGGAATTTTAAGCGAGAACAGAAAGCGCTCCAGTGCATGGTATGTAAGGGTGTTTTTTCGTACTCGATTAGCTATCACTGCCACACGTATCTGTTTTTTGCGGGCTTTTCCAATTAATAAAACATCTTTTATAAAATGCGCTGTAGCATGAATATCTATAGGCGAAGGTAATACAGGAATGATCAGGCAATCATTTTCCTGAAACATGGCTGCCAGTTCCGAGACGTCAATGCCTGCGGCAGTATCCAGTACGACTATATCCGTTTCTGGTGGTACTCTGAGTTGCCAGGATCTGGTCATATGATTATCGGGGCGACGTGAAGCATCTACCCCATAAATAGCAGGATAATTATCTCCCCTACGCTTTAACCATTGTAGAGAAGAACCCTGTGTATCATAATCAAACAGACGTACATTTTTACCCTGTGCAGCATAGTGCGAGGCGATATTAGTCGCTACAGTGGTTTTACCACAGCCGCCTTTGGCATTTGCGATCAGAATTCTCTGGGTAGTCATGTCTTGATACTTCTCATGGTTTGCTAAGTTAGTTCAGTTTAATAAGCTTTAGTTGATGATTCTGTAACTGTCAATAGATTGCAAGCTATCCACCATAAAATAGGGATCCTGTTCACTTATTTATCGGTTAAAATCTTTATTTCTTAAACATGCTCACTAAATAATGTCTTTTTTAGAACCTGATATAGCTTTTCAATCCTCGGTACCAGAAAACCAGATAATGGAAAAGGTTGACGAGAGATCCATATTGGATGCCAGTGCTGGTATCCATTGGCAGGCTTGTGACTGTAACTTCAGTGACTGGCATTTTCTTCCGAATATCAATCTCTGGCGTGATTACCTGCCAGCAGAAATCACCTCACAATTAACTGGGCAACCTATAGGAGCACTCATAAAACATACCTTTCAAGAGGGTGAACTGATTGAAACATACCAGCAGAGACAGCTTAAAACGATTAACCTGAAACAATTTCAACCTGAACTCAAAGAGTCTACTCCCCTAATCCCTCAGCAGGGACGTTTTTACCCTAAAGATTTTTTCACAGGTATAGATGGCGTTTACCAGGGTAATAAGTTTCCCTGCCGTATCATTTCAAGAGATGATAAAGGTATTACTGTTGATCTTAACCACCCCCTGGCCGGTAAAAAACTAGATATGACATTCAAAATCCACCGCATAAAGAAGTCAGCTTCTGAACGCGGTGGTCGCTGTAATGATATTCCCGCCTTACTCTGTGACTATGGCCCTGGCATGCAGGCTAAACTCGAGGGAATAGATATTAACTACAGTTATGAACATGGATTTTCAAGGATCGATGAGTCAGATGATGTTGCTTTTTTCAGTTCTCCTGACTTCAGCCCTTTTTGGGATAACACGGCTTTGGGTCTTGTGTCTTCCTTATATAACGACCTATTGTCAGACGGGATGCAGGTGCTTGATTTAATGGCAGGAGCGCATAGTCCTCTACAGAATTCAAACCTTCAGCTTGCAAGTCTGAGCTGTGCTGGCTTAAATCCACAGGAGCTTGATGCCAATCCCATTTGTACTCAACGTGATCAAATCAACGTTAATGAGCCAGATGCATTAGAGATTTATCAACAGGACCAATTTGATGCTGTACTGATTCATGCCGCTATAGAGTATGTAACTCAGCCAGATCATTTGATGGATCAAATAGCTCGCATATTGAAACCTGGTGGTCGAATCATCATCAGTTTTAGTAATCGCTCGGTCACAGAAAAAGCAGTACATATCTGGACTGAACTGCATGAATTTGAACGCCCTGCCCTTGTTTTAAGCTATCTACAGCATTCGAATGCTTTCTGTAAGTTTAATAGCTTTTCAATGCGGGGGTTATTCAGACCCGAAGATGATCTTTTGTCAGATCGCCTGCTTTACTCTGACCCGGTATATGCGATCTGGGCCGATAAAAAATAGACGATAATACCAGGGCCTGTTAACAGACCCTGGTACCTTTGTATTATTTCTTTTTCTTAACAAACTTCATCAGACGCTTCTTTTTATCCACCTGGTGTTTACTCAGTTTATTTCGTTTTTCTGCATAGGGGTTATCCCCTACTTTAAACTCAATGCGCACTGGTGTACCTTTGAGTTTGAGCTTCTGGATAAAAAAGCTCATCAGATACCGTTTATAAGCATCGTTTAATTTATCCGTCCTGGATCCATGAATGACGATAATGGGCGGGTTTTTACCCCCCTGGTGCGCATAGCGTAATTTAATTCTATGTCCGTTAGATAAAGGAGGATTATGTTTAAACACTGCTTCTTCAAGCAGGTCGGTAAGTGCTTTGGTATTGAATTGTTTGAAAGCTGAGGCATAAGCCTGATCAATTGATTTCATCAATTCCCCTACCCCGGTACCATGCTTGGCCGAGATAAAATGCTGATTGGCAAAGTTTATAAATGAAAGCCGGCGACTGAGTTCGGTCTTATTGTATTCACGCTGCTCAGGCTCCAGACCATCCCATTTATTAATCGCCAGAGCCATGGCTCGACCACTATCTAACGCGTATCCAAGCAGAGTCAAATCCTGATCAGTGATGCCATCGGTTGCATCAATGACAAGGACTACAACATTTGATTTCTCTATCGCTTCCAGCGCCTTAATAACACTAAACTTTTCTACGGTTTCATTCACCTTGCCACGTCTACGAACACCTGCTGTATCAATCAGTGTGTAGTGCTTTCCATGTCGTTCAAAGGGAACCGGAATAGAATCTCGTGTGGTTCCAGGCAAGTCAAATGCTACCACACGTTCTTCACCTACCAGCCTGTTGATCAAGGTAGATTTACCGACATTAGGACGGCCAATAATAGCGATAGACGGGCCATCAGTAGACTCATGCTGATCTGTAGTCTGCTCATAATCACTGAGCACATCTTCGATCAGCGAAGAAATGCCCTTGCGCTGCGAAGCCGCGATCATGCACATATCAGAAAACCCCAGAGAGTAGAAATCTGATTCAGCGTGTTCCGGATTCACCCCGTCAATTTTATTAATTACCACAGTAACCGGCTTGCCGGACTTACGGATCATATCCGCAATCACTTCATCACCACTGGTGATGCCAGAGCGGGCATCTACCAGAAACAAAACCCGATCAGACTCTTCGAGTGCCAACAGTGACTGGCGCGCCATCAGGTCGTCCAGTGTTTGCTGTTCGCCACTTAAGCCCCCCGTATCAACGACAATAAACTTTTTTTCTCCGATCTTGCCAATACCATATTGACGATCGCGGGTGAGCCCCGGCTCATCTGCCACAATGGCATCACGTGTACGGGTTAATCCATTAAACAAAGTGGATTTGCCAACGTTCGGACGTCCGATCAATGCGATAACTGGAATCACCTGGATTTTTCCTGGGTAACGGCAGTCAGGTTGCCTGCTACATCAATAACATAAGCAACGCCAGTACCGATGACTGGTTGAGAAATGTAACGACTCTCTGCGGGTCGTATTCTAGCCATTAATTTTCCATCCGATTTCTGTAGAAAATGCAGATGCCCTGCCAGGTCTCCAACAATCAGACGCTCCCCCAGTATGGCTGGGGCAGTAATTTTTCGCGCATTCAAAACATCCTGCTTCCAGAAAGAGCTGCCAGTGCGTCTATCAATTGACCATAGGTGACTGCGATCATCAACGAGATAGATAGCTTCCTGATCTGCGGTAATAGCTTTCGAGCTGGAAAATTCACGCGTCCAGATCACCTGTCCAGTATTTGCTGTTACCGCAGCAAGATTGCCCTGGAATGAACTGACATAGATAACCCCATCACGTATAACAAACTGCCCATCAATATCTACCAGACGTTCGATTTCGGTTCGACCTCGAGGACTACCAATGGTGGTTTCCCAGGCTGTAGAGCCATTGCTACGCTCCAGAGCGGCCAGTTTACCGTTATCGAAGCCAGTGATCACCAGATCTCCGACGGGGATAGGACTGCTATTTCCAGTGAGAGAAAGCGCTGGAACACGACGAGTTACTGTCCATTGAATCTCTCCGCTGGTGGCATCTAATGCCGATAACTTGCCATCACCTGCACGTACAAATACCTGATCTTTATCCAGTACTGCCTGAGTACGAATCTCACTACTTAACTGCTTCTTCCAGCTCAGTAATAAAGAGTCTTCTTTAACCTCAAACATTGCCACTTCACCATCACGTGAGGTAGCCACCAGGTGAGTTTCATCCCCTGACAACCCGGCAATCGCAGGTAAACCTGTCTCAAAACTCCAGTCAGCACGGCCTCGTTTGGCGTCAATCTGGTAAATACGGCCGTTTAAGTCGATGGTATATATTTTGTCACCAGCTACCAGTGGGGCCAGGTCATAAAAATTGACTTTAGAGCTCTTTCCCGTTTGAAAACTCCAGAGTTCACGGACGTACTCAGGGCTTTCGATATCTGTTAGTTCTGCGGGAGGTTCACTATTATCCGGCGTAGAGCAGCCGAACATGAATAATGTCAGACTGATGAACAGTGTTAACCGGCCGAGGGGCATATACTTCATGCTTTGATCCTTAAAATGATAGCTTCAATGTTTAGCTATTGAGGCCAGACACACCTAGATTGTCCAGCTTTTGCTGGAGGAACTGTGGATTAGCAGCTGGTGGATTAGCCATGCGGGCTTTTTGATAGGCAGCTCTTGCCTGCTCTGCATGCCCCTGGCTAGCCAGTATATCGCCTTTTAACTCTTCTATCGCTGCAGAAAACTGTTGTGGATATTCTACTTCGATAGTTTTCAGAGCCTGATCAAGCTGACCGAGTTGTTGCTGTACCGCAGCAAGTCGCATACGAGCTATAGCCTGAATAGGCGCTTCAGATGAATCATCGATAATCTTTTGCAGGGTCTGGGCAGCTTCTTCATATTTTTCTGATGAGACATATGCCTTCGCTAAAGCAAATTGAGCAAGATCCGCGTAAGGTGTGGAGCCATAATCACTTACAACCAGATTTGCCTGCTCAATGGCCACATCGGACTTATTAGCATCCAGTGAGCTCACCATTTGTGTAAAATGTGATGATGCCTCGGCAGCTTGGGTTGTTGTGTAGTCAACATAGAAGCGCCAACCACCCAGACCACCAATTCCGATGACCAGACCGGCAATTACCGAACTACCATTATCTGCCCACCATTTCTTGATGCGTTCAACCTGTTCTTCATCTGTCATATATTCAGTCATAGTATTGCCTAACCTTTATTTACTTGTTCGTTTAATAGTTGCGTTAATTGTTGTTCCAGATCTTGCTGTGGCAGAGTCAATTGTTCCCGGTCATCGCGTAGAAATTTAATGTTAATCATGCCCTGCTCAACCTCATGCTCACCCAGTATCAGAGCAAGTGAAGCCCCGGATTTATCTGCTTTTTTCAGCTGACTTTTGAAACTACCACCACCAGCATGCAGTACCAGTTCAATACCTTCCAACTGATCACGCAATTGTTCTGCCAGTTTATGACCAGTAATGACTGCTTTTTCTCCCACTACTACAAAATAAATATCGCTGCTTGCAGCAGCCTGAGCCTGTTGCTGATCAATTAACATGGATACCAGGCGTTCAACCCCCATTGCAAATCCTGCTGCGAATGTCGGCTTGCCACCTAGCTGCTCTACCAGACCGTCATAGCGACCACCAGCACAAACCGTACCCTGGGCTCCCAGACTATCGGTAACCCATTCAAACACTGTATGACAATAATAATCCAGACCACGTACCAGCCGGGTATTCAGGGTGTAAGCTTGACCGGCAAAATCCAGGATCTCTAATAACTGTTCAAAGTGATGCCTGGACTCATCACATAAATGATCCTGCAGTTTTGGTGCTGACTCGATTAAATCCTGCATATCAGGGTTCTTACTATCTAGTATTCGTAATGGATTGCTGCCTAGACGACGCCGGCTGTCTTCGTCGAGTTGATCCTGGTGTTTACTAAAATAGCTGACAAGTACCTCCTTATATTTTGCTCTATCCTCGCTGGTACCGAGAGTATTGAGCTGTAGAGAGATATCCTGTAAGCCGAGTGATCGCCACAGGCGAGCAGCCATCAGAATCAATTCGGCTTCTACATCTGCACCCTGCATGCCAAAAGTTTCTGCACCTAGCTGATGAAACTGTCGATAACGGCCTTTTTGTGGACGTTCATGACGAAACATGGGCCCGTTGTACCAAAGGCGCTGCTGTTGATTGTGTAATAGCCCATGTTCAATGCCGGCGCGAACCACACTGGCGGTATTCTCTGGACGCAGACTCAGGCTATCACCATTACGATCATCGAAACTGTACATTTCTTTTTCAACGATATCGGTAACCTCACCGATAGAACGGTGAAACAGCCCCGTTTTCTCAACAATGGGGGTACGAATCTGGCGATAACCATAGCTTTCAACAAGCTTACGAAAACCATCTTCAAGTTGCTGCCATACACCGATTTCTTCAGGTAGTATGTCATGCATACCACGTATCAATTTAATCTGTTGAACCATGTTACTGCCCTATTTTGAACCTGGCAGTGTTATCCGCTCTGATATTCTTACTAAGATCAATATTTTCACCCTGATACTGGATGCTGACGCCGTGTCCATTACCCAGAAAAGCTCTGAATGGAGCCTTACCCGTCAAGGTAATATTCTGGCCACTTTTCAAAAGATCATAAACCAGACGATTCCCATCGGCGTCTTTGATATCAGCCCAGGTATCAGCATTTACGTTAATCACCAGATCAGTCGAACCGGTTGTATCAACTACCTGCTCCGCCGCCACGGGTTCTGGCTCAGATACAGGAGCCAGGTCAGCTTCTGATTCCGTCTGCACTACCGATTCTATCTCTTCCGGCTGAGGCAGAATTTCGTTAATACTGTTCAATTCGTTCCTGGCCTGCTCTTCAACTGAAATCTCCAAAGAATTATTGATGTCTCCATCAGAATTGGCAGCAAGATCTTCCTGAATAACACTTTCCGTTGTGTCATTTTCAATAGCAGGAAGAGAAATAGAAGAAGATTCAGAAGAATCATCTGCATTTGCAAGAATCTCACTGGAGTCGGCAGAATCAAGGCTAACTGTTTGCGCGGGTTGCTGATATCGGCTCCACCACCAGAATGATAACAGACCTACTAATATTATAATGACCAGCCAGGTAGTACCCTTTACCCGAGCGTCATCTGAATTAATCTCAGGGGATGTATTACTGGTAGATGAAATTGGTGGATCATTCTGAGTGTAATATTGTGAATATTGTTTAATGATATCTTCTTCATCAAGGTTAACGATACGCGCATACGAGCGTAGGTAGCCTTTTACAAAGATAGGGGCCGTTATATCATCAAAATTATTTTCTTCCAGGCAATTTAATATTGCCGTAGATAGCCTCATTTTGCTGGCAACATCTTCCTGAGTAAGTCCAATTGATATTCTTGCCGCCTGCAGGCGATCACCAGGACCCAGGCTTGGAGGACCTTGTTCGGTATCGTCTTTTAATGTCTCGCTCATTTCGATAGTTTTAACCAGGATTGATATTCAGGGGTATCGGCAAAGTCTGTCTTAAGTTTTTCAGCTAGTTTATAAGCCTCATCCCTGTGATTTAATTCAAGTTCATTCCTGATTTCCAGCCACAAACTGCGTGCCGTGGGTGTACCTACCAAGTGATAACGTTTCAAATAGATGGTTGTTAGTTCATATTGTTTTTCTTGATAACTGATATCTGCCAGCATAATCAGGGCCGGTCGAAAATTATTAGCCACTCCCAGAGCTTTCTTCAGGTATGCCTTTACCTGCTCAGGCTTTTGATTATTCTGTTGCAGACAAGTCGCAGCATTGGTGTAAGCAACTTCGGGATCTTTATATAAGGGATTTTTTAGTGCCTGTAGAAACATTTTTTCAGCTTCTTCTGGTCGTTTATCTTTACACAGAAAGGCACCAAAATTATTCAACGCTTCAGAGTCCTTATCGTTGTATTCGATTGCTTTGCGAAAATGAAACTCCGCCTTTTCCTTATCATTAAAACGATTTTGTAAAACAGCATAAGCATGATGTGCCTGAGCATTACGAGGATTCTGGTCTAATGCCTTGAGTAGTTTTTCATTCGCCAGCTCGAGATTATTCTGGTGATAGTAACCCATGCCCAACTGTACATTGATATCACTGGCCTTTTCATTTTGAGTAGGCCCCTCATCGACCACGACACAGGCAGATAAACTTAACAGCATGAGCCAGATCAGATTAATTCGTAGCATTCATTTATCCTGTAATTGATTCTAATTTGACCTGATGTTTCAGGCTTCTTCGACTTTTATCCTTCACTTTTCCAACCAGTTGACCACAGGCCGCATCGATATCTTCACCACGTGTTTTACGGGTTACTGTCACTATGCCCTTACTATGCACAAAATCGCGAAATCGGTTGATGGTTTCACGATCTGAACATTGGTAAATGGCATTAGGATAAGGATTAAATGGTATTAAGTTAAGTTTGCTGGGTACAGGCTTAAGAATTTTAACCAATTCACGAGCATGTTCCAGACTATCATTGACGCCAGCGAGCATAACATATTCAAAGGTTATACGTCGGCGATTGTGATCTTTTACATATTCGAGACAGGCTGCAAGTAACTCACGGATGGGATACTTTTTGTTTAACGGGACCAGTTGGTCGCGAAGTTCATCATTTGCTGCATGCAATGATACCGCAAGGCTAACATCGGTAGACTGCTTTAACTTCATCATTGCTGGCACCACTCCAGCGGTACTAATAGTCACCCGGCGCTTGCTTAAGCTATAGGCAAAATCATCACACATGATATTGAGTGCTGACATTACCGCATCATAATTGAGTAATGGCTCGCCCATACCCATCATCACGACATTAGTAATACCGTTTTCACGACCATCGGCAACCAGTGAATGATGCGCAAGATACAACTGCCCAATGATTTCAGCGGTGGTCAAATTGCGATTAAACCCCTGTTTTGCCGTAGAGCAGAACGAGCAGTTTAAGGTGCAGCCCACCTGCGATGAGATACACAGCGTCATGCGATTATCTTCTGGTATAAGTACACATTCGACAGCATTCTCTACCCCATCCATATGCAGCAGCCATTTACGTGTACCATCTGAAGACTGTTGATCAATAGCAACTTCCGGCAATCTTACTTCAGCAATTTCACTGAGTTTACTGCGCAGACTTTTTGCCAGATCAGTCATCAGCGCGAAGTCGGTAACTCCACGCTGATGTATCCATTGCATAACCTGTTTAGCACGAAACGGTTTTTCGCCGATAGACAGGAAGAACACCTCCATCGTGGGGCGATCCATATTTAACAGATTATGCAAGGCAGTATTACTCATTGCTTAGCGGATACGCTCACACAGTTCATCTTCAGAGAAGAAGTATGCAATCTCAACCTTTGCTGTTTCAGGTGCATCTGAACCGTGCACAGCATTTTCATCGATACTGCTGGCAAAATCAGCACGGATGGTGCCTGGAGCCGCTTCCGCTGGATTGGTTGCACCCATAACTTCACGGTGCTTTGCGATAGCATTTTCACCTTCCAGGGTCTGTACCATCACTGGACCAGAGGTCATAAAGTCGACCAGATCCTTGAAGAAAGGACGCTCTTTGTGAACAGCATAAAATCCTTCGGCTTTAGCCTGATCCAGCTGAATCATTTTGGCTGCTACAATGCGCAGGCCAGCATTTTCAAAACGGCTATAAATCTGCCCGATAATGTTCTTGGCAACGGCGTCAGGCTTGATAATAGACAGGGTTCTTTCGGTACTCATTAGTGCTCTCTGTTTATGGTTTATAAAAATCGGCTGATTTTACTCGTGTTTAACACATAACAGAAGTTATCCTGCTCGAAATGAGGAAAAAAATACCCACATTTCGCAGAAAAACAGCTTCAGTACCTCTCGAGCGGGATACAGACCTTCCGTAGAGGCTCATTACCGTTATAATACGCCCAATTTTTTAAGCCCAGATAACACTCAATTTTAATGAATTTCATCGAAACCCGTGGCAATGATGGCCAACATAAAGTTTCCGTGCCTTTTTCCGAGGCCATCTTAAATCCTATCGCATCCTTTGGCGGTCTTTACAGTCCCGAGTCGATTCCTGTATTACCCAATGATTTTTTAGCGAACCATTTAGCCAGTGATTATCAGCAGCTTACCCGATCAATTCTCGAGCTGTTTGCTATCGATATCGATGAAACTGTTATTGATCAGGCATTATCTCTATATAGCCAGTTTGATGACCCTCAAAACCCAGTGCCCGTTATCCGAGTTTATGACGATCTCTATGTCAGTGAACTCTATCATGGCCCAACCCGTGCATTTAAAGACATGGCCCTGCTTCCCTTTGGTGCCGTGTTATCGTCACTCGCCCAACAACGTAACGAGAACTACTTGATCCTGGCAGCCACCAGTGGCGATACCGGGCCTGCCGCTCTGGAAACCTTCAAAAATCGCGCTAATGTGCGTGTAGCCTGTCTTTACCCTGATGGCGGTACTTCAGATGTACAACGCTTGCAGATGGTTACTGAAGACGCAGACAACCTTAAAGTTATTGGTATTAAGGGTAATTTTGATGATGCTCAGAAAGCACTCAAAACACTGCTGGGCTCTGCCGCCTTCAAGGATAAACTGCAGCAAAAAGGCATATCACTCTCCGCAGCCAACTCAGTCAACTTTGGTCGCATCATCTTTCAGATTATTTACCATATTCACTCTTATCTGGAATTGCTTAGAAAAAACGCTATCGAAACGAATGAAAAGGTTTATCTGAACATACCCAGCGGGAATTTTGGTAATGCATTAGGGGCCTTCTATGCGGTTAAAATGGGGCTACCGGTAGAAAAGATTCTGATTTCATCGAATGCCAACAATGTATTAACCGATCTGATTAATACGGGCATTTACGACTTGAATTCACGAGATTTAATCAGCACGACCTCTCCAGCCATGGACATACTGGTTTCATCTAATGTTGAGCGTGTATTGTTTGATCTATTTGGTGCCGCTCGCACTCACGAATTGATGCAGCAACTGATTGAAAATCGACGTTATCAACTGAGCACTGATGAGCTGAGTCTTCTACAACAATATTTTGCCGCCGATTATTGTAGCGATGGTGAGGGTCAGGCTTTTATCAAACAGGCATTTGATGATGGCTACCTGATGGATCCTCATACTGCCACCTGCTTCAAGACTCACCAGAACTATCGCAATAGCGGACTCAAATCGATTGTTTATTCCACCGCAGAATGGACCAAGTTCTCACCGGTAATTGATTATGCGTTGACTGGAAAACGCGATGGCCATGATCAGGATGCATTGGAATCCATTGCAAAAACCGCAAACATAGAAATTCCGAAAGTCATCCGTGAGCTTTTCAACAGGCCTGTAGCTCAGGATAT
Source organism: Gammaproteobacteria bacterium (assembly GCA_050306135.1). Lineage (GTDB taxonomy): Bacteria > Pseudomonadota > Gammaproteobacteria > JACNJF01. The sequence continues at coordinate 35,660 of JBNLGQ010000079.1, forward strand.
TGTGATCGATAAGCTGGATATTGAAGCTGAAATTCTGACTTTTCTCGACCAGTAGACATCACAAAAAAATAAAGGCTGCACAGGCAGCCTTTATTTTTTATCCTGAGGAATACCTTAATTAGAATCCAGGTTTTCCACTCGTATACGCGTTACCTCACCACTTACCGATGATAGCTCCTGTATAGAAGTGATAGCCTGATTCATCTCAGACTCCATAATACGTTGAGTCAGCATGATAATAGTAGCGGTGGATTCATTCGCAGCAGGCTCTTTCTGCAGAATGGCCTCTATCGAAATATTATTCTCACCCATAATACGAGCAATATCCGCCATGACTCCAGGCTTATCCAGCGCCTGCAGACGTAAATAATAGGCAGTCTCTACATCATCCATGCTGAGTACAGGAATATCATTCAGCTGATCGGGTTGAAATGCCAGGTGAGGTACACGGTTATCCGAATCGGTAGTCAGCGAACGTGTCACATCAACAATATCCGCCACTACTGCTGATGCAGTAGGATCAGCCCCGGCACCTGCACCATAGTATAACGAAGGCCCCAGTTTATCGGCCATAATGAGCACGGCATTCATCACACCATCAACATTCGCAATCAATCGCTTTTCTGGTATCAGAGTAGGATGAACGCGCATCTCTATGCCCTTCTCTGTAGCCCGAGTGACACCAAGGTGCTTAATTCTATAACCCAGTTGAGAAGCGAAGGTAACATCATCCTGAGATATCTTGCTGATGCCTTCGGTATACACTTTTTCGAACTGCAGGGGTACTCCAAATGCAATAGAAGACAGAATACATAGCTTGTGCGCGGCATCAATCCCTTCCACATCGAAGGTAGGGTCAGCTTCGGCATAACCCAGCTCCTGAGCTTCTTTTAATACATCATTAAAATCACGCCCCTTGTCACGCATCTCGGTCAGGATGAAGTTTCCTGTACCGTTAATGATGCCGGCTATCCACTGGATCTGATTACCACTTAAGCCTTCTCTGATAGCCTTAATGATTGGAATTCCGCCGGCAACTGCAGCTTCGAAAGCGACAACAACACCCTTCGCCTGAGCTGCAGCAAAGATTTCGTTACCAAATTTTGCAATCAATGCCTTATTAGCAGTAACCACATGTTTGCCATTATTGATAGCAGCCATCACCAGTTCACGTGCAGGAGAATCGCCACCGATTAATTCCACGACAATATCAACATCCGGGTTGTTAACGACTTCGAAAGCATCTTCGGTAATAATGGCCTGTTCTGTACCTTCGGGTTTTTCACCTGGCTTCAAACCACGCGCTGCAGCATGTACTACCTGAATCTCGCGGCCTGCACGTCGTGCAATTTCAGCGGCATTACTGAGTAATACTCTTGCAGTTCCACCACCTACTGTTCCTAACCCTAATAAACCTATCTTGACCGGTTCCACTATTTACCTCTGTAGTACAAATGAATTCTTAAAATGTATCTATGAATCTTATTGATCATTAGATGAGTTGCGCAGCATATCACGTATGCCACGAACAGCCTGACGCGTTCGATGTTCATTCTCAATGAGACTGAAACGCACATGGTCATCCCCGTAGTCGCCAAAACCAATGCCGGGCGAAACAGCAACCCTGGCTTCTTTTAGCATCAGCTTACAGAACTCAAGCGAGCCCATATGAGCATACTGTTCTGGAATTTTTGCCCATACGAACATGGTCGCCTTGGGTGGCGTTACCTTCCAGCCTAAAGCATTAAGTCCATTACAAAGTACATCTCTACGACTTTGGTACATCGCGCGTATATCATCAATAACTGACTGGTCTCCTTCCAGCGCGCTTACAGCAGCTACCTGAATAGGTGTAAACATACCGTAATCCATATAGGATTTGATACGTTGTAACGCTGCTACCAGCGTAGGATTACCACACATAAAACCAACACGCCAACCCGGCATATTATAGGTTTTGGATAATGAGTAGAACTCGACCGCAATTTCTTTGGCACCTTCCACCTGTAATATAGAGGGCGCTACATAGCCATCAAAAGTAATTTCAGCATAAGCAAGGTCATGCACGACCCAAATCTTATGTTCGCGCGCAATAGCAACTACCTTTTCAAAAAACTCTAACTCTACACACTGAGTCGTAGGATTACCGGGAAAACTGATCACCAGCATCTTTGGCTTGGGCCAGCTATCCTTTATCGCTTTTTCCAGTTCACTAAAAAAATCAACATCAGGAGTTAGTGGCACATAGTGAATATCTGCACCTGCTATGACAAAGCCATAGGGGTGAATAGGATATGAAGGATTGGGTACTAAAACTGCGTCACCAGGGGCCACTGTTGCCATCGCCAGATGAGCCAGACCCTCTTTAGAACCGATGGTAACTATTGCTTCGCTTTCTGGATCAAGATCAACATCGTATTTGCGTTTATACCAGTTACACACAGCCTGACGTAAACGAGGAATGCCTCGAGACAAAGAATAACGATGAGTATCACCACGCTGTGCGGCCTCACAAAGCTTGTCGACAATATGTTGCGGCGTAGGCTGGTCGGGGTTCCCCATACCAAAATCAATGATATCTTCACCACGCGCTCGTGCTGCCGCTTTTAATTCATTTACAATATTAAATACATACGGAGGCAGGCGTTTTATACGTTGAAAATCGTCGTTCAAGACAGGGGTCTCACTAGGTTTATAAACAAAGGTCAGCAAAGATAAACAGTGCTCTGGTGGCTGTCAATCTGATATCTGAAATTTTATTAGCTAACTGGTCAAAGTGAGAGATTTAAGATAATCTGCACGCATGCCATTAGCCGAAGAATTAATCACTGGTCGTAACAGTATCCAGGCCTATCAGTCTGGTCAGGTTACTATCAACGAGAAAAATTACCATCAAAGCCTGATCCTGTCAGCATCACAGATTATCAGTCCCTGGCCTGTTACCCATATAGACGAACTTAAGCTCGATCATCTACAGGCTATTATCGATCAAAAACCTGAAGTTATACTGTTAGGGACGGGGGACAAACAACAGTTTCCTGATATCGAAATAATTGGATATTTTGCCCAGCTAGGCCTGGGCCTGGAAGTCATGAATACCGGTGCCGCCTGTAGAACCTTTAATATCCTGGTTGCTGAAGACCGCCAGGTGGTTGCCGCACTGATTCAATCAACAGTCGTCTGAAAATTCAATACCCGCTTCGGCCAACGCGCGTTTGCGTTGTGCATGGCAATCTCGCGCATCTTTCACCATAAAGTGTTCACCAGAATGGCGAAAACCCAGCTTGCCATAAAAACGTTTCAACTGTTTTTTAAGTTCAGGGGTGCGTTCTTCAGATTCAGGGTCAACAATCGGATAAGCCTTTAACGCTACCAGGGTTTTATTCATATCGACCACTTCGCTCATCCTTTTTAACATCTCGGTTCCAATACTTTTGTTCCGAAACTCAGGCTCTACCACCAGCTCATCGATATAAACCAGACTGCCACAGGGTGTTTTCTCATCTTCGTCACGACTGCAACACTCAACATAGCAGGTATTGTTTTTAATAATATGATTACCCAGATCAGAAATCTCTGGAGAAATTGAGTCAAACAGATCCTGAATATCCTTAAACACGTGACGTGCGACAGACAGGTCGATTCTATGCCCTTTGAGTTTGGCAATAACTCTTTCCTCAACCTCATCATCCCAATACAGAGCCTGTCCGTTAAACTCAATCAACAGATGCGATAAATCCTCCATCTCTGACGGCTTAATCGAAAATTCGAATTCTAATTCTGAAAGTAGGTCCTGGGTCATATTCACATAGGTTAAATATTAGTTTTCGCTAATATAGTGGTTATTAGTTGATTATCAAGTAAAAATTTACATTATTGGCCCTTTACAGGTAAATAACCGTAATATTTATGCGTATTTAGAGGATTCTACCCATTTATAGCGTTTTCATCCATTTTTCACGAATCTTTTCACGGTTAAGTAATAACCATTGAAGCGCTATAATTGCCGGAGATGAATTGATCGTCCCATCATCAAGCCAGCGTTTTGCCTGATCAAGACTCACCACCTCAACAAGAATATCTTCAAACTCATGATCCAGACCGTAGATGCCCCCTACGCCCTGTGTATCCACCTGGCCACAATACAGGACACATTGCTCGCTGGTCCCACCGGGGCTGACATAATATTGAGTGATTTTTTCTAGCTGTAAAATTTCACAGCCTGCCTCTTCCAGAGTTTCTCTTTCTGCCACCTGCTGATAGCTTTCACCGTCTTCGATAATTCCAGCAATAATTTCTTTAAGCCAGGGTCTGGACTGAGTTCCAATCGCACCGACACGAAACTGCTCTATCAAAACTACTTCATCTCGTACTGGGTCATAAGGCAGTACAGCTACCGCTGAACCCCGTTCAAACAATTCACGGTGAAAGGTTTCGGTAGAACCTCCGGCATACAGCTCATGTTGCAAAGCATATTTTTCCATGCGGAAATAGCCCTGAAACACAATTTGCCTGTCCACAACCTTCCATTCGTAATTCATGTTGCATGACCTTTAAGAATTTCTGACACTTCTAATAAGTCTTCTCTGGTATCAACGCCAATGCCAGGCGTCAATGCGGCAAGTTCGGTGTGTATGCTGTACCCATAATACAGGGCACGTAACTGTTCGAGCTTTTCACTTTGCTCAAGCATGCAGGGTAATAAGGTGGCATAGGTTTTCAAAAAACCAACCCGATAGGCGTACAGACCAATATGTCCAAAGTATTGTGCAACGGGCTCATCTCGCTGAAAAGGTATGGCTGCACGACTAAAGTAGAGTGCTTTACCCTGTTGATCATGAACCAGTTTCACCTGATTAGGGTTTTGTGCTGACTGCTGATCAATAGACTTATGCAGGGTTGCCATATCATAACCAGATCGCTGCAGATTTTGGGCGACCTGACTCAGATTTTGCGCAGGCATCAAGGGTTCATCACCCTGTAAATTGACAATAATCGTCTCATCTGACCAGTCCAGTATTTCGCATACTTCAACAATGCGGTCACTACCGGTTGTATGGTCGCTGCGAGTCAGACAGCAATCTCCTCCAAAACTTTCTACAACATTTAATATTCGTTCATCATCGGTAGCTACTACCACCTGCTGAGCATGACTTTGAACAGCCGCTTGATAAACCCACTCAATCATAGGCTTGCCATGGATATCGATTAATGGCTTTCCAGGCAACCGGGTCGATGCATAGCGCGCTGGTATGACAATTTTAAAATTGGCTTGCATCACACTACTCATTGAAGGCTTTCGATTTCCTCGGCACTCAGCTCGCGCGCTTCCTCTGGCAACATGACGGGTATGCCATCTCTTATCGGATAGGCCAGTCGAGAGCTACGCGATAACAGTTCCTGATTTTTTTTGTCGTACACCAGTGGACCTTTGGTTACCGGATCAACCAGAATATCTAGTAAATGTTTATCCATTAAGTCTGGACTCCACTAAGTTAAGTAATTTTAATTGTAAATCATCGGACAGGGTCAATTCGAGAGGAACAACCCATATATTTTCTCTGGCGAAACTGCGTAGCTTCACGGCATCTTTATGGGTAACCAGCAGCGGTTTATCGGAAAATCCATCAATATCCTGCTGGGTAAAGCTGTAATGATCATTAAAAGCATTGGCGATGATATCCAGCTTATGCTGCCTTAATTGTTCGAAAAACAGCTCTGGAAAACCGATTGCAGCTAAGGCATATAACGCCTGCCCCTCAAACGATGACAGCTCTGCTGTCTGTTTAGGATTGAGCAAATTCCAGCAAAGCCCCAGTTGCTGCTGAACATCCCTGCCCTCTCGATCAATCAAAAGGTCACATTGTTTAAGACGGCCGATGGGTTCTCTCAAAGGACCTGCTGGCAGACAAAAGCCATTACCTAAAGCAAGCTCGCGACTCACAATGATTTCAGCATCGCGTTTTAAAGCATAATGCTGCAAACCATCATCACAGATGAGCAAATCAAGATCAGGATTCTGCTCAAGTAAAAGTTGCCCTGATTTGACACGGTCTGCGCCTATAGCAACTGGGCAGCCGCAGACTTCGGATAACATATTCGCTTCATCACCCGCTTTATCACTGGTCTGGCCCTGTTGCAGAATTTGACAGCCATATTCCAGATCACTCTTATAACCTCGAGTCAGAATAGCGGGATGATAACCGCGCGACTGCAATAGCTTGACCAGACTGACCACTACAGGCGTTTTACCATTACCACCAACCGAGATATTGCCGACCACAAAAACAGGTCTGGATAAGGCGGTACTTTTCAAAATCTCAAATTGATAAAGCTGACGTCGCACAACAACCAGTGCACAGAAAATCAATGACAATGGCCACAGGATTAAGGCCAGCGGGTTCAGCCGCCACAGCCACCAGCCATTGTGAGTAGATGGGCTGGATGCTGCGCTATATCGCTTCAACATAATCAGTCTTGATGGTCGCTAAATTGCATCGCATGTAACTTACCATAGACGCCACCCTGCTCAATTAACTGACTATGATTACCCTGTTCGATAACCCTTCCCTGCTGCATGACCAGTATTTGATCGGCATGCTCTATGGTTGACAGGCGATGTGCAATCACCAGCGTCGTGCGGTTACTGATTAAGTTATCTATCGCTTTTTGAATATGACGTTCCGATTCTGTATCCAGAGCCGAGGTGGCTTCATCAAGAATCAGTATAGGTGCATCCTTTAATAGCGCCCTTGCTATCGCTAGACGCTGGCGCTGTCCACCGGAAAGCAACACACCTTTTTCACCAACCTGAGTGTCCAGGCCCTGAGGTAACTTTTCGATATATTCCCAGGCATATGCCCTCTGGGCAGCCTCAATAATTCGCTCTTCACTGATATTGCCTAACACGCCGTATGCAATATTATTGCGCACAGTATCGTTAAAAAGGCGCACATCCTGACCAACATAGGCAATCTGTCTGCGTAAATCGGCCAGTTTGTATTGTCGAATCTCTTTACCATCCAGCAGAATTTCCCCTGCAGATAATTCATACAGGCGCGGTAATAGATTGACCAGGGTCGACTTCCCGCTACCCGAGCGGCCGACAATAGCTACCGTCTGGTTGGGCTTCACTGCCAGACTGACACCATCTAATACTTTTGCCTCGTGTCGAGGATAATGGAATGAAACATTTCTAAACTCAATCTCACCGGCGCATGTATCGATGGATATCTCACCCTCATCGGGCTCACTGTGTTTAGCCAGGAAAGAATATACGCTCTCACCAGCAGCTATTCCGCGTTGAACACTCACATTCACCGCAGAAAGGGTGCGCATAGGGGCAAACAGGCTGGTCATGGCAAAAATAAACGATAGAAAATCGCCCGAAGTAATCACTCCATGCATCGAATCTGAGATGGCAAATGCGACAATACCTGCAAAAGCCATCGCAACAATCAACTGAATCAATGGCATACTGATGGATTGAGCAGACGTCATCTTCATGTTCAGCTGCAGATTGCGGTGATTGATGTGGTGGAATTTTTCTCGTTCAAAATCACTGCCACCAAAGATTTTGACCACACGGTTAGAGTCAATCACTTCCTGAGCAACATGCGACACCGCACCCATTGATTGCTGGATATTCTTACTTATTCTGCGAAAGCGCGAAGATACCTTAACAACAATAAGAAACACGAGCGGCCCGACCACCAGAAAGATGGCTGACAACTGCCAGCTAAGCCAGAGCATATAGCTGAGTAATGCTAGAATACGTAAACTATCCTGTATGAGCACCGTTAAAGAACTGGAAACAGCACTGGATACCTGTTCAATGTCATAGGAAAACTTGGACAGTATCTCACCAGAAGATGCTTCGTCGTACTCATAAGAAGCCAGGGTCAACAATTTTTCAAAAATCTGGCTTCTGAGCTTATTGATCACCTGACGTCCAATGTAAGCCATACAGTAATTACGTAGAAAAACCGCCCCCATACGTACGATAAATATCAGGATGATGGCTATAGGTACCATCTTAATAATGAATTCATCGCGATTAACAAAGCCATCATCCAGCATCGGCTTCATCAAATAGGCAAACGCAGCCTCGGTAATTGCAAAAATCACCATGCCAATAATCGCAAAAACAAAATAACGCTTATATTCAAATGCTAGCGACAAAAGGCTTCGATAAGCTTTAACACCTGAAGAATTTTCGATTATAAATGACAAAATACTGGTCTTATTTGGGTGGTTTAGTGGTGGCAATTGAAACGTGGGCCATATCTATTTGCCCGGTGATATCCAGCGCTGTTACAAATGATTGCACTGGTGCATTCTCATCTGACTGAATCACCACAGGAAGCCCCTTGTTTTTACCCACTATTCTATGCAGTTCCAGCAGCAATAGCTCGGGGGTTTTATTCTTTAGTCGTTTTCCATTGATATAATAAAAACCGCGCGGATCGATCATGATCACGAGTTTTTCATTATCCGAGGTTTTATTTCTTGCCGAAGCCTCGGGCAATTCAATCTTAAGCTCGGAGGTCGTATCAAAGGTAGTCGATACCATGAAGAATATGAGCAGTAAAAATACCACATCTATCAGTGGTGTCAGATTAACACCACTATCATCTTCTACCGTCTGGTTGCGAAACCGCATGGTTTAAGCAGCCTCTTGATTGCTGATCTTGCGCTCACCATGTAACACTTCAACCAGTTTCATAGCTTCCTGCTCCATACCCATTACCAGCTCATCTATCTTACGTTTCAGGTAACGATGAAATATAACAGTAGGTATAGCAACAGTTAATCCGGCTGCTGTGGTGATTAAGGCTTCGGAAATACCGCCTGCGAGGGTTGCCGGATCACCCACACCAACAGCAGTGATGGTAGTAAATACCTTGATCATACCAATGACGGTACCCAGCAACCCTAATAATGGGGCAATAGTTGAGATAGTACCCAGTGCATTGATAAACCTCTCCAGTTCATGAGCTACAAAACGCCCTGTTTCTTCAATGCTTTCGCGCACCATATCGCGTGACAGATGACGATTGATTAAACCGGCGGCCAGAACCTTGCCCAGTGGCGATCCTGTTTCGATTTCCTGAATATGCTTATCGGTCAGCTGATCGTTTTTCAATAGCGTCCAGATACCATTCATTAATTTTTCAGGAATTACCTTGCGTCGCTGCAAAGTCCATAAGCGCTCAGCAATAATACCCATTGCAATTGCTGAACACAGCAGAATGGGATACATCAACCATCCGCCAGCCTGAACCAGTTCTAACACATTTAATCTCCTGAGATTTGAGTGACTTTGAGATACTTTTTAACGTGAGCGGCATGATACTGATAAAGCCACTCTTTGTCAGTACCAGATATGGGGATAAAGCTGGCGAAATTTTTCTATTCTGCATTTGTCTGAATTACACTCAATCTGTATTGCCCCATCAACATCCGTACGATACTGAGTTGCCCCAGCTTTACGATATCGATCCAAAATCTCGGCTTTCGGAAAGCCCCAGTGATTTAGGAAACCACTGGAAAATATGATATTTTCCGGTAATACCGCCTGAATAAACTCCGTCGTTGATGAACTTAAACTGCCATGATGCGGCGCTAATAAAACATTCGCCTTCAGCTTTTCTCTATGTTTAATAAGCAACTGCCTCTCCTGTTCCTGCTCGATATCACCGGTGAGTAGAATATGCTGATTATTGACACTGATACGTAACACACAGGAACGGTTGTTATCTGACTCAGCAGTATCCTGTTCAGTCATCAGGAACTCAAAGTCGACACCGTCCCATCGCCAGGGATGCATTTCATGACAATCACGAACCGATAGCAGCTCGGGAAAACGTTGCCTTACGGCTTCAGGCGTCCCCGAAACTATCGGCACTTGCTTAAAAGTGTCAATCACCGAGTACAACCCGCCCGAGTGATCCTGATCGTTATGACTGATGACAATTTTATCAACCTGATCTATCTGTTGATGGCTCAGATAAGGTTGAATCACCCATGCGCCAATACTAAAACCTGAACGATTTCCTGGACCAAAATCGTATATAAGGCTGTGCTGACGAGTTTGTACTACGACGGCATTGCCTGTTCCCACATCCAGTACAGTCATAAACAACAGTTCACTCGAATTGCGGCTGGCCGGCCAGAAGATAACCGCAGGTAATAAAACCAGCCACCCTCTTATGCGCAATACACCCAGTGGCAAAAGCAGCAACATTAAGCAGATGACTATCAACATCAGTTGCCATATATTCATTGAGTTCACCGGTATGGCCAGCAAACCCAACTGTTGCAATAGCTCTAGATAGTCGATCAGTAAACCAATCAGCCCATCTATCAATGTATAAACAAAATTGAGCCAGCCATCCGGTAACCAGAAAACAGCTAATAAAATAAAGTTGGCGGGTACAATAATCAGGCTCACCAAAGGAACGGCAAGCAGATTAGCTAAGAAACTGGCAGTATGAATCTGACCGAATATGACCAGAGTCAAAGGTATAAACAAAAACGAAAACAGCCATTGAATCGTCAGCATTTGGCGCCAGTGAGAACGCTGATGCTGCAGTATAAAGCTGCCAAAAAGAATGACGCCCATCGCACATAATGTTAACCAGAAAGATTCAGAGAGCACTGCTGTGGGCGAGACAATGAGCACCGCTACCAGGGTGGTCATCACGCTGTTAAGTAAGTTAACAGGCAATCTCAATAAAACCATCACAGTGAGAACCGAGAACATCAGAAAAGCCCTTTGAGCTGGCAACTCGAACCCTGACAACAGACTATACATCAATACCGCAATCCAGCACACTAACCAGCTAAAGTCATTGCGTGTCAATCCGCTGTTAAACAACAGAAGGTTCCAGGTTCTCATGGCTAGAAAAAACACAAAACCTGCGATAACGCCAATATGTAATCCTGAGATAGCGATCAGGTGCGCTGTTCCGCTGGTTTGCAACAGATGCCTGTCACTGGCCGTTAGATCACCCCTGTATCCGGTCGATAAGGCCAGTAAAAAACCCGGATGTCTACATTCTCTGCAATGCTCACCTATCCAGCTGTTTATATTCTGTCGCCATCTATTGATCGACAGCGGCTTTACGCCCAGAAACCTCGTATCATCTCCTTTTACTACATAACCAGTGGCACGAATCCCCTTTAAAAACAACCAGCGCTCATAATCAAACCCACCCGGATTCTGAAAACCATGAGCAGGTTTAATCTTCACCCTCAGTTGCCAGCGTTGACCTGCCCTGATTTCTTCTGGAGGGTTCTTCCACGACAGACGGATGCGCTGTGGCAAAGATGGATACTCCAGGTTGTGATCAGGCTTAAAGATGAAACGTGCCGAGTTGCCACGATAATCAGGGATATTAAACACCTCTCCCATCAGCACGATCTTGTTATTGATTAACGAAGCGGGCAGTGATTGCTCAAGTTGAAGATAAATATGAAGAGAAGCGTATAGAAAACCGGCAGCAAGCAGCCAGAAAGCCCTTCCAGCCTGATGAAAAAAAATAAAAAATAAACACACTGGTAGCAGTGACAACCAGTAAATATCGATACTTTGCGTTTGAAAACAGGCTAGAATAACACCTGTTAACACCGCAATCCCTGCAGTGACCATCGCTTCCATTTCCTTTTAAAGTAAATGTAACTTAATTGATAGACTGATTAATTACCATTGTTTTATGCCCAGAAAGTTTATTAGAAAGTTTATGCCTCATCCAAGGCATATCACCGACAACAAATGGATCCGCAAACTCGGTCCACGTCTACAGGATCCAAGTATCTGGCATATTAATCGACGATCCGTCTCCGGAGCCACCGCTTTAGGCCTGTTCTGCGCTTTTATTCCTGTTCCTTTTCAAATGCTGATCGCTGCTATTGGAGCGATCCTGTTTCGCGTTAACATTCTTATTTCCGTTCCGATGGTCTGGCTGAGTAATCCAGTCACTATGCCGCCGTTATTTTATTTCTGTTACCGGGTTGGTCTGTGGATACTAAACACTAAAGATAAAGGATTCCAGTTCGAACTTTCATTTCACTGGCTGGCCAATGAATTGCTATATATCTGGCAACCATTTTTATTGGGTTGCTTTATCGTAGGTGCTATCACTTCGATGCTCGGCTACGCAGGAGTTCGTTTAATGTGGCGTTATCAAATTGCAAAACACCTAAAACATCGGAAAAACCGTCATCAAGGCTAATGCTGGATATCTTTTTCAGTCTACAGTTTATCTGGATAAGTGGTTTAATCGTTGGCTTATCCATTGTTATAGGATTTTTCTGCGCTTACCTGCATAGCCACCTGCTTCAGGTTACCGCCGGAGAATGGCTGGTGGAACATATCTATTGTCCAATCACCAAAACCTTAATTCTGATGTGTATGACACTGCTGTTATTTCCATTAATCGTTAAGGGTAGCGATTATCAGCAAGTGATGGACTTATTTGTGGAAAGGCAATATCTCACCAATATGATGAATATCCTGATGGTTAGTGGCCTGATATTTTCATTCTTTCCTTTGCTCAACCACCCGGCAGTAGCGATGCCTGTACTGGGTTGTATTGCAACTGCCATTCTATTAAACAGCTATTTTACACTAACGCCAGATCAGGTAGTCAGTTTTATTCCGGACTTAAGTAACCTGTTTAAGATACTTATCCTCATCACCCTGACCTACTGGTTAAACCGATGGATCATCGATAAGGTCTCCACTTATATTGATCAACGATTTATAGTAAGTGGCAGCAAGACAATGGTTTCAGATGTGAGTTATCTGATTCTGCAAATCCCAGTCATGCTGGCGTATGCGCAAAGTCTTATCAAACAATATGAAACCGCGACAGCAAGCTTATAAAAGAATTATCGCTGACGAAGCAAAGCCCCATCATGCATTTCCCATTGCGCCTGCATACTGGCGGCTATATTCATATCATGTGTCACTATAACCAACGCCGTGCGGCTTGACTCATTCAATTGCAGCATCAGGTCCAGCATATTGTGTGCGGTTTTCTCATCCAGATTTCCCGTCGGCTCATCGGCTAAAACACAGGCAGGGTTAGTAACCAGAGCTCTTGCCAAAGCAACCCTTTGTCGTTCCCCTCCGGATAACTCACCCGGTTTATGGTCGGCGCGATGCTCCAGACCGACCTTCTGCAATAACTGCATGGCCTGCTCAGTAGCATCAGCACGATTAGTACGCCGAATCAGCAGTGGCATCATGATGTTTTCCAGCGCATCAAACTCAGCCAGTAAATGATGGAACTGATAAATAAATCCCAGATAACGATTGCGCAACTGTCCCAGCTTCTTCTCAGATTGCTGTTGCATGGGGTGCCCCATCACCTGAATACTACCTGCAGTTGGCCTGTCCAGTCCGCCGAGTAAATGCAACAAGGTACTTTTCCCTGCTCCGGAGGAGCCCACAATGGCGTGGCGTTCAGCTTCCCCTACAGAAAAATCAATCTGCCTGAGGACTTCTACCGATAACTCTCCTTGCTGATAAACCTTGCTAAGCCCCTCAACCTGTAAAACAGCAGAATCATTACTCATAACGTAAAGCCTCCGCAGGCTGGGTTTTGGATGCTCTTAAGGCAGGGTAAATCGTGGCCAGTATCGAGAGTACAAAAGACATAATACCGATTCTTAGTACGTCGGAAATTTCCATTTTGGAGGGTAGCTCAGTGATTGGATATACACCAGTGGGTAAAAACTGGGTATGGAAGAACTGTTCCAACGCAGGAATGATGACACTTACATTTGAAGCGACCAATACCCCAAAAAACACCCCGAGCAAGGTACCAAACAAACCTATCAGGGTACCCTGGATCATAAACACTACAGTAACCGACGAGGGTGATAACCCCAGTGTTCGCAATATGGCGATATCAGCCTGCTTATCGGTAACCACCATAACCAGTGTCGATACGATATTAAAAGCCGCAACTGCGACAATCAGCGACAGAATAATAAACATCACAGTTTTTTCTGTCTGTACAGCTTTGAAGTAATTGCTATGACGCAATGTCCAGTCAGACACCCAGTATTCGACACCCAGTATCTCGCGCAAATCATGTCGTACTGTGGGTGCTCTATCCATATCCTGTATTTTTAGACGTACGCCAGACATAGCGCCATTCATACGGAACAATTTGGAAGCATCTTCCGCATGTATCAATGCCGAGCTACGATCATATTCATACACACCTATCTCAAAGATACCGACTACTTTAAAACGACGTAACCTGGGCAAGAAACCCACTGGGGAAACTCTTGATTGAGGTGTAATCATGGTTACCCGATCCCCAGGTGAAACATCCAGATTTGCCGCCAGCCCGGAACCCAGAACAATGCCGTACTCGCCGGCAACCAGATCGGTCAATTTACCAAACTGCATATGTTCGTGTATATCTGAAACCCCAGGCTCCAGTTCGGGAATAATGCCGCGTACGATGGTGCCGCTGACGGAAGCCTGATTGGATAACATGGCCTCAGCATCAACATAGGGCGCTGCGGCTACAACTTCCTTATCAGTCATCACCTTTTCGCTGATAGCTTTCCAATCCTTAATCTTATTATCAAAACTGGTTACGGTGACATGCGACACCATACCTAGAATACGCCCTTTGAGCTCGTCTTCGAAGCCATTCATAACAGAAAGTACAACAATTAACGCCATCACTCCTAGAATGATTCCCAGCATGGAAATCATTGAAATGAAAGAGATAAAATGGTTGCGACGCTTGGCTCGGGTATAACGTAACCCGATAAGTAATTCGACCGGAAAATTCATGGGCGGCATTAAAGCACGAAAGCCATTTAACTCCAACAACGGCGTCATATTTTTCCAAGTTGATGATCCTCCTTCTCATGCTATAGTTACCAACATAAAATAAACCCGACCACTGGAGATCAAGGTCATGTCAATGTTGAAACACATCTTTATCGCTCTACTTGTAATTACTGCCGGTAATTTGCAGGCAGATAAACTGGTTATCCCTGGCCACTATAACGCAAGCTCAGTAACAGTTATGCCCAAACGCGGTAGCTCAATGGAACAGGTGTTAGCGGACTTTGGTGAACCGATGAGAAAGATTGCTGCAGTTGGCGAACCTCCCATTACAGAATGGGATTATGGTGATTTTCGTGTGTATTTTGAATATCGCACAGTTTTGCATTCAGTCGATCTAACAACACTTATCATGCCCAAATAATCTGGTATGTGCCTAAATATGGCGATTTTTTTATAAAACTCTTTTCGAATTTTAAGGTTATTATTCGTGTTTTATAATTTTTCCCAATAGTATCAAGAATTTAAACGGGTTCATTTTGATTGCATATAACCTCAGCATCATTACAATTGATTCTATCTAAATAACAAATAGAAATATAAAACAACAAAACCAAAAACTACGAGGAGTAATCATGAATAAATTCGTAGCTGTATTAGTTGCAGCCTTTCTCGCATTAATCATTGGCCAGGCCTCAGCTTCCACCAGATATACCTTCGATCAATCTATAGAAACTTTAAATTCCTCGTTCATCTGCGAAAAAGAGAAGAAAAAGAAGAAAAAAACAGACGATTTACCGGAAGAAACAGAACCGGAGTGTGATTAATCCTCAATAATCCTAGTCCAATCAGATTCCTTCCCATGCGGTTTTTTAAAAAAAAATCGCATGGGTGAGAATAAGCTGGCTCCTGAATCCTTAAAGGTGCCTTATAACAATAATCACAACCAATGAGATTCCTTATTTAAATAAGGAGGAGAAAAAATATGAAAATAAGCAAAATTCTAACAACTGCAGCACTCACGACAGGATTAATCTTTAGCAGCACAGCATTTTCTGCAGCCGTTAATATTACCCCAGACCTTGAAAGCATTGATGTTATGCATGGTGGAAAATCTGTCACCATCATGCGTAATCAAAATCAAAAGAACACCGTGAATCCAGCATTTGCAAAAACATCACGTAAGTGCCCCCCATTCTGTATTCAGCCCTCAGTCCTGGCCCCAGGAGTTGAAACAATAGCTGAAAACGAAGTGATTGATTATCTCAAGAGAATGAACGATGGCGATAACTCAATCCTGGTTGTGGACTCACGTACACCTGACTGGGCAGCCAAAGGTACTATTCCTGGAGCGGTCAACATTCCATGGACCAAACTGAATCCTGCCAAAGGCGCTGATCCGATCTCTATCGGTGAAATTATGGAAGATTCTTTCAACGCCAGCAATCTGGAAGGCTTATGGGATTACTCCGATGCTAAAACACTGGTTATGTTCTGTAATGGCATGTGGTGTGGACAGTCTCCCAACAATATCAAGAATTTACTCAAATTTGGCTACCCTGCGCACAAGATCAAGTGGTATCGCGGTGGCATGCAGGATTGGGAAATCCTGGGTCTGACTACGGTTAAAGCTGCCAACTAAGAGCGCTATAATACCGACTTTGAAAGCGACAGCCTGGCTGTCGCTTTTTTATGTCTGCTGTTTTTTTAAAAAACTAAAACCACAGAGAACACAGAGGATTTTCATGTTTCTCATCCCATGTTCCTGAGAGAAATGCATACAACCACAAAGAACACGAAGATTTTTTGTCTAGTGCCTCCCGAAAAATGAGGTTTTTCTTCGTGTGCTTCGTGGTTCGTCTCTTTAACCTCTGTGTACTCTGTGACCTCTGTGGTTTTTTTCCCTTTAGGGGTTATCTGGCGGGCATAAGCGTGTAAAATCCCTCGCTTTTAATCCACCGAATCTATCATGTTACAGCGGCCCGTACCGGCTATTGCTAATCCGCAAAAAACCGGTCAACTCTATGGAAGCAGTCGAAGCCTGTTTCTTTCTCAACAGATCCGACAGTTTAAAGGCCTCTCTGTGGTCGTTACTGCGGATATGGCCGAAGCGGAACAACTGGAAAAAGAAATTCACTTTTTTCGCGAAGACCGCCTGAATGTACTGCACTTTCCCGATCTTGAAACCCTGGCATATGACCACTTTTCGCCACATCAGGATATCATTTCAGAGCGCTTACGCTGTCTTTCAGTGCTACCGAATTTTAGCGGTCGCGCCATACTCTTCATTTCCATAGGCACCCTGCTACAGAAGGTTGCTCCGCGTAAGTACATCTCCGGCAGATCATTATCTCTCGCAACCGGAGACCGTATTAATCTGGACAGCTTTAAGAAGCAGTTAACAGAACAGGCTTATCAATCCGTCTCTCAGGTAGAACAGCATGGTGAATTTACCGTGCGCGGATCAATCATCGATTTATTCCCCATGGGAAGTGCCACCCCTTTTCGCATAGAACTGTTTGACGATGAAGTTGAATCGATACGCAGCTTTGATACAGAAACACAGTGCTCCATCAACAAACTGGAACAGTTTGAATTACTACCAGCACGCGAGTTCCCACTGGATGAAGAAGGCATTAAGTCCTTCCGCCAGAATTTCCGTCAAACCTTCGAGGTAGATCCTAATAGCTGCCCTGTTTATCAGGACGTCAGCCAGGGCATTTCTTCACCCGGCATAGAATATTATCTCCCGCTGTTTTTTGACCCGCTGGATTCGCTGTTTGATTATCTACCAGAAAAAACTCAGTTATTGATGGATCAGGCCGCTTATGACAGCTGCAATCTATTCCTGCAACAGGTGGATGAAAGATACGAATCACGTCGTTATAACATCTCTCACCCCCTGCTTGAACCCTCGCGCCTGTTTCTTAGCGAGCAGCAGCTTCAGCAGCAGGCGAGTCGATTTCCACTGACACTGTATGCTTCCAGTAAATATCTGGAAAACGAGCCCGACGCCGTCAACATTGCTCTGAAGCCAGCGCCACCCCTGGCCATTCAGCAGCACTCGGATGAACCATTACAGGCATTAAAGAATTACCTGGCCACACTTGCTGATCATAAGATCCTGTTCTGTGCTGAATCAACCGGACGCAGGGAATTCATGATCGAAATGCTACAGCACCATGGCATAAGACCCAGCACCGTTAACAGCTATATCGACTTTATGTCGCACACCAGCGCGGGTCTGTTCATCACCGTTTCTCCACTGGAAACCGGCATTCAGCTGGATGAATACGGCGTTACGCTAATCACTGAATCACAGCTTTTTGGCGAACGAGCACGGCAGACACGCCGACGCAAATACCGTAAAACACGAGATAGCGAATCGGTCATCAATAACCTGACCGACCTTAGTGAAGGTGCGCCAGTGGTTCACGAAGACCATGGTATTGGTCGCTATAAAGGTTTAAAAACCCTCACCGTTGCAGATATTGAAACCGAATTTCTGTGTATAGAGTATGCCAACCAGGACAAGCTATACGTTCCAGTATCATCGCTGCATCTGATTTCACGCTATACCGGTGCCAGTGAAGAGAATGCGCCTCTGCACAAGTTAGGCACCGATCACTGGCAAAAGGTACGCCGCAAAGCACAGGAAAAAATCCATGATATCGCGGCCGAGCTGTTAGAGATCCACGCCAGACGTGCAGCGCTTAAAGGCTTTGAATTCCCACTGAATAAGGATGAATATCAACGCTTTGCCAGCGATTTCCCGTTTGAAGAAACTCCCGATCAGGAAAGTGCTATTCAAGCCTTGATCGATGACATGACCCGTCCGCAACCAATGGATCGTATAGTCTGCGGTGATGTTGGCTTTGGTAAAACCGAAGTGAGTATGCGAGCGGCATTCATCGCAGCCAATGCAGGTAAGCAGGTTGTTGTTCTGGTACCGACCACCCTGCTCGCACAGCAACACTATCAAAACTTTCTGGACCGTTTCGCCGACTGGCCGTTTAAAATCACTCTGCTATCACGCTTCACCGCAAAAAAAGATCTGGATGAAGCATTGAAGCAAATCCAGAGTGGTGTCATCGACATCGTCATCGGAACCCATAAATTACTTTCCGATGCGATAAAGTACCGAGACCTGGGGCTGGTAATCATCGATGAAGAGCATCGCTTCGGGGTACGCCACAAGGAAAAACTCAAAGCGCTGCGAGCGCAGGTAGATCTGTTAACTCTAACGGCAACACCAATCCCGCGAACTCTGAATATGTCTTTATCTGGCATGCGCGATCTATCCATTATTGCAACTCCCCCTATGCAGCGTCATGCCATCAAAACCTTTGTTGCGCAATGGAATGAAGAGACTATTGTCGAAGGTTGTCAGCGTGAGCTGAAACGCGGTGGCCAAATCTACTTCCTGCACAACGAAGTTAAAAGTATTGAAAAAACCGCATCCGAACTCGAACAACTCATCCCCAATGCGCGCATAGGTATTGCTCACGGACAGATGAACGAGAAGGAGCTGGAACAGGTGATGCTGGATTTTTACCACCACCGCTGCAACCTGCTGGTGTGTACCACCATCATCGAAAGCGGTATCGACGTACCCACCGCCAATACGATTTTCATCAATCGTGCGGATAAACTAGGCCTGGCACAGCTGCATCAGATACGCGGACGAGTAGGACGCTCACATCATCGTGCTTTTGCCTATATGATCACGCCACACCCCAAATCCATGACCAGCGATGCACGCAAAAGGCTACAGGCAATAGAATCACTGGAAGATCTGGGCGTGGGATTTACCCTGGCTTCACACGACCTGGAAATTCGTGGTGCTGGTGAATTACTGGGTGATGAACAAAGCGGACAGATTAGTGAAATCGGTTTCACACTTTATTCAGAGCTTCTTGAACGTGCAGTAAAATCCCTCAAGTCGAATAAAAGCCTGGGTGATGATCAACCTTTGATGCGTGCATCGGAGATTGACTTCCATATCCCGGCCTTAATTCCAGAAGATTATATTCCAGATGTTCATCATCGATTAATAGAATACAAACGCATTGCAACCGCCAGCGACGATAATCAAATCAAAAACCTGAAAATGGAGTTGATCGATCGTTTTGGTTTGCTACCGCAACCTTTGCAGAACCTGTTTCGTATTTCAGAAATGAAATTAATCACACGCTCTATTGGTATACAAAAAATTGATTTTGGGGCACTATCAGGCAAAATAATTTTTACTCAAAAGCCTAATATCGATCCGATGAGAATCATCCAGTTGATTCAGAAATACCCACAAAAATATCAGTTTGACGGCAAACAAACCTTAACCGTTTTCCAACTTCACGAAGACCTGGATGAACGTTTTACTCAATTGCAACAATTACTAAAAGGATTCACAACAGATGACTAAGATCCTTCACCGACTATTGCTGGTTTCTCTTTTATTATCCAGCAATACACTCTTCGCTCAGGACAAAAGCGAAGTTCAGGAATTAAAATATTATGATGTTGAAATCATCATATTTAGAAATGACAAGGTACCACTCAGTCATGAAATCAACCTGCCTACACCATCGGCTACAGTCGATAAGAATGCGCTCGATTTATCCAGCCCAGCCAGTATCAAGCAGGCCGCAACAAAAGGCTACACGCCTCTCAAGCCGGATGAACTACGCCTGAATGACAAGGTAGAAGGTATTATTAAATCCAGTAGATATAGCCTGCTGCTACATACAGGCTGGCGCCAGCCGGGCAAAGATGAAAAAAACAGTATTCCTGTATGGATAAAAGGCGGCAAGGTATACAACGATGGTTATTCATCGATAGATCAATTCAGGGATATCAAAAATATCTCCTCGACAAATGAGTTGGGGAACGAACCTTTAGCTGAAACAAATTCAGTCACTGTTAATCAACAAAAAGGTTTGTATGAACTGGAAGGTCAGATAACGGTTACCCTATCACGCTATCTGCATACCAATGCAGAACTGGTACTGAGGAAACCGGCTTCTCCCGTCGAAATGTTACAACAAGAATCAGACCCTGAATTACTCGATGAGAAGCAGATTATTGAAGGGCAGTTGTTGCTCAATTATGGATTAAACGAAAAACGCCGTATGCGCAGCAAAAGACTACATTATCTGGATAGCCCCCAATTTGGCATGCTGGTATTAATCACCCCTTATCAAGCGCCAGCTCCTGTGAATGCCACAGAAATTAACTCAGGCACTATTACAACCACGTCTGTTATTAATAACAAACCCTAGTAAGGCCTTTTACGTGGTGATTCGTATACATCATTACTGATTACAAATGGTGGCGTCCGACCCACCAGCTCTTCAATTAATGCGAGCTCAGCATCAGTGTGGTTGATCAATGGAGCGGGACGGATAACTTCATTACCTGTTCCTGGCAATATGTAAAAAGGCTGATCATGATGTTTAGAAATTACCTGCTGCTGAATATTTTGATCTTCATTTGATGTAATCAGTGTATGACCGTAACAGGTACAGACGTAACTCTGTTCAGGGTCTGATTCAACATAGATGCCAGTGCCACGAATACCAATAGTGGCCGTCACAGTTGTAAGGCGTCGAGGTTCGCTACTTTTTCCAAATACCGACAAAAGTTTTCCTGAAATCATACGCATCCCACTGATCAGGAAGTTTTCACCCCCTAACTGTAACTCACTATCACTTCGCAGAATAAAAGCATCGCCTCCGACTACAAAAATGACACGGCTATTTGAACCTGTCTGAATCAATGAATTAGCTTTAATCTGAGTATTGATATCTGCACGCTGCCCATCAACCACAACCAGACCCTGAAGTTTATAAATAGAACGCCCTGGTGGGAGCTTGGCGGGGATATCCCCCATTGCAAATGCGGAATTAAGAAAACCGGTATTGCCTGCTAGTGAAAATATTCCCAGTCCGAGTGCCCTGACTAAAAATTCTCTTCTTGGGTCATCATGCGATTGGTTCATAGCAATACCTTGAGATAGGTTTTAATAATCAGCATAACCTATTCATGTATAAATTTGAATGCATCTGTGAATTCTTTTGCAGCTTGTTGTTTTGTTCTTAAACAGGCACACTAGCTCGCACAGAATTTGAAGACTCTCAGAATGAAGACTCTAGTCAAGTTTATTGTCATACTCTGCTTTGCTGTTGCTCTGCCACTTAATTCACATGCTGCAGCTCCAGTATTCAACCTGCAACTTACACTCGCTAATGAAGATTTTGGGGGCAGCGTAAATGATAGCTATAAGAAAGTGACCGCTTCGGTTCGCTCACTGTTCGGGATAACCCGTAACTCGGCTTTCAACCTGAATGCAGATCTTTATACCAGAGCCTATGATGATTTTGATCAGTGGGATAGTAATGGAATACTGCTAGAAGCAATCTATAGCTTCATACCTACAGCAGGATTCCGTAAACCCACTTATATTATAGGCCTACGTCAGGAGCATGAATCATTCGATGATTCTAATCGTGACTTTAATAGAACATCACTATTTCTTGCCATTTTATTACGACTGGATGATAGCATTAGCATGACACCTGGAATCCAGTATTCGGAAAAGTCTACTGATCAGGAAGACGATAACATCAGCTCAGTATTTGTGAACATAGATAAACACTTAACTGAAAAATGGCTGACCTATTTAAACCTGAAATATGAATCTGAAAAAATAGCCACCAGTGCTTCTGTTTTTACTAGCGCCAACAGAGTTGATATAGCGGGTCATCATACTCCGGCCGAATCAGGGGCAAACAGCCCCAACCTGCCCTCATCATCCAGCGCAACAGACATAAATACCGATTCTAACAATGTTATTCTCACTATAGGTGCAAACTATTCCATAGATAGGCATCATTCCATTGATGTATCATACCAGCGTCAGAACTATGGTATTTCAGACAACGCAGATGTCACAGGTGATGTGATTTCTATCGATTAC
Source organism: Gammaproteobacteria bacterium (assembly GCA_050306135.1). Taxonomy (GTDB): domain Bacteria; phylum Pseudomonadota; class Gammaproteobacteria; genus JACNJF01. Next base: position 58,456 of record JBNLGQ010000079.1, read on the forward strand.
TTTTATAAATTCTAATCCATGACTTCAATACAAATACGAATACCACTATTTTTAGCTGCAGTTTTACTTTCCACTACTGCCCTGGCTGAGAGCCAGTATATTACTGACCAGTTTGAGGTGACGTTACGCAGCGGTACCAGCACCTCTAACAGCATCATAGCTATGCTCAAAAGCGGGCAAAAGGTTGAACTTATTGAACAGGACGTTGCGACCCGTTATTCACTGGTGCAGACAGCTGATGGTAAACAGGGCTATGTGCTGACGCGCTATCTGGATAATCAGGCATCAGGACGTGAGCGCTTTGATAAGCTGAAAGTACAGACCGAGCAACTCAAAAATACCATACAGGAATTAAAATCACAGCTTAAAGAGCTTAGAGCTACAAAACAAAGTGATGATCAGAATACCCAGCGGCTAAAACAGGATTTAACGCGGACCCAGCAAACCTTGCAACAGCTTAGAGCGGATACCAGCGATACCGTTCGGGTACTGGAACAGAATGAAAATCTGCAAACCCGCATCAACGTACTGGAAAGCGAAAAGAAAGAACTATCCGATGAAAATGCACAATATAAAGACAGGACGGCAATGGACTGGTTTATTCGAGGTGCAGGCGTATCTCTCGCTGCATTTTTAATCGGGATTATCGTGACACGTATTCGCTGGAAGAAACGTGACTCATGGGGAAATTACTAATGGCTAGAACACCATCTACCATGCTGGACCTGGGCACTGCCGCAGCTGATTTCAGTCTGCCTGATACTCTGGGCAATATCATTAGTCTAAATGATTATCAGGCTGAACCTCTACTGCTTGTATTTGCCTGTAATCATTGTCCTTATGTATTACATATTCTAAAAGAATTTAGTGTCATGATGCGAGAGTATAAAAAACGCGGGTTGGCAACCGTCATGATCAATTCGAATGATGTGAATAGTTATCCTGATGATAGTCCGCAGAAAATGCTTGAACTATCTAACCAATATCAATTTTCATTTCCCTACCTGTTTGATGAAAGCCAACAGGTAGCCAAAGCTTACAAAGCAGCCTGTACACCAGACTTTTTCCTTTTTGACCGTTCACATCAACTATTTTATCGTGGACAATTTGATGCTTCACGTCCAGGCAATGATGAGCCGGTAGATGGTAGCGACTTAAAGGCTGCGATTGAGCAACTGCTACTGGGACATAACTCTCCAGAGCAGCAATTGCCTAGTATGGGTTGTAATATCAAGTGGAAACCCGGTAATGAACCCAATTACACAGGCTAGAACGGTTCGTTACCTGGTTTATTTATCAGGAGAAATGATGCCATTGAGAATGTCATCAATATCCTCATCAGATGTCACCTCTTCTTCAGTCTCATCTGTATCAATCACTCCAACATCTAAATCATCAACCGACAAGTCTTCGACCTCGTCCTGTTGATTTTCAATTTCCTCATGATGGGAAATAACCTTTTGTACAACCTCTGTCTGTGCCAGTTCATTATCACTACCTCCACCAAACATATTGCCAAACTCAGCAATCATATCGGACATGGTTTTATTGGTAATGGCCAGTTCATCTGTTAATTGAGCATTTGCTGCCTGTAACAGTGCTATCTGTTCATCTTTCTCGCTGTTTCCATTTGCAGCTGAAGTTGTTACAGGTCTCAGGCTTTTATAAGTATCAATCAACTCAGCAACATCAGCATCCACAGAGCCTAATGCTTCAGAGTCGCGTTTTAAATAAATATCTATTATTTTCTGGAAAAATCGCTTTTCAGATTTATCGATCTTGAGAATGGCTTTTTTTAGCTGAGGCCCTTCAAGTTTATATTTTTCTTTAAGATAAGAGCCTGTCGAAGATTGACGGGCTTCCGATTGTTGCTTGATCTGATCAATCAGTTTTAAAGCCGCCTTACGGTCCTTTTTTTTCTTTTGAGATGTAAAGTAGAGCCAGGTGATGACCCCAATGATCAAAATGACATAGGCTTCAATGATCAGCGATAAAACGATAGCAGAAATCTCAATCATTTAATGACGCTCCTGCTTCTTCATCTTTTTCTTCATCCATAAGGCTTATAGCGTCTTTTTGTTTAGATTTTCGCACAAACCAGAATATTCCAAGTCCTAAGATGATAATGATTACATTCGCTATAGAAATCATCATAATATTATAAAAAAGATCGTTTGCAGGATCAGCATCAGGCTCAAGCTCTGTGTCCGGTATCGTTTCCTCATTGGCCACAGACTCTTCAATGACTGACTTATCGATCTCTATTACCTTAGCAGTGGTCTCTTCCGTACCCTTCTGTTTCACCCCCTCGATGGAGTAGGCAGGCAGGTCATAGGCAACTGTTTGTCCATCATGGGTTTTTGCCTCTATCTTGATCAATACACGATGTGGTCCATTCTGTTGTGTCGCGTTTAATTGTGCTCCCCACCCCTCTGTTTGCATCACAACAACCTGAGGTTCTAGTTGTTTATCAGGCATTTCCAGGCTGACAGAAATATTAGCTGTCTCAGGTTTTATATACTCATCGTGGGGGATAAGACTAAGTTCGTAGATTCCCTGTTTATCGGTTTCGGCAATATCCACTTCAACAGGCCAGTAAACTTTGACAGTATACTTTTTACTGCGGCTAAAGGTTGAGCCATCGGCATGCACTTCGATATCATGCAAGCCTTCAGTTAATGGACCAGCAATAGTTTGCAAATAGATACCCTTATCTGCGATCTCTCTTGATTTTTTAAGCTCAAGAGGCAATTTATCTACGCGCTTGCTATCTGTATGGTCAACGTAAAAATTAACAAATTTCAGAAAGCTGTTTTTACTAATTTTTTTACCTTCGTTATGTAGCTCCACCTTTAAATTAATATTATTGTTGGGCATCAGATAGGCAGGAATATTATCAACCACGAGCTTCAGGTCAGTGACGATCATGACACGATTATCTGGATCTATCTCCGCATCCAGCAACCATACACCAGACTGTGGTTTGCTCACGGTGATTAGATCATAGCCCTGATCATGCAACCATTTTACATGAGCGGCATGTTTGTCCAGACTAAGAGTGGTTTTATCCGGAGCCGTCAGACCAATTTTCTCACCCGATTTATTAAATACCAATAAGGTCATCTCATTTATACTTTTATCAATAGTGAACTGATTATCGGATAAAGGAACCATATCAGGTACAGTTGCCCGCTCGAACATCTTAAGAAATACTCGCTGTAGCTGATCAGCAGATTGGGCTATCTCGAACGATCCACCGGTTTCAAATGCGATGCGTTTCAGCAGCACTTCATCAGTAAAGCGGGATAAAGCAATGGTATGCACTACTACCTCGTTTTTTACTAACTGAGGTATCGTATTAGATATTAATGTTGCGCGTGATTCCCTGTTTTTTTGTTCATCTTTTGAGACATCGATCTTGCCATCGGTTAACAGGATCAAATTACGCCTGGTATCAGGGTCAGGCTTTTCCCAACCAGAACTGGCTCTAATCAGGGCGCCATCGATATTGGTAAACTGACCGCGTGAATGTATCGCTAAAGCTCCCTTAGCTGCACTTTTTCGCCAGCTTTCATTGACCTTGGCCCACTTAACCTCCATATTCGTATAGCGCCCAAAGGTCCACACTCCGGCTGTAGCGCCACTCGGAATCAGACCGCTTACCATGCGTAACGCCGGCTGCCTCAAATTTTGAGGATCGGTTTTAAGCATACTGCCCGATATATCTATGACGATACGAATATCATCGATCTGGCCTCTACATACCTGACTGCTTAATACCAATATCATCAAGCATGAGAAGGTAAATTTAAACAGCTTCCTTAGCATACCAATCTCTCTCATTTTTATTATGTTATCGTCCCTAAACCTTAAAAATTAAGTTAAAAACCTCTTATTTCTGCATTTCAACCCTAAAATCAGTTTCATTTTAATACTTTTTATAAAATAATTTGTCTTAAACTTACTCAAGTATAGAGAATAAAACTATGGCTAGCACGCCAGATACCACTAAAATTTTAAATGATTTTCAAATCACCGGTACTTATGACTGGTGTGTTAAGGCATTTCGTACCACTCGAAAGTTACTTAAGCTCAATATAAAGCTGCATGATGATTTAACTCAGCCCTGCCGTAAAACTATCGAGCAGGGAGATATTTTCCTGTTCAATCATTTCGCCCGTTTTGAAACCTTTATTCCTCAATATCTGATTTTTGAAGAAACCGGAGATTACTGCCATTCCATAGCTTCCAGCGAATTTTTTGATGATAAGCGCTTTGCATCCTTTTTAAGATCCATAGGCGTGATTCCTAATACTCTACCCTCTCTTTTCCCTTTGATGGCACGCGAGATTCTACATGGGCGTAAACTTATCATCTTTCCTGAAGGAGGCATGGTAAAGGATAAACGTGTAGTAGATGACAAGGGTGAGTTTGGTATTTATTCACGTACCGCGCTGGAACGGCGAAAGCATCACCGAGGTGCAGCCGTCATCGCTCTGGCGCTGGATGCTTTTAAAACAGCGCTATTGCGTGATCACTCTACTGGTAACTATGAAAATATCGAACGCTGGGCCGAGCAACTGGGGTTTGATTCACCCGAAAGCCTGATGTTAAGGGCGATAAAACCAACTAATATCGTACCCAGTAATATTACTTTTTACCCTCTAAGAGTAAACGATAACATTCTCTACCAGGCCGCCCGCCTGATGAAAAAAGGCATCAATAAACGCTTTGCAGAAGAGCTGATTATCGAGGGTAATCTATTATTTAAGCATACGGATATGGATATCCGCTTTGCCAAACCTTTAACCATGGCAAAATACTGGAAGTGGTGGGAAAAGTACCTGTTACCCAATGTCGTGCATAGCTTTCAAAGTCTGGACGAACTCTTTACTCTAACGCCTAAATCAGGCCATTGGGGTGGTCGCATTCACTCCATAGGTATGAAAGCCAAATCAAATAGAGTCAGAGATGATTATATGAAATCCATGTATCAGGCGGTAACGGTCAATCTTAGCCATCTCGCCTCCTATATTATTATGCATTGCTACCAACAGAATATAAGACGCATACCCATCGAGAAATTTCGCAAGATTCTGTATGTCTGCATAAAAAAAATTCAGCCACTCGATATACACCTGCATCGCAGCCTTAAGAACCCGGAAGAATATGCCAGTTTGATCGATGGTGACAGCAACCGCTTACTGCAGTTTCTGAAAACAGTAACTGACATGCAGCTGCTAACTGCAGAAAACGGAGACTATGTATTACAGGACAAACTGATTAATGAATTTAATTTTGATGAAATACGAACAGAAAACCTGATAACAGTATACGCAAATGAAATCAGCCCTTTATCAATAGTCACTGATGTCATTATTAAAACCTTTAAAGAAATCAACAAGGTTAGCGAATTACAGATCGCAGAATACCGATTTGACGATGAGCTACGTGCTTATGACTGGGACAAGTTTCAATTCAACAAACCTCGTTATGCAGAAATCAATCAGCAACAAACCTTTACTCAGGATGGAAATTGTTTTCGTCTGATCAGCAACAACAAAAATGCAGATGCTGTTTTACTGGTTCATGGGTTTATGGCAAGCCCTGCAGAACTGCGTAGTCTGGGTGAACGTTTTCATCAACTGGGCTTGCATGTTTTTGGCATACGACTTAAAGGTCATGCCACCTCACCCTGGGATTTGCGCGATCAGGACTGGCAACACTGGGCCGCTTCTGTACTACGAGGCTATAAAATAGCAGCTGCCTACAGTGAAAAAGTACACCTTATTGGTTTCTCTACCGGTGGATTACTGGTATTAAATCAGGCCATTGAATCTTCCGATAGTCGCCTCGCCTCTGTCACATCCGTATCCGCGCCTGTTAAATTCCATAATAAGAACATGAAGTTCGTTCCATTACTGCATCATGCGAATAAAATTTCTCGTTGGGTGAGTGAAGAAGGCTTAATGCCGTTCAGGCCTAACGATACTGAACACCCTGACGTTAACTATGCTCACATCCCCATTAGAGCGCTGTATCAACTGCAGAAGTTAATAGAGCATTTATTTCAGTTACAGGCCAATATCAACTGCCCTGTGACATTTTTTCATTCGGATGAAGATCCGGTGGTGGTTAATAGCAGTGTTAATCTGCTGTATGAACATATCGAATCCAGACATAAAAAGATTGTTACCATACACTCAAACCGTCACGGCATCGTGTATGAAGATATTGATAACACGCAGCAGAAAATTATCGATACCATAACTCAAGAGGGTCATTACAATACACCATTACAGCTCAACTCAGACCTCTAGAAATGGCGCATAAACTGAAAGAACCGAAAGTACTTACAGACTTTAACAACGATGCCGTATGCATTCTGCCGCAAGGCTTTGAATTAACTGATGAAAAATGGGATAAAATCTGGGACCTGCACAAAGAGGTCAATCGATTTATCGGGCATGAAGAATTACTACAAATGTTTCCAGAAGAAGCAGCACTGAAACAGAAAAAAGTACTACCTAAAGAGGATAATATCTAACCCAACTTTGCAGCCCTGCTCTATATCCAGGCTTAGGGCCTGTTAACAGGCCCTAACAGACAGAAAGCGAGTAATTTCACCTCTGCTAAACCGTAAACTGACCAACTAACTCGTTTAGTTTGGTTGCCATACGCGCGAGATCTTGATTGGCTATTGCGGTTTCCTTTGCACCTTCTGCGGTCTGATTAGACATGCTGTTAATCTTAACGATATTTCGATTGATCTCTTCAGAAACAGCACCCTGCTCTACTGCGGCACTGGCAATCTGACTCGACATTTCATTGATCTGTAAAACAGCCTGAGTGATAGAAGCCAGGGCTTCTCCAGTTTGTTTTGCAAATTCCACCGCTATCTGAGCTTCCTCACGACTTTGATCCATGACAGAAACTGCCTCACGCGAACCATTCTGAAGCTTTTCAATCATTTCATTGATTTCATCAGTAGATTCACGGGTTCGACTGGCTAATGTCCGTACTTCATCAGCAACAACCGCAAAACCTCTGCCCTGTTCTCCCGCACGTGCAGCTTCTATGGCGGCATTGAGTGCTAGCAGATTGGTTTGTTCAGCGATGCCTTTGATAACAACAAGCACAGCACTGATCGCTTCACTTTGCTGCTCAAGTTCGTGAATAGTATTTGAAGAAGTGTCAACCTGATCCGCCAGTTTGTTGATTTGAAGGATCGTTTTCTCAACAACCTTACTGCCTTCGTTGGTTTGATTACTTGCATCAGAAGTCGCATCGGCAGTTTGATTGATATTGGCCGCTACCTGTTGAACAGTTGCAGTCATTTCATTCATTGCTGTTGCTACCTGTTCAGTCTCCGTATGCTGACTTTCAATGGCTGCGCTGGTTTGAGCTGTTATCGCAGATAACTCTTCAGAAGCCGAAGAAAGTTGAGCTGTAGTGCCAGAGATATCTGAAAGCATATTGAGTAATTTATGACGCAAGCCGTTGATGGCTGTAAGCAACTCACCGACTTCATCATTACTGGTCACTACAATTTCCTGGGTTAGGTCACCAGATGCAACCACTGTCGCCTTGTGCAGGGCGGTGACAATGGAAGTGGCGAATAGCCAACTAAAAATCACACCAAAAGCTGCACTAATCACAACAATAATAATCAGTATGGTAACAGCAGCTTGCTCATGCTCTTCAGCTTTTGAGGCACTTGCTTCAGTAAATCGACCGACCTGCGTTGCCAGAGACTCTAGAGATTTATCCAGTTCCTCCTCTTCCTGTTCAATATTATCGGCCAGTTGCTCGGCATGATGAACATCTCCTTTTGCAAGTGCTATAAAGACCTCATGTGCATGATCTGCGAATTTTTTATGGCCTGCTTCAATATCCTTAAGCGATCGACCCACTTGCATAAACTCCTGACTATCAACTTCACTGAGTTTTTTCAAAGCAGCATCGGCAAACTGCTCCGCCTTAACTAGTTCAGCTTCAACCATTTCGGTTCCTTCATCGAAAGCTGTTATCGCTTCCTGAAAATGTGCTAAAGCAGTGTCGTCTGACTTCAAAAAGAGGCCATGCTGCATTGCTCGTTCAAATTGTATTGCCTGCTCCAGTTGGTGAATGGTTATTTGGGTCAGATTTTCGGTCAAAGGAATATCTTCCTCGGCAATACTGGACAACTCATGTCCAATCTTATTCATAGATGAGATCGCATACACAGAACTGATAATCAGTAAAGCAATCAATATAGCGGAAAAACCTAATAGCTTTGCCTTCAGGGATAAATTATTTAGTAAACTTTTCATGATCATAACTCCAGGACATTCAATCTTTAATCAGATATCAGCATGGTACGCCAGTGCATTGGCTGCAATGGACGAGCATTTTTACCGATCAGATTTTCAAATTGATTGATTTGAGCAGACGAAGCTTGTATCGGTGTTTTCATCACAAACCAGTTGACGTTTTCACTGCAGGGCGGTGTAGTTAAAGAGCCGTAATAATGAAATCGTTCACGGCTGTCAGGTAGTAAATCAGCCGCATTAATCTGGATATTTTTTAGCTGGGTCACTTTATTAATTTCGCTTGAAACGTTGTTTAGAACTTTTGCAAGCGTGGGATTCTCATTTCCACGTCTTAGAAAAACACCAACTACAGCCAGATTGCCATCTGCACTCTTGTGCACAAGGTGGACTTCCATGGGGTAGCGTTGTCCATCACGCGCATGTTCACTTGGCGTATGAAAATGAAACTGGAGCAACTTATAGGGTACATCGCCGAGCATCAAGGTACTGTTATAAACACCCTGAGTTTGTACCGGGTAAGTCTCGCTACCAATCTTAACACTTGCCTCACTTCCCAAACTGCTGTAATTAGCCTGAAGCGTATGACCATTATTCAACACCTGCAGAGAAACCGACTGATATTGAAAACGCAGTGGATATAAATCTGCTGTAACCTCATTCAGGATATTGACTGGCGACTGACGCTTACCGCTGAGACAAAGCGCGAACTTTTCCGACAGGTTTCCCCATTCATCTGGGCCCGCAGCCCCGGTATAACCCCAGTGTAAAGCATGTTTTTCAGTCGCATTTTCGCTGGCTGAGGTAATGGGACTAAGTAAAGAAAGTGTAATCAACACTAAGGTATAGAGTATCGATCTGGAACATATCTGATAGCGATTCATTGAGGCCCCCCCTTAATCACTTTCTATTTGTAGGATAATACTTACAACATTTTCAGAATACATCTTACAATGATTATAGGATATCTTTTTTTTTATGCTTTCTCTATTTTGAGGAGTGGGTCATGTATTACACCGCTCAGCTCCCTGAGCTGATATGAATTTAGCGCTGAATCCATTCAACCTTACGATCAGCATGGCGTATCGCTGTGGCCATATGAACACCTTCAAACTCAGGCTGTTGGAGATATAATTTCAAACAGTAATCGATGACAGGGAAAGCGAGTTGTTCCCAGGGTATATGGTCTGTAGAAAATAACGCCGTTTCCAGACTTTCTGCCCCCGGAGAATGTTTTCCATCTGTCAGCTCACCCTTAAACATCATATAAACCTGAGAGATATGCGGCAGACTAAAAACACCGAATAATTTCAGGTTATCTGACGATGCGTTAGCCTCTTCCATGGTTTCACGTGCTGCGCCTTCGGTAACGGTTTCTCCATTTTCCATAAATCCAGCGGGTAATGTCCACAATCCATAACGTGGTTCAATTGCACGCTTGCATAGCAGAATATTATCGCCCTGAGTCAGGATTGCTCCGCAAACATTATTTGGATTGCTGTAGTGAATAGTGCCACAATCATCACAAACATGGCGCAGATGATCATCTCCAGCTGGAATGATCAGACTCACTGTTTTCCCACAGACACTACAGAAGTTCATCAGACCATTTGCCTGATCATTTCTACAGTCAGGTAATTCTGCTGACTGGTTTGCTGTAAAACCTGCGATGGATTATCACTTTCACCCAACTGGTCCAGTATCATTTTTGCACCAGTAAAATCATCATTACAGGTATAGCCATTATAGGTGACGATGGTATCTAGCTGAGCAGCCAGTGAGGATTTAATACCATTCAGTGAATCCTCAAATGCGACACATTGTTCAGGATTCAGATGCATTTTCTCCAGTACATATTGGTAGATATCAGGGGCTGGTTTCTTGCTCGGAACAATGTCACCCGCAGCAATCACTTCAAACCAGTTTATGCTCTCTGCTCCCAAAGCGCTCTTCAGCAGAGCCGTTACGTTCTCTGGTGTGGTAGTCGTTGCAATTGCAAGGCGGATACCTTCCGCTCTTGCTTCATCGAGCAATCGTTTCACTCCTGGCCTTAGAGGTATCGCATTTTTCTCTAACAAGGCCACATATTTTTCGGTTTTTAATGCATGCAGACGTTTGATGAGTTCATCAAGGTCATCATCTGATTGCTCGCTCTTGTTATGGGAATCTACATAATATCTCATGCGCTCCTTACCGCCGGTTACGCTTAACAGTTCACCGTAGGTTTCCTCATCCCAGTACCAGTCAAGCCCAGATTCTTCAAATGCCTGATTGAACGCTACACGATGCCCGTCGCGTTCGGTATCAGCAAGGGTGCCATCTACATCAAAAATAAATGCCAGTTTCATAAATTTAAAAGTTGCCTAGCTGCAAAGTTTGACTGTTGCAGAAACCAGTGTCTTCACAGACTCCATTCCATTCTGTAACGAAGATTCTATCTGCTCCATGCTGATTTCATCATCACTCAGACCGGCAGCCCAGTTAGCGACAACAGCGATGGAGGCATAATCGATAGAGATTTCTCGCGCCAGGGAAGCTTCAGGCATTCCGGTCATACCTACCAGATCACAGCCATCCCGTTGCAGACGTTTAATTTCAGCAGCAGTTTCCAGCCTGGGCCCCTGTGTACAGCCATAAACCCCGCTTTCTACCAGATTTAAGGCACAGTTTTTCCCTGCTGTTATCAGTGTTTTTCGTAAAGATTCTGAATAGGGATGGGTAAAATCGATATGTTCCACTCGAGTCAGATCTTCAGAATAAAAGGTATGTTCCCTGCCCCAGCTATAATCAATAATCTGATCCGGAATAATAATTGTTTCCGGAGGGCTATTCGGATGAATACCACCCACCGCATTTACTGCCAGGATTTTATTCACTCCCGATTTTTTTAACATCCAGATGTTGGCTCGATAATTAATTCTATGTGGAGGTAATCGGTGAGTGAAACCATGTCTTGCCAGAAATACTACCGACTTACCATGCAGCATTCCATGAACTAAAGGGCTAGAGGCTTCGCCGTAAGGAGTGTTAATAATTTCCTGACGAACCATTTCAAAATCATCCATCATCGCATACAGGCCAGTGCCACCGATAACGGCAATTGGGGAATCTATTTCATCATTCATGAGGTTTTCTGCCCGACTTTTCATGCGGTATGGCATATACGCCAGAAACGTTTCTAAAGTGGGAATGTAAATCCATACCCGATCCATACACATACAGGTCGTCACATTCCAGCGCGACATAATCAGCTTCAATATCCGCCTTTTTTCGATCATGAGATTTTCGAATTAAAAAGGCGCTGATACATTTTTTAGCCCCTTGCTTTAAACAATAGGCTTTTACTTCCTGTAAGGTATACCCTTGATCAAAAATATCATCGACAATAATCACCGTGCGATCTTTCAGCATGTTTTGCGGGTAAGCCTTCCACAACACATCACGACCCAGTGTGGATAGTCGATAACGTGTGGCATGCACATAATCTATCGTGAGCGGAAAATCCCAATAGCGCATCAACTGACCGGTTAAATACAATCCACCGTTCATCACACACATAACAATTGGGAATGTCTCCTGATAATCTTTTGCGATGGTTTCTGCTAAGTTTGCAATTGCCTGATCAACTTCGTCAGTATTAAACAATTGCTGTGCTTCCTGATGGACTTCCAGTGCCTGATTTATCTGCATATAGTTATAGCCATTGATTTGGGGTTAATCTATCTGATCAAGTTTCTGCTCATTAAATTTAACCCAGTTAGTGGTTCTGGTAAATATTGACGTTAAGAAATGCATTTACCTGCTTAAATTAGGAAGCCCCGGGAAACTCTAATTATCCATTGGTTTCAAACAGATCATCGCCCTGCTCTAGCTCTGTTGAATGCATAAATTCATGTAGCTGTTTAATAGCGGCAAACCATTTTGCCGAATGAAACAGATTTCTGTTCTCAACCGGTCGACCGTGTAATCTTACCAGACGCAACTGGGAAACAGGGTTATTGTAATCACTCAATGAGTGTAATACTTCATCAGCACCCTCAGGGTTATTACACACCAGTAACATATCACAACCAGCCGCTAATGAAGCAGCCGCGCGCTGGCTGAAATTACCTGCTATCTCAGCGCCTGCCATATTCAGATCATCGCTAAAAACTACGCCCTGAAAATCAAGTTGGTCACGTAACACACCCTGAATCCAGTGACTGGAAAAACCGGCGGACATCGGATCAACCTGTTCATAGATGACATGAGCCATCATGATCCCGGTTAAATGATTATTGATGACGCGCTGAAATGGAATGAGGTCATGGGACATAATAGTTGATTCGGCTCTTCTATCAAAAGGCATCATATGATGCGAATCACCTTCTACTGAGCCATGCCCGGGAAAATGTTTACCCACTGCCTCCATACCAGCAGAATTCATACCACGGATGAGGGCATTGGCCAGACGCACAATCACTTCAGGATGCGTATGAAAAGCCCGGTCGCCAATAACCGTACTGATTTTATGCCCCAGATCGAGTACCGGTGCAAAACTCAGATCAATGCCGTAATACAGCAGTTCGGCAGCCATAATCCAACCTATAGTCTCGGTCATACTGATCGCCTTGTTTTGATTTTCATCATAAAGGTCGCCCAGTAAACCCATCGCAGGTAAACGCTGAAAGCCTTCTCTAAAACGCTGTACCCTGCCCCCTTCCTGATCAACTGCAATAATCAGTCGAGGCGAGCGTAATTTGTGTATCTCTTTGACCAGAGCTTCTAACTGTTGTGGTGATTCGTAATTACGTGCAAACAGGATCACCCCTCCAGTTTGCGGGTGTAGTAATCGTTCTCGGTCCTGCGAAGTAAGCTCCAGGCCTTCTACATCCAGCATCACCGGGCCGAGGCTCACAGTTTTTTCTCCACTAGTACGACAGCATGCACAGCGATGCCTTCACCACGGCCTATATAGCCCAAATGCTCTGTGGTAGTGGCCTTGATATTGATACAGGAAGGTTCGCACTCCAGATCATCACAGAGGTTAAGTTTCATATTGTATAAGTGAGGAGACATTTTGGGCGCCTGAGCGATAATAGAAATATCGGCATTAACGATCTGAAAGCCATTTTGCAGCACAATTTGATACACCTTTTGCAGAAAAATCCGGCTGTCCTGATCTTTGTACTGGGCATCAGTATCCGGGAAATGCTGTCCGATATCACCCTCTCCGACTGCACCCAACATGGCATCACACAATGCATGAATCAACACATCTCCATCTGAATGAGCGAGAAAGGATTTATCAAAAGGGATTTCAACGCCGCCAAGTATAATGGCCTTGCCTTCGGCAAATGCATGGACATCATACCCGTGACCAATGCGGGCATTCGTCATAAATTAGAACCTGTTAACCTGAATCGGCGCAAATTATAACGCCGATTTGTAGCTGCGAGTAGCGTAAACTAGCGCAGGCTATTAAGATTGGCGATTAATGCTTTTCGTGCCAGTTTGATTTCTTCATTCAATTTATGAGCCATATCCTGGTCAGCAGCACAACATTCTGCAACCACCTGTTTGCTCACAGCACAGGCTTCTTTTATTGCCTTGCCCATGGCATCTTCGATGATTTTACGTGCAGCTATTTCCTGCTCCTTGCTCCATGATTCGGCTAAAAGATCTTCCAGTTGACCTACAGCATTTTCAGCCTTTTTCTGAATACTCATGTTTTAACTCCTGGGTAATGATGGTATTTTATACCCGAAGTATAGTTGCAGATTACGCCATTTGATACAAACTCTTAGGGAATTTATAGTGATATTTTTTAACGATTTATCACCCTGTTAAAGCTCCAGACCATTACCAAGTCTCGCTTAGGACAACATTGGCTAGCAGGTCGTGGCATGTTATTGTTATTAACCCGGCACCAATATAGGTATTGTTCAGAGTCTCAAGAAAGCTTCAGATCAAGGCACAGCTCGCAGGTAATGGTTATTCCCTTGGCAAGAGCTGTAACGCGGAGCTGGAGTTTTCTTGAGACTCCTAACTTACTG
>JBNLGQ010000080.1:0-72516 GCA_050306135.1 Gammaproteobacteria bacterium
GACCTACTCGATCAGTGGCGGGCCCGATCAGGCGCTGTTTAGTATCAACAGTAGCACTGGCGTGCTGACCTTTGCCAGTCCACCGAACTATGAAAGCCCGACCGATTCAGGGGCTAATAATGTCTACGATGTCCAGGTCACCGTCACCGATAATGGCGCTGGCACCTTAACTGACGTGCAGGCGATTGCAGTCACCGTGACCAATGCCAACGAAGCACCGGTGATTACCAGTAATGGCAATGGATCAACCGCATCAACTAGTATCAATGAAAACAACACTGCAGTTACCGCCGTGACAGCGACTGATGTGGACAGCAGTGATACATTGACTTATAGCATCAGCGGTGGTGCTGACCAGGCACTGTTCAGCATCAATAGTTCAACAGGTGCACTCGTGTTTACCAGCGCTCCAAACTATGAAAGCCCGGCAGACTCAGGTGGGAATAACGTTTACGACGTGCAGGTCATGGTAACCGACAGCGGAACTGGAAATCTGACTGATACCCAGGATATCGCTGTCACAGTTGGCAATATCAACGAAAACCCCGTCATAACTAACGATGGTGGTGGCGCCACAGCAAATATCAATGCAGCAGAGAACCAGACTGCCGTCACCACAGTGACTGCCACTGACCAGGATACCGGAGATACACTCACTTACTCCATCACTGGCGGGGCTGATTCAGCCAGCTTCAGTATCAACAGCAGCAGCGGCGTACTGACCTTTGCCAGCCCGCCAAACTATGAAAGCCCGACCGATTCCGGGGCTAACAATGTCTACGATGTGCAGGTCACCGTTACCGATGACGGAACCGGAACACTGACTGACGTTCAGGCCATCGCGGTTACTGTGACCAATGCCAACGAAGCACCGGTGATCACCAGCGATGGCGGTGGTGCATCGGCATCTGTGTCCGCAGCGGAAAACCAGACTGCCGTGACCACAGTCACGGCAACCGATGTGGATGCGGGTAACACGCTATCCTACTCAATCACTGGAGGCGCGGACCAGGCTGCTTTTAGTATCAATAGCAGCAGCGGTGTGCTGGCATTTAACACTGCGCCTAATTACGAGTCACCTGGCGATAACGGGGCAGACAATGTTTACGATGTGCTGGTCACTGTTACCGACAGCGGTACGGGTAATCTGACCGATGTACAGGCGATTGCGGTGTCTGTAACCAATGTCAACGAAGTACCGGCTCTCACCGATCTGGCAGGTGATACGCTCAACTATTACACCAACGAGGGCGCCAGAGTCATTGATCAGGGCGGCGATGCTGCAGTTACCGATGTGGACTCAGTCAATTTCGATGGTGGCGCCTTAACCGTTTCTATCGTGAGTAACGGAGTCAACGCTGAGGATCGCCTGTCAGTCAATGGTGGTGTTTCCATCGGCAGTGTGTCGGGTGGTAGTGGAGGCAATCCGCTAGTAATCACCTTCAACAGCAGCGCAGATCTCAGTTCGATAAACTCATTACTGCGTGCGGTGACCTATGAAAATCTCAACACCAGCACGGTAACTGAAAGTACGCGAACCGTCCGTTTCACGATCACTGACGGAGATGGCGGTACTTCGGCAGCGGTGGATACCTCCGTAATCGTGGTACAGAATACGGCCCCCACGATTGGGGGTACACCGGCGACTGGAGTAGGCGATGACGTTGCCTATAGCTTCACCCCTACATCCAGCGATGCTCAGGGAGATACGCTAACCTTCAGTATTGTCAACAAACCGTCATGGGCCAGTTTCAGCACCACCACAGGTGCGCTTACTGGTACCCCAACCAGCAGTGATATCGGCACCACCAGTGGCATCGTCATCAGTGTCAGCGATGGCCTGCTCGAATCCAGCCTCAGCGCCTTCAGCATCGAAGTCTACGCTGATCTGGATAATGACAATATTCCCGATACTACCGATCCCGATATTGATGGTGACGGCATGAGCAACGACTACGAGGATGCCAACGGACTGGACAAGCTCGATGCCTCGGATCGTGATACCGACCTTGATGGCGATGGAGTGAGCAACTATGACGAATTCCTCGCTTCAACCGATGCCAGTGCTGATGATTACCCACCGGAAGTGACCGCACCGCCCACGATCGATGTTGACGCCACTGGGTTGTTTACCGAGGTAACTCTGGGTAGCGCGACTGCTATCGATGGTAAGGATGGTACGGTGAACGCAACGGTTACCAGTATTCAGAGCAATAGCAAAGCGGTTAAAGCATTAACCAGTAATCCAACGCACTTCTCACCAGGTGTACATATCCTCACCTGGAGCGCTACCGATACTGCAGGGAATACTGGTACTGCACAACAGATAGTGAATGTCACTCCATTGGTTGAGTTCAGCAAGGACCAGACCAGTAGCGAAGGATCGAGTGCCAGTTTCAAGGTTATACTCAATGGTCCACCAGTCAGTTATCCCGTATTAGTGCCTTACACGGTTGGGGGCACAGCTGCTACCGATGGCTCAGACCATAACCTGAGCGATGGCAGCGTGACCATTAATAGTCCCGATCTTGAGGCGACCATCAGTGTCGATCTAATCGACGATGGTGCAGGGGAAGGTAATGAAACCATGGTCGTCAGTCTCGCGACACCAAGCAATGCAGTTCCAGGTGCGCATGCTTCTCATACCCTGACTATAGCTGAAGGTAATGTCGCACCGCAGCTTGATATAAGCGCGGTACAGGGTACGGCTGCAGTGAGAGTGGTCGAGCAGACCGGTGGTAATGTCGTAGTGACCGCCAGTGCTAGCGATGCAAATGGAGATGCACTGAGCTATGACTGGTCTGCTTCCAGTAACGCATTAATCGATACGGATAGTGTCGATAACAGCTTCACACTGGATCCATCCAACCTGACCCCAGGAGCCTATCGAGCCGTAGTAAGCGTCAGCGACGGTACCGAGACCGTAACTGCGCGCATCGACCTTAGTGTCATTGCCACTCCACCGGTACTCGATACCAACGACAGCGACGGTGATGGCGTCGATGACGCTAGCGAGGGCAACGGTGATAGTGATGGGGATGGTATTGTCGACTATCTTGACCATGTGGATATAGCTCGCAACGTGGTACAGGAAACAATGGCTGTTGCAGACGAGTACCTGATGGAAGCCGAACCCGGAGTAAGACTGACACTGGGTCAGGTTGCATTCCTCGCTGGAGCCAATGCAACCGCTGTAGCCGACAATGATATCTCTACCTATGGTAATGATAGTGCCGGTGCTGCGCTTGATATTGGCTTTGGCTATAACGGTGGCGTGTTTGACTTCGAGGTTGCTGAATTGCCGCGTGCGGGTCAGAGTGTTTCTATCGTTCTGGCGCAGTTCGCTGCAATTCCAGCAGATGCTGTTTACCGCAAACTGATGCCGAGCGGCTGGCAGGAGTTTATCATCGATGCCGATAACAGTATTGCATCAGCTGCCGGTAGTGAAGGCTATTGCCCACCTCCTGGAGACAGTGCCTATAGCGACGGACTGACCCCCGGACATTGGTGTGTGCAGTTAACCATTGAGGATGGTGGTCCAAATGATGCTGATGGTGCGGTGAATCAACACATCAGTGATCCGGGTGGCGTTGCTATTGTCACCTCGGTACCGGTAACAGTTTCGGTCAATGGTAGCGGTAACCTGAACTGCTGGGATATAGCGTTATTGCTACTGTTACTGGGGATACGTTTACCGCGCCATCAACATATTCGCCTAGGCATACTGGCAGCGGGTTTGATAGCAGTGGGCAACGCACAGGCTGCGTCGCTGTTAATGCCTGATTATGTAGGGTTCAATCTTCTATCGGTGCACAGTGATGAACGCAGCCGTGATTTTCAGGAAGAGTTAGATAAGCTTGCTCTCAACGCCACCGTTACCCAAAGCGATCTTGATCGTAATGGTTGGTCGATACATGCAGGCTACCGTATCGACGCTAATTTTGCCGCTGAATTGGGCTATGTCGATCTGGGAGATGTAAAAACCACTATCACTGGCCAGGCAGTGGACGTGAATACTTTCATTACAGACATCAAAGATGTCTACCCGACCACTGCGTCTGGCCTGACTGTGGATCTGGTTGGAATTCTGCCGATTAAACCAGGACTCGAAGTACAGTTTCGTGGAGGCTTGTTCAAATGGAAAGAAGATTACACCCTGCGTGGTAGTGGCGTAGCGCGAAGTTTTAGTGATAGCGGCTGGAGTTTCCGACTCGGTGCAGCGCTGGAGATGGCATTCGATGAGCATTGGGCCGGGCGTGCCGGTTTGAAGCTATATAATTTCTCAGGCGCGCATGTGAATACCTGGGATATTGGTGCCGTGTACCGGTATTAAACTGCATCATATGAACCAGGGATAAATGAGGGCTGGGTTACACGGTTTGTAACCCGCAGATAATCTCGTAGCCACGGACCTGTTGATGACCACCTGTATTGATTTATCCTTCGACCAGGTAAACGTTTTATCGTTATTGTGGCTATGGTTTCCCCATTGTCATAAAACTCTCAGCACTTTTTTTGACATCACGAGATGAGCTATTCATCAATATTATTGATCAACCCAGCTCTGATAGTCGTGTATTGACTTTTCAGATGATCAAAAAGCGTGTCCAGTTCGGACACTGATTGTGAGCGAGCAGCCTGCTACAGGGGTGGATGCTCATCTCAACCCTGTGCTATTTGCAGTAATGTCTGGCACATCATAAGTACCAGATGTGTAATGCAACACACCATCGAATCCAAACTGCTGGTATTCTTAAAGTGATATATCTCTTAATGCCTGTTTCAGTAAAACTACATGGATCTTATTTCATGATCACAAAGTAGCTTTTATCTATACGGCTGCTTATGGCATTAAAACTGTTAATTTCGCTACCCTGACCTCCCTATCCGCAGGATTTATCTTTCTATCGTTAATCACAGCATACCCTCCCATATCTTTATCAAAAAAATCCTTTAGCAATCTTTAATCTAAGACTCCTCTCTAAACAGCAAGCCTTTCATCATAAGGTTATACATATGCACTGTGCATAACGCTTGATTACACTTAACTATCAACTAGTATTAAGTGTATACACAACAACCCAATCTCTGCGGCTCAAGATCATGCATATCGATTATAAAAAGCATTTATTTCAAGCCTGTATCTTAATACTAATTTCGGGAGTTGCTTTTGGTGCTTCGATGGAACCCATAACAGGGACGAAATCTAAGCCAGTCACCACACTAGCACAGATGCGCCAGATAGTTTTAACGGCTAGCGAGGGCACTCCGCCATGGGGAGGACCTAAAACCGGGCCAAAGGCAACACGAGGTAAAACCATTGCTATCATTGCCGAAGACCTTAGGAATGGTGGAATTCTCGGGGTTGCACATGGTATCCAGGAAGCAGCCCAGGCCATAGGATGGCGCGTCAGTGTATTTGATGCAGGCGGTACACCTGAAGGTCGGCAAAAAGCCGCAGCTGATGCTCTTAAGTCGAAACCTGATGGGGTAATCCTTGATGGGGCTGATGCCCAGGTAATGTCCAGCTTACTGCAACCTTTTACTGATGAAGACATACCAATGGTTGGCTGGCATGTAGGACCGGTGGCTGGACCAATGGATGGTCCGGTGGCAATGAATGTTTCTACCGATCCGCTTGAGGTTGCAAAAATTACCGCGATGGCAGCAATTGTCGATGCAGATGGCAAGGCTGGCGTTGTAATCTTCACCGACTCTAACTTTGAAATCGCTATGACAAAAGCCAATGCAATGGCTGATGTAATCCGCTCCTGTAGCAGTTGTAGCCTGCTGGAAATTCGTGATGTCGCGATTTCAGACAGTGCAAAAAAAATGCCTGTCGTTACTCGGGAACTATTAACACATTATGGCAAGCACTGGACCCATGGCCTGGCGATTAACGATATCTATTTTGACTATGCAGTACCAGAATTAATTATTGCAGACTCATCGGCTAAGCATATACACCTATTATCTGCTGGTGATGGTAGTAGCGCAGCTTTCCTACGCATTCAATCTGACACCTTTCAGACCAGTACTGTGGCCGAACCGTTAAACCTCCATGGCTGGCAATTAGTGGATGAATTAAACCGACTGATCGAAAATGAACCGGTTAGTGGCTACATCATTCCTCCTCATCTCATCACAGCTGATAACATGACTGGCCAAAGCGGCTTAGGGTTCAACTATGACCCCAATAATGGATATCGAGACATCTATCTCCGAATCTGGCAACACTAATGAATAGCGGCATGACAAACCAGGGTTTACGTAGATTTAGCTTGATAAAATCGCTCAAAGCAAAGTTTTTCCTTGCCCTACTGACGATAGCACTATTAAACCTTGCAATCGGCTCCATAGCCATCTATGCCTTGAGAGCTGCCGTTGAAGATAGCAACCTGCAGGCCGAGACACATCTAGAAACTATGCAAAATGGACAGAAACTGCTCGAGCATAGCATTATGATTGAACATCAGCTCCATTTGCTCTTCAAGGGGGAGAGTCGTGAAGTAGACAGGAGTTATAGCAAAATACTCGAACAACTGGATTCTATTGACGCTGTAGTGGCAAATCTCGGTCATTCAACCAGCGGACCTGCCATTCTGGATCTCCACCAGATCAATCAACTGTTTCGCAATAGCGTGCATATAGTAGCCAGATTACGCAGTGAAACTCATGATAAGAATTCATCACAGGAAAGCCTGGATAAAAAAAATCAAGTATTAAATCAATATCAACTGCAACTGGATAATCAGATTGAAACCATGATAATCACTTCGGATGAACTAGCCAGCCGTGTTAATTACGATTATCGTCAAACGGTTGATGAATTGATATCCAAAACCGAGTACAGGCAAAATATTGTGCTGTCTTTTATGCTTGCAAGTCTGATTTCGATTTTAATTATCGGCTTATACTTACGCAGCAATACAATTGCCCGGTTACAAAAAATCATTTTTTATTTACGCCATGCCCCCAAAGATACTTCAGCTGAGACCATCCCCGTGCATGGTGATGATGAAATTGGTGAAATAGCCAGGGCTTTAGAAAAATTACTGGAAGATGACAAGTCCAAAATAGTGGCACAGGATACGAATAAATATGACGAGTAAATCCTTCTTGTTATATCAACGGACTAAGGGGTATTGGAATGATTTCACGACTCTTCTATAGTGTCATAAATATGCAGTCCATAGTTGAGGTTACGCATATAAGACTTCTGGTTTTAACCAGAGACAATATGAATGCTTTTTTATTTTGGAAAACAAAAGCTTTGGATTAACAGGGAATCATAATGAGCTCAATCACTCGGATACTGTTTTGTCTATTTTGCCTGTCACTTTTTAGTGCCTGCACATCCAGTAACAATAAACCAGTCGGCGGTAAGGAGTTATATGAATACTATTGTGCTGGCTGTCACGGGGAAAGCGGGGCTGGTCAGTTTTTACGAGGCATCCCTCCGTTAACCCAAAACAAAATCCTCAGGCATGCACCTCTTAAACCTGCTCAAATAAGGCACAAAATCCTGGGGGCTCCGAGCCCTGACAGGAAAATGCCTTCCTTTAGCAACATCACCGATAAACAGGCATCACAAATTGCTCAATATATACAAAAACTGTCCAGGTAATTCTTCTCTTGTTTAACTTCCTGGAATGTCTGGCCTGATTAATCGTGTCTATTGTATGAAAGGGCTTATTTTAGGCGCCCAACTTCTTATTAGTGCCTGTTAACAGGCCCTGGACTAGTCACTTGACTCAGCCATTTCCTGCAGCAATTTTTTTGCATGCAACAGTGCTTCCAGCCTGTTATCGTAAATCTTGCCCGGCTTGAACAAGCGGGTTACCCCCTGACGATGTAGATAACGTCGAACTGAATCCCGCATACCAATAAGGAAAATTCTTCTACCATTCTCAATGGTGTTAATCAGAATATCTTCCAGTGCGCGTGTAGTTGTGTAATCAACTGCTGGTACTTCACTTAAATCCAGTAGCATAATGTCATAATTATTAGACGCGGCATGCTGTCGCACAATTGACTTTGCTGATGAAAAACTCATCGCACCACTCAGATGAAAAAGTATGATTCGTCCACCTGCCTGATCAATAATTTCTGCTTCCTGATCACTTAAGTGATGCAGGTTGCTACCAGCCGATATTGTACTTATCCCCTGAATCTGTATTTGTTGCATACGGTGCATAAATATAAAACTGGTCATCACCATACCCGTACCAACTGCCAGCAAAAGATCGACTGTCACGGTCATAATTAAAACTGTCAACATGATAACTATGCCAGCAAGCGGTGCTTCACGGATGCGTTTGAAGTAATCCCAGTCAATGATATCGGTACCCACCTTAATCAGAATACCTGCCAGCACAGCCTTTGGAATATTGCTAGCCAGACTACCCGCACCCAACACAACTGCTAACAATATTAACGCATGCAACATGCCCGATATTGGTGTCACCCCTCCTGCATTAACATTGACCACCGTACGCATGGTTGCACCTGAACCTGGAAGACCTCCAAACATTCCCGCAATCATATTACCAATGCCTTGCCCAATCAGCTCTCGATCAGGTTGATGCTGGGTTCGAGTGATATTATCTGCAACTAACGAAGTCAGCAAAGAATCGATGGACCCCAGTGCTGCCAAAGTCAGTCCAGAAGCGACCATCTCCAACGCCAGAGAAAACTCAAATGCGGGCATTTTTAGATGTGGAAATCCTGTTGGGATATCTCCAATAACTGGTGTAGAACCCGGCTCGAAAAACAACAGATAACAAGCTGTTCCGGCAATCAATGCAAACAGGGGTGATGGGATTAAACGATTTAAAGCGGGATAAAAACGGGGTATTGAATAAACCAGAATCAGCACCAGAACAGCCAGAATAAGCGAGGGTATTTCGACATGTGTCAGCTGCTGAGGTAATGCCAGCGCCGCCTCCAGAGGCCTTGAAATACCTGGCAGACCAAGTGCAGGCGCTAGTTCTAATAGAATAATGATTACCCCTATGCCGCTCATAAAACCCGAAATAACCGGCAGTGGAACCAGTTCGATAAATTTACCGAATTTTAGCAGCCCAAATCCAATCTGGAACAAGCCACCAAGAATCACTACGCTAAATGCCAATGCAGCTCCATAGCCTGGGTTATCAGGA
The DNA here is from genome assembly GCA_050306135.1 of Gammaproteobacteria bacterium. Taxonomy (GTDB): domain Bacteria; phylum Pseudomonadota; class Gammaproteobacteria; genus JACNJF01. Next base: position 9,162 of record JBNLGQ010000080.1, read on the forward strand.
TACATACTGGTGTACTGAGTGAAGACTGCAGCCATAACTACCGTCATCGGCCCCGTGGGACCTGACACCTGAGCGGGTGTACCACCAAATAGCGCTGCAAATAATCCGACGAAAATCGCTCCATATATGCCCGCAATCGCGCCAACTCCGGAAGCAACACCCATCGCCATGGCGAGCGGTAGAGCAACGACAGCCGCTGTTAATCCACCGTAGATATCACCTTTTAAATTATTAAAATGAAGTCCCTGGAAAATAACCATAATCAGTTAACGGCTGTTTGATTTAAACTCATAGCTTGATTGTACAGATATCTTTGTTAATTTAACGTGTTTTTCTGTCTCAGAGAGAATGATCGTTACCTTTTCAAGGAATGCAACGCCGAGGCTGTGTGTTTCAGGTCTCGTAGAAACCTTACATAACCGGTCAGAGCTGCCTTAACCATAATCGAGCCTCATTTCCACCCCCAGCTCGGGGATGCATGGAAACTTCCCAGCCAAAGGCAAGTGTTAACTGTTGCACAATTGCCAGCCCTAGCCCGCTGCCACCAGTTTGCAAATTTCGTGACTGTTCAAGACGATAAAATGGTTGAAAAACATTATCCAGTTCCTGCTGAGGTATACCCGGGCCTCTGTCCAGAATAGTTATTAATGGGTCTCCATGATACAGGCCAAGCTGAATGGCCACTGGCAGACCATTACCATAACGCAAAGCATTTTCTAACAGATTACGCAATATTCTTAGCAGACTTTGTTCTGGTAATACATAGACCTTTTTATTCACAATATCAGGATCAGTTTGAAAATTGATCCAGTTTTTTTCTGAAGGCCGCTGTTGCTGGTATTGAGCTTCCAACTGGGAAGCCAGAGTCGTTAATATAATAACCAGGTCAACCGGTTTAAGATTTTCTTCTTTACTGATCCCTCGCGCCAACTGTAAAGATTGACTCAGTAATTGCTCCATTTCTTCAATATTGTTTTCAAGTTGATTCTTAAAATCTGCATCAATAGATTTAGCATTAATTTCCAAAGCCAGCCTTAAACGGGTCAATGGCGTTCTTAAGTCATGAGAGATACCGGCCAGTAATGTGGTTCTGTTTTCTAATAAATTTTTCACTTCCTGAGACATCTGGTTAAAATTGCGTGCCAGAGTCCTGAATTCTTCTGTTCCCTGGTTTTCAGGTATTGTTATCTGCTGATCTTTTCCTACCATACTTGTGGCTTTGGATAGTGTCTCAAGCGGTCTGGATAAACTTCTCGCAAGTATTAAGGTCGTACCTATCACAAACAATAGAATACTCATACCGATAGCAACAAGTGCAACAGATGGACGAGCACCGACACGTTCTACCGTTATACCAAATCGAATAAATTCATCTGCAACAGGCATATTAATCCATACACGAGCAGACGGTGATTTTTCATACTTCAAATCGATGTAAATATTTTGTTTGATTCTTGTTTCCAGGGATTCTCTTAACAGGTTTAAATAAATACGTGCCGGTATATTATTTTCTTTTTCTATTAATGCTTCACCCTGGAGCAAAACTATATCGTGAGTTTTCTTTAATTCCGCAGCAAAATCTGCACGTGAGTTTAGTGGTAATTCATGCCAGGTTTCCGCCGCCAATACCAGCAGTGCAGCAAGGTCATCTGCTGAACGTTTAACAACTGGCGCCATAACAAAGTAGACAGAACTGGCGATAAAAATCACCGCAAGTAGTAATAAGGAAAATGTCAAAGTAGATGCCGTTCGGGCAAATAGGGTATTCGGCAATTTAAACAAGTTCCGACCTGTCACAGATGATCAGGAGTAAAACGATAACCCTGCCCCCACACCGTGCGTATGTAGCGCGGCCTGTTCCCACTATCACCTATCTTTCTACGTAGGCGGGTAACACGCACATCTATACTACGATCAAAAGGGTCTGAATCACCACCACTAAGCATATTCATCAATTGATCACGATTGAGTACACGAGAGGGGTGAGTTGCAAACACGATCAGTAACGACATCTCTCCACTGGTCAGGTCCACTTCCTCATCATTACACAGTAGAATCTGATTATGAATATCCAGCTTATAATCCCCAAACTTTACCGGCTTATTGTTCCCCCCCTGCATGGATTTTTTACTCTCAGCAGGAATCTCTTCATCCTTGGCCGCAGGAAGCTCACCTCCTCTGCGTAAGACTGCACGAATACGTGCAAGCAATTCACGTGGATTAAATGGCTTCGCAAGATAGTCATCAGCCCCCACCTCCAGCCCTATGATCTTATCCATTTCATCGCCACGTGCTGACAGTATGATTATGGGTGTACTGGCCTGGTTGCGGATACGACGTGCAAGAGTTAACCCATCCTCTCCGGGTAACATCAAATCGAGTATAACCAGGCTTGCATGATTCACTTCAAGCCAGTCATCCATCGCTTTACCATCACCTACTGCTTCTGCTTCGTAGCCCTGTTCCGAGAGATACCGGGTAAGTAACTGCTGTATCTGTACATCATCATCGACGATTAGAAGTTTTCCTGACATGAACATTCCTGGTTCCTGAACCTTGAAATACTTTGTAACAATTTAATTTTCGGCTGAAATATTTGAGAAACAGCTCGATATCATAATAAGAACATTAACAAATATCGCTCATTAACTTACGAAAAACAAATACCTTTTTAGCAAGCATTACTTATTTTACCCTTAAAACAAGGAGACTCGACCATGAAAATTCAAAGATTTAATCGAACTTTATTACTTGCTTTTTTTGTACCAGCATTAATGCTGTCCGGCTGTGCTGAAACCCTGGAAGAAGAAGCCAGTGCGATTGTTTCAGTTGATGACAATGGGGCCACAACTGTTAATTTAGCCGAGTTGCAATCCACTTTAGACAGCATGCCTCAGGACGACTTATCTCAGGATGAGATAGATGGGTTAATGTATATGCGAGAAGAAGAAAAGCTGGCTCATGATGTTTATACGAAGCTGTATGAGCAATGGTCACAGCAAATATTCTATAATATCTCTAATAGCGAGCAAACCCATACCGATTCCATTCTTGAATTATTGAACCGTTATGGTTTAACTGACCCGGCAGCAGGTAACGACATTGGTGAATTTACCAATACCAGTTTAAAGAATTTAAATGACTCTCTGGTAGCTACGGGTGCTTCCAGTTTAATAGATGCCCTGATGGTCGGTGCAGCTATTGAAGAAATCGACATGATTGATATTAATCATCATATCGACATGGTGGAAAATAACGATGATATTATCCTGATATATGAAAACCTGTTAAAGGGTTCGCGCAATCACTTAAGAGCCTTTGTTAGCAATCTTGCACAGCAAGGTGTTACCTATGAACCTCAATATATGGACCCTGTGGAATATCAGGAGATCATCGATTCTTCAATCGAGAGAGGAAATGGAAATGGAAATGGAAATGGAAATGGAAATGGCAAAGGTAATGGCAAGGGTAATGGTGGGAAATAAGACAACTTTAATGTTCGACTACAGGAAAGTCATTATTTCCTGTAGTCAGTCTCCCAAAACACCAGACTGCTCTTGCCTGAGGTGAATAATCTAATTATCGAGGAATACGAACCTCATCCTCATCAAAATTGCCACGCTCTGCACCCCGATGACAGGCGGCACAGTGTGCATAGGATTTCACCTTAGGATTCTGAGTGACATAGCGACTCGGTATCTCGTGATGTATCGCCTGGAAAAAGCGCGTCTCAGTTAAACGAAGCTTTACACCCTTGCTATCAAAGCGATTGCCATAGCGGCGTTTGATACGAGACTGATCATAATTGTTTCTATCTAAAAATGATTTTACTGCAGCAGTATCTTCAGCACTAAGCTCTGCATTGTCACCAAAATGGTCGGCCAGATTATTCATCACCGCATCCCATGAGGCAGTTGGTAGAAATTGGGTTGGGTAAGCCACATGGCACTGGCTACATTCATTGCGGTATATAGCAGCGCCTGGATCTGTGGCGGCGTTGGCCTGTGTCAATGTTAATATGAGGGAAGCAACGGATAATTTAAAAAATTGGGTAAATGTCATTTTTTTTCCTGATTAAACATAACCCTTTGACCTTACCCTGAGAAGTAGTAAAAATTTGTTAAGAAATCGGTTTTTTAATCTAACAAATTCAGAACTTAACCCAAGGTCGAATTTAAAGTTGACCCGAAATCTGCTGGTTAACCTGCCTCAAACGATTATTATCCTGCGGTACAGGCAGATTTTTCAGTCGCTTATCCATCATGTCTACTAGAGTATCTATTCGATCAGCAGGTGATGGATGTGTATTGAGAAATACCGCCATGCTTGCATCAGCAGCATTGATACTACTCAAAGTAGTAAGTACATCCAGCATTGCGTAAGGATTGTAGCCACTGCGAGCAGCAAGCACCACACCTCTGCGGTCTGCCCCATATTCAAAGCGCTGGTCAAGACCACGAGCATAAATCTGCACGCCAGAGTTAACCAGCTTACTCATTTTTTCACGGTATTTTTCATCGGTTACCTTGACTGCCAGGTCGGCCAGTAACTCGCGCTGGGAGGTGTCTCGAATCGCGTTCAGGTGGTGTTTTTCAATCACGTGGCTGATCTCATGGGCAAGCACTGCGGCCAGCTGCGACTCGTTTTCCAGCAGTTGGTATAAACCGGCAGTCAACACAATGTAACCGCCAGGTGCTGCAAAGGCATTTATATTCGGGGAGTCGATAACACCGAATGTCCAGGGTAGATCGGGGCGTTCCGACTGCAATGCAATCCAGTGACCAACCCGGTTCACGTATTGCTGTAATTGATCATTATCCAGCAATGGCGCTGCACCTAGCAGGCCAGACATAACATTTCGACCAATGTTAATTTCATCTTTCTGGTTCACTTTACCTGTCGCGAGGTCGAGTTGCTGCTTTTTTTCCTTAATCTCTTTTTCGTATTTTTTAACCTTTGATTTCAGGTCATCAAAACTAAAAGCCGCACTATCTGGGCTGTAAAATGCAACCGGGGTCAGCATCGCAATCACCAGAAATTTGATTATCAGTCTACGAGGACTCACTTTTCTTTCTCCGATTTAGGTATGTGATTGACCTTGCGCGCTTGCAGGCGCCCGCTGGAGGCAAATTTCCGTATAGTCTTATTATCTTCACGAAACGACTCCAGCTTGCTTAGTTCGGTAAAATCAGGCTGGGCATTTTTAATCTGCTCTTCACTCAAGCCTCGTACCCCTATGGTCGCGGTTCGTTGATAGCTATAGCCCTTACGCTCTGATGAGAACAAGCCACTGGCTTTGCGAGAAAGATTGGCTAAAGCCCCGAAAAAACCGCTCGATTGTGAGTTATCCTGGGTAACGGCTATTTCACCAATGCGCACCTGGTAGCTGCGAACCCAACCCGTGCTTTTACTCTGAATAAGAGACACCTGTTTCCATGAACCCACCTGCTTGTTGAACTCGACAGCTGTCCCTGCCGCAAGCTGCTTCTGTTTGACAGACTGCGTACTCGGGCTGCGGTAAAGCGTTGCATCGGTGACTACCGTAGCAGGCTCCGCACTGACCTGATGGGGCAGAAAAAATAAAAGTATTAGCGCTACTGAATAGACTGACTTGAGCATGCTTCCTCCTCGCCAGCTTATTATAGGTTATTTATTGACACTGTAAAAACCGATTACAGTGCCTTATCGCTATGTTTAGGGTTGTGGAATAGTCATTTTAGAATCTTCAAACCAGCCCTGTACTGCATCGCTATGACAGGCATCGCACTGAGCTTTGCCATTAACATTACTTTGCTGCCAGACTTTATCCTCAATCTCGTGATGCTTACGAATCCAGTAGCGGGTTTCGGTAATTCGTAAAGGCGTCATATCAGGATTTTCTCTGTCCATAATCTTTCGAGCTGCCTCTGTAGCACCATGCTCCGCCGAATTAGCTATGGCAAAGTCAGTTAATTCCCTGATTACGTCACTATCAATCATCAGGTCTTCACCAAAGTGATCATTCTGGTTTTTCAATAGCGCTGCCCATGACCGCTCAGGCAAAAGACTGGGATGATAAGCAAGATGGCAGTTAGCACATTCTTCTTCCCAGGCATCCAGCGTCGCCAGAGGTTGACCGGTAAACTGTGATTCAAATACCTCCTTACCCGGTATCAATCCAATGCCTGCAGACAGCATATAAAGCAATAATATGGTGACCAGAGTAATTGCCACACCCTTGCGTTGAGACACTTCTGGAATTTTTTCAGAAACCAGCTTGCGTCCATTTATCATGCTCAAAACCAGTTTTTCCTTAAGATGGTAACTTTCGAATATCACCCCCGCCACATGCACAGCTACCAGAGCCATCATCGCCGTTGCTATGCCGTTGTGAATATTTTTTGCCAACCACCCCAACAGATCAGAAGCTAATAAACCTGCAGGACCATGCCCCTCTTCACCACCAAAAACAAAAAAGCCGCTGGTAACTACCAGAAAAATGCCCAGAAGCAGCAGATATACCGCCCAACTTCCCGCTGGATTATGTCCAATATAGCGTTCAGGCCGCCCCTTTATTGCATTCAGGGCGTAATCCTTTGCTTCGCTAAAGCTATAACTAAACTGTTTGAAACGCGCATAATGAGTACCGTTAAACCCCCAAACAACGCGAAAAACAATCAAAGCTAATATTGCATAGCCTGCAAAGATATGAATATTCAGCCAGCGATCTCCTTCCCCTGTAAACCAGGCAGTGAAAAATAAAGCCACCAAAGACCAGTGAAAAATCCTTACTGGAAGATCCCATACCATTTTGCTCTGTGGTTCAGGTTCAGGCTGAGAGTGTTTGTGTTCTGATGTTGGTTTATTCATTACGTTCTAATCTGTATAAAACTCGTCAATAGCTTAAAGCTTAGTCTATAGACACATTGTTAAATAAAACTTAAAAGCAAAATTGATTTTGAGCCTGTTAAACATACTCACCCTAATGTTAAGAAAAAATTAAACAGCCCTCTTTCCTGTAAATTGATATAGAGCCTGTTAACACCTGCTAACAGGCCCTAAACCAATTTTTTTACTAATCAGATATATTGGTCGTTGTTTAACTTCCATAAACACCCGTCCCAGATATTCTCCCAAAATACCCAGCCCAATCAGATTGATACCACTGAAAAAAAGGATAATGGAAACTATCGATGCATAGCCCGGTAGATCAACTCCATACATCATGGTCTTAACAACAATAAAGATCAGATAGGCCATAGAGAGCATAGAGATCAGCAAGCCAATATAGGTCCACATGCGCAATGGTGCAGTTGAAAATGAAAAAATACCATCCAGAGCGTAGTTAAATAATCTCCATGAGCGCCATTTACTACGCCCAAGATTTCTTTGCGGACGCGTATATCTAATTTCTTCAGTGTTGTACCCTGGCCAGGAAAACAGCCCTTTCATAAATCGGTTTCTTTCACCTAACTGAGCTACCGCATCTACCACAACCCTGTCCATGAGTCGATAATCACCCACATCTCTTGGAACCGGTGTCGCACTTAACAGTGACATCAATTTATAAAACAGACGAGCCGTGGTGCGACGATAGAGAGTTTCAGCGGTTCGATCTTCGCGTCTAGCGACAACTACTTCGGCACCATTAATCCATTTGTTTACCATCTGTGGGATTAAATCAACAGGATCCTGAAGATCTACATCTATCGGTATCACTGCATCCCCCTCAGCATGATCCATCCCTGCTGTTAACGCTGCTTCTTTACCAAAGTTACGAGACAGTGAAATTACTTTCACCTGTTTAACCTTCTGTGCCAGCAAGGCGAGGATGGGTAAGCTGTTATCAACACTTCCATCATCGATAAACAGAATTTCATAGTCCAGTTCAAGTGATTCCAGCACCGGAGATATTTCATCGTAGAATTTTTGAATATTGTCCTGCTCATTAAAGCACGGTACAAGGATAGAAATGTACTTAGGCTTTTTATTATCTTTCATTGGTCACCTTTTAATTACTTTTCTGTTTTACAGTACCACTCATTAATCTTTGTATACCCTGTAGTCCAAAATACTTCGCATAGCAAACATTTCGCCAGTCGCGCCAATCCTTACGAATATCGTTAAAATAAATACTATACGGCAAGTCATCTGGCAAATCCGGTACATTGATATAATATATCCCCTGCTGACTGGATTGTTTGATTAACTCATGTCGTTGCATCATAGCACTGTGAAAAGGTTTTGCTCGATAACGTAAATCCTGCAAGGCGCTATTAAACTTTGCATTGATAGTTATCGACAACAGGAAACCGAGAGAAAATATAAAAAACAGGATACTGGCTTTTGCTCGAATCTTTTTATCATCATAGATCAAATGCATGGGTAAAAAGCGTAGACAGAGCACTATTAGCAGTGCAATCCAGCTGGTCAGGAATAAAAAATAGATTGCATCTACTGTGCGTGGTGGCGGCCATCCCCCCATCGACCACCAGGCAGGAAACTGTAATACTACAGGTATACTCAATGTCACCAAAGCAAAAGAAAATATCAACCGGTTAGATATATTAAAGGTTTGTTTACTGGAGTTATTAACAGAGGCGACAGCAAAGGGTATCAGTAAACTCCCCGCTAAAAAAACTGGATTACCTGTCCATACCAGCAGAGTCCAGCTTCCCATATCCAGACTACCTTTAAGACTTCGCACCCAGTCATGCCTTAATGGAAAGGTAGACTCACGTATCGCATTTCCCGGTGAAAAATAAACTATCGCAAAACAGGCCAGAGAAACAATTAGTAGCATCAACCAGCTACGAGTTGATGAACAACCAGACCACAGTGCGTGTACCCATGATGCCAGCATAACAGTGGTGATTACCAGCATGTTAATTTCATTTGTACCCACAGCTAACACGATCAATAGCACCAGAGTTACCTGAATAGTGATTGAGGTTTTTTGTTGCTGCTGCAGCCTTTTCAATCGCACAATCAAAGCCAGAGAAAACAATAACAAAATATGCGCGCTCTGGTAGGTAAGCGCGCCAGCCATCCAGAAAAGACTACTCGCGCTATGACGCAGACCGAGTAGACAGGTACAGATAATAAGCAATGTGATCATCCATAGCTTTTTATCAGCTATCGAGACATTGAAAACTGCTGATAACAAGGATAACGTCGCTACATAAAGCATCAAAATGATGATACCTGGCATCAGGGAGTAGCCACTGAATAACCCGAATATCAATGGATAAATTGCATATAGAGCATTACCTGTATAACGCCCACTCCATTCAAGATAATGATTCCACAGGTGCGGGATCAACCCTTCATCTCTAACTCCACTAGCCATGCAGAAATCATCCGCTGACGGATAGGCATACTGACCCAGTAGTATAAAAACACATACGACTAACAGACTGGCGCCAATCATTGATAGCACTGATATCATTTGCAGCCGCTGTAACCAGTTATTAAGTGAATTCTTCAATCTGAATCTACCTGAGTTGAATAGCAATTGTTATTCAGCACATCCTTTAAATTGAATGGTCTAAATGCATATAAACTATCATCCTGGAAAAATCAATGTTGACTCGGCATACACTACCTCAGCAGAGATTGATTTACATCGTTGTTGAATTTTATAGCAAAAAACGGATCATACTTTTTCTGTTAACAGAATATCGATAAGCTAGGGCCTGTTAACACTAACTGGATGACGACTGCTGGAGACAATAATGCCTGACACTGAAAACAACCTGGACGCTATTCGCGAAGAATACATCCATTTCCCAGATGAATTTAATTCGGTGATGTTGGCCACCATCAATGCCGATGGCACACCGGATGCAAGCTACGCTGTTTATATTTTTCATGACAGTGCTTACTATATCTATATCAGTGAACTGGCACAGCATACCGAGAACCTGATGCGATCCGGCATGGTCAGTCTGCTGTTTATCGAGAGCGAAGAAAACGCTCAGAACCAGTTTGCACGCCAGCGTATGACACTGCAATGTTCTACCAGCGAAGTCGAACGTGATTGTGAACACTTTAACGTGGTTCTCGATCTATTCGAGCATCGTTATGGGCCAATAGCCCAAATGCTCAGATCATTAACCGATTTTCACCTGTTTCGCATCGAGCCTCAATCTGGTAGTTATGTGCGAGGGTTCGCCCAGGCATACAAACTATACGGAGAGGGACTTCGTCAAATTCATCATATCAATGACAAAGGACATCGAGCAAAAGACAGCGAGACACAAGGTAAAATGGATGATCAGATTTCAGATATATAGCGAATATATAGATAGTGGAAAGGTATGACTGTCAGACTACGAGCTACATAACAGGATCAATCATTTCGAATAAAGCAATCGAACATATTCTTCGGCCACATCCGACCATAGAAACCGTTTTTTTGCAGCGCTTTTGGACATGGACTTCCATTGATCCATATCACTCTGATACATTTTCAAGGCCTGTTTAAATCCTTCGATCATATTATTGGCCTGATCTAACAGATTAGAGCCTGTAAAAACAAACCCTGTTTCATTATGCTTTACAGTGTCACGTAAACCACCGACTGCATGCACCAGGCAAGGCTGACCTGCACGCATCGCCAGCATCTGGCTAATGCCACAGGGCTCGAATGAACTGGGCATCAGGAAAAGATCTCCAGAATTATAGATCGCATCGGGCAATGCTTCTGAATAACCCTTGAGATATATAAAGTTACTATGTAGTGAGGCTTCCTGAGTGAGAAACTGTTCCAGTTCTGCATCACCACTGCCCAACATAAGAAATAAGCCCTGGTCTCCCAGAGTTTCCAGTATTTCGCTCAGAGCGGTTTTACCGCTCGACAAAACCTGCTGTAACAGCAATACTTTCTGTTCGGTTATACGTCCTACCGATGTCATAAGAAAAGGTGACTTCTTTCGTTTTACTGCAGATAATCTATGCAAACGGTGCATACTCACCAGATGCGCACTCTCTACCAGTGACGTCTTGCCTACCCATTTCAATAACTCATCTTCACACAGCTTTAAAAGGTTGTTGAACGATAAAGCCTTATGCGATTGCTCCGGGTATTCACAACCATTTAATATGCCATGCAAACGCCCTGTCGCTAAGGCCATTTGCAAATCATCCTGTAAACCTTCACCACCGAAATAGCCCTGCTCATGATGACTGGGTGACAGAATTTCCTCAGCATAGCTTGGTGATACCGCATGCACACGATCACTTAGATTAATACCGCAACGCATTAGGTTAACGCAATGCGTGACATGAGGATCATTGATGACTTCATGTTGAAAACTCAGATTTGGAAACCATGCCAATAAGGCAGAGCTATCACCACCCAGCGGCCGTATACCCTGCAGGGCAAGATTATGGATGGTATAAACGGTATGAAGCTCCTGAAGGCGAGTATATCGGGGATCGTAAGCACGCAGTAAAGCAACATTTGCTGCATGCCAGTCGTGCAGATGAAGCACATCAAGATCACCAAACTGATAATCCATAATTGCCTGACACACCGCTGAACAGAACAATGCAAACTTACTCGCATCAGTTGCAAAGGGTCGGTCAGAAGGATCGTTGCAATAAATACTGCCTATACCACCTGCAGTAAACAGTGGATGCTCCAGTGCCCATAAACGCACGCCTTGCTGAGGACATCTTGAAGGCACTTCAAAAAGGTCCACAATCTCGGTGTGGCCAGCAAAAGTAATAGCTATCTGTGCCTGGAAACGAGCACCCTCTAATCTGGAAAAAATGCCATAACCCGGTGTGATTACAGAAACCTGATGGCCGGCGCTCGCCAGTGCATGCGGTATATCACGCACCACATCGCCTATACCACCGACCTTACCACCAGGTAGAGCATCGTTTTCTGCGGCCACCATTAATATATTCATAAATCACTCAGCTTGCTCAGGTAATCACATCAGGCTTATTTCGTCCGGTGGCTTCTGCAATCCCCGCAATCTGATCAGCAGCTGCAATTAATCCTGCCAGTGCCTGTTGCGGATCCTGCGAAAATAACGCCGGATCATCCTGATAACTATCCAGATATACTCTCAGAGTCGCACCCTGAGTACCTGTACCGGATAAACGTAACACAATACGACCGCCATTACTTAAGTAAATACGAATACCCTGTGCACTGGATACGCTGCCATCAATCGGGTCCTGATAAGAGAAATCGTCCGCCGACTCTACCTGTAACCCAGCAAATTCCTGGCCGGGAAGATTAGCCAGATTGGCCCTCAGACGCTCGATCATCTGCTGAGCGTTTGCACTATCCACACCTTCATAGTCATGACGGGTGAAAAAATTACGCCCGAATCGCGCCCAGTGCTGCCGCACAATTTCTGCAACCGACTGTTTTTTTACTGCAATCAAATTCAGCCAGAACAGCACTGCCCATAGACCATCTTTTTCACGCACATGATCCGAACTGGTTCCAAAGCTTTCTTCTCCACACAGGGTAATTTTTCCTGCATCTAACAGGTTACCGAAAAACTTCCAGCCGGTAGGAGTTTCGTAACATTCGACGCCGAGAGCATCTGCCACTCGATCAGCCGCACGACTGGTTGGCATTGAACGTGCCACACCGGAAATACCATTAGGGTAGCCAGGGATCAGATGTGCATTGGCTGCCAGAATCGCAAGGCTATCGCAGGGATTGATATAAAAATCATGCCCCAGCACCATATTGCGATCACCATCACCATCCGAAGCCGCCCCAAAATCCGCACCCATAGCACCGTACATTTGCTCGATTAATTCCTTTGCATGCACCTGATTAGGGTCAGGGTGGCCCCCACCAAAATCTTCCAGCGGAACAGCATTCATCACAGTACCAGGAGCCGCTCCCAGACGATGCTCCAGAATCTCTTTCGCATAAGGTCCGGTAACAGCATGCATAGCATCAAAACACATGCGAAAATTTCCATCTTTTAATAAAGCCGACATGATTCTAAAATCAAATAGTGACTCCATAAGATCAGCATAATCAGTAACTGGATCAATCACCTCTACCTGAGTATTACCCAGCTGATAATTACCCATTTGATCAATATCAATATCCTCTGTTTCGAGAGTTTTATACTGCTCAATTTTCAGGGTTTGCTGATAGATGGATTCCGTCAAGGATTCTGGAGCAGGTCCGCCATTGCTAGCATTGTATTTGATACCAAAGTCCTCAGTCGGCCCACCAGGATTATGACTGGCTGACAGGACGATACCACCATCTGTAGAATATTTACGAATAACACAACTGGCAGCCGGTGTAGATAAAATACCTCCCTGACCGATAAGCAACTTGCCAAATCCATTGGCTGCAGCCATGCGCACAATAACCTGAATTGCCTGACGATTATAGAAACGCCCATCGCCACCTAAGACCAGTGTTTTACCTTCACAGGGGGCAAGGGTATTGAAAATAGATTGTACGAAATTTTCCAGATAACCGGACTGCTGGAACTCTGTAACCTTTTTTCGTAAACCGGAGGTACCCGGCTTCTGACCGGAGAATGGTTTTGTAGAAACTATACTTACTTGCATATTACTTACCTTCAGTAGTTCTCGCCAGCTTATCCAGCATCTCCTGAGTTACCATTACTATTCCTTTAGCAGTTACTCGAAAACCATTGGCCTTATCCTGTTCTGCATCATACCCGATGACACTGCCTTCTGGAATATTACAGCCTCTATCTAAAATTGCGCGACGAATCTTACAGCTGCGATTTACCACGACCTCCGGCAATAACACAGACTCCTCAATCATCGAATATGAATGAATACGCACGTTGGAAAATAGCAGACTTTTTCTCAATATGGCACCGGTAACAATACAGCCACCAGAGATTGTCGAATCAACTGCCATACCTCGTCTGTCATCATCATCAAAAACAAATTTAGCAGGTGGTAGTTGCGGTTGATAAGTCCAGATAGGCCACTTGGGATCATATAGATCAAAAGCCGGTGAGGGCTGCACAAGCTCCATATTAGCTTCCCAGAATGAATCCAGGGTTCCTACATCACGCCAGTAGCCTCGCTTATTGGTTTCCGGATCGCGGAAGGGAAACGCGACAACTTTGTACTTATCAATAATTGAAGGGATAATATCATTCCCAAAGTCATGTGTGGAATGCGGGTCGTAGGCATCTTTCTGTAACTGCTCGAAAAGAAACTTGGTATTAAAAATATAGTTACCCATTGAAGCCAGGGTTAGATTTTCTTCTCCAGGTATTGGAGAAGGATGTTCCGGCTTTTCTTCGAAACCGATTACTCGATTCTCTTCATCTACTTTCATTACACCAAAAGCGCCTGCTGCCTCCTCAATAGGAACCTCCAGGCAACATACCGACATATCAGCCCCTCTTGCTACGTGATTGGCCAGCATTTCACCGTAATCCATTTTGTAGATATGATCTCCCGACAGTATCAACACAAACTCAGGTTGTTCTGAACGGATAATATCCAGATTCTGAAATACTGCATCTGCCGTCCCCTGATACCAGTCAGCCGAATAACGCTGAGAAGCAGGAAATATTTCCACAAACTCACCCAGCTCTTTTTTGAAGTGACTCCAGCCATGCACCAGATGACGAATCAGTGAGTGCGCCTTGTACTGAGTCAGCACTCCAACTCGTCGAATTCCAGAATTGATGCAGTTCGAGAGCGGCCAGTCAATAATCCGCGCCTTGCCACCAAAATACAGTGCAGGTTTAGCACGCCAGTTGGTTAATTCATATAATCGAGAGCCGCGACCTCCAGCCAGCACCAGCGCCAGAGTTTCGCGTGTTAAGCGTCTGATATTAACCGATGACTGATCTGCTCTGTTACTTTGCTCATCTTCATAATTATTATTAGGTCGCATGCTTTCCTCCACATGTTTTCGGTAATTCAATAGATTTTATATGTCACATTTTCCATATGACTACAGATGCCAGATATCCTCACCATATTCTTTAATAGTCCGGTCACTGGAAAAACGAGCACTTGCTGCAGTGTTGTATATGCTCATTCGAGTCCAGTGATCACTATTCTGATAGGCTGCATCTACAGCTCGCTGAGCATCGATGTAGCTTCTAAAATCAGCCGCCGTCATCCATGCATCATAAGGGCTACGTATAGAAGCAATCACATCATCAAAAATACCTTCTTCAAACATACTGAAATGGCGAGTCTCTAGCAAATGCATGACGCGTGAAAAGTCTTCATCATGAGCAATTATCCTGTCAGGGTCATAGCTCTTGCGAGTTTCTTCAACCTGATGTGCATCAAGTCCGAATAAGAAGAAGTTTTCTTCGCCTACAGCTTCGCGTATTTCAATATTTGCTCCATCCAGAGTACCGATGGTCATTGCTCCATTCATCATGAACTTCATATTCCCGGTACCAGAAGCCTCCTTTCCCGCTGTGGAAACCTGTTCAGATAAATCAGTACCCGGACAGATAACCTCCATAGTCGTGACGCGATAGTTAGGTACAAAAGCAATTCGAAGCCAGGGCTTTACTCGAACATCACGATTGATCACTCTGGCAACATTATTGATCAATTTAATAATCAACTTGGCCATCGCATAGCCAGGTGCTGCCTTGCCACCTATCAGTACGCAACGGGGCTGCAGACCTTCGGTATCACCGCGTACAATCCGGTCATACAAATGAATCACATGCAGCACATTCAACAGCTGACGTTTGTACTCATGAATACGCTTCACCTGAACATCAAACATCATCGATGGATCAAATTCTACACCGCAATCCTGTTTCACTAGTTCAGCCAGGCGAATCTTGTTGTTATGCTTTACAGTCTGCCAGGCAGAGCGGAAATCAGCATCATCTGCATAGCTGGCAATTTTTTTTATTTCATCAAATTCGGTAATCCAGTTATTACCTAACTTGCTTGAAATCAACTCATTTAATTCACTATTGCAATGAGCTAGCCAGCGTCTTGGCGTCACACCATTGGTCTTATTGTTAAATTTGTGTGGCCATAGACTGTAAAAATCATTAAACAATCCTTCCTGTAATAATTGGGTATGTAACGCAGCAACACCATTCACTGAAGAGCTGCCGACGATGGCTAGATAAGCCATTCGTATCTGCGGGTAATCTCCCTCTTCAATAATTGACAGTTGTCGTTGACGATTAATGTCACCCGGCCAGTGCGCTGCAACTTCGGCCATAAAGCGAGCATTTATCTCATAAATAATTTCCAGCAATCGGGGTAATAGATTTTTGAACAAAGCTACCGACCAACGTTCCAGAGCCTCTGGCAATAGCGTGTGGTTCGTGTAAGCCATAGTTTGAGTAGTAATCGTCCAGGCCTCATCCCATTCCAGACGATGTTCATCCATCAACAGACGCATCAACTCAGCTACAGCGACTGTGGGGTGAGTATCATTTAACTGAAACCCATTCTTTTCAGCAAAAAGAGTAAAATCATCTCCGTGATTTTTAACCCAGCACTGCATCACATCCTGCAGGCTGGCTGAAGCCAGGAAGTATTGCTGGCGCAGCCTTAGCTCCTTACCATTTTCACTGGCATCATTTGGATAAAGTACCATAGTGATCTGTTCAGCCATATTCTTGGCCGCCACCGCATCGGTATAGCTACCTGCATTAAACTCATCCAGATCAAACTCATCGGTTGCTTCCGACTTCCACAGACGCAGTGTGTTTACCGTATCATTCCTGTAACCCGGAATCGGAACATCATAAGGAATAGCTAACACATCGTGAGTTTCTACCCAACGCGCATGCTCGCGACCCTGATCATCGGTAAAGTATTCTGTATGTCCAAAGAAATGTATTCGCTGAATATTTTCTGGAGACTCAATTTCCCAGGGGTGTCCATTACGTAGCCAGTGATCAGGAGATTCGATCTGTTGCCCATCAACAATCTTTTGATGAAACATACCGTATTCATAGCGAATCCCATAACCGGTTACTGGTAGTGATAAGGTGGCACAGCTATCCAGAAAACAGGCAGCTAAACGGCCCAGACCACCATTACCCAAGCCGGCATCATGCTCTTCAGAAACGACATCTTCCAGAGTACAACCGTACTTGTTTAAGGCTTCACGAACCGAATCTTCCATATCCAGATTCAATATGGCATTGGTTAACGTTCTACCCATGAGAAATTCCAGCGACAGGTAATGAATTCTCTTACATTGCGATTCTGAACATAGTTGGCGAGTTGTACGCCAGCGTTCCACCATTCGGTCTCGAACGGTTAGCGCCAATGCGTTAAATAGATAATAATGAGAGTCACCCATCTCATCATGACCCAGAGTAAGGCGGAAATGACGATCCAGATCATAGGTTACCGACTCGGCCCCCATTTCAAGCTTAGGAATCGAATCTAAACCATTCACATCCAGTTTAATTTTATTATTCATCTTCAATATCAGTTCTCAAACTATTCGTGCTAAGAATCACAACACTGCGTTCCGCTACTTTTAAAGGTTTTTCACAGGGCACTGAAGCAGTATCAGGTATACCACTCTCCAACGCACTATCCAGTAGCCATGACCACTGGTTCACCGTTTCACAGATAGGTAATTTAAAATCATGTGCTTCGATTGAGTTATTAAAAATTACCAGCACATATTTTTGCGTATGTAGATTTGCTTCAGACAACATATAACCAAGCACAAAATTGTGGTGCTCCTGCCAGTGTTTATCATCCATTTCATGACCATCGCTATTCAACCACATAATACTGCGTTTAACTGCACCCAATGGTTGATGAATATAATTTCGCGCGCTCAGTACCGGGTTATCTCGTCGGATCTTAAATAAATGTGCCACGTAATCAGTCAATTGCTGATTGTAAGGATCTTCTGACCAGTCTATCCAGCTGATTAAATTATCCTGACAATAGGCGTTATTATTACCGCGCTGGGTACGGTTTCTTTCATCACCTGCCTGAAACATTGGTACACCCTGAGAAACCATCAATGTCGCTATCAAATTACGCTGTTGTCGGCGGCGCAATGCCTCAATGGCAGGATCATTAGACTCACCTTCAATACCAAAATTATCACTCAGGTTTTCGCGGTGCCCATCATTATTATTTTCAGCATTGACCTCGTTATGGCGCGTTTTATAGCACACCATATCACGCAAAGTGAATCCATCATGACTGGTGATGTAGTTAATACTGGCGCGTGGTTTACGTCCGGAAAATTCGAATAAATCACTGGAACCGTGCAGACGACGAGCAAATGTTGGCAGGATACCAGGCTCACGTCGCCAGAAACGGCGTACAGTATCGCGATAGTTATCATTCCACTCACTCCAGTCGACGGGGAAATTACCCAGTTGATAGCCGCCCGGTCCGATATCCCAGGGTTCAGCAATTAACTTACAGCGAGATAACTGAGGATCCTGCGCTACCGCCTGAAAAAAACAGGCCTGACGATTATAACCCTTTGCCTCTCGACCCAGCACAGGAGCCAGATCAAAACGAAATCCATCAACTCCCATCTCATTTGACCAGTAGCGCAGGCTATCCATCACTAACTGCATAACACGCGGACGACTGATATCTACTGTGTTACCGCAACCGGTATCATTTACGTAATAACGCGGCTGTCCTGCCTGCAAATGGTAGTAAGAAGAATTGTCTATGCCTCGAAAACTAAGAGTAGGTCCCAGACAGTTACCCTCGGCCGTATGGTTGTAGACCACATCCAGGATCACTTCTAAACCAGCATCGTGTAGACGTTCGACCATATGACGAAATTCCAGCAACCCCTGCGCGCTTTGATACGGGGTATGCTGAGCAAAATAACTCAAGGTGTTATAGCCCCAGTAATTGGTCAGCCCCTTGTTATACAAATGCTGTTCATCGATAAAAGCATGTATCGGCAGCAATTCAATCGTAGTGATTCCTAAGGCCTTGATATAGGCAATCACCTTGTCATCACTGAGCGCAGAAAAACAACCGCGCTGTGATTCAACCACCTCTGGGTGCAAACGGGTAAATCCGCGTAAATGAGTTTCGTAGATAGTGGTCTGATGCCAGGGAACTTTAGGCTTGGCTATCGATGATGGGGCCAATGATGAGGTCACCACACCCTTTACCATGTACTTCGAATTATCCTGAGTATCGAAGGTTAAATCTTCATCGACGCCACCGCGTTTATAGGCAAAATGACTTTCATCCCAGACAAATCTGCCCTGCAGCTGACGCGCATAAGGATCAAGTAATAGCTTGTGATGATTAAATCGGTGCCCGGAATGTGGGTCAAACGGACCATATACCCGATAGCCATATACCGTTCCAGCCGAAACGCCTGGCAGGTAACCATGCCAGACGTCATGGGTTTTTTCAGGCAATATAAATCGCGCGGTTTCATGCTCGCCTTCGGCATCGAACAGACATAGCTCAACCCGTTCAGCATGTGCCGAAAACAGAGCAAAATTGACGCCTTCGCCATCCCAGGTGGCCCCCAGAGGATAACTTTCACCGGATAGCATTTGTTTGGAGTTACTCATACGTCTGCTTCGAACACAAGCACTGCCAGAGGAGGTAATATTAGATTCAAATGATAAGGCTGGTTTCTAAACTCGCCCTGCACTGCCTCAACACCGCCTCCATTACCCAGGTTTGAACCACCATACTTTTCAGCATCCGTATTCAGGCGTTCGTGGTAAAAGCCGCCCTGAGGCACGCCTACCTGATAGGCAAAATGTGGCGTTGGGGTAAAATTGACCACGATCAGAGCTGGCGCACATCCGGGTTGTCCACGACGTAGAAAAGCCAGTATTGAATGCGTATTGTTTTCCACATCCAGCCATTCAAAACCATTTCCATCACAGTCGAGTTGATGCAATGCAGGCACTTGCTGATAGGTACGATTGATATCGCGTACCAGCTGCTGTACTCCGCTGTGAAACGGGTATTGCAACAGATGCCAGTCGAGGCTGGTGTTGTGATTCCACTCACTACGTTGCGCAAACTCACCGCCCATAAAGAATAGTTTTTTACCGGGATGGGTCCACATATAGGCAAGATATGCGCGCAGGTTTGCAAACTGCTGCCATTCATCGCCGGGCATTTTATTGATTAATGAGCCTTTGCCATGTACCACTTCATCATGACTGATGGGCAACATAAAGTTTTCACTGAAGGCATACATCAGGCTAAAGGTCATCTCATTATGATGGTATTGACGATACACAGGATCGCGCTCGATATAGCGCAAGGTATCGTTCATCCAGCCCATATTCCATTTAAAGCCAAACCCCAGCCCGCCTTCAGCCACAGGTTTTGAAACCCCTGGAAAAGCGGTTGATTCCTCTGCAATCATCATCACGCCAGGATAATTGAAATAGACGCGGCTATTCACCTGCCTGAGAAACTCAATCGCATCCAGGTTTTCGCGGCCACCATATTTATTAGGTACCCACTCACCTTCCTTGCGGCTGTAATCCAGATACAGCATGGATGCCACCGCATCCACCCGCAGGCCATCGATATGAAATACATCCAGCCAGTACATGGCATTACTCAACAGATAGCTAACCACTTCAGGTCGGCCATAGTTATAGATCAGTGTATTCCAGTCAGGATGATAGCCCTGACGTTTATCTTCATGTTCATACAGCGCCGAGCCATCGAAGCGGCCTAAACCATGTTCATCGGTCGGAAAGTGGCCAGGCACCCAGTCGAGTAACACACCGATACCATGCTGATGACAGCAATCTACAAAGAATTTGAAATCATCTGGCGAACCAAAACGACTGGTGGGGGCAAACATGCCTATCGGCTGATAACCCCAGGAGCCATCAAAGGGAAACTCGGATAAGGGCATAAACTGGATATGGGTAAACCCCATATCGACCACATAGGGCACCAGCTCCTGCGCCATCTCACGGTAACTCAGATAGCGATTACTCTGATCTGGATTACGTCGCCAGGAACCCGCATGAACTTCATAGATGGATAAAGCGCTATGGTAAGGATCAAATTCTCTTCGTGCCGACATCCAGGCATGATCGTTCCATTCATAGCCATAATCATGGGTGGTTTTACAGGCTGTTTCCTGCGCATGAGCGGTAGCATAGGCATAGGGGTCGGCCTTGAGTGGTAACAACGTGCCATCACCCGCACGAATTTCAAACTTGTAGAGTGCGCCTTCACCCATTCCAGGGATAAATATATCCCACAGGCCAGAGGCAGGGTGTTTACGCATGACATGCCGACGGCCATCCCACTGATTGAAATCACCCACCAGTGATACGCGTTTGGCGGATGGCGCCCACACCACAAACATCATGCCGCTAATACCATCTACTATGCGAGCATGCGCACCCATCCAGCGATATAGACGCTCCTGAGTACCCTCACCAAATAGATAAATATCATCCGCACTTAATTGAGAAGGGAAACGATAGGGATCTTCAATATCTTTAGTCTGGAATGGATAGTGCACACGTAAACGATAATCAAAGCGCTTACGCCTGTTCCCCATGCTGCCAGCGAACAGTCCATCAGCGTGCAATTTTTCCAGTTCAGCTACCACACTGCCATCCTCGCAGGCGATCACTTCTATCGACTCAGCACCGGGTAGAAAGGCTCGAACCACTATAGCCTGTGGTTTTTTAATCTCGTGCATACCGAGTACAGAGAAGATATCGTCATAATCTCCTCTGATCAGTGCCTGAACTTCCTCTTGTTTCATTTTGGTCAAAATTATTCCACCTGTGAAGCCTGTTGAGCCAGCTGTTGAATCCCGGCCCAGTCACCCGAGTTAATTTTATCTGATGGTGTTATCCATGTACCACCAACGCAAAGCACATTGCTTAGCGAAAGGTATTCACCCACATTCTGTGGACTTACCCCACCAGTAGGACAAAACGAAACCTGAGGTAACGGCCCTGCCAGAGATTTGAGCATTTTAACCCCTCCGGCGGCCTGAGCAGGAAAAAATTTCAAAGTATCGTATCCGCGCTCCATTAATTTCATCACCTCACTGGCTGTTGCGGCCCCCGGCAGTAGGGGAAATTGCTCCTCTTCAGCAGCCTGCAGCAGGGCATCAGTAGCCCCGGGGGCAACTGCAAAAACAGCTCCTGCCTGCTTGGCAGCCAGCAGATCCTGTTTCGTCAATACGGTTCCGGCCCCCACTACTGCACCGGGCACTGCAGCCATTACCTTAATTGCATCCAGTGCCACAGGGGTTCGCAAGGTAACTTCGAGTACCGGCAACCCACCCTGAATCAGTGCCTTTGCCAGTGGCCCGGCAGTTTCCAGCTGCTCGATGACCAGCACCGGAATAACTGGCGCCATACTGCAAATTTCTCTGGCTGATTTCATGGTTTAATCCTGTTTACGTAATGCATGTATATGATTCAAAAGCCCCGTGGTGGAAGAGTCGAAGCTACCCTGATACGCCGCAGAGCTAACCGCTGGAGCAATCGAACTCGCCAGCACCTTGCCTAACTCTACACCCCATTGGTCAAAAGAGTTGATATCCCAGATCACTCCCTGAACAAATACCTTGTGTTCATACAGTGCAATCAATCGACCCAGAGTAAACGGGTCCAGACTACGATAACTGATCATGGTGGAAGGGCGATTACCCGCAAAGGTTTTATGCGTGGCCAGGCGGTCGATGTCATCCTGACTCAGGCCGGACTGCTGCATCTCCTGCCTGGCCTCCTGTTCAGTACGCCCAAAAGCGAGCGCACTGGCCTGTGCCAGGGCATTGGCGAGCAGCAAATCATGATGTTTATGTAAGGCATGTTGAGGATCATTACATCTAGCAGGCTCGGCAGCGATCAGAAAATCTACCGGTATCTCATCACTGCCCTGATGCAATAACTGAAAAAAGGAATGCTGTGCGTTAGTACCCGCTTCACCCCAGATTACCGGGCCTGTTGCATGTTCGATGCCCTGCCCTTCTCGACGTGTCTGTTTGCCATTTGACTCCATATCCAGTTGCTGGATAAATGCCGCAAAGCGCGCCAGCCGCTGATCGTAGGGAATCAGGGCAACTGATGACATGCCCAGAAGATTGCGTCGCCAGATGCCCACCAGAGCGAGTAGCACGGGCAGATTATTTTCCAGTGGTGCATCGCGAAAATGCTTATCCATAGTCTCTGCACCGGATAGAAAATCACGAAAGCCTTCTCCGCCAATAGCGATAGCGACAGGCAGTCCAATCGATGACCAGACAGAATAACGTCCGCCTACCCAGTCCCAGAAACCGAATACACGTGAGTCATCGATACCGAATGCCTTGGTAGCTTCAAGGTTAGTAGACACGGCTGCAATATGAGCTCCGGTCTGATTCTCGTCCAGACTTTGCGCCAGCCAGTCGCGTGCACTTTGCGCATTGGTCATGGTTTCCAGAGTAGTAAAGGTTTTGGAAGCCACAATAATCAGGGTAGTGCGAGCATTCAGTTTAGCCAGCGTATCGTACAGATGCGCACCATCTACGTTAGATACAAAATGCACGCGCGGTCCATCATGCCAGGGCGCCAATGCAGATGTCACCATAGCAGGGCCCAGATCGGAACCGCCGATACCAATACTCACCACATCACTAAATGGCTTGCCATCCACTGTTGTATATTTGCCAGTACGTACGGCATCAGCAAAGGTCAGAAACCGGTCCAGCACGCCATGCACCTCTGGCTTAATGTCCTGATCATCCAGCATGAGTGGTGTGTCACTGCTATCACGTAACGCGGTATGTAACACAGCGCGGCCTTCAGTGTTGTTAATTTTAACCCCGGCAAACAACCACTCGCGGTATGCTTCGACGCCAGCACTTCTGGCCAGAGCCAGTAGAGACTGCAGCGCAGCCTGATCAATTCTCTCTTTCGAGTAATCGATCAGCATGTCATCAAGTTGTAGAGAGAAATCGTCGAAGCGGGAATTATTTTCAGCAAACAACTGACGTAAGGTTTTATCCTGCAAACGCTGCGCCTGTTGTTCGACCTCTTTCCAGATAGTTGCTATATCAATCATGGTTCCTACTCCTGATTAAAAAACACCGTTGCGCCTTCACTGGTCAAACCAGCGGCTTTGCGAAAATGAGAGAATAACTCTCGTCCCATGCCTGTTTGATTGGCCGACAGGTCTATCATTACAGGCTCTCGCTCGGCAAAGTCATCTGCCAGCACCTGTAAAGTTTCAGCATTGGCATCCAGTCTAATCATATCGCCATCCTGAATACAGGCGATGGGGCCGCCATCGCAGGCCTCGGGGCTCACATGAATGGCTGCGGGTATCTTACCACTGGCACCCGACATACGCCCATCGGTAACCAGCGCTACCGAAAAACCTTTATCCTGTAACACCCCTAGCACTGGAGTCAGTCCATGCAACTCGGGCATACCATTAGATTTAGGCCCCTGAAAACGTACTACACAGATAAAATCATGCTCCAGCTCACCGGCGTCAAAGGCCTCTTTTACTGCTTTTTGAGAATCAAATACGCGTGCCGGTGCCTCGATCACATGACGATGTTCCGGCAGTGCTGATACCTTGATAATGGATTTACCCAGATTTCCGTTTAACACCTGTAAGCCACCGGTGGGCAGGAATGCATCAGTAAACGGCCTGAGCACCTCAGCATTCTGACTTTGTCCCTTTATTTCTTTCCACAACAGTCGACCCTCATCATCCAGCTCAGGTTGACGAGTATAACCTGACAACCCTTTACCAAACACCGTACTCACCTGTTCATGCAGCATACCTGCATCCAGTAACTCAGCAATCAGATAACGCATGCCACCGGCACCCTGAAATGCATTCACATCTTCCATACCATTGGGGTAAACCCTGGCCATCAAAGGCGTGATATGCGAAAGATCTGAAAAATCCTGCAAATCAAGAATAATGCCTGCGGCACGTGCCATGACCATCAGATGCAGCATCAGATTGGTTGATCCACCGGTTGCATGCAGGCCAACTATGCCATTCACAAAATTCGGAATATCCAGCACCTCTGCTGCTGGTGTGTATTGCAGTTGTTTACTGCCGATTTCAAACAGGCGTTTTACTCCAGCCACATTAAATGCCTGACGCAGCTCTGTATCCGGATTAATAAAACTGGAACCTGGTAACTGCATCCCCATGATTTCCATCAACATCTGGTTGCTATTTGCGGTGCCGTAAAACGTACAGGTGCCGGGTGCATGATAGGATTGCATTTCAGATTTCAGCAGCTCATCGCGACCTACCTCTCCAGCTGCAAATTTCTGACGCACCCTGGCTTTCTGTTTGTTAGGAATACCCGAAGGCATTGGACCTGCGGGCATAAACAGGCAGGGCAAATGACCAAAACTGGCAGCAGCCACTACCAGCCCAGGAACAATCTTGTCGCAGATACCAAGAAAAATAGCGCCATCAAACACATTATGCGAAAGCGCAACCGCCGCGCTTAGTGCAATCACATCGCGCGAGAACAATGACAGCTCCATACCCGGCTGGCCCTGAGTCACGCCATCACACATTGCAGGAACTCCACCTGCTACCTGAGCAGTACCCCCCAGTTCGCGTGCAGCCTGTTTGATCACATCAGGATAACTGGCATAAGGCTGATGGGCGGAGAGCATGTCGTTGTAGGCTGTCACTATAGCCAGGTTTCCAGCACTCTGACCTGTTTGAGTTTGTTTATCTGCAGAGCAACTGGCTGCAAAGGCATGCGCCAGATTACCGCAACCCAGATTGCGGTTATAGCTAATGGATTCCTTTGCTCGCTGAATGCCACCCAGATAATCTGAACGGGATTTATGACTACGCTTTTCAATGCGTGCAGTGACTTCTGCTACTACTGGGTGCAAATTCATTTTAACCTTTGATTTAATTAGTCTCGCGCATAGTGAACCATCACTCGCGCATTAGCATGTTGCCAGATACAGCGCACTGGCATCTGTGATACGTCATCTCCATTCAGTGTGTCATCCAGTACCGCTTTTTTACCCTCTCCGTGTATCAGAATATGGATATGCTTTGCCATTAACAGCGCACGTGCGCTTAAAGTAAAACGCGCTTCCAGATCACCCGGTGGCTGTACCTCGGCAATCAATTGCTGGCTGGCAGGTGACAGCAAATCCTCATCTACGCCCGGAAACAGGGAAGCCGTATGCCCATCATCACCCATACCTAGCACGCACACATCCAGTGGCACAAAGTATCTCGAAAACTGTTGCTTGAGCTGAGCCAGACTCAAGCCCTGATTCATTGCAAAGAATGCAGAGGCTGCTTCTGGGTTGAGTAACAGCGATTCGCTTATCAGTCGGGCATTTGATCGTGCATGATCTATCGGAACCTGACGCTCATCAGTGGTGGTGACATTGATTCGTCTCCAGTCCAGTTCTGCCTGCCCAAGCTGCTTTAGAAAAGCACCGGGGGTAGATCCACCCGGAACAGCCAGACTCGCCATTGCGCGTTTTTTAATTGCCGATTTCAACTGCTGAGTGACCAGTTGAGACAGGCCCTCAGCGGCAGCTTGCTGACTGGTATATTCAACTAGTTTCATAATTTTATATCTCTCCAGCGTCTGTCAGATTGCGCCATTAATTCCATCGAGCCTGCTGGACCGCTACCTCCCGAATCATAATTTTCTGGGCGTTCACCCGACTCCTGCCAGGCCTCAATAATAGGATCTATCCATTTCCATGCTTCTTCAACTTCATCCCGGCGCATGAACAGGGTCTGATTTCCGCGTACTACGTCCATCAGCAAACGCTCGTAGGAATCTGGCACACGACTGCCACTAGTACGACTTCCACTGAAGCTCATATCAAGAATGCTCTGATTTAATCTAAAACCGCCAGGGCCCGGATCCTTGGTCATCACTGATAAACTCAGACCTTCATCCGGCTGTAGCCGTATTACCAGAGTATTCTGCTGTACTGGGGTCGACAGATTTCCAAACATGGTGTAATGCGGTTTTTTAAACACAATGGCAATCTCTGCCATCGATTCTCGTAGTTTTTTTCCGGTGCGCAGATAAAAGGGGACACCACTCCAGCGCCAGCATTCTATGCCTGCTTTAATTGCAACAAAGGTTTCACACAGGCTGTCGGGCTTACCCACTTCTTCGATATAGCCCGGTTCATTTCTGGTTGAAAGATACTGTCCTCGGCGTGTGTTTTGTAAGGCTTCCTTTCCCGTTAATGGGCGTAATGAACGCAGCACCTTGATTTTTTCATCGCGTAAAGCATCTGCGGTAAAGGCATAGGGTGGCTCCATGGCGATCAGGCATAACAACTGGATCAGATGATTCTGCACCATATCGCGCATTGCTCCTGCACCGTCATAATAAAGACCACGAGTCCCTACCCCTAGAGTTTCAGCCACCGTAATTTGTACATGGTCAACAGCATTACTGTTCCACTGAGGCTCAAACAGAGAATTGGCAAAACGAAATGCCATCAGATTCTGTACCGTTTCCTTACCAAGGTAGTGATCGATACGATAGATAAAGTGCTCATCAAACGCTGAACACAACTGCTCATTCAATTCGACTGCAGATTTGTAATCGTGCCCAAAAGGTTTTTCAACCACCAGACGAGCACCGTTGCCATTGAGACCAGCTTCAGCCAGTGACTGGGCTATAGGCCCGAACAGAAAGGGTGCGACGGAAAGATAATAAACTCTTATGCGATCTGGTTGCTGCTCGAGAGTCGACCTCAAACCACCCCAGCTTGAAATATCTGTAGCATCGATTCCATGATAATGAATGCACTCCAGGAAAAGGTGAATACGCTCATCATCCAGCTCCTCTGGATCCAGATGTAGCTTCAGAGCCCCGTACACTTCAGCACGAAACTCACTGCTTCCATAATCGGATAAGGATGCACCTATAATGCGTGAACCTTGCGGGATTTGTCCATCTGCATAGCGCCGGAACAGTGCGGGAAACAGCTTACGTAGGGCCAGATCTCCATTGGCACCAAATACGACCAGGTCAAAAACTGATACAGGGATGATGGTATTGGTCATGATTTCTCAAGCATAAACAGCTTTAAAGTTAAGATTCAACAGCTTCGAACAATACTGCTATACAGCATTTATTTAAAATCTACATAACATTATCAGCAATAACAAAAATAGATTAGCAACTTAACGAATCTATCTTAATATTTTTTTGGTTTCAGCATTTAAATGCACCCCAAAGATGCCTTATATGGCTATTTATTTTTTTGTATGCACCATCCTGGGATAAACAGAATACTTTATAAACAAATGCCCCTGAAGCGCTATAGTTCATTTCTACGCGGTAGATCTGCACCACGCCGTGAACAGGTAATGGAGGCAGCCTTAACCGCAAACTCTGCCAGCTCTTTCAATTGCGCCTTATCCAACGTAGCCACCACTTGTCGCGGGTCTCCCCACTCGGAGAGTCGAGTCAGCAGCGCAGCCTGGAAGGTATCTCCTGCACCAACCGTATCGACCACCTTATCGATTACCGGACTAAC
Organism: Gammaproteobacteria bacterium; assembly: GCA_050306135.1. Lineage (GTDB taxonomy): Bacteria > Pseudomonadota > Gammaproteobacteria > JACNJF01. Next base: position 37,607 of record JBNLGQ010000080.1, read on the forward strand.
ACGGCAATGATGTCCACTTGCCGTCCAGCACTGTACCTCTTTTGATCCATCCGTCACGACCACCAGCTGTACTCCGGCACTCAACCACTCTTCTGCCATTTGCTGCGAACTACTTTGTGGATAGAGATACTCAAGGTCTTCGGCACTGATCTTTAGCAGGTTGGCGTATTTCGCGTATTGTGCGACTCGTTCACGCCATACAGCCATGTCAGGTTCAATGGTTGGACGCACATTAGGATCAACCGATATGAAACGATCGCTGTATTTTTCAAGCATAGAAGCAAACGCGTCTGCTACCGGCTTGACCACTAAGGAATAGGAGCCGAAGTGAATCCCCGTGATTTCTGCGCCAATCTCGGGTAGATCGGCTTCAGTCACACTACAATCTGCGGAACCCAGCCCGTAAAAAACATACTCAGGCTGTCCATCCGGTTGTACATTGATAAGACTTAAGGTGGTACGTCGCCCGGAGCGCAATAGATAATCGGTAGACACCGACTCACTTTTCAACATCTCGGTTAACTGGTTGCCAAGCACATCAGTAGATACGCCGGTTAATAAAGCCGACGCCTGTCCCAGGCGAGCCAGACCGATCGCAACATTAAATGGAGATCCACCAACCCGAGCATTCATCTGGACTGAATCTAGCTGTTGCTGCTCCATAAATACATCGAACAATGCTTCTCCACATACCAGATACATCTCATCTCCTCCTAACTTAAACTGTTTATTATATTGAATTACTGGTGTTCATTTCCTGATTTCCGGATAGTTTAAATCTCAAACTATCCGGAATTTTCAATGATTCAAGGACCAGTTCTTCTAACGCAAAACATTCTCTGTTAATTGACACTTTCGCCCTGCGCTGCGGAGTCTGCAGGTGGCTCCATCGCACCCGTCATAATTGCCACCGCATCAGACATAGAATAATCCTCAGGCTTAATCACACAGGCACGACGGCCCATGCGATGAATGTGGATGCGATCCGCTATCTCAAATACGTGGGGCATATTGTGTGAAATCAATACAATAGGCAGACCACGCGATTTAACGTCCAGAATCAAATCCAGTACGCGACGACTTTCTTTTACACCCAGTGCCGCCGTCGGTTCGTCCATAATCACCACTTTGGAACCAAATGCCGCAGCACGAGCTACCGCTACGCCCTGACGCTGTCCACCAGACAGGGTCTCTACTGCCTGATTAATATTCTGAATCGTCATCAGGCCTAGCTCGTTAAGTTTCTCGCGAGCAATACGTTCCATCTCGGCGTGATCCAGCATTTTGAACCAGCTTCCTAGCACCCCGGGTTTTCTAATTTCGCGCCCCATGAACAGATTGTCAGTAATGGATAATGCTGAAGACAATGCCAGGGTCTGGTAAACCGTTTCTATACCCGCTTCACGCGCCTGCATGGGGGATGAAAAGTTTATCCGTTTTCCTTCCAGCTCTATTTCTCCTTCATCAATCTGTATCGCTCCCGAAAGTGCTTTAATCAGAGATGATTTACCACAGCCATTATCACCAATAACTGCCAGCACTTCGCCTGGATACAGATCGAAATCAGCGTGATCCAGTGCGGTCACACGTCCATATCGTTTAACAACATTACGTGCAGTGAGTATGGGTTTTACTTGAGCCTGTGTCATGCTGATACCTTCCTGATCCATTGATCGATTGCAACTGCGATGATAATGAGCCAACCAATGGCAAACACCTGCCACAACACGTCGACTCCCGATAGGCGCAAGCCTGACTGAAATACACCAACGATCAGGGCACCAACCAGCGGCCCCATGATGGAACCTCGACCACCAAACAGTGAAATCCCTCCAATCACCACAGCGGTTATAGATTGCAGATTGCCTTCATAAAAACTTTGCGGAGATACTGAACCAACGCGTCCTATTGATGCCCAGGCGCCAAGCGCACAGATAAAACCTGCCAGCATATATACCGACACCACCGTCCGGTCTGTTCGAATACCCGATAGTTCAGCAGACTCTTTGTCATCACCAATCGCGTAAACATGTCGACCCCAGGCCGTACGCGTCAGCATGTACCAGAGTATGAGGAAAATAAGCAACATCAGGAATGAGCCATAACTTAATTGCGCACCTCCAATATTGACTGATTCACCGAAGAATTTTAGCAAGGGTGCTTTGGCATCTATATCCTGACTACGGATAGATTGTGCGCCTGACAGCCACAGATTAAGCGCAAAAAAGATATTCCATGTGCCTAATGTGACGATAAAAGGTGGCAATTTGAAGCGCGTCACCAGCAAGCCATTCATCATGCCTGCTGCAGTACCACCCGCAAAACCAATGAGTAATGCAAGAGGAGCCGGAACCCCCATATTGACAGCCAGATTACCCGTAATGACCGACATAAGCACCATCACTGCTGCTACCGATAAATCGATACCGGCGGTTAATACGATGAGGCTTTGAGCTGCTGCCAATATACCGATAATGGAAACTTGCTGAATAATCAGCGACATATTAAATGCTGAGAAAAACCGATCTCCTGCCACCACCCCAAATACAGCAAGGCTAAACAGTAGAACAATAACAGGAACCATTGTTGGGTAACTATGCAGATAGCGCTGTATCTTTTCTACTGCGCCACCTTCAGCCTGATCAAAGCTGGCAATCTTGCTGTCAGCCTTTTCGATGACGTTCTCAAAGTCCTGCTTTACACTCTTTGAATTATTTGTACTCATTACATACCCTCCCACCAATTCCACAAAAGAATGGTTAAATACGAGGGGTAACCTGACCTGTAACCTGCTGCAGGTATCAGATCAGGCCCCCTTCAATTATTCAATATGCAAGCGGGTTTAACCCCAGCACTTACTCAAACCTTTACTTGAATTGATTGATGGCACGCCTTTAACAGGTTGGTCAGTAACCAGTTCAACACCTGTATTAAAGAAATCCAGACCTGGAGATGGCTTTGGTTTTACACCATTTACTGCCCAGTTCTTGATGGCTTCGATGCCCTTAGATGCCATCAACAATGGGAACTGCATGGAAGTGGCACCGATAATGCCTTCCTTGACGTTTTGAACACCGGGACAGCCACCATCTACAGAAACAATTAACGCACCCTTTTCTTTACCGAATGACTTCAGCGCTTCATAGGCTCCTGCTGCGGCAGGTTCGTTAATGGTGTAAACCAGATTGATATCAGGGTCTAGCTGCAAAAGATTTTCCATCGCTTTACGTCCACCTTCTTCATTACCGTTGGTCACATCATTGCCTACGATACGCGGATCTGTCTCATCACCGATTCGCTTTGGGTCTTTGATATCGATTCCAAAGCCCTGCAGGAAGCCATTATCACGCAGGTAATCTACAGAAACCTGTGACGCATTGAGATCAAGTAATGCGATTTTAGCGGAAGCCGCCTTTGCGCCCATTTTGGCTTTCGCCCACTGGCCGATCAACACACCTGCTTTAAAGTTATCTGTCGCAAATGTGGCATCAGCGGTATCGGCTGGATCAAAAGGGGTATCCAGTGCAATAACCAGCAATCCCGCCTTACGAGCCTTGTTCACTACCGGCGCCAGCGAAGAAGAATCTGATGGCGTGATCAGGATCCCCTTAGCACCCGAAGCGATACAGGTTTCTACTGCAGAAACCTGAGTTGCAACATCACCATCGATCTTGCCTGCAAAAGTTTGCAGTTTAATACCGTTGGCTTTCGCACCTGCCTGTGCACCCTCCTTCATTTTCACGAAAAAAGGATTGGTATCAGTTTTAGTGATTAAGCAGGCACCTATATCTGCCGCCATTACTGATGTAGATGCCATTAATGCTAGCGCAGTAAAGGCAATTGATTTATTAATTATTGATTGCTTTTTCATGTTTCTCTCTCCGATGTTTTTTTAGATTTATAGCTGTGATGAAATCTCCAGTAGCCGTAATAAACGACTACTCTTCGTCACAATAGCTAGATAAAAACACACTAAGAACACTGTTGTCAATTAATAAATCATTTATATTTACTAATTAATTTAGAGCCATAAGTTGATCCTGTTAATTATTAATTCATTTAAAGTTATTAATTGACATACGCATTATTCACACATAAGGTAAGTTAACAATCTGGTAGAAATCCGATAACGAAAGCATGAATCCCAAAACGACCTCAACTATAAGCAATCGCGTAAACATGGGTACCAACCAGAGTGGCATGCGCGCCTATAACGAACGTCTGGTACTAACACTAATCCGCCGACATGGCGCTTTGCCCAAATCCGATATCGCACGCATGACCGGTTTATCGGCTCAAACGGCATCGGTGATCATGCGAAATCTTGAGAAAGATGGACTGCTCAAACGCGGTGAGCCTACGCGCATTCAGGGCAAGGTCGGGCAACCCTCGGTACCTATGTCTCTGGTGGCTAATGGCGCATTATTTTTCGGCCTCAAGATTGGACGCCGGCGTAGTGACCTGGTATTAATCGACTTTCTGGGTAACATCGTCGATATATCTCACCTGAGTTATGGCTACCCCACTCCAGCCAGCATTGTTCAGTTTGTTAAATCTTCTATTGACGCCATGTCCAGTCGTCTATCAAAAAAACAGCTCAGTCGCATCTCTGGTATGGGCATAGGTATGCCGTTTCAATTATGGAACTGGCCTGAACTCATTGGTACCACTCAGATCACCATGGACAGCTGGCGCGTAGTCGATATTCATCGTCTTATAGCGGATCATTGTGACTTTCCTGTGTATATGGAAAACGACGTTTCTGCTGCCTGTGCAGCTGAACTGGTATTTGGCCAGTCACAATTACCACAAAGCTTTCTGTATTTTCATATAGGCTATTTTATAGGTGGAGGGATTGTATTGAATGGCAGTCTGTTTACCGGGCCGGGTGGCAATGCCGGCGCTTTAGGCTCTATGCCTGTTCCTGTTGAAGGCTGTGAAACTCGACAATTAATCGATCTGGCGTCTGTGGCAACACTGGAAAAAGCGATCGATGAAACAGGAGAAGATTCCAGCACCTTATGGGATAATGACAAACAATGGGATCTTGAGTCAGCTGCCGTTAAAAAGTGGATCCAACAGGCTGCAAATGGTATTGCACATGCGATTGTATCCTCTGTTTCAGTTATCGATTTTGAGGCCTGCGTTATTGACGGCTCCTTACCCGCCAATATCCGCAGTGAATTAGTAAATCTGATTCGACAGCATTTGCAGGACAAGCTGTTACCCGGGTTAAAGATACCCGAAATCTACCAGGGCAGCATTGGTGCTAACGCACGTGTATTAGGTGCCGCCAGCCTGCCCCTGAGTGAACGCTTCCTGGTTGATCAGAATACTTTTTTGCAGCAGTAATATGAACACTGTAAAAGTGGCCATCTGAAAACCTTGATTTTTTCGTAAGGGCAAGGAAGTTGCGCAGGCAAACACGGAGTGCATATGGGATACATGATAACTACGATACTGACTTCGCCCGCACGGAAAAGGGTGGTTTTCTAGAGACCTACTCAAGCGATACCTGCATTTTTGCGCAATGCTGACATATCCAGCACTTTGATATGACTATCCCTCACCTCAATAACCTTTTTCATACATAGTTCCTTGATCAAACGGGAAAAGGTTTCTGGTTGTAGCGAAAGTATTGAAGCAATCGCATTTTTCGGAATTTTCAGGGTGAATTCTCTGCCATTAATCAATGCCTGTTCAAGCATATAGGTTGCAATTCTATTGCGCCCCGTCATCAGGCTTAGGTTATCGATCTCATTGATCAGACCATGCAAACGTTTACTTAGATCACCCATAATCATCAACGAGGTTTTAAAAGACTGACTTAATATATGACGGAAATTCTGGTTGTTTATTTCCAGCAGGGTTGACTCCTGTAAAGCTGAAGCGCTTACCGGGTAAAGACTTGGTTCATTAAACATCAGAGCTTCGGCAAAAGTCGAACCTTCAGCTTCCAGCTCAAAGATCTTTTCGTTCCCATCTACCGACAGGCGGTATAACTTGATCATTCCTGAGAATACAAAATAGAAGCTATGCGCTTCCTCACCCTGATTGAATAATACATCGCCCTTATCTAAATGTACCACCCTGGCATGACGACAAAGTTCCTCAAATTGATCCTGATCGAAACAACCAAAAAGGCTACTCTTACGCAACTCTTCACGTATCTGGTGACTATTTTTTGTCTGTTGCATTTTAAGTAACCATGTCTTTATCTCACTGGATAAATTTACTTTTGTATAACCAATAATAACACTCTCAAACAGAAATTATATTAATTTACGGTTTCTCCAGAGCCTTGATAATTATCAATCCTATTTCGACCCCTTTCCACTAGCCTGCCTACATCTCTTCAATCTGGATATTGCCTTTGTCAATCTCCTGTTGCCTATCAACAGCAGTCATTAACCCGATGCGAGGGCTTATGAAATCGTCATCACGAAAGACTGGCAAAACTGCTCTTCAGTTACCTTTTTACCGATCACAGGGCAATGAGATTGAGCTGTTTGATTATGCCTGGCGTAATCAACTGCCGATATTCATCAATGGTCCCAATGGCTGTGGAAAAACCCGCTTTGTCAAATATATGTCAACAAAGTTAAAGCAACCCCTGTACATAGTATCCGGACACGAAGATCTAAGCGCTGCAGACCTGATTGGCCGTCATATCAAAGATAAAAACGGCAGCTACTGGAAAGATGGCCCACTAACGCAAGCAGTACGTAATGGCGGCTTCTGTTATCTGGATAACATAGCTGAAGTACGGAGAAACACGCTCGAAATACTGCAGCCCTTAACCGACAGCGATAGAATATTATCTACCGAACTTACTGGAGAAATTCTGCAGGCATCAGATAAATTCATGCTCATTGCGTCGCATAATCCTGAATATAAGAATCTGATAAACTCGATGAGCCCATCCACTCGTCAACGTTTTATTAGCATGAGCTTTAACATCCCCTCAGCAGAACTGGAACAGGATATTCTGATGGGCGAAGCGGGGATAGATGAGCATAATGCTTATAAACTGGTACATCTTGCTAATTCCCTGCGCGCGTTAAACGATCAGAATCCAAACACATCCCCTTCCACTCGCCTGCTGGTGAATGCCGCTACCTTGATAAAAGATGGACTGCCAGTGCTTGATGCCTGCCGTGCATCTCTGGTTGAACCGTTAACCGACGATAACGAAACCATCAGCGTTTTAATGGAGGTAGTGTATGCCCATTTCGCAATATGAAACAGCCCGGCAGAAACATTCAGCTATCTACCCACATCCTGAACTTTCTCAGGACATTTATTACCACGACTCATGCCGATATTCACTAACTCTGTAGCGGAGTACCATCACGTCGGTTGAGGATAAGGTCAAAGTTGGCCTGCAACTCAGCACCCTCTATATTGGATGCGACGAATTCCGCAGTAACCAGATCACGCTTCTCACGGGGAATACTGTTGTAGAGAACATCAGTTTCATTACGCGCATCACCGGCAACATAGAGCTGGGTAACAAACGGATCTTCCTGATCGGGAAACACAGCGACATGAATATGAGGAGTTCGACCAGGATAGTGGACCGGACGAATGGTTCGAAAGCGATACTGCCCCAAATGATTGGTTAAAGTCTGTCCATGCCCCTGAAAATATGGATCGACAGAGCGCGAACCATTTTCACGTGGATGCCGGTAACGTCCATTGAAATCACATTGCCAGATCTCAATTCTCATACCAGACAGAGGACGTCCATTAATATCGACAACTCGCCCACTCAGCTCACTGATCTGACCAAGCGCCCGACCATTACGACCTTTTACATGGGTCAAATCGTTATCATCGTCCAGCGGTAATTCCACTGGATAAAATGGCCCTGCAGTTTGCCGAGGAGTTAAGACAAGAGCTCGCGCAATAACACTACTCGATAACACTGTTGCTCCACAGAGCCCCAGCATTACACTTCGTCTTTTTCGATTCATGAGTTTCGTCTCAATATTCTGCTTAACCGTATTCTGTTATACGACATGAATCGATGCATTCAGTTCATGACCTTTTCGTTGGTGACAGAAGTGGTATATTCTTCCTAATCACCGGGGACTCCAGGGCTTGTTGGCACGAATTGAATATCACTGTCGAGACTAAATAAAGTGAGTTTCCAGGTTCGAGGCAATTAAAAAACCACAAACATTATGACTGATTAAGGAATGATATGAATAAACAGGGGCAGGGTTATAAAAAGGATCAAGTCCAAACTCAACTCGAATGAAATCTTACGCTTATCTGACTTTATACCTAGTCAGCTAAAACCTTAAGCGTAAACATTAATGTTCTGACCAATAGTTTCAGTCACATCCGCAGAATTACTAACATTTGCAGTAGCAGTCACATTGCTAACATCATCCCGCTCACGGTCATTAACAGGAGTATTGCCTTGTAACGTACTTTCAGCGCTGGTCAACAATGGTTGCAGCACTTGCTGTGCGGTTGCACTACCAATTGATGAATCAAACATATTAGCTCTCCAGATTTATAAACTTATATATAGCTCGTTATCTTATTAATAACCAGTGATATCGTAGATTTTTCCTAACAAGTCTCATTTTTGTCTCATTTCTACGCCTGCTAAATGATGTTTTGCTGGATATTGCCTTTTAACATCAAACCTCAACCAGAGATCATCGATTGCCAAAGAATCCTGGTGGCCATTGCAAAACAGACTATTACGACAACTGGCTTAATCAGTCTGCTACCAATTTCTACCACCATTTTGGCCCCAAGAGTGGCCCCTATCATCTGCCCTACAATCATGACAGCACCTACCACCCAGGCTATTTCACCAAAAAACATGAAATACATTAATGCTGAAATATTACTGGTAAAATTGAGTATCTTTGTATTTGCTGTCGCTTTTGGCAGCCCATATCCACATAAAGCAACGAAAGCAAGCGCCATAAAACTACCGGTTCCCGGCCCGAAAAATCCGTCATAAAAACCAAGTAATGGGCATATGATCAAGGAGAAAGCGATGACTTTTATTCGGCGTTCTCGATCAAGGTCTGATATTCTGGGTGCTAGTAAAAAATACAGGCCAACCAGAATTAAGATAGCCGGTAGAAACTGCAGCAGAAAATCGGGATTAAATTTCAGTATTAACCAGCTTCCAGATATCGATCCCAGAAAAGTCATCAATATTGAAAGCCTCATTTCCTTTAAATTTACGGCACCCTTTCTAATAAAATAGAGCGCAGCTATAAAGGTTCCACTACTGCCCTGCATTTTATTGGTGGCAATAGTCACTGCAGGAGGGATGCCACATAAAAGCATAGCCGGTAATGTCAGTAAGCCGCCTCCACCCGCAATGGTGTCGACCCAACCGGCCAGCATGGCCACAAAAAAAAGGAAAAGTAGAATTTCGAAACTATATTCCATTAAAAATACTCTGAGAAAGTCCTGCTTTTAGCCGGAACGGGTTAGCATAGGTCAAAAATCAGCGGCTACTTTTTTAGACTCGCATACACTGTTCCAGTAAATTCAGCAGCAAGCTCCCCATTACAAAGCACTGAAACAGTTGCCACCAGTCGTGCTCTTCCCCTTTTATTCAATGTGTTAAGAAAACTATCCATATCAGCACTGGACACTTCACAAGCGGCCACAATATCTCCAATTACCGGCTTTCGATAACGGATTTTTGCTTCTGCCATCACCAGCGATGCTTCATCAGGCAGCCGCGATGTAACCAGGCCCCAGGCCGCCAGTGTGCATACCGAGTACAAAGAACCTGCAAAGGCAGTGCCATGGACATTAATATTTTCCTGCCCGCCACCTCGCACCTGAATCGAATTATTGCCGAGATCAAGCACACGAAAATCCATTTGTGCTGACAGGGGGATACCCTGCCGAATGCGTTGTTCTAGTTCATCGCTGGTCATAATAAATTCGCTATCAGGATTGGAATGAATCTTTGTAGGTTTCGCGCAGCTGTACTTTCTGTACCTTACCCATGGTATTACGCGGAAGCTCGTCGATAAGATATACACGTTTAGGCTGTTTGAATGTTGCGAGCTTGTCCTGCAATGGCTGAATAACATCGGCCTCAGCCAGAACACAACTGCCATCAGGTACCACCACTGCGGCAACACCCTCACCTAAATCCGGATGCGGCAACCCAATCACTGCGGATTCACGCACTCCCGGGATATCATCGATTTCTACCTCGATCTCTTTTGGGTAGATGTTATAGCCACCAGAGATAATCAGATCCCTGGCACGACCTACAATACTGATACGCCCCGATTCATCCATTGATGCCATGTCTCCGGTAATGAACCAGCCATCTGCACGAAACTCCTCTGCAGTCTTCTCCGGCATACGCCAGTAGCCCTTGAAGACATTCGGGCCAGTCATTTCCAGTACGCCGGTTTCATCACGAGGCAGCTCCTTACCCTGATCATCAGCAATACGCACCTGAATGCCCGGCAGAGCAAACCCCACAGTACCTGCTACTCGATCACCATCATAGGGGTTAGAGGTAATCATGCCTGTCTCTGTCATACCATATCGCTCCAGGATTCTATGTCCAGTACGCGCTTCAAACTCTCGATGCGTTTCGGCAAGCAAAGGGGCTGAACCGGCAATAAAAAGACGCATTCTTACACAGGCATCCGCATTAAAACCCTGACTATCAAGTAAACGGGTGTAAAAAGTAGGCACGCCCATCATCACGGTCGACTGCGGAAGCAGACTAATGACCTGATCTGCATTAAAGCGACTTAGAAAGTGAACGGGAGCAGCACCTAACAGGGCGCAGTGCAATGCGACAAAAAGCCCGTGTACATGAAATATAGGTAAGGCATGTAATAACACATCGCTTTCATCCTGCCATTGCCAGTAACTGTGCAACACTTCCGCATTCGATTGCAGATTGGCATGGCTTAGCATGGCCCCCTTGGAACGCCCCGTAGTGCCTGAGGTATACAGAATTGCAGCAAGGTCATCAGCACTACGCTGCACCACAGAAGACTTCGGATCAGCCTGCTCCAGATCCTGCATCAGACTCCCCTGCCCCTCAGTATCAAGTGTCAATACCTGTGGCACACCTGCACGATCTGCTACAGCCTGGAGCTTATCCAGCGAATCAGGTTGGCACACGAACACTCGGGGCTCGGCATCGCTCATAAAGTATTCCACTTCAGCAGCGGTATAGGCTGTGTTCAACGGTATGTAAATAGCCCCGGCGCGTAAACAGGCAAGGTATAGCACAACGGCTTCAGCCGATTTATCGACCTGCACCATGACCCGATCACCCGGCTCGACCCCTAGTACCTGTAGCCGTTTTTGCATCTTTCCACAATCCATATCGAGACTGGAATACATCAACGGCGCACGGCCCGGAGTCATCAGGAATGGTCGCTCTCCAGCATGCTTAAAGCGATCACCCGAAAGGCGTAAGTAAAGGTTCTGGTTTATCATTCCTGCTTTTCTATTTTAACGTCGGTCTTGGCAACCATAAATCATGAATTTTAAATCATGGATTATATATTACGCCCGATCAATGCTTATTTAACACTTCGGAGTAGGACCTTAAAGTCATTCAATATAACCTCGCCTCGACTCATGCCCTGATATCTTTAAGTTGCAGAACGCGTTTGCGAACTAATCTATCGCGAGGACCTTCGCCCCGGTGATTCCATCTATGTTATCAACGGCATAGTCCCGGACGTGGATTTAAAAACTGTATTGATTGGGGCTTAACCCTTTCTGTTATGCATGGTGCTGTGCATCATATTGCTGTTGATATTTCCTGAGATTGCGCTATGGTTACTCGATAAATTGATGAGCCCCACACAATAATTAGATGTCCACCAAAGCGCTATTCTTCGATGTATTTGGCAGCTGTGTAAACTGGTTTAACCATGTCTCTAGCACTCTTTCGAAGCTTTCCGATTAATGAATTTACCCCCCGAGCAGGTGATGATGGTAGCCAACCACCGAAGCGACCTGGTTGCTGCTGAAAGTTTCGACTTGCGCAGCGCTTTTGTTCCACGACCCTCTGAATTTGGCAACATCACCTCTGCTGATAGCGCCATACAGGGAGACTTCGAGTATGTAACCGATAATTTTATCGATCTGGCCCAACAACTGGAGCAAACTACATGAGCGCTAGAGACTGGTTCGAACGCCTGCTCAACAGCGTGGCAGATCGAGGTTTTGACCTGATCGGCCTGAAGGATCGCAACGGTCAGCCCCCCTCTGATCCAGAGCTGTGTCACCGTCTGGTGGACGGAGTTGGCGAGGCATCTAATATAGCGTTAGCGCGTGAGATTCTACAACGCTGGCAATCAATGGATGATGATCGTCGTCTGGCATTTCTAAAATTACTGGCGATTGAAATGGACCCAGACCCAGAAGCCATAGTTCACGCTGCATCTACCTATAAGGCGCGTGACCCGGATAGCCTGAAACAGCTGCTAGAGGTCACTGAACCACCACGTCTGGAACTGTTTCGACGCCTCAACATGGCTCCGGGCGGTACTGCCGTGCTGGTTTCCATGCGCGCTTATCTACTATCGATATTAAGTAAGCACCCGGAATTGAAAAATGTCGATACAGATTTCCAGAATCTGCTGTCATCCTGGTTCAACCGAGGATTCCTCCAGCTCGAGCTGATTAACTGGAATACACCAGCTTCCATACTTGAGAAACTGATCCGCTACGAAGCCGTCCACCCGATGACTGGCTGGGAGGATCTACGTCGACGACTGGGGCGTGACCGACGTTGCTTCGCCTTCTTTCATCCCGCTTTACCACAGGATCCTTTAATCTTTGTTGAGGTTGCACTAACCCGGACAATCAGTGACTCTATCATTCCACTGATTAATCCAGATACTGAAGAAGCCAATCCTGAAAACGCTGATACCGCCGTATTCTATTCCATTAATAATGCTCTGAAAGGCTTACGCGGAGTTAGTTTTGGCAATTTCCTGATCAAACAGGTGGTCACTGAACTGAGTGCCGAGTTTGCGGGTATTCACAGGTTTGTCACACTCTCCCCACTGCCCTCTTTGCGCCAGGGAATTAGCAGCTTGCTTGCGAATGAACTGGGTGAGTCACTCAGGCTCCAACTGAATGCAGTAGTCGGTGATCGTTTACAGACATTACGTCAGGCAAGTGAACAATCTAACCTGACCGAGATACTGGATGAGCTTACCGCTTCAAATCAGCCAACCGGAATACAGGAACTGGTGAACGAAGTCCTTATCGATATCATCCTGTTTTATCTGGTCTACGCAAAACGCGGTGAGCATGCCTATGAATCAGTCGCTCATTTTCATCTGTCCAATGGTGCCCGACTTGAACGCATCAATACTCAGGCCAATCCCTCCGAACGAGGACTACTACAGGCCTGGGGCTGTATGGTGAACTACCGCTACGAGGCCAATGATCTGGTGCAGAACCATGAATCTTATGCCACTCATGGAAGCATCGCTTTATCTCGTGACCTGGAGAAACGTCTGAAGAAACTAGCGGCAGTTATAGAATCTGCCTGATTTTGGATTGACCCAGTTTCTGGAGCAACTCAAGCAATCTAATTTTCATTCCTCAGTTCTATACTCAGAAGCGCAGGACTATATTCTTTCTCAATATTGGTCCATTGTATTCACAGGTATATCGAAGAATACCTTGCAGACTCCTAGCAATTCAAATTAGCTGGCCCTATAAGTTAGAGCCGAACAAGAATGCCCGGCAAAAAACCACTTTTAAAGCCCGTTTTTTTTGCTATTCTCTTTTCTAATCCCCTGGACTTAAAACTTTAAAAGGAGGTAGCCTCAAGCTTGCTGTCATGAATAAAATGGAAAAATACAACGTAATCTTAAGTCCACAGATCAGAGTGGGGTATGAACCTGGTCTGGTTGCTGAATCATTTGCTGAACTTTTCAAAATTCCCGTAGAAAAGGCCCAGAGTATTGTCGGTACACGCCAGGTTCTTAAGAAAGATATTGAAATAGCTAAGGCGAATACCTACCTGAAGAAACTAAAATCAATCGGACTTGATGTGATTTTAGAAAAAGTCGATGAGACTCCTGCCAGGTTAGAAAAGCCAAAACCTGCAAAGCCCAAAAAGACAGTACTGGAACTGGTACCGACTGATGCGGAGCAAACCTACGATTCAAACCCCAGCCCCGAAGGCTCTAGTAAAACAATAACTTGTCCCAAATGCCAACTTGAACAGGCAAAATCTGAACAATGCAGCAGATGCGGTGTATTCTTTCAAAAAGTGACAAATCAGAAACCGATAGAGTCATCTACTCCTGACAGATCTCAAGTTACAACAAGTCCACAGCAAGCTGTTGAAGATAAAACTTCTTCCAGCGTCGATTCTAAAGGAATCACCCCGTTTCTTTATCCCGCAATCGCTGCATTACTCGGGGCAATACTGTGGAAAATTATAGCCGTTAGCTTTAATTATGAGCTCGGTTTAATTGCATGGTTGATCGGTGGCGCAATAGGCTTTGCAGCTGCCATTGGCGGGGCCAGAGGTCATAACACCGCGATTGCCTGTGCCATATTGGCATTCCTTGCAATATTTGGAGGCAAGTTTTTAACCGCTTCCTATTTTATCTCGGAAGCAACAGCCGCTATTTCCACTAACACTGAATTTGATGGCATTGATTTGGAAAGCATGTTTAAAAAAACGCAAAAAGATGCAATTCAATTTTCTGCAACCGTTACTGATGAAAAAAGCTTGCGCCAATTCATGGCTCAGCAGGGTTATAGCAATTCCACCCATGCTGAATCAGTAACCGACGAAGAAGTTGCATGGTTTAAGGAAAACGAACAACCAGCTCTTGAAGATGCACTCAATAATCCCCAGGGATTTGAAGAATGGAAAAACGCTATAAACGAAGACTTTCAAAATATTTCAACTTTCGATGTAATGATAGAGGGCCTGGGTTTGCTTGATATACTATTCCTGTTTCTTGGGGTTAGTACAGCTTACCGTCTGGGTATGGGAAACACGGAATGATTCACTCCTTATCAAAACCGTAAATAATTTCTTTTTTGGATAACCGATTGCATTATTTGGTAGCATGGCTGTCAAATAATCTTCTTTTTTGAAATTAACCATGCCCGCTATTAATCAGTCACCGATAAAAACTTTATTCCTGCTCTGGTTTTTATGTTTAACCTCGCTGTCAGCTAATGCGGCATCTGAGCTTAAAACCTTTATTAAAACTGATTCAGGCGTGGCTAACTCACACCCTGTCAAATTAAACATTGGCTCTGTAGTCACCTTGGAGGGACAGGGGTGGATCATTCATAGTGATGAAACCCGTGATAAAATTTCTGCTGGTATGTCTCTTAAGCAAGGTGACAGCATTCACACCGCCCCTCAGTCTAAAGTGGAAGTTCGCTTTCTGGATGGATCCAGTGTAACAGTTAAGCCATCCAGTCAGGTAAATATTGAACAGTATCGTTGGGATGAGAAGAACAAAACGGGAATCTCAATCCTTGAATTTATCAAAGGCACATTTCGTGCGATTTCAGGCCTGATCGCCAAAGATGATCCGGATAATTACGAATTCAAAACCCCTGTAGCTACCATTGGTGTGAGAGGCACAGATTTTGGCGCACGTTATTGTGAACATACCACCTGTGTTACCCAAATCGGTGAAGACAGTCTGACCCTGTCACAGGGTGTTTATACAGGCGTACTGGATGGGCAGATAATGCTGCGCAGCAACGGATCAGAAACGCTGGTGGATGCAGGCAATGCGGTATTCCAGAAAGACGCCAACTCACCCGTTAAACCGGTACAAAACCTTCCCGGCCTGATTTTCAGCGCTGAAGAACTTAAAACCTATACCGCTGACGTCAAGGTACCGTTTTATGCTGCTTTTCTGCTGGATAGTTCAGGAAGGCCAGTCAAGGATAGTTTTGGAGAGTGTATTCGCAGTAGCATGTATCGCAGCGACCATCATGTGATGGAATGCCAGTAAAACTGCACAAATAACGTTCGGAAAAAATTATTCTGTTATGATAGGCGCCCGCCTGATGGCGCCTCTTATAACCACCTCCATACTGGATCCACATGACTGCTACCGATTTTGCTTCGCTCGATCTATCGACCGACTTCCTGGACAATTTGACCGCGCTTGAATACCACACCATGACGCCTATTCAGGCGCTAAGCCTGCCGCTATTGCTTAAAGGAAAAGATATTCAGGCACAGGCCAAAACAGGTAGCGGAAAAACCGCAGCCTTTGGCATATCCTTATTACAGACCATTGATACACGCGACGCCTTTACCCAGGCACTGGTGCTATGCCCTACTCGAGAACTGGCCGATCAGGTCAGCAAGGAAATCCGTCGTCTGGCTCGCTCTGTCGCGAATACCCGCATTCTCACCCTATGCGGAGGCACACCCTTCGGTCCACAGCTCGCCTCACTGGAACACAGCCCGCATATCGTGGTAGGCACGCCAGGACGGATTATCAAGCACCTAAAGAAGCAATCTTTACAGATTGATCAACTTAAGGCACTGGTGCTGGATGAAGCAGATCGCATGCTGGATATGGGCTTTTACGAAGAAATGCTGGAAATCATTGATGAAGCGCCCTCCAATCGCCAGTTGATGCTATTTTCTGCCACCTTGCCGGATGAGATAAAGCATATCAGCCAGAATATTCAGAACAAACCCGTGGATATTCAGGTGGAAAGCCTGCACGACGATAAAGATATCAAACAGGTATTCTATGAAATCAATAAAGGCGAACGCCTGCAATCACTGATTGCCCTGCTGCATCATTACCGACCCGAATCGACAGTAGTATTCTGTAATCGTAAGCAACAATGCCAGGAACTGGCCGAACAGCTGTGGGAAGAAGGCTTTCATGCCATCGCTTTACATGGCGATCTGGAACAGCAGCAACGCGATCAGGTACTCGTTCAATTCTCAAATAAAAGCAGCTCGATTCTGGTGGCTACCGATGTTGCCGCACGCGGACTGGATATAAAAGATCTCAGCGCAGTCATCAACTATGACCTCGCCTATGACCCAGAGGTACACATTCATCGTATAGGACGAACCGGACGCGCGGGAAATCAGGGCCTAGCTCTCAGTCTGTTCATGCCCTCCGAAGTCAGCCGGGTGAGTGCCATTGAAGATTTTCAAAAGACCCCTGTCACTATAGAAAATACATCAAAACTCAAAATACGTGAGAATTTCAGACTTAGTCCTCCGATGGTGACATTACAGATTAACGGCGGACGTAAAGATAAAATACGTGCAGGAGATATACTGGGAGCTCTCACTGCCAATACCACTCTGCCCGGTAAACAGATTGGTAAGATCGACATCTTCGATAAACTAGCTTATGTGGCGATAGAACGTCCAATCGCCAAACAGGCGCTTAAGATCCTCAGCGAAGGCAAAATCAAGGGGCGTAAGTTTCGTGTGCGCAAGCTGGGCTGATGGTTAAACCGGTTCAGCCCTTTCTGATTGATATACAAGCAGTGCTAAATATAAGCTGTTAACAGATTATGCTGTTAACAGATTATAAAGAGGACTGGCGATAGCCCGATAGCATCCACAGCTTGTTTGTAGGGCTACCATGTGTTTCGTTTTGCAAATCTTTCAAAATACAGGATAGTATTCCTTAAGGCCTTTCCGTATGCTTTCCTCTTGATTGAATTGTTAAAAGCCATCACTCAGAAACTCTGGTTAGACGAACCCCGTCAACTACCATTTGCCACTTGCCCCCAACTTCATGAGATGGCTCGCTTACCTTAAATGTTTTTACGACAGGACCGAAGATCACCACAAAGTCGTCACCACGAAATTCTTTCAGTGGACCATTAACTGACGTAGTTCCACTACTCTTAAGCCTTTTATAAGCGACTGTTCCATCGGACAAAATAAGCAGCCCCATTTCCTTGCTCTGCCACTCACCTGAGTAGAGAAGTTTATGCCCTTCACCTACTCGTGATGACAGTTTCACTCGTCATTGAACCGATTGGCTAACGAGCCAGAATACCACTAGCTTCAGCATATAACTGACGCCCTCCCTGCGCCGGGGACAGCAAGCCATAACTAATCTCGTGAGCAATACGTTGCAGGACGATGGCTATTTCACCTGCACCGAAAGGGGGAATGGGTGGCAAAGGTCCAATATAGGGGGCCAGTTTATCGATGTAAGCCAACGATGCTCGGCCAGCTTCGCTCAATTTGGGTGCTAGCATGGCGCGCATCTCGGAAGAAGCTGGAATGCCGCGATCCACGCCTAACACAGTCACCGCGCTGGGATCCATCACCAGAAAATTGGCCAGTTGAATGGCCCGGTGGCGCTTCACTGGCTTTAGTCCGCGCGCGATAGAGAGCATTTGCGAGGGTTTGTAGTATTGTCCGGGTTTACCTCCCGGCAATACTGGACATGCGGTGATACCCAATTTTCGATCACTGAGTTTCTGATAATTCCCCATCATATTCGAATGAGCATAATCCATCGCCGCGTAACCCAGAATCAATGGCGAGGTTTCGATGGAGTTTTTGTATAGAATCTGGATATCGGGAGGAACGCAGGCTTTCCTGGCACGTAACTCAGCCCAGTAATCATACCATTCAATGGCGTCGGCGACGTAAAATCCGAGACTGCCATCGGTTTGATACATGGACTTGCCCCGTTGTAGCATCCAGGTTTCGAAAAGGGTTTCCATACCGCTGCAATCCATGACCGGATAGTGATCCTTATGGGGGGTGCCATTAGCAAACCGGATACATTTGTCTTTAAAAATATCCCAACTGTCACCAGTCTCAGGTGCTACGACACCGGCTTCCTCCCAACGCATTTTATCGAAGATGCCCGCTGCTGCGTTAATCCCGAGGTTAACACCATACAGGCGGCCATCCACTCTGCAAGAATCGATGTTTTGAGTACCGAAAGATTTGATGTTTAGCTGATTATCGAGATAGGGATCCAGCTCTTCCAGTACATTGCTGTGAGCGTACTCTGCGAGATACCGATAATCCATCTGCATCAGATCTGGTGTGTTACCCAGAGCAGTCAGTGTCGAAAGACTACGCCAGTAATCCAGCCAGTCGGTAAACACACAATCGATATCCGTTCCAGGGTAGGCAGCCTCGAAAAGGGAGAAAGCTTCGGAAGTCAGGCGCTCGCGGTTAGCCGTCCCCCAGGCGCTAAAGTGCAGGGTGGTATCTGAAGCAAAAACCCGGGGGCTAATCAGCGTGGCTACCAGGCTCCCTGCCATGCGTGCCATGAATTCACGCCGGGGAATTGATTGTCTGTTCATCGCAAGCCTCTGTAGCAAAAAATGCGAGTGTTTCGGGTAAGGGTACAGCACAGGAATAGTAATATCCCTGCCATTGAGTACAAGATGTCTGTTGCAGAATTGAGAGCTGGAGCTCGGTTTCAACCCCTTCTGCAATAGTCCCAATATCCAGTGACTTACACAGACCGCAAATAGCTTTCACCACTGCCTGGTTATCTGTTGACTCTTCCATACCGCTCACGAAAGAACGGTCGATCTTGACTTTATCAAAATGGAATTTGCGCAGATAGCTCAGGCTGGAATAGCCGGTACCAAAATCATCCATTGCGAATTGTACACCCAACTCTTTCAGTTTTTTCAGAATCGTCAGGGTATGCAGAGTGTCCTCCATGAGCACCCCTTCGGTAATTTCCAGTTCCAGCCGCTCTGGATTCAACCCCGTCGCTTCCAGGCATTGCCGTACATCGTCGGGTAGTGCCTCGTTAAGGAATTGAAGCGGCGACAGGTTGATAGCGATGGAGACGGAGTCTGGCCATTGCAGGGCATCCTGGCAGGCGCGATTTAACACCCATTGTCCAACACGGTTAATCAGACCTATCTCTTCGGCCAGGGGAATAAACTCTTCAGGTGAGACGTAACCTCTTTTCTTGTGCTTCCAGCGCAACAGGGCTTCAAATCCTTCTACGGACTGACTTTCGAATCCGATTTGCGGCTGGTAGAAAACCTCAAGCTCCTCATTTTCGATTGCCTCACGTAAATCTATCTCCAGAGTGCGCCGAGCCTGGATATTGGTATCCATCTCTGATTCAAAATAGCGGTAAGAATTACGACCATCTTCTTTCTTGGCACGAAATAGTGCGATGTCGGCCCGTTTCAGTAGGATATCTGCATCTGTGCCGTCTCTGGGAGAAATGGCAATGCCAATCGACACACCGATAACGATGGTTTGATGATCGATAATGTAAGGCTGACTGAGGTGATCAATCACATTTATCGCTAATTCTGTCACGCTTTTCAACGAGGCATCGCTGGTTCTCAGGATACCAAATTCATCACCACCAAGACGCGCAAGCTGATCGCAACCCTGCAGGCAGTTTCGCAACCGCTCACTGACCAGAATAAGTAACCGATCCCCAATGGGATGGCCCAATGAATCGTTAACCGATTTGAAATCGTCCAGCCCCAGGCATAGCAATACCAGCTCTCTTCCCTGCTGTAGATCACTCAGGGAAGTATGTAGTTGTTCATTAAACAGGATGCGATTCACCAGCCCGGTCAATGTATCGTGGTGTGCCAACTGGGTGATTTGCTCTTCCTGTCTGCGACGTTCTGTAATGTCTTCGTGAACCGATACCAATCCCCCCTCAGGGGTATCTGCAACCCTGACGACAATGGTTTTATTGTTGCGATAATCCAGCATCTGCGGGGCGCTGGATTGGTCATCCAGATTTATCAAAGAGTCATTACCCGCCTGGTTTAGCCAACTGGCTCCCTGGTGGCGTAACAACTCCAGCAATTCCCGCAATGGCATGCCTTCGCGAACCTGATGCGGTGCAAGATCATACAACTCGAGAAACTGGCTGTTACACATCAATAATCGCCCACCTGAGTCTGTCAGCGACAGGCCTTGTGGAATACTTTCGATGGCGGCGGTAAGTCGGTCATACTGAATACGGATATTCTCCTGTGATTCCTTGAACAAACGCTGGCGAGCTTTGGCAAGCTCCCGGATCAACTGGTCGA
Organism: Gammaproteobacteria bacterium; assembly: GCA_050306135.1. Classification (GTDB taxonomy): domain Bacteria; phylum Pseudomonadota; class Gammaproteobacteria; genus JACNJF01. The sequence continues at coordinate 58,634 of JBNLGQ010000080.1, forward strand.
AAGACTGTGCTAGAGCGCCGATCTCGTCAATGCGTGAGAGCAACTTAGTCGGTGTTGTTTGAGACAGGTCATCCGTTGAGCGTAAATGCTCGACATGGGCGGTTAGTCGTTCCATAGGTCGAGTCAGGCGCGAGGCAATAAATAAGCCCAGGATGAGTAACAGAATAGAAGTAGCGGTAGAAACCAGTCCAATGACCCAGCGTGATTGCACAATCCGGGCATGGATGGTATCGGTTGCCTGTTCATATTGCACTCGTGCATCGTCTTCTAATCCCTGTAGCACAGCCGCCATGGAAATTTCGGCACGGCTGACCATCATTTTCTGAGCGGCGGTGCCAGAATCGAACAGGCGTACCCTGCGCCAGATATCATGCAGGCCACCTGGTCCAGAAATATTATCAGTCAGTCTCAAGAGCGATGCTTTAAGCTTTGATGTGTGGGTATCAGCTTGATCAATACGGCCGGACTCGGCTATCAGGGCATTGATTTCGTTGTGCATATCAGCGAGAACACTACTTTGACCTTCCTGGGTACTGCTCCCTTTCAGTACCTGGTTAGAATGAGCATGCTCCAGGTTCAGCCGTTGCTGTGCGAGGTAAGCACTTAGGTGGGCGAGGTGCAGGGCGGACTTCAAGCTGTGATTGTTCTGCTCATCCCCGTTTTGAGTTGTAGCCACCTCGGTACCAGTGACCCATGGGCTGGATGACAGGGCTAATTTTTCGATCCTGTTCATCGACTGAACCTGTCGATCTATCCTGGCTACCAAAGCAATGGCCTGAAGGCGGCGAGTTTCGAATTCGTTTTGCAATGTTTCGCGGGTATCACACAGGTTAGAAAGATTTTTGATCGTCAACTGCAGCTCCTCTTTGGCAGAGAGAACCTTCTTTGCTAAATCAAGCGAATTGATTTGCTGTAGGAAATCTGCAAGGGTATCGATAGCGGCGAATTCTTTTTCGATTGCACTATCGAACCAGGGACGATGCGAGCCATCGGCAAGATCGCAGGCCTGAAGGATACCTCTTGCTGCCCGGGTGAGTCTGCGCATGGCGTTTGATGCGCTCACTGCGTTGGCAAGCAGTGGGATGTGTGTATCAGTTGTGCGGGTAATGATATAAGCAACCTGATTGGTGTAGGATAGACCAATCCAGCCCACCAGGCTTACCATAATAACTCCGCATAGCGCAGCTGCTACCATTTTAAAACGGAGCCTTTTTAAAAACCACTTTGGCCAAAGTTTCATTGATAATGCTCTGGCAGATTCACCCGCCACTTCTGTTTAGTGATCACTCATTCATAGTATGTAAGATTTAATGTAGCATGTGCATAGAACAACGGCACAATAGAATGAATTATTCTGACGTAGATTGTTCAATTACCACGCAGGATTATATTATGTGCTTTGCCAGCTATTAATAATGAGCTCAGTATCACTAAAAATCCAGTAATCCGTCGCCTTATCAATGATTTAAACAAGGTTTATCGATTATTTACCTGAATTATATCTGGGGAGTTGTCATTTAGATTCAACGCTTCAACATCGCCAGCCACCTCGAAATCGTTTCAATCCGTTCCAACACCCCCCGAATCACCGCATTTGATTGCGGAGAAAACGCCCCCTGATAGGACAGCATGACATTAAAGCGTGGATAGCCTCTGAGCTGAAAACAACTACTACATCGTCATTACCCAGCTTGACTGGGTAATCCAGTGCGATGACAGGGTATTCGAGTCTGGTAATGATGAGTACTTATATTTAAGTCTCCGTTAAACCTTCTGAACAACTACTCACTATTGGCCGCTTCCAGGTCCAACCCAACCATTCCGGTCAGTAGTGCGGAGCACCATGAGAACGAGAAAAAACAGGATAACCACGAAGGCCGCGAAGAAGATATCAAATAATATATTCTCTGTGCTCTCAGTGTCCTCTGTGGTGAAATTGTTCTGACTGTTAAGGTTTCGAAAAATCAGTGGGAATCTGAAAAATTAAACCAACAATTAAAAAACCCTCTGCCTGGCGACAGAGGGTGAACAGTTATCTGAGGGGATAGATTACCGTTTTTAAAACTGTTCCGACTTCACATGGCTAAAGTCGGGTATAGGAATCACTTCCAGAAAGGCTTGTTGATTTCCTTTCTCACATATTCCCGATCTACACCAATATCACGCAGCAGATGCTCATCCAGTTGGGCTAACTGCTTGCGCTGATGTGATACGTCTATCCACTTTTGCATTAGGCCAGCAATGACTGAAAAAGTGTGTTGCAAAGAAAAACTTTGTAACGGCTTATTGTGTACTAAAGTTGTCATATCGACCTCCAAAAATCGAGTTAATTAATTGATGGTGCAATATTAGACAGCAAACTGTCATAATAACAGTTACAATCAAATGAATATGTAACCAGAACAATTGAGGAATTGTTATGCAAATATCAGCTAATGTAGACACAAATCAGTATAAATATGACCAGGTTTCTGACTACATCATGCAGATGATTGGCAATGGCACCCTCAAACCTGGAGATCGCGCGCCTTCGCTGCGTAAGCTGAGCCAGACGCTGAAGGTCAGTATTTCAACTATCAACCAGGCTTACATCCAGCTCGAAGACAAAGGCGTACTCAAGGCCCGACCGCAATCCGGCTTTTATATCAACGCCGAAATGAACCAGTCTATCGAAACCCCTAAGCCCATTATTTCGGCATCTGTACAGCCTCGAAAGGTACGTTTCGGGCAACTGTTTGAAGATATCTTCATGATTTCAAACAATCCCAGAATAGCCCCATTTGCTGCCGCTAAACCCTCAATGGAACTGATGCCGGTTAAAGCCCTGATGCGCGAAACACGTAGTGTGATTAGTCGATATCCAGGCGCCTGTATGGATTACAGCTTTCCACCCGGCGAAGAAAAACTGCGTCACCAGATTGCATTGCGTTACAGTGAAATCGGCATCAATGTACCGGCCGATGACATCATTATTACCAACGGTGCCACTGAAGCCATGTCTCTTTCCCTGCAAACATTGGCCAAACGCGGTGATATTATTGCCGTTGAATCACCCACCTATTTCTCGGTACTTAGGTTGATCGAAAAACTGGGTATGCTGGCACTGGAGATCGATACCGATCCGGAAACAGGCATCAACTTCGATTCGCTTGAGTTTGCTCTGGACACTATGGATGTTACAGCCATGCTGGTTGTACCCAACTTTAATAATCCTTCTGGCTCGCTTATGCCCGAGGCCAATAAAAAACGCCTGGTCGAGACCCTGCAGGCGCGCAATATCCCTCTGATTGATGATGATGTATACGGCGATCTGTATTTTGGTGATGAACGCCCTGGCCTGACCAAAAGTTATGACAGAGATGGCAGTGTTTTAGCCTGCTCATCTTTTTCCAAGACCCTGGCACCGGGCTTCAGAATGGGTTGGGTAGTAGGAGGCAAGTATCATGATCGTCTGCTGGAATGGAAGCAGGCCAGCTCATCCTCCGCACCCTCGCTACAGCAACTGGCTCTGGCAGAGTTTTTACGTAGCGGACAATATGACAGGCATCTTGCGCGTCTACGCAAGGCATTCAAATCTCAGGTAGATAAGGCACGCTTCATGATTGCCAGAGAATTCCCTGAGGGTACCCGTATTTCAGATCCACAGGGAGGGTTTGTGTTATGGATCGAACTACCACGCGGCATCAATTGCTTCGATGTTTACACCCTCGCACTGGAGCACAATATCGGAATTACACCGGGCATGTTGTTTTCGGCCACACGTAAATTTCGTAATTATATCCGCATTAATTGCGGCTCACCCTGGAACGAACAAAATGAACTGGCGATACAGCAACTGGGTGTACTTATCGGCACTCTGAAGAATTGACTCGAGTCATTTGTTACTCAGATATCGAGTGCTAAATTGCACCCAATTTGAATAAGGGGAAATCAATGATACCACTCGAAGAACTTGCGGCTGAAAACCGTGAAATAAAGGATTTATGCACCATTCTGGGTGTTTCTATCGACCAGTACAGTCTACGTAACAATTCTATCATCTGTGAATTACTTGAGCGCTTTGTACGTAAAGTGAGGGCGCATCTGGCGCACGAAGATCGCTCTATTTACCGAGACTTACTTAAGAAACATACCCCCGAGGCTGACCTGCTGGCCGATCACTTTCTGGGTAATACTCAGGAATTAAAACGTATCTTTAACGTTTACACTCGTGACTGGTGCAACAAACCCCACTCCGATGCCAAGCACATCAAATACGTCGAAGAATCCCGTGAAATGTTTAAACTGGTTTGTGATCGCATTACCTTTGAGGAAAACAGGATATTTCCCTTCTTCAAACAAAGTTAAGCGCTGTTAACTGCCGCAGCAACGTTTAAATTTTTTGCCGCTGCCGCAGGGACAGGTTTCATTCCTGCCGGGTTTCCAGCTCTGGAAACTCGGTGGCAGCATTTCACCATTGCTGTACAGCCAACGGCCCTGCTCCAGCACAAAGCGACTACGTTCGTGCATCGCTTCCACCGTTGCTGCGCATAACATTCGCGCTTCAAACTCGACAATAGCATGGGCTCCCTCAGCTGGTGGCGCATCGATAATGGTTAAGCCCAGCCAGCGAATCGAATCATCAAGTACCAGTTTTGTTGGGCGCTGTACCGACTGCCAGCTAGCCAATAGATAATCGTGCTGCTTCAGTACATAGGCAGAATATCTCGAACGCATTAACTGTTCGGCATTCTCAGGCAGGGCCTGTTGTGTTATAAAACGCCCGCAACAGGCTACATATTTTTTTCCCGACTGACAGGGACAGTTCACGTCGTCATTCACTCATTAAAAAGAAGGAATACTATACCATCATGACAGCCCTAGAAATTCTTAGAGAGCGTTTCGGTTACCCGGAGTTTCGTTTTCAACAACAGCAAATCGTCGATCATCTGATTAATGGTGGTGATGCACTAGTGCTCATGCCTACTGGTGGTGGTAAATCGATTTGCTACCAGTTGCCTGCGATTGCTCGCGAGGGCGTTGGTATCGTCATCTCGCCGCTCATCGCTCTAATGCAGGATCAGGTAGATGCACTGGCACAAAATGGTGTAGCTGCTTCATACCTGAATTCGACTCAAACGCCTCAGCAACAGGCTGAAGTTAAAAGACAATTGCGCGATCAGACTATAGACCTGCTTTATGTGGCACCTGAACGCGCCATGACTGATGACTTTCTGCAATTACTTTCAGTCTGTAAGATTGCCTTATTCGCTATCGATGAGGCGCATTGTGTTTCGCAGTGGGGGCATGATTTTAGACGCGATTATCAAAACCTGTATCGTTTACATGAGCTTTTTCCTGAAGTACCACGTATTGCATTAACCGCAACCGCCGACCGACGAACACGTTATGAAATCGAACAACAACTACAGTTACAGTCGGCAGAGAAATACATTCACAGTTTCGACCGGCCCAATATCTTTTACCAGATCAGTGAAGGTCAGAACAACAAACAACGACTGTGGAATTTTATTAATTTAAAACATCCACATGATGCGGGTATCGTGTATTGTCTGTCGCGCAAACAGGTCGAAAGCACAGCAGAATGGTTGACCCAAAAAGGCCGCGTCGCCCTGCCCTATCATGCAGGGCTGGACAAGGAAACTCGCGCGCTGCACCAGCGCCAGTTTTTACAACAGGAAGAGGTGATCATCGTAGCAACTATTGCCTTTGGTATGGGTATAGATAAACCCGACGTGCGCTTTGTTGCACATTTAAATCTGCCCAAGAATATCGAATCCTATTATCAGGAAACTGGACGTGCCGGACGCGATGGCCAGCCTGCAAATGCCTGGCTGGCCTATGGCTTGCAGGATGTCATTACACTGCGACAGATGACCATGGATAGTGATGCTGACGAAAACCATAAGCGCAACGTGCACAACAAACTGGAAGCCATGCTGGGTTTCTGTGAGCAGACACGTTGTCGACGTCAGACCATACTCAATTACTTTGATGAAGAACTGCCCAAACCCTGTGGCCATTGTGACAATTGCATAAGCCCTCCTGACACCTGGGATGCCACTGAAGCATCACGCATGGCACTCTCCTGCATCTATCGCACCGGTCAACGCTTTGGCGTGAATTATGTGATTGATGTGTTACTGGGTAAAGATCATGACCGAATACAAAGTAACAGGCATGACAAGGTCAGCACTTTTGGCATTGGTACCTTTTTAAGCAATAGCGAATGGCATAGCCTGTTTCGACAGTTAATCGCTCTAGGCTACGTGTACAGCGATATGGAAAGTTATGGCGCTTTAAAGCTCAGCGATAGCTGCAAACCGCTACTACGAGGAGAAGAAACACTTACCCTGCGTCAGCTACAAAAGGTAAAGGAGAAGGAAGCCACTAGCAGCAAATCGAAAAAATCACCTGTGCGTGTTGTTGATCAGGATCTATTCGAAGCACTACGCGAATACCGCAAGTCTCAGGCTGAACAACAGGGTGTACCACCCTATGTCATCCTGCATGATAAAACCCTGCAGGATCTATGTCGCCAACGCCCTGCTCAGCTTGGAGAACTGGATGGAATAGTTGGTATTGGTGGAAAAAAACTGCAGCTATATGGAAAAGACCTGATCGGAATCATCCAGCAATTTCCACTGGATAATGTACTGGACAATACTTTAAGCAACACCGTCAATGAAACCCTGCAACTTTTTCAGCAAGGTCTTAGCCCCGAAATAATTGCCGAGCAACGTGAACTTTCATTACAAACCATTTACATACATCTTAGTGCTGCTATTGCCGCACAGATCATCCAGTTACAGCAGGTCATTCAACTGGATCAGAGTGATCTGGATAACATCACCTACTGCATAGAACTCAATCAACAGGAAGAGCAACCCAGCATGAAAACGGTATTTGAAATGCTGGATGGCAAATACGACTACAATACGCTTAACTGTGTAAAGGCAAGCCTGGGATCTGAGTAATACCATCGTTCTCACCAACCATTCTTTTCTCTTTTTAACTATTCCTCATAACCAATGATCAAAAGACTGCTATTTTTACTTCTATTTAGCCTCATCCTGATTAATACCTCACAGGCTGACGAACGTATCCTTAACTTCCACAGCGACATTACGGTGCATCGTGATGGCAGCATGTCGGTTATTGAAACCATCAAGGTTCGCGCTGAAGGCAACAACATCAAACGCGGTATTTTTCGTGATTTTCCTACCGATTATCAGGGTGTGGCCGGCACGCAATACCACGTTGCTTTTGAAGTCGAATCTGTGCTTAAAAATGGAGAGCCTGAAAACTACCACCTCGAAAAACTAGACAATGGCATGCGCATCTATATTGGCAGGTCTGATGTTTTACTGTCACCCGGAGAATACAGCTACACCATCAGCTATCAGACTAACCGTCAGCTTGGTTTTTATAAAAATCACGATGAACTTTACTGGAATGTCACTGGCAATGGCTGGGACTTTCCTATCGACAAAGCCAGCGCCAGCGTTCATTTACCGTCCGATTTAGATAGCAGCCAGATAAACGCTGAAGCTTTCACAGGAGCAAGCGGTCAACAGTTGAGAAACTATCAGACCCAGACCAGGAATAACGCCACTAATTTTGAAACTACCGCATCTCTAAGCATCGAAGAAGGCCTAACAATTGTCGTAACCTGGCCAAAAGGCTATGTACAGGAACCCAGTCCAACACAGCAACTCATCTGGTTTGCCCAGGACAACACTGGCCTGATTATTGCGATTGTCGGCCTGCTGTTTCTGCTATGTTATTACTATATTGTATGGCTGCGCGTAGGCCGTGACCCAGAACCGGGAGTCATCATCCCGCTTTACCAGGCTCCGCAGGGCTTTTCACCAGGCGCGGCCCGATACATTCAAAATATGGGCTATGATGACAAAACCTTTACTGTCACTCTGGTAAGCCTGGCGGTTAAAGGCTACCTCAAACTTAATCAAAGCAAAGACCAGTACTCAGCCAAACGAACCAGCAAACCCTTCGACAAAGACCTCGGGCCGGGTGAGAAGGCTTTACTGAAAACCCTGTTTATCGGCTCGCTCAACCACTCGATATCATTCAAGCAGCAGTACCACTCCCGTATCAACTCAGCGATTGTTGCCACTGAAACTGCTTTGCAAAACAACTATGACAAGGCTTACTTTCTGATAAATCGTAAATGGTTGAAGCCTGGCATCATATTTTCATTAATCACTCTGGCCTTAGCAATATGGTTCCAACCCGGAGCTAACGGTATGTTCGCTATCTTTATCAGTATCTGGCTTTCTATCTGGTCCATAGGTGTGATTGCATTAGTACGCGGTAGTTATAATGCCTGGCGTCATGCTTCCGGGCCACTCAGTTATCTCTCAGCCATCTATCAGACACTTTTCGCATTGCCTTTTATCGCCGGTGAAATCATGGCTATTGGAGTATTTATCTGGGTAAGCACGATTCCACTGGCGGTAATAATGGCTGCATTATTTGCAACGAATGCTGTGTTTTACCAACTACTTAAGGCGCCGACGCTTGCCGGCCGTGCACTACTCGATAAGCTGGAGGGGTTGAAGCTTTATCTGGAAGTCGCTGAAAAAGACGAATTAAAATTCAAACATCCCCCTGAAAAAACACCCGAGTTATTCGAGACCCTGTTCCCCTACGCGATGGCATTAGGGGTTGAGGAACGCTGGGCTGATCGCTTTACCAGGGTATTCGCTGAGCTTGAAAAACAGCAACTTACCTATAACCCTGACTGGTACCATGGTGGTCATTTTAGTAGTCGTTCCGTGAGCCAGTTCAGTAGAGACATGGCCAGTTCACTCAGCAGTGCGATCTCATCTTCTTCACGTGCACCCGGATCCAGTTCGGGTAGTAGCTCAGGCAGTAGTGGTAGTTCATCCAGTGGTTCCTCCGGAGGTGGAGGCGGTGGTGGTGGAGGCGGTGGCTGGTAAAACCTGCCGTTAATTCATCTATGACTGTGATCAGGCTCGATAAAACCCTGCGATAATCTGGATCGCAGGATTACTACTTGTAGTAAACAGCATAGAAAAAATACAACGTGATAGCCACACTAGAAACTATCACGAACCGGCGCACTAAGAACTGTGGCAGACTACGCGACCAATGTGCAGCAAAATAACCGCCAGCCACTGTACCTAGCAACACCATACTGCCTTCATACCAGACAATAACTCCATCGATAACAAATAGCACAATCGCGATTAATGAAACAGCAGTAGATACCAGTAACTTAATACCATTCATGGTGTTGATGTCCTGATATCCTGCCAAGGCGAGATAGCTCAGGATAATAATACCCAGACCGGCATTAAAAAAACCGCCGTATACACACACCCCCAACAACATCAGCGACAACAATATGCTAGCAACCAGCGATGCATGCTTATGACTGGACTCACCACGCTTTAACAAACTGTTTAATTGCGAGCCCCAGATAAACAGTACGCTGGCAAATAACAGCAGCCAGGGAATAGCTTTGCGGAACTGATCATCTGGCGTCTGTAGCAACAACCAGGCTCCAATAACACCCCCAAGCAGGCTAATGATTATAAACCGAAGCAACTCATGTTTATGCGCCATCAACTCCGTGCGTAATGCATAGGCGCCACTGATATACCCGGAGCAGGATGAAAAGGTATTTGTAGCATTGGCACTCACAGGAGGAACACCAACGAACAACAGTGCGGGGAAGGTGATAAAGCTACCGCCACCAGCAATAGAATTGACTATTCCACCAAGAAAACCAGCGACGAATAAAAATATTATTTCAAACAAATTTCATGCCCTAAAGTGGGGAAAAAGAACCGATGAGCGAGACTAGCATTAATGCCTGAGTTGCGACAGGCACAGTTTAACGCTTATATTCTTAACCACTGTAATACTTATATACCTTAATAAAACTGACCACTTATCCATTTATTACGTATTTTTATTGATATTTATTACTATTAATCACTCTATGTTTATAGACATTTCACAATTAGAGCACTAATCTTTTTCACGGAATACCTCTAAAAACAATGGCTATGAGTGTAAAAATGATTACTTATCAAGAACTTCACGAACAAATTCATCAAATAACAGAAATTTCTAATGTTTTCCTATACCTTATTGAGAACAGGAAGATGTGTGATACACAAATAACCTGCGACCTGTTTTTCGACTATGTTGCAAAAGTTAAAGATCATCTGGAGATTGAAGATAAATCACTTTACACCGTGATTCTTAAAGGCGGAGACGACCAGGCACGCAAAACAGCACAAAACTTTCTGTCTGGCTCGGTAGAAATAAAACGTATATTTCAGGATTACCTGAAAAAATGGTCAAGCAAGGGCAAACACAAATTGATCATCGATAATTATGATGATTTTTATACCGAGACTCGCGGCATTTTTGAGATGGTACTAAACCGGTTCCAGGATGAGACCGAACAACTTTACCCATTGGCTCGCAAGATCAGCGGAAATATGCTGCAGGTAGCCTAACCCCTTAGATTAGACTGGAAGACTTAACTTGGGCATATTTTCATTCAGTACCAGCCAGTACCTTTTCTGATGGTGAAAATCTGCTTTAAGTTTTTCCACTCTAGCCTTTAACAGTTCCAGATCATATGCCGCCATCACCGAAACCTTTTTAGCCTCTACCCACTGCTTACGGGCTTGAGAAAACTCATTTATTCGACACAGTAAGGCTTCGTATTCTTTCTGTAATCGATGGATCAACTCATCTGCCTGCGGTAATTGCTCAAGCTTACGCGAAGTTCTGTTCAGCAACATTTGAGCGCGTGAGGCCTCGATACGCTCCACTGGAGTCCGATACAGATTGCTTGCCAGTCCCATCAAGGACAATGTACGAATCAACCATTTGGTGGGATCAAACTGCCACCAGCGTATTCCATTACGATAATCACGCTGAAAACTGTGATGATAATTATGGTAACCCTCACCCATGGTCAGTAGCGCAATCACACCATTATCTCTGGAAGTATTGTTATCAGAATAAGGCTGGCTCCCCCACACATGCGCCAAAGAGTTAATAAAAAAGGTCATATGATGCGCAATGGCCAGACGTGCGGCCCCTACCAGCAGTAACATACCCAGCAGGTCGCCATGCCAAAACCCCAGGGCAATCGGTATAGCGAAATTTACGCCCAACACCAGTGGCATATAATATTTATGCTGCCACATCACGATAGGGTCTTTTTCCAGATCACGACAATTGTCATAACGATCAACGCTTACTTCGGAGTAGTTCCGTAGCATCCAGCCGATATGAGAGTACCAAAAGCCTCGCTTAGCCGAATAAGGGTCATTTTGATTATCATCGACATATTTGTGATGCCTGCGATGATCGGCTGACCAGTGCAGGATACTGTTTTGCGTGGCAAAGGTACCGCCGATTGCCAGAATCAATCTGACCAGCCAATGCGCTTCATAAGCCCGATGCGACCACAGGCGGTGATAACCCGCTGTAATCGATATTTCGCAGAATGCGATACCCGCTATCATAGCGAAAACCTGCCAGCCATCGAATCCATGGATAACGGCATATAGGGGAACAACGACCAGTGTAATAACAGCTGTGATAGAGAAGACCGAAACGTTCAGCCAGATAAGGGCAGGTTTTTGCATAGAAACTACTCGATATTTGCAATGCTCTTCAGTTTACTCACTTAATTGAAATTTTGGAAACAAAAGATACCTTCTAGACACTGGTCTTACTGATTACTACTTGACCTGACATACCTTTGAAACAAGCCAAATCAAATCTTAAATCCTAATGAACCACGAAGGGCACGAAGATTATTTAATACCCCTCCATCCCATGCTCCGCGTTGTAACGCATATATCATCTAACTAAGCCTGGAATTCACACGCTGAATATTTTCTAGCTCTGTAGTTTGGTCGTGCCCGTGTGCGAGTAACTTTTCAGGCATGAAAAGTCACCACAAAATTGACAGGATCAATTTTGAACAGCTCTGCTGGCCCGAAGGGGGGAGGGCATGGATGCCCAGAGTCACAATGCTTTCCCAGCAGTCCCTTTATTATTCCGGGCTTCCTGCCCTACACCCTTCGGGCCGCACGATGTGCGGGCCTGGATGAGAATTGAAAAAAACAGAGATTCAAGCAAAGCTTAAAATCTCGGTGAAGTTCAAGGGGTTGGACTACATGGGAAAGATTCTCATGTACCTCCGACCCCTTTAACTGTTCTGGCACACAAGTTGGGACGTTGTGTTTATTTTATGCTGAAAAACGAGAAGGTTTTTGATGAAAAACGGTTCTTAAAGGGTTAGCCACGCAATGGGGTAAGCTGAAAGCCTAACTAGCCCAATAGCTGAATGGCAAAAAAATGGACAGCTATATTGCTGAGTAAAAACTCTTAATGTTCATTTATCCATCAAATAGCAGAGGCTCTGGCATCTTGATTAGATACCCCATTGGCGTGCACCTAACGATTAACAAAGTTGCTTACACCTTAGCTGAGCCTGAAACTAACTGGATGCTCGAGTCTTGAGCAAACCAACCACCTTGAATAGTGCCAGAGTAAGGTTGACCGATAAATGTCTAGTGACCCTGTAACCTATAAAGGATTATAAAATACAGGCAGCGGTAAGACCGCAATAAGAGATCCTCTATATGTGTTTGCTGTAAGCGACTAGCTTAACGGCTACCATGACAGACGAAGTAGATGGCTTTGTTAATCGTGGATTTTTTGCCTCACTTCGTGAGTCGAAAAAATAGCTTAGTGCCTATTGACTAGCTGGGGCTCATATGTGTTAGCTCGCTTATCAGTCAAAGTTGAGCTTATCCAATGCAGCATTTCGTTTTGCTTCTTCTTTTTCTCGTTGCTCTTGTTCATGTCGCCTCCGTGCTTCTTGTGCAACGATTTCTTGAGCATATTTTTCATTGGCAGTTTCAACATCTTGTTTAAGATCGCGTAAGTGATAACGCTCAAGTTCATTAAGTGCACACTTAACAGCGACACAGTCACCCGATACCCAAGCCTCTCTCCACATTGAATGACGAGGGAATCGCCTTGATTCATCAAAGTGTTTTTTCCAACCTGGCGGAGGATTTCCGGAAAGCTGAAAATAGTAGTGTTGCAGACCACTAAACTCCCTATCTTGCTGTGTTTTTTCTTTGACTATGCCTACTATTCGAAGATTAGGTGGAGATACCGATTGCTGCTTTCTTGTAGTAGAAGTTTCAGCTAGCTTTGGTTTTGGCGATGTGACCTTGATGCCTATTGTTTTCAATAGCTTCGTGTATTCAGACTCGAAGTTTTCTGGATTTGTGAAGTCTGCATATAGTTTGTCGGCCAATGATGGGGGCAAAGTACATTTCTCTATGAGGAGAGGAAGAACGGTGACTTGCTTACCCTTGATCTCTTTGGACATGGCTAAACTTAATTCTTTCTGAACCCAAGTGGATGAGATTGAATTATTTGATAACACCGCAGCAACGAATTGCATTTGCTCAATACCTTCCGATATCCGTTCTATTAAAGAATCACCGATGTTTAGTTCAGCTTCGTCAAGCCACACGACAACCCCGTCATTCGAGAGGCGCTTCGCAAGATCGCGAACCCATGGCTTGTCATTTGAATTGTGACTTAAAAATACTGATGACATTCATTTCCCTCTTTTCAAGAGCTAACGCCTACAGCAGAGGAAAACCGCAGCATAGCGTAGGTTTTTCCTGCTGACTGTACTTGTATGATTGAAATTCCATTATTTTCCTTATTTTAATCCAGAGATTATAGTGAGGCCCAAACCTGCAGCAACAGGTTTTCAGCATGGCAGCTCGATGAAGGCCCGGTGCCTTTAGAGCCCGTTAACAAGATAGAGCGTC
>JBNLGQ010000081.1:0-73596 GCA_050306135.1 Gammaproteobacteria bacterium
CTATCCCATGGCCGTAGTTATCGTTGATGCGTTTAAAATGATCCAGATCGAACATTAGATAACATATTGGGATGTCCTTCCCTTCCCGGCGATCCTTCATCACCTGCTCTGCCAATTGCATGAAACTACGCCGGTTTCTTGCACCGGTTAGCGGGTCGGTTTCGGCCAGATCTAAGAGGTGCTCCTCACGAATCTTGCGTTCGGTAATGTCGATGGCAGAGCCCACCGCCCACCAGTGATCGCCTCGGCGGATGCGTTCTACATAAAGCTCGATCGGTAATTCGCTGCCATCCTTACACAGCGCGGCCAACTCCAGCGGTTCTTGCAGCACCAGTTCAGTACCGGTACGGAAAAGTTCCTCCAACCCTCTGCGTGCTTGTTCGCGTAATGATTCCGGAGTCAGAGTCTCGTGGGCCTTCAGGCCCATAAGTTCGCCCTGGTCGTAGCCAAACAACTTCTCAGCAGCAGGATTGACGAACTGAATGCGGCCCAGATCATCGATCAATAAGACCGCGCTTTGTACGGCATCCGTAATGGCCCGCAGCATCGTTTCCTGCTCTGCCAACTCCCTCTGAGCCTGTTTCAGCTTGATTTGATGGTGCACCCGCAGAAGGGTTATAGCGGCATTGACCGGTTTGGTAATGTAATCCACCGCTCCCAGGCTCAGCCCCTCTGCCTCATTACCTTCATCCGTCAGGGCTGTGATATAAATAACGGGTATTTGTTCCGTTATGGGATCGCACTTGAGATGTCTCAACACTTCGAAGCCATCCATATCCGGCATTTGTATGTCGAGCAAGATCAGCTCAGGCACGGGGCTAGCTCTGGCCAGCCGTAGTGCTCTTTCACCAGTGGTTGCGGCGATGACGGCAAACTCTTCACGTAGGATGTTCATCATCAAGTGCAGATTTTCCGCAACGTCATCCACGATGAGGATCTTTGGCTTAGCGTTGGATTCTGTCATTTTTTCTTTTCAAGGCCTCAGCCTCATCGATATCGAAAGGTTTGCTGATGTAGTCAGCGGCACCAAGGTAAAATCCCTCGACCTTCGCATCCGCGTCATCGAGCACCAGGACTGTTACCTTATGTATTTTAGACTTTCCTTCCATGGTCATTGTGCTTTGTCCTGATGGCTACCCCAGTTATCGAGCAGCAGCAGCGCTTTGTCTATTTCAAATTTTTCCATCTCAGAGGCAACCTGTTCGATCGCTTCTTCCTGCTTAGTGCCTCTCAAGCTGCAACGCAATTCTCCAAGCAGGGTTTCGGCGGCACCCAGATCGCTATTCAGCAATGTCCTCAGGCGCGCCAGCGTTGCGGGTAATTCAGTCATATCCAACGGCGTGGCGGCTACTGGCTGGCTGGACAGGACAAGCCTGTCAAGCTCCAGCATCACGTCTGACAGGCGCCGGGCGAAGCGTTCGAACAGCAGAGTTCCAGGTCGCTCGCCCTGTTTGAGCAAATCGTCCAGTTCAGTGACACAGTCGGACAGCGCAGTGGCACCGATGCTACCACTGATACCCCTGAGAGCATGGCAATAGGCCTCACCCGCATCGAGGCCCTGTTCATCTATGATCCTCTGCAGCGTCTTCGCTGCATCGCTGTAACGAGCGTGAAAACGTTGCAACTGGCGTCGGTAGGCATCCGGCTTATCGCCGATACGATGTATACCCTGCGCAGTATTCAGATGTTGCAGAGCTAGCAGGTCAGTGTTTTCCGAGGCTTTGTCCTGCTGCGTTGCCTCCACCTGTTCGGCCGCCGTGCGCCGTTCTTGCGGGATATCTATCCACTTGCCTAGTACCCTGGCCAATCGCTCCGGGTCGATGGGCTTGATCACGTGGTCGTTCATGCCCGCATCGAATGACTTCTGCTTGTCTTCCGCCATTGCCATGGCTGTCATGGCAATGATGGGGGTACGGGCAAACCAGTCGTCTTCCTTCTCTGACAGGGCGCGGATGCGACGACTGGCTTGCAGGCCGTCGAGTTCCGGCATCTCGATATCCATGAGAATGGCGTCGTAGCAGCTTTGCTGTGCTTTTTTTACCGCTTCCAGGCCATTCACCGCAACGCTTACCTCGATATTCATACTGTGTAGCAATTCTTCGGCGAATTCGCGATTGATCTCGTTGTCCTCCACCAAAAGCAGATGGGCGCCGACATAGGGCGCCAGTGTATCGGACACTTCTGCTCCACTGGTTCTGTACGGCGGCTTTAGAAGCCTGACCTGTTTGAGTGTCGACAACAGTGTGTCGAGCAATAACGAAGGCGAAATCGGCTTGGTTAGAAAGGCATCAATACCCGCATACTCCGCGGTCTCGGCCATATTTTCAAGACTAAAGGCGGTCACCATAATCACCTTTGGTCGGGGATCGATACGGGGATCGTCGTGGATACGTCGAGCGGTTTCATCGCCGTTCATCTGCGGCATACGCCAATCCATCAACACGATGTCGTAAGGCGCTTCCTGCGCACCGGCCAGCTGTTCAATAGCAGCCTTACCGTCGGCGACTTCATCAACATCGAGATGGAATTGTTGAAGGGTCTCGCTGAGAATTTCGCGCGAAATCGCATTGTCATCCACCACCAGTACGCGCACTCCTTTGAGCAACGCCCCCGTCTGCTGCAGCAGAATTTCCCGGTAGGCGATCGATTTTTCCACCAGGCCCAGGCGCACGGTACAGCCCATGGTAGTGCCCTCGTCGGGGGCAGAGTGCTCTATCCACACATCCCCATGCATCAAGCCTGCCAGATTCTTGCTGATGGTCAGCCCCAGACCGGTACCACCAAAGCGGCGGGTGTGACTCTGGTCGCTCTGGGTGAATTTATGAAACAGGCGCTGTTGTTGCTCGGGCGTCATGCCGATACCAGTGTCACGCACCGAGATGCGCAGTGTCACCGAGTCGGCATCGCTTTCCTGTAGTGCCAGGGCAAGTTCCACCTCACCCTCTGCGGTGAACTTAATCGCGTTGCTGCACAGATTGAGCAGTATCTGTCCAATCCGCAGAGGATCACCGATCAGCAGCACCGGAAGGCTGACATCGTGGCGCACCATAAATTCCAGTCCTTTCTGATCGGCCAACAGGGCGATAGTGTCGACCGTCTGCTGCACTACCTTCCCCAGATCGAATTCTATAGTCTCGACCTCCAGTTTGCCTGCCTCAATCTTGGAAAAGTCGAGGATATCGTTGATGATACCGAGCAGGGATTGAGCGGCGCTCTGGGCCTTGATCAGGTGATTGCGTTGACTCGGTGATAGATCGGATCTAAGCGCCAGATACAGCATGCCAAGGATGGCATTCATCGGCGTGCGAATCTCGTGACTCATGCTGGCGAGAAAATCGGACTTGGCCCGAGTGGCGGTCTCGGCCAGCTCCTTTGCCTTTGCATGCTCGGCGGTTTGCCAGTGCAGCTCACTGGTACGCTGCCTCACCCGCTCTTCCAGCTCTTTGTTCAGTTTTCGGAGTGCCTCCTGACTGTCGTGCAATTGCCGGTGCATGGTATGAAATGCATTGCCCAGCACATCAAACTCTGTTTTAGGGGTCAGGGTATAAGTGAAGTTGCCCTTAGCGATCTGCTCTGAGGCAGTTGCCAATTCTGTCAGGTAGGCGGTCATCTGGTTAAAAGCATGGCCCAGAGCATCCTTTTCCGAAAGCGGCTGAAATGTCTGGCGCAGGTCGCCATGAGCAATCCGGGTGGCCACACCAGCCATCTTGTCGAGATTGGCCACCATTTTCTGAAATGCCTGTAATAATAACCCGATCTCATCCTGAGATTTCAGCGCCTTAGTCGTCGCGAGCGGAGTGAAATCGAATTCCCCCCTGGAAACGCGGTTTGCAACCGACACAACAGTATTCAGTGGCCTGGTAATATTTAGCCTGACTAACAGCAGGAGCATCAGAGTTTCGACAGAGATCAGCACCACCAGCACTAGCACGACTGCTATAGTGATTTCCCTTACCTGAGACACCACGAACTGGTTGGAGAAAAACACTCGACATGTACCGACGATTTCGCCGTTGTAGACTACATGGACCCGCGATTCATTTTGCGAGTTGAATTCATCGGGAAAATGGATGGACTGCTCATCACTACCGCTAAGATCGACAATTTCCCCTGTTAGCGGATCTTTACCAAAGAACATCTCCTCATTCAAATCGTCAATAGTATGTATGGCCAGGATGTCGGGGTCACTGAGATAGGAAAAAATCACAGCCTTTACCTGTTTATGATCCAGCTCCCATAAAGGATTTCGCATGCTGATAGCTTGCTGTTTCAGGACCCGCTCAGCTTTTTTCTCCAGCAACTGGCTGAATTTATTCTCCTGATGACGAATGATCAAAACTCCAAGTAGCGATACGATAATCGTTGTCACCAGAGTAATCTGAATGACAAACTTCGTCCCGATACTTTTTTTTGCATTCAACATGCTTTTGTGCTGATAAGGAGTATCACTGATTCCCATACGTTGTCAGGTCAAGCCATAATTCCTTGTTGTCGAGATCAATTCCAGGTGGGAGAAATGGATTCTCGATAGTGAACAGTCTGCGCCCTTTAACCTTTGCCTGGTCGATAATAGGCTTATGGTATTTCCAGAAAAAATCATCAAAGGATCCATCATCCATCATCATGCGCAACCCCCGCTCCAGACGTTCGGCAATTTTGGGATGTTGACTATTAACGAAGTAATATACCGGATAGGGATAGTAGAGAAGAATATTTTCCTCGATCCATAAATCCGGAAGCTTATCTTTACGCAGGTTATACTCAGGCGGGGCCTCTCCGATGCCTCGTGAAAAGAAATCAAATCTGCCCGCGATCAACATTTTAAACAGGCCTTCATATTCTTTCCCGGTCACAACGGTAAATCCGTTATGCTCTAAAATCGGCACATCACCCCAACCAAGGCCTTGTCCAACGCGCAATTGTTTGAGTTCATCCAGGGTTTTTATTGCAGCAAATTTTTGCTGGTCTTTACGGTTAATAAGAAGAATACGGTAGCCTAAAAGCCCCTTCATCAACGGGATAGGAATAGTGATATAGTCCTGCAGCATCGTCATTTGCAGTATCGGCCCCCTGTAGACGTTCAACTCCTTACCTTTTTTCAATTCAATTTCTGCCCGCGCAGGGTTATATATAACCCTGGACGGTTGCATGGTATAAGGGCCGTATTCATCAACAGTCTTCTTCATTACCTCATGCAGTAGCTCAATTTCGTACACACGAGTATCCGGTTCTGCGAATGTGTGGTATTTAATGGTAAAGTCTTCACACCACCCACTCGGCCCACCAAATATAAAAAAACTGACAACCACCACCTTTAGAATTGAAATACTATTTTTCATCTTACATTCCCCATTATCTATTATTTTAAAAGGTTGCCCATGAGGCTCAGTTATTGATCGAGTGAGTTCTACATATTGAAAACCATTGCAAAATAATAAAGAGGGGGCATCATGCCGAAAACAAACGAATCAATTGCAAAAGAGCCCTGCACTATAAGAGTTTCTTGGCCACCAGGGAATCGAAAAGTTGTGCTGTTACGCGCTGTATTCACTGGATTGACCCACTGGGTATGTTTACCCTTGATCTAGCAAGTGAATTCGCCACTGCTGCGTCGGTCAATCCATTCAGAAGCGACTGGTAGGCCATACCGGAACGAGGTGCTACGGCATACTGTTTTCTATCGATCAGAGATTTCATGATTCGTCTCCCTCCTGGACATGTCATATCAATTGATCGCGCTAGGTCACGTGGCTTATCACGAATGTACTACAAGTATAGGTCACCCTATATTAGAGCGACAAGTTAAAAAGGCCAGTGCAGCAGAGGCTCGCTGCAAGCTGCATCAAAGGATGCAAGGCCCCGCTTAATCGCAGCAGGCCAACTTTCATAGC
The DNA here is from genome assembly GCA_050306135.1 of Gammaproteobacteria bacterium. GTDB lineage: Bacteria > Pseudomonadota > Gammaproteobacteria > JACNJF01. The sequence continues at coordinate 5,892 of JBNLGQ010000081.1, forward strand.
TTGTTTCCTGCAATGAAATACTTCATGCAATAACAGAGCCCTGTTCCCGAAACAGTTTCACACAGGCATCGACGACAGCCGGGTCATAAATAATTTAACACCCACCAATCGAAAAAGAAATTAATCTTAATCTATTCAGCTCCGGTTTCGGTTAAAAGGAAGCAGGTATCTGGAGTCAGTTCTCGTATTGTTACATTCGATGTATAACGATGGTCAGGTACAAATCAAGTTCTACCATGTTTTAGAGATATTTATAGGCTCACCTCTATTGATCATGCCTGCTTTGTTGTCCGCTTTATAGTCCGGTTAAATATCAAATTAAATACGTTAACTACAGTATGTTAGGAATATATCAAGAGTAAATTTGAGCGATCAATGTCCGCTAGTATTGCCTCTAACAGAGCGTGAATGAGCATAAGATCGAGGTGGTTAATATTACTTTCGAGCTATGAGAATAGTTTCAAGCATCCTGAACAGTTCCGGATTCATACACTGAGAGACATTAAACCGCATCATACTGTTGGCTGATTGCGAAACACTAAATACCTTTCCTGGTGCCAAAATTATGCCTTCTTTCAACGCGCTCTGGGCGATGTTTACTGCATCCAGCCCAGAGGGAAGCGAGCACCATAGAAACATGCCAGCTTGAGGCTCGATCCAGGGCATAATTCCGATGGACTTCAAACGCGAACTTACCTCTTTCACGGCAGCTGAAAGTCGCAATCGTAATCCCTCTGTGTGCTTACGATAACTTCCATCCTTCAACACCGCATAAACTAGCTCCGCAGAAATACGAGATCCGCTAAACGACAGGGCAATCTTTAGATTGACTAGCTTCTCGATCCAGTCGGGGCGCGCGGAAATATAGCCGCAACGCATCGAAGCCGACAGGGTCTTGGAAAAACTGCTGATATGAACAACCCGATTCAATCCGTCGAATGCAGCAAGACGCGGCGCAGTTTCATATTCGAAGTCAGCGAAAATATCATCTTCGATAATGCTCAGATCATGTTGTTCCGCAAGCTTGAGAAGCCTGTGCGCCACAACCGGCGACAACCTGGCCCCGGTCGGGTTGTGAATCGCCGAATTGGTAATGTAGAGACGAGGCTTGTGCTCGCAAAGCGCGCGTGAAAATAGCTCGACGTCAGGACCGTTCGGTGTGTAGGGCACACTGACAATTTTCGCGCGGTGTGCTCGTAGCAGAGCTTGAAAGTTGAAATAACATGGATCATCAACCAACACTGTATCCCCCGGCTCAATCAAGAAACGACACAGAAGGTCGATAGCCTGTGTGCCGGAATCTACCAGCAGTATCTGGTCTGTGCTGGCTTGAATGCCACGCTCAGCCATGCGTCTCGTCAACAGTTGGCGTAACGCGGTATGCCCGAACGGTGTTTCGTAGTCAGTGAGATTGTGACCATCGGCCCGTGCCAACATCCTCAATGCACGCCGAATACTGCTGTCTGGCATCCATGACGACGGTAACCAGCCGCAGCCTGGTTTCATTACCTCCAGATTAGATTCAAGCGATTGCCGAGAAACCCAGAGCGGATCAACAGCCTGATCGAGACGAGGTCCAATTTCGGTCAGTGATAAGGGGGCAATGTGACCTGCCACGTAGAAACCCGAGCCAGGCCTTGATCGGATCACACCTTCGCCACCGAGTCGCTCATAAGCCTCGACGATTGTGGATTTGGAAACCTGCATAAATTCAGCGAATTTCCGTATGGAAGGTAGTCTCTCTCCCGGCACGAGTGCGCGCGCAGCTATGCGTTGTCGAATCTCAGTCATCACGCGCTCGACAAGCGTACAATTTTGCTGCGGAAAAGGTTCAGGATCGGGCATCTGTATTGGGACTCATACCAGTACGGTTTATTAGAATTGTATTGGACCGTATCTGGAAATGCCGATATATGCAATCAATAATGTCCTTTTCGAGGTGCTTCATGCAAAAGACAACAAGTGGCTGGATAAACGGCTTTATAGGTATGCTGATTTTCAGCGGTTCATTGCCCGCCACACGGCTAGCAGTTGAAAGTTTCGATCCAACCTTTTTGACCGTTGCACGAGCTTGCATTGCAGGTGTGCTAAGCCTGGCTTTATTGTTAACCTTTGGCGAAAAGCGACCGGCTCAGAAAGAGTTTTTTCCCCTGTTAATCGTCGCCGTTGGGGTCGTCATCGGTTTTCCGCTGCTGACGGCTTTTGCACTGCTCTACATCACCTCCGCAGAATCTCTGGTATTTATTGGCTTGCTCCCCATGGTTACTGCGATTTTCGCTATGCTACGCGGAGGAGAGCATCCATCCCGAGCTTTCTGGCTGTTTGCTGTTACAGGAAGCACCATCGTCGTCATCTACGCACTGACTCGGGCAGGCAGCATATCCATCGCTGGCAATCTGCTGATGCTAGCCGCCATCGTTGTGTGTGGGCTTGGTTATGCTGAGGGTGCCAGGCTTTCGCGACGGCTCGGGGGCTGGCAGGTGATTTCCTGGGCTCTCGCCCTGTCGTTACCCTTGATGTTAATTTTGTTGGTCATATACCTGCCAACAGTCCCTGAAATTGTAAAGCCGTCAGCCTGGGCCGGTCTTGCCTATGTATCGCTCTTCAGTATGTTGATTGGTTTCGTGTTCTGGTATCGAGGTCTTGCTCAGGGAGGCATTGCGGCGATTGGGCAATTGCAACTCTTGCAACCATTTTTTGGCCTTTTTATCGCGGCTGTTCTGCTGCATGAAGTTATTGAGTGGTCCATGGTGATAGTCGCCATCGCTGCAGTATTATGCGTCGCGGGTGCGAAGAGATTCAGTTTACCACCCGTGTATCCAGGCAACCCTCAATCACTTGATGTCATCTGAAATCCAAAAGGGGTCTGAGTGATTATTTTTTGATTAATCCATCTGCTTACGAGGCCTTCCGCGATACAATTGGCCCAGTTATATCCCATATCACTCTTCCAACCATGCGCTGGTCAAAATTTAATCCCTCCGCCTCTTTAACCTTTTATGCACGGCACATCATTCCAGGCCATCAAAGATGGCTTACGCCGTGATCTTATAATCCTGGAACTCCGCGCTGGCGCCAAAAGCATAGGTGACATCGCCCATATGACTGGCTTTTCATCATCTGCCAATTTTCACCGCGCCTTTTCCAAATGGACTCGGGACACTCCTGGCACAAACAGAAAGAAATGCTCTTAAAATCGCTTCGGTTTTGATAAATACCCAACAAACTCGTCACTTTATGATAATTAACTGTCAAACCAGGAGATTGTCGAGCCCTTGCAGTTTTGCTATGGTGTTGCCGACCAGGGTTACAATATGCGCAGATTCGCCACGCGAAAGCATCACCAGGAGGACATGATAAGTAAGATCGACACGATTCTTGCCGCCGTCAAAGATCTTTGTGAAATCGTGCCAAAGCGGGTGTAACATGAGCAAAACCGCGTAGCGAAAGGGTCAATTTCAATAATAAGGGCCCCCGCTGTCTATAACTGGTTAATAAAAATAATCTATAACAAGAGGAGGAGTCAAATGAGTAAACCTACGCACCACTCCGTCGCCACGACAGGGTTCTTTACCGGCTTGCACAGTGGTATGGGCCTTGCCGCCAAGGGCATGGTCATCGCTTTCGTGGTATTTACGGCGCTTAATGTCGAGTTTGCCAACAGCATCTATTCTGCGGTCCGAAGCTGGATCGAAACCACACTGAACTGGTATTACATCACTGCAGTTACAGTCATGCTGCTGGTATGTTTCTATTTGATGTTCAGCCGTTTCGGCAGAATCAAACTCGGTGACGATGACAGCAAACCTGAATTCAGCAATTTTTCCTGGTTCGCGATGCTATTCTCAGCAGGCGTGGGTATTGGTCTGCTGTTTTTCAGTATCGCTGAACCGATGTTTTATTTCGATAATACCGCTGCCTGGAGCTATCCCAATAATCCCTACGCCGATCATATAGCTGCGACCGAAATGACCGAGGCTCGTGCGATCAAGGCAATGACCGTTACCTATTTCCACTGGGGGTTTCATGGCTGGGCGGTATACGTAATGATCGGCCTTAGCCTCGCATATTTCGGTTTTCGCAAAAAACTGCCGTTAACCCTGAGATCTGCGCTTTACCCGGTTCTCGGTGAAAGGATCTATGGTCCTCTCGGACATGCTGTCGATCTGCTCGCGGTATTCGGTACCGTGTTCGGTGTTGCTACCTCGCTCGGGCTCGGTGTCAGCCAGATGGCGACGGGTCTGAATGTGTTGTTTGGAGTTGATCCCGGCACAGTCACCCAGGTGATACTGATTGCGATAATTTCAGCGATTGCAACCCTTTCTGCGGTGTCTGGGGTCGGCAACGGAATTCGTATCATATCCGAATGGAACATCTGGTTATCAATCGCCTTGCTAGCCTATTTCCTGTTTGGTGGTCCGACACAGTGGATCATGGGATTTTTCATTACTACGATTGGTGACTATCTGTGGAACTTTATCCCAATGGGCTTCACCGTTTTGAATGCACCGGGTGAATCGGACTGGCAGGGTGGCTGGACGATCTTTTACTGGGGCTGGTGGATATCCTGGGCGCCTTTCGTCGGCATGTTCATCGCGCGTATCAGTCGCGGCCGTACTATTCGTGAATTCATGGTTGGTGTGATGTTTGTGCCGACTACGATCGCTTTTTTCTGGCTGTGTATTTTTGGGGGTAACGCGATTTACATGGAGCTCAACGCGAGCGGTGGTGTTGGTACCGCGGGTATTGCCGATTTAGTGCGTAACTGGAACCTGCCTGCCGCGCTGTATGGCACGATCGAGCAGTTGACTACAGTCGATTGGCTTAATACGGCTATGGCGGCATTAGCCACCTTCCTACTGGCTACCTGGTTCATCACTTCGTCGGATTCAGGCACACTGGTTATTACCACCATGCTGAGCATGGGGGATGATGATCCACCACAGAAGTTTCGTATCGTCTGGGGGCTTGGAGAAGGTGTGGTCGCGGCGGTATTATTACTGGCAGGTGGATTAAAGGCCTTGCAGACCGCATCGATCGCAGCTGCGCTACCGGTGAGTATCATCATGCTGCTGATGACTTACGGCCTCGTTAAATCCTTGCACGAGGACTCGGGTGCGGTGCCTGCACCCGAAGAGGAGCTTGCACCAGACGGTACCAACCTGGCGCAGGATCTTCGTACCTAGCTGTTGTTTACACTCTCATCCATGAGCGCTGGATCTGATTAGGATTCAGCGCTCATTTTTTTACTGGTATTGTTTTTAATTTGCCAGATTTAGTTGCCTTCATGCTGTTCAATAATTTAAGACCTATGAATTAAAAAGGTAATTAATCTCAAGCTATTCAGCTACAGCTTCAGGTAAAAGAAAGTGGATTTAAGACGTAATACCGGTTTTTTCTTTAGGGGAGCTCACTGCCGCATTTCTGATTGAGCAGATCACAGAATAGGGAAGATCAATTGACAGATCTAAACCAGCTACCATTCATCGTCGCCAGGGTTATTTTGGACGCTCGTGGAACGATACCATTCCGCCTGGCCCATTTGCGCCGATACCCTACCCACAGGTGCATTAACATCCCGAATTGTTACGCGCGCTCAGTAGAGCTGACTTGCCCCGCAGCAATGGGACAGCTACAGTCTCATTAGGCCGACGTAAGTATCTGAACAGCGGCCCCATTTAACGGTAGCTAACCAGAGGGCTGAATGCCGCAACCAACCCCAACGACTTTATCGACTGTCTCCGTTGCCTTCATCGAGGATTGGCTGACAGGGTTGCGCCGGATCTGCGATGAGGCGCAGCTTGCGTCCTTTCTTGAACGCTCAGAGCTGAGCAGGTCGCTTCTCTCTGGCCAGGAAAGCATCCCTCAAAACCGGGTCACACTGGATCAAATTGTGGCGCTGTATCAAATTGCTGCGATCGAGACCGGGGACGAAATGATGGGCCTATGGTCACGACCTATTCGCCCTCGTGCCTTACAGCATTTATTGACCACTGTGCGCGAGGCGCACAACCTCTCCTCTGCGCTCTATCGCTTTTCTACTTTCTGGAATTTGCTACTTGATGATTATCAATTTGAGCTGATCGAAGATGACCAGACGACAAGCTTGAGCCTGGTTTCGCGCCAGGCGGCAACGCCACAGCGCTTTGGCCATATGTTGATCCTGAAACTGGCTCATGGGCTTATCTCCTGGCTTGCGGGCAATGAGGTGCCGATGCAGGCTGTCACCTTTGCTTTTAAACGCCCAGAATTTTCGGAAGATTACGCGATGATTTTCCCTGCCCCCATCTCATTTGGCGCTGCTCAGTCTAGCATCAGTTTCGCTTCAACTCATCTTGGCCCCTCAGCCCCACGCAATGCGCAAGATTTAACTGAGTTTCTTTGGAACGCACCGCATGACTGGATCTTCACTAAATATCGTGAGCACACACAATCTTTGCGCGTGCGGGAATTCATCTACCGCTCTGAGGGGCTGCAAGCACAGCTGGGAGATGCCGCGCAAGCATTGGGCATGACCCCGCGCACCTTGATGCGCCGCCTTGATGCCGACGGCACATCATTCCAGGCCATCAAAGATGGCTTACGCCGTGATCTTGCAATCCTGGAACTCCGCGCTGGCGACAAAAGTATAGATGACATCGCTCATATCACTGGCTTTTCATCATCTGCCAATTTCCACCGCGCCTTTTCCAAATGGACTGGGGTCACGCCTGGCACATACAGAAAAAAATCCGCTTAAAACCGCTCCAATCTGGATAAATATCCGGTTATTTTGTCACTTTTTGATAATTTTCTGTCAGGCCAGGAGATAGCCGAACCCTTGCAGTTTTGCTACCGTGTTGCCAATAAATATTACAACAAGCGCAGCCGCGCCACGCGAGAGCATCACCAGGAGGATATGATATGAACAATATGACCAGTAAGATCGACCCGATTCTTGCCGCCGCCAAAGAACATTGTGACACCGTGATTAAGCCGAATGTTGACGCATGGAACGCCGCAGGTATATGGCCACGCGATGCCTCTGACAAGGCAGGCGCGTCAGGTCTAACAGGCCTGTATGCCCCTGAAGAATTTGGTGGTCAGGGTCTGCCTTTGAGTGAAGGGATTCGTGTGTATGAAGAGCTGGGCAAAGGCGACGGCGCGTATGCGTTTGCTCTGTCGATGCACAACATCTGTACCTTTGCAGTATGTGGCTATGGCACAGATGCATTCAAAGCTAAATGGGCGGCCGAGCTAACATCAGGCCGCAAACTGGCCAACTTTGCATTGACTGAGCCGCAGTCTGGCTCAGATGCCACGAACATGTACTCGCGCGCTGTGATCAATGGCGATGGCACATGGACGATCAATGGCGCCAAAGCCTGGGTTAGCCTTGCGGATGAAGCAGATGTGTATTTAACCGTCGTTAAAACATCAGATGAGCCAGGTCATAAAGATATGGCAATGATCGCCATTCCAAAAGATGCAGAAGGCCTCTCATTTGGCCCAATGTACGAAACCCCATCTTATGAATTTTTGCCCATGAGCGAAATGTACATGAAAGATGTGATTGTTTCTGAAGACAATATCATCCTCCCCATCGGCCAGGGGCTTCAAGGCTCTTTGATGGCGATTGATATTGCCCGCGTGTCGATCGCTTCAGGTTGCTGCGGTTTAATCGAAACTGCACTCGACACGGCGCTGTCGTATTCAAAAAACCGTAAAATGTTCAAAGGCAACAACCTTGATCTCGATGGCATTCAGTGGATGCTCGGCGAAGTGGCCACGGATCTTGAAGTCTCTCGCTTACTCTATCGCAAAGCAGCCAACGCCCTTGGCACAGACGAAGGTCCGCTGATGGCAGCGCATGCGAAGCGTTTCGTGCCAGACGCAGCCGTCAAAGCCGCAAACACATGCACTCAAGTTTTGGGCGGAATGGGCCTGTTGAAACCCTACGCTATGGATCGCCTGTCGCGTTTGTCGCAAATGTTACGCATCGTTGATGGCACCACGGAAATCAGCCGCGTGGTGATCGGGCGTCACTTGCAAAAACGCGCGAAAGCTCTGCCTGACCTGCCAGTGCCTAAAGGTTTTGGCGAAAGCTAACAACAGATAACAATAGTATGGCGCGGGCACAGCTCGCGCCTCTGGTTTGATGTGGGCCTGTCACATCGCGCTGGTCATTTTGGGGAGGAGCGGCCATGCACAAAAACTTTGATATGTTTGACAAAACACCGGCCAATTACGTGCCACTGTCTCCTGTGTCGTTCCTGGCGCGGGCGCATGGTTTATATCAGGATCGCACAGCCGTCATCTATGGCGACACACGTCGCAGCTGGGCCGAGATGATCACTCGGGTGGAAGGGATTGCCGCAGGCCTCATCGCGCGCGGAATTGAGCGCGGCGATACCGTGACGGTTCTCGCCCCCAACATCCCAGAACTGTTTGAACTGCACTATGCTGTTCCGATGACAGGTGCGGTGCTGAATACGCTCAACACGCGACTCGAGCCTGAAACCATCGCCTATATCCTGGATCATGCCGATACGAAACTGGTGATTGTCGATGGCGAATTAATTCCATTATTGCAGCGTGCCTTTGATCTTTTGGGCCGCACAATTGATGTGATCGAAATCCAGGATTCCAATGCCGCCCAATCGCAAACCATGGGCAGCCAGACTTATGAAGATGTGATGACCGATCCCGCCAGCGTGCGCCCGATGGGTGGCCCCGTGGATGAATGGGATGCGATTGCGCTGAATTATACCTCCGGTACGTCAGGCCGCCCCAAGGGGGTTGTCTATCACCATCGCGGCGCTTATTTGATGGCACTGGGTACGGTCGCTGCGTGGCAAGCGCCATTTCATCCCGTCTACCTCTCAGTGGTGCCGATGTTTCATTGTAACGGATGGGGCCATCCGTGGATTATGGCGATGCTTGGAGGGACCATGGTCTTTACCCGCAACCCGGCACCTGATCTAATCCTGGAGGCGATAAACACCCACGGCGTAACCCATTTCGGTGCCGCGCCCATCATTTTGCAAATGCTCGCAGAGGTCGGCACTGATAAACCCTTTGATCCCAAAATCAAGGTGATGACTGCGGGTGCCCCGCCTCCACCTTCAGTTTTGGAAAAAACCACGGCGATGGGCCTGGATGTCATGCAGGTTTATGGCCTTACTGAAACCTACGGTCATATCACACAGTGCCTCTGGCAAGACAGCTGGGACGATCTCACGCCTGCGCAACAAGCAGAAAAACAAGCGCAGCAAGGCATTGCTTTACCTATGGTCGAAGCTGTCCATGTCATTGACACAGCGCAGAACGCAAACGTGCCAAGCGATAATGAAACTCAAGGCGAGATTGCCATTCGCGGCAACACGGTGATGAAGGGATATTACAAGGACCCCGACGCCACCAATGCCGCCTTTCGTGATGGATGGTTCTGGTCTGGCGATGCAGCGGTGATGGACGATCTGGGCTATATCCAGATTCGCGACCGTCTGAAAGATGTGATCATTTCAGGAGGCGAGAATATCTCATCGGTCGAGGTTGAGGCGATGCTCTATCGACATCCCGCTGTGCAGGCTGCTGCAGTGGTGGCCAGGCCAGATGAAAAATGGGGTGAAAGACCCTGTGCCTTTATCGAATTGCGCGAGGGGTACAGCACTACCGAAGCCGAGATCATCGCCTTTTGCCGCGAGCATCTAGCCGGGTTCAAAGCACCCAAGACTGTTGTCTTTGCCGATCTGCCGAGAACATCGACAGGCAAACTCCAAAAGTACCAACTGCGCGAACAGGCCAAGGCCCTTCCGTAACCTGGCGCCCCATATTTAAGAGTAACTCACATGACTTATATGATCTCTCCATCGCGTCGGCTGCGGCGCACTGTGTTTTCTGATGGCGTCGAAGCAGCGGGCGTCAAAGGGTATACCGTTTATAACCATATGCTCTTGCCCACTGTGTTTCGCTCCGTGCAAGAAGACTACCACCATCTTAAATCTGCTGTTCAAGTTTGGGACGTCGCTTGCGAGCGGCAGATCGAACTGCGCGGGCCTGATGCTGGTCGTTTGATGCAAATGCTCACACCGCGCGATATGCGCTCCATGCCCGAGGATCAATGTTGGTATGTACCAATTGTCGATGAAACAGGCGGCATGCTGAATGACCCAGTGGCAGTCAAACTCTCTGATGATCACTGGTGGATTTCGATTGCCGATAGTGACCTTTTATATTGGGTCAAAGGTATCGCAAATGGATGGCGCCTGGATGTATTAGTCGATGAGCCAGATATTAACCCCCTCGCCATCCAGGGCCCCAAAGCAGATGATCTGATGGCAGATGTCTTTGGCGATACCGTACGCGACATTCGGTTTTTCCGATATAAAAAGCTTGAGTTTAATGGCGAGCCAATGGTTGTGGCACGCTCTGGCTATTCAAAGCAGGGTGGATACGAAATTTATGTACCTGGAACGAAAAATGCGATGCCCCTTTGGAATGCATTATTTGAAGCAGGTAAAAAATATGACGTGCACGCAGGCTGCCCTAACGGAATTGAGCGGATCGAAGGCGGATTGCTCAGCTACGGCAATGACATGACCGACGATAACACCCCGCATGAATGTGGACTGGGTAAATTCTGTGACACCCATGATGCGATTGCCTGTATCGGCCGCGATGCCCTGTTGCGGGTGGCCAAGGAGGGACCCGTTCAGCAAGTCCGCGCAATAGAAATCAATGGCGATCCCGTGCCTGCATGTGATCGGTGGTGGCCGATCATGGTTAATGGCAAAAAAGTGGGACGTGTCAGCTCGGCCGCCTATTCGCCTGATTTCAAGACCAACGTTGCCATTGGAATGGTACGCATGACCCATTGGGACGACGATACTGAAGTGGTCGTCGAAACACCCCAGGGGCCACGCCCTGCCGTTGTGCGCGAAAAATTCTGGATTTAAAATGTGCCAGAGCCTCGGCGCATGGGGCTTAGATCAAACATGAAAGTGACGCCCATGTGCCGAGAGATAAGAGAGCGATAAGGATCAGGTCTAGTATTTAGACTTAAAAAAATTTTTTTCTTTTATTAAACATTGCACAACCACCAGGGATGATAGAAGTACTCGGCATGCAGGATCAATCCCAGTGAAAAGTGACTCGCATGCCTGCTAGTAAGTTGCTATGCAGTAAGGAAAGTGTGGGCATGTGAAACACATTTACCGGAACGGCCTACAACAATAAGATTGCATCCATTGATGCTGAAAAGGTAAAGGGAATGTTTGGGATCAGTACCAGGAAGCAAGCCTTACAATGTCCATGATGTCGATTGTAAGGCCTGATCCCCTTCAATTTCTTAGTTTTTCTTAGCCAGGATAACGTGCAGAATAGCACCCAGAACCGCACCTATAATCCAGCCAAAACCATTGAGGTCAGACAGCGCTGGAACCCACACCGTTGCCACAGCAAATATTGCCGCTATTGCAAGGGCGATCAAGGCTCTGATGTTCCAGCCTCCATCGTAGTAATACTTACCACCAGGATCAGTTGAGTACAGTTGCTGAATATCGATATTCTGTTTTTTAATCAGGTAATAATCCGAAATCATAATGCCATAGACAGGCGCGAGTATTGCACCAAGGGTATTTACAAAAGGAAATATACCGATGTTTGAAATCACGGATACCCATAACGAAGCCAGAATAAAGCCGGTAACTGCGGTAATAAGCCCGCCAATACGGAAATTTATTTTCCCCGGAATGAGGTTGGCCAGGTCATACGCCGGTGGTACAAAATTGGCGACCATATTGATGCCTACCGTAGCAGTAAAAAATGCAAATGCTGCGACAATAGACAAGCCAAGATTATCAACCTTTGCAACCATGTCGGTAGGATTAGTCATGGTTTCCCCGAATATTACGACAGTGCCTGCAGTAATAATCAGCGTGATAAACGAGAATAAAACCACATTGCCAACCAGCCCCCAGAAGTTCCCTTTCTTCATTTGGCCTTCATCACTTACAAAACGAGCAAAATCACCAAAGTTGATTACTACTGCTGCAAAGTAAGAAACCATGGTGCCAAAAATTGCAAAGAATGCTGCGACTGAACCACCTTCATAATTGCCACTACCACTAAAAATATTGCCTACTTCTGATAACAGGTCAGCGCCGGACTTGTACCATATAACAGCCATAAGTATTAACATGACAAGATAAACAGCTGGGCCAGCAATATTCAGAAAGCGCTTAATCAGGTCGATTCCGTTCCAGAAAAGATAGATCTGGAATACACCCACCAGTGCTAAAGAAATCCAGTCTACGGAGGTCAGGCCCAAAACCTTTGCTGCATCGGGAGAAGCACCTGTAAGCGCATTAATCAGTAGCGCGACAGCTGTAGAAGCAAAATAGGTTTGTGCCCCATACCAGAAGATAGCGACTACACCTCTGACCATTGCTGGGAAGTTCGCACCAATGACACCCATGCTTACGCGTGCAAATACGGGATAGGGAATTCCATGCCTGACACTTGGGGATCCAGACAAATTCGTAAGAAACATAATGAAAAAACCGGCAAGGATTATCGCCGCAAATACAGCCCAGCCGTTAAGGCCATAACTGAGAAAGAGTGAAGCAGCAAGAGTGTAGCCAAACAGGCTCTGGACATCGTTAGCCCAAACATTAAAGATCTCGAACCAGCCCCAGTTTTTCTGGTTGGCAGGCGTGGGTGCTAAATCTTCATTGTAAAGTCGTGGATCATGGTTAGTAATTTCAGTCATTTTGGTGCCCTCAAAAAATTTGGTTATATAGACTTTGTAGCGCCTTGTGTACTTTATTATTTTTATGTTAAAGAACGGTAGTTGAACTTTAATTAAATTTCAAATTGTATTTTTATTAATATAATATCGCTCTTTAATAGTGCAATAATAACTGTATTCTATTTGTGTATGAATGTCTCTGGTGCATTTAGTATTAAATCGAATACACTATCCGATCTTCTTTAACGGCTATCCTCATTGAGTTGAGGCGGAGTAATAAACTTCATGGGAGGCAAAACAGTCAACCTGGACGAAAACGTGTATGGACGTGTATTTGATGCAATTTTGGAGCAACGCTTAGTATCAGGCACACGCTTAAACGAGGAAGAACTAGCCCAGATATTTTCGGTTAGCCGAACAGTCATACGTAAAGCGCTCGTCCGGTTAACTCATGATGGTATTGTAGAGTCCCGTCAAAACAGGGGCTCAAGTCTTATAACTGTAAGCCCTGAAGAGGCTCGTGAAATTCTCGAGGCTCGAAGATTAACCGAAAGCGTTTTAGTCAGACTGGCTTGTGAAAAAAATACCCCAGCTCAAATTGCTGAGTTATACAATTTGATTCTCGAAGAGGAAAAAGCGGTAGAAGCAGGGAATCATGGTAAAAGCCTGAGAATATCTGGAGAGTTTCACTTCAAAATCTCTGAAATTGCGAGCAATAAACCGTTAGCAGAATTTACAAGAAAACTGATATCAAAAGTTTCGTTAGTGATCTCACAATTTGAAAAACCAGGATCACCCGCCTGTGTTCTACACGATGATCATCGCGCTCTTGTTGATGCGATTGAGGCCAAAAATAGTGCCCTTGCAGAAAAGCTTATGCACGAACATATCAGGCATATTGAAGATAAACTCAATTTCGATAAAGCTGATGAAACCATTACATTACGAGAGGTTTTTAAAGTTGATTAATAAATAGCAAATATCTGGGTACAATTCTCGCATTGTTACATTCCACGGAAATAAAGCATTCTAAAGACAGTGTCAGGATCAATATTTCGGATACAATTTAGCGAGCCCCTGATTTGTCTTAATTTTTGTGCCCTTCGTTTGCTCGTACCTCCTCCTTCCCTGGAGTCGTGCTTTGCTCCCTAACACCTAAATTACGTTAGGCGTCCTGCGTTGCCCTAATTCGTGTTTAATCAGAGTTTCAAGCTATGAGACTCATTACTCGGTAGCAGACTACCGATAATCTTTTCAACATCATCGTAATCCTTACCTTCATCCTCTACCAGACAATTGTAGGTTACGAAGAGCATGAGTTGCCCGCAGCAAAGATACCATTCACACCAGTATTCTTCTTTAGTGGAGTAGTCAAACCAGAATCCATGAAAATCATCCAGATCCAGCTCCTGTGGTGTCGCGCCAGCCTGGAGATCTTCTTCTGCAATATGCATGAGATCGTTCGGGGTTAATTCTTCATCGTGGATCACCGAACTGATCTGGACTTCACCATGAGCGTTATCACCAAACAATACATCTATGCCTTCTTCACTGTCGTACTCTGCTTCCCAGGTGTCAGGTATGCTGACGGTAAAATAGTTGCCTTGATGGGTTTTCATAATATAAATCAAATAATTGAGGGGAATGATCAGACTATTGTACAGCAGCTAGTTCACCCGGTCGAAATAACAAAACCGCTATGAGCTGATAATCCTGTATCATTTATGACTTTTATTCTACCCAGATTGACGTGAACCCTGTTCCTGAAGACAGACCAGTACCAGCTATTAATACCCTACCTGTAAGAATTTTACTTGCACCAATGGAAAACGTTATTGATTTTAATATGCGCCAGTTGTTAACGAAGATTGGTAGCTTTGATCGATGCGTGACTGAATTTATCCGGGTCTCAAACACGGTTTTACCGGCGCGTGTATTTCAGCGGTATTGTCCTGAACTGAATCAGTATAGTCGTACTAACAGTGGTACACCGGTCTTTGTACAACTGCTGGGTGGCGATCCATTAATGATGGCTGCCAATGCCAAACGTGCAGCAGATCTGGGATGTGCCGGTATAGACCTTAATTTTGGCTGCCCGGCAAAAACGGTCAATCGCAAAGACGGTGGCTCTATCTTGTTACAGACTCCAGCACGAGTGAAAGCTATCGTACAGGCAGTGCGTGATATTGTTCCCGTGGCTGTACCGGTTACCGCCAAAATCAGGCTGGGTTTTAATGACAGCAGTTTACTAACAGAACTCTGCGCAGGCATTGAGCAGGCTGGTGCCGATGAACTCTGTATCCATGCCCGCACAAAGCAGGATGGCTACAAACCACCTGCATACTGGTCGCAGATAAAACCTATACGTGAGTTGCTTTCTATACCTGTTGTGGTGAACGGCGAAATATGGAATCCACCTGATGCCGAAAAGGCAATCTATGAAAGCCAGTGTAGTGACCTGATGCTCGGTCGAGGTGCTATTGCCTGTCCTGATCTTTCACTACAAATCCGCTCTCGATTATTAGGCGTCGAATATACGCCGTTACAATGGCCAGAGGTTGTCGAGTTATTGCAGCAATCATTCGATAGTACCGTACATATCCGCCACAAACACACCGGTAATCGACTTAAACAGTGGCTGGCTTATCTGAAACAACAATACCCGCAAGCAGGAGCGCTTTTGCAAGCCATTAAGCCACTCAAGGAAAAACATACGATAAATATTGCAATCGACAGGTATCGTGTACGATAAATTCGGAAAAGATTAACCACGAAGCACACAGTGCACACGAAGAAAACAGGTATTATTCTTGGCGTGCTTCGTGGCTAATTAAATTTTGATTAAAGGAGGCAGACTCGTTGTTCATAAAATCGATCGACTCAGATACCAGAGTTTCTTTTCTGTACTTCAGTAATATACTTTTCCAGATCTTCAACACCCTCCGTAGCAATGCCGATCTCAAGATGACGTCCGATTTCAATAATGATTTCACAAAGATGTTCATGTTTTTGTCTACCAATAGACTACGAATAAAGCTTTGATCAATTTTAAGTTCGGAAATAGGTAATTGATTGATCCAAAACCCTGAATTTTGTCTCCAGGCATATCAGTCTAAAAATAACGCGCAAGAGATAAGGAGTGTGAGCCGGACTCAAAAATCTAATTCGAAAATGGATCCAGTTTTAACTCTCATACACGATAACTTATAAATAAACTATTGCTGCTAACTATCAAGGGATATTCATATATTTTCTCTATTGCACTTAACAGCTAATTACAGCCTGGCATACGCAGCTTATTAAAATGTGTGCTATTAAGGAAGTGAGCCATATTGCCGATATATGTCATGTGGGGCGTTTTTGATCTACTACTGATATGTTTATCAGCAGGAAGTAGCTTAGGGAAGCGCTAAATAAATCATCGGCTCCTTAGTTGAATTAAATGTTATCGTCGTCACGAATATAGAAGGAGCCTCTGATTATTTCACTGCTTCTTATGGTACAAGGGTGTACCATCAAAACTAATGACTGCAATTCTTTGATTTTGAGAGATAAGTAAGATTTCGCTTTTCTCACTTTGAGTAATATGGATAAATTATTCAGAGCAACCAGCATTATAATAATTATCCTGAATGGGTGGGACTTATGAAACGTTTATTTTTGGCCGAGAGGCTGAAAATCTTTATCGCTCTATTTGTACTATTTCCTCTAGCTGACGTATTTTTTTCATGGCTCGAAGACGCGTATTCTCATTGGCATTTGATATTCCCACTGGCTGCAATCATAACTGCTTTGATTCTTCTGCAAAGCATGAAAATGCCTTTTTATGTTATGAAGCGAACCGAACAGGTACTGGAAGAAATGCTACAGGGGAAGTTCACCTCGCGTATCACTCAGGTTCCATGGATGGGAGAAGCAGGGCATATTGCCTGGGATCTGAATGAATCTCTGGATCAGCTGGAAACCTTTTTCCGTGAGGTTAAAACCAGTTTTGAACTGGTTTCACAAGGGCAAAACTACCGAAGAACCATGGTAGCGGGTTTACATGGCGAGCTTGCCAACACATTAAATCGTATCAATGAATCTCTGGATGCCATGGTCGACAATGCCGCCTATATCATGCGTAATGAAAAGGCAGCCGAATTGCAGCAGCTCAACACCAGTCAAACCATGAATAACTTGCTGCTAAGTCAAAATGATCTATCCCGAATCACCAGCGAGATGGAGAAGGTCTCGGAGATTGCCACTGATAACATGCAGAAAGCCCAGCAAAGTGAAAAAGCCGTATCACAGGTGGTGGATGCACAGACTCGTACTTTAGGGATGATTGAACATAGCCATCAGACAATGATTCGTCTCAATGATATGAGTGAGGAAATAACAGGTATTCTCGCTATGATCAGCGAAATTGCCGACAAAACCAACCTGTTGGCGTTAAATGCTTCGATTGAAGCCGCCCGGGCAGGTGATCATGGACGTGGTTTTGCGGTGGTGGCAGACGAAGTTAAAAATCTCGCCGCAAGCACTATACAGGCAACAAATGATATCCGTAATGTGGTTCAGTCATTCCAGAAGGAAACCGAAGTGATGCAGAAAAACTCCAACGAAATGCTACATATGGCCAACGAAGTGCAACAGGAAATGGCTAATATGAGTGGTAATTTCAATGAGTTCGCACAAAAGGCACAAACCACCTATACCTCTGTCAATTTCGCCCATGATATTAGTTACGCTTCATTGGTGAAAGTGGATCACATGATCTATAAACAGAAGGCCTATAAAACCTTTCACGCAGGCACCGAAAATGATGATGCAAACGCGGTTAAGGTGGATCATCATAATTGCCGACTGGGCAAGTGGTATTACGAAGGTGATGGCCAGGAAGCCTTTGGTAATCTACGGTCTTTTAAGGAGCTGGAACAACCACATTCCGAGGTGCATAGCGCAGGACATGCCGCTCTTGATCTACTCTCTCAAAACTGGGAGAAAGATAAGGGACTACTGGATAAGATTCTGGAAAACTACCAGCATATGGAAGAAGCCAGTGACCGGGTGATGGATCGTATTGACGCCATGATCACAGAAAAACACGGGTAAGATTTGCTATGAAACCTGATATTACACCGACCTCCCATGAAATTGTCATGCAAGATGGAGATTTCATCGTTTCTAAAACCGATCTGAAAGGTCGCATTACCTACGCCAATCGTATTTTCATGAAAATGGCGGGGTATGCTGAAAGCGATTTGCTTAATGTGCAACACAACATCATCAGACATCCAGATATGCCAAGAGGCGTTTTTCGTCTGCTCTGGAACGTTATTGAATCGGGCGATGAGTGTTTTGCCTATGTTAAAAACATGGCCAGTAACGGTGATTTTTACTGGGTATTTGCCAATGTAACCGTAGATCGCGATGCCAGCGGGAAACCTATCGGTTATTTTTCAGTACGCCGTAAACCCAGTCCTGCGGGAATAGAGGCGATTACTCAGATTTATCAGGAGATGTTACGTATTGAGAAGGAGGCAGGGCCCGCTAATGCACCCGATGCGTCGCTAAACTGGCTGGTGGATGTGCTCAAAAGCAAGGGTACTAGCTATGAAGAATTCATTCACACCCTGGGCCACTGATTTCTGAAGCTCTATAATATAACCGGGAATTCTCCATGATGATGAAAAGCCTCTAGTTGATTGCAGAATGATGTTAGATCAAAACCTTTTTCTTCTAGCCACTGGTCATCATAATAGCTGTGCTGGTAGCGCTCCCCCCCATCACACAGCAATGACACTACACTTCCACTTTGACCCTTTTTATGCATCTGTGCCATGATCTGGAATGATGCATACACATTGGTTCCGGTTGATCCACCACATTTTCGGTTGAGTAGCTTTTCAAGGTATCGAATGGTAGCGATGGATGCTCCATCTGGCACCTTGATCATGTCGTCAATAACGCCAGAGATGAATGATGGCTCTACCCTTGGACGACCAATGCCTTCTATACGTGAACCACTGTTGATGGCGATGGATGCATCTCCGGTTTTGTAGTAATCGTAAAATACCGAGTTTTCAGGGTCGGCTACACAGAGCAGGGTATTATGTTTTTTATAGCGCACATAACGGCCTAAAGTGGCCGAGGTGCCTCCGGTACCAGCACTCATGACCAGCCAGCTGGGTTCGGGAAAGCGTTCGCAGGCCATTTGCGCGAATATCGAATCAGCAATATTGTTATTACCGCGCCAGTCGGTGACACGCTCGGCATTGGTGAATTGATCCACATAGTGTCCGTTTAAATCCTCGGCCAGTCGTTTAGCTTCGGTATAGATATCACCATTGTCTACCAGATGGCATTCGCCCTGATAGAAACAGATCTGGGCGATTTTTTCCTGCGAGGTACCGCGTGGCATGACAGCTATAAAACGCAGACCTAACAGCTTTGCAAAATAGGCTTCGGAAACCGCCGTACTACCGGATGAGGATTCGATAATCGTTGTGTCTTCATTGATATTTCCATTACACAGTCCATACAGGAACAGGGATCTGGCAAGCCGATGTTTCAGACTGCCCGTCGGATGGGTTGATTCATCTTTTAGATAAAAATCTATCTCTGGCAGTGCAGGTAGATCGACCCGGATCAGATGGGTATCGGATGAGCGTTGAAAATCAGCTTCTATAGTGGCTATGGCCTGGTTAACCCACTCTCGCATGTTTGTCCTCGGTTTTTATCATAACTTTTAAATATGCTTATTTTTATAAGCACTGAGCATTTCTTAAACCGCAGTATAGTATGCCCTCTACAGTAACTAAACATGAAACCACTCTTGATAACTATGTTTAACCGTAATCAATTCATCATTGTGTATTGCACCATCATCGCATTCGCGATTCTGTATGAGCATCAGCCTCTGCTGCCACTGCTTGCCCAGCAATGGAACCGCTCCCTGAGTGATGCCGCACTACTGACCACAGTGACCATGATTCCGCTGGCACTAGCACCATTGATTTATGGTTACTTTCTCGAGCGTATTTCATCGCGTCGTATGTTGATCACTGGTTTTTCACTTTTGCTGATTACTCAGGCAATTTTATCAACTGCGCCCGGATATTTCTGGTTTCTTGTGTTACGTGCACTCGAAGGCCTGCTTCTACCCGCTATCTTTACTTCGCTGATGACCTATACCTCGGCCAGTGGTGGCTCCCATCATTCGCGCCGTAATATCAGCTTTTATATTGCAGCCACTATCGTTGGCGGCTACTGCGGTCGAACACTCACCGGCCTGGTAACCGATCTGTATAACTGGCAAACCTCTTTCTGGATGTGGTCTGCACTGGCTCTGGTTGCGGTATTAAGCCTGTTAAAGCTGGATACCGACCCACGTGGGCATCTGGTTAAGATCTCTATACCAGAAATACGCAAGCTGATCCGTAAACCAGTGAATAGAGAAGGCCTGATTGCTGCATTCCTGTTGTTCTTTGTGTCGGCAGCAATGATGAACTTTCTGCCTTTTCGTATCTTTGAGCTTAAGCCGGATATGACCACAGGTGCCATGTCGCTGGTGTACACCGGTTATCTGATCGGTGCAGTCATCTCGGTATTTTCAACTCGCATCATTCCTCTGTTCGGAAGTGAAAAACGCACCCTGCTAAGTGCTGCCGTCATCTATGCTACCGGAGCCTTTCTCTTCACGGCTGAACAGATAGCGCTACTGTATCTCGCCATGTTTGTGATGATGGCAGGTATGTTTAGTATCCACAGCGTGCTTTCCGGCTATCTCAACCACCTGGAATCTTCGCGCAAGGGCATGATTAATGGTCTGTATGTCTCGAGTTACTATAGCGGTGGTGTACTTGGTTCGTTTTTACCCGGCCTGTTATATCAGTCAGCGGGCTGGATGGCTTTTTGCCTGCTGCTGATCAGCCTGATATGCCTGCTGGCAGTGATGATCTGGCTTATGCCATCGACAGCCAGCCACTGAAACCGTAAACTAACGGGCAAATGATCTGGCTCATTTTCAAGCCTTTGCAACCGCCTACACTGGCCTTTTTTTCGGGGAATTAGACTATGGATTTTGATCTAGCCATTATCGGTGCTGGACCTGCCGGGTTGAGCTTTGCCTGCTCGCTACGCAATAGCGGCCTGAATATTGTCGTGATTGAAAAGCTATCACGTAGCGAACTCGCTAATCCGCCGATTGATGGCCGCGATATCGCTCTCACTCACCTGTCACGCCGCCTGATGCAACAGCATGGCAGCTGGCAAAGGGTAGACGAGAATCAGATTTCGCCAATCCTGCGCGCAGAGGTTTTCGACGGCGATTCACCCTATACTCTGGGCTTTGATACCCCCTCTGACGATACCGATGCACTCGGCTTTATCATCTCAAACCACCTCATTCGCAAAGCTATCTACGAGGAATTCACCACTCTGGACAATGTAACCCTGCTGGATGAATGTACTGTCAAACAGGTGTCTACCGATGATGACGGTGGCTATCTGGTACTGGATGATGGAAAAACTCTGCAGGTGAACCTGATCGTTGCTGCGGATACCCGCTTCTCTGATACGCGCCGTCAGATGGGTATATCTGCTGGCTCATACGATTTCGGTCGTAGTGCCGTACTGTGCTGGATGGAGCATGAAAATAGCCACAACCATACTGCATTTGAATGCTTTCATTATGGACAGACCCTTGCGATCCTGCCGCTAAGTGGAAACCGCAGCTCGGCCGTTATTACCATGCCCTCCACCGAAGTTAACCAGATGCTCAGCATGAGTAAAGAGGATTTCAATCTGGAGATAGAAAACCGCCTGGGTAGTAAACTGGGTAAGATGACCCAGGTAGGCGAACGCTTTACCTATCCACTGGTAGCTGTGCATGCAAATCGTTTCGCCGCCAGACGATATGCACTCATTGGCGATGCTGCAGTCGGTATGCATCCAGTAACAGCCCATGGCTTTAATCTCGGACTAAGCGGCCAGGACCTACTGACAGATGAAATCATACATGCCATCCAGCATGGACATGAATACTGGGATATCTCTGTGCTCAGACGCTACCAGAAACAGCACATGCTATCTACACGTCCGCTGTATCATGGCACCAATAGCGTAGTGACCCTGTTTACTGACGATAGCTTCCCTGCCACACTGATCCGTAAAGCAGTGCTTCGCCTGAGCAATAACCTGCCTCCCATCAAGTGGGCGATTACACAAAAGCTGATGACCAAGGATCATATCAAGCTGACCTTACCGGGGTTGTTAGGTCGAGGGTAAATAATTTAACCACGAAGAACACGAAGCTCACGAAGGTTTTTTAGATTGTTGCAGGTGTTTCGTATGGGGCTTGCAGGTGCTGCGGTTTGGTTGTGCGAGCCGTAAGGATTTTACTTAACCACAGAGCACACTGAGAGCACAGAGAAAAACGCTTTATTCCTTATGTGAACCACTAAGAGCACGAAGCTCACGAAGGTTTTTGTTTGGGTGCTATGCGTTAGATCACTGGCTTGCTGACGCTGCGGCAACTCTCAGGGTAACTGGACAAAGGGAATCACCTCGGAGGAAACACTTTAAACCTTCTTCGTGCCCTTCGTGTGCTTCGTGGTTAATCAAACCAGAAATACCAACCCACTTCTCCGTGTTCTCTGTGCGCTCTGTGGTTTAAAGCAGTACTCAGTAAAATTCCTCCAGTGGGCTTTTTTTGGGTTATCATGCGCGCATGTTTACAAAAATACTTTTTACGCTTTCTATCATTGTTGCTGCCATATTTTTTGTGCGTATGCGCAATGCCTCTGAAGGTAATGACTCAAACCCAGGCCGAGCTCGTCACAGCAAGCCTGCTGTACCCAGCGAAAATGAAAAGATGTTCCGTCAGGGTGCCTGGCTGTTTCTGATTTTTATGGGCATTAGTGCATTGGTGATGGTTGTATTTGGCCTGAATGATCAATATTCAACAGCCAATGTTCATGTGGTCAATATACAGACCGGTCAAACAAAGACCTATCAGGCAGAGATGAAGGATATCAAATCCAACCAGTTCACCACGCTGGAAGGCCGCACCATCTACATTGCAGATATTGAAAGAATGGAAGTGGAACGCGACTAGCTACGGCTTGTCTAAAGCACTTTCTATCCATTACCTTGTATGGATCATATGTGCACCAAATCCTTCTGGCTTTCTCCTCTACTGATTTTCGTATTACTGGTTTTCCAGTCAGCTCAGGCACAACAAATCGACTTCAATCAGATTCACCAGTTCGCTACTCTGGCTAAAGCCGCTTATCAACCCGAAGACAGCGTCAAACAGGCAGGTTACTTAGAGGGTTTTACACTTAAGCAATATCGTAATATTCCAGAAGTTGAGGTCAGCTACCTGATCGCAATTGATAATCTCACCAGGCAACCGGTCATTGCGGTCCGTGGCACTGCCAATGTTGAGAATGCCCTGGTAGATTTAGCCGTTAAGCTGCAAGATGATGTACATGCAGGCATAAAGTTACACAAAGGGTTTTCACAAGCCGCCAGTAAAATCTATCATGACATACAACCCCTGATCGATAAATCCACCCCTGTTAACTTAACCGGACATAGTCTGGGTGGTGCCGTCGCAGTCATTCTGGCTATGTATCTTGATCATGATGGTTTTCAGGTGGGTCATGTGATTACCTTTGGACAACCCAAAGTCACCAATGTAGCCGGTAGCCGACAATATGCCGATTTGAATCTAATCCGCGTGGTGACACCCAGAGACCTGGTACCATTAGTACCGCCACTGGATCCGATGGATATTCAAAATCTGGATATCTACTGGCATGCCGGCAAAGAGGTTTTGCTCAACAGCGATAGCAGTTACTCTGTCCTGGAAGGTATGACCAGTATGTTGCGTGCGACAAAATTTACCCAACAGATGCTGGATGAGGGGAATCTGGTAAATCATAAGATGGATTTATATATGCAACTGCTTGAATCAAAGTTACAACAAGCAGAGCAGGTTCCTTTTGAAAATGATTTCAATCTGTTTAATTTGTTTGGGCAATAAACCGGTATAAATTATAAGCTCGGTCACTTTCATTGCGCTCGCTGTTCCAGTTCTTCGCGCAATTTATCCCTTATCCCCATCAGCATCTTACCAAAATTGTTATTACCTCGTAGGTCTCGGCCACTGCCCCAGAAGTAGTCATACTGGCTTACTTCAGCGATTTCCACATCGCCGGAATCCAGCAGCATTTGTGCTACTTCCTCATGAGTGCGGCATTTGATATACATACCACGAGTCATGACAGTTACCTTGACCTTGTCCCAGTCCTTACGTTTTTCATTTTTTTTGCTTTTACCGAGTTTGGCGGCATCTGCAGGGTGAGGAGCCTGACGGATCTGCTCACGATATTGTGCATCTCCATATTTCATCGCCTGGTAATAGTGCTCCACCGAAGGCCATTCAAAACCATCCAGTTCGAAAGCGTGTTTAGAGTAGGAGGCCAGCATATGATTGGAGTCATGTCGTGTCAGGGTAAGAAGCTTTTTCTCTTTTTGGTTAAAAAACATCATGCTATTCCAAATAGACCTGGGGCAGGTAAAATATCATAAAGATGTCCCATGCATGTAGTCATTCTATTTAAGGATCATCAGGGAAATAAATGAATGCGCCATACTAATTAGCCTACCAGATAATCAGGATTTAGCTTTACTGATCCTTTTACACACAGCTACAGTGAAATGCTCTCCAGCACGTTCGTAATAGTATGCATGAATGTCCACGGGGATGAATTCTCCTGATTTCGTTCGATGCTCAGTTTGTAAATGTAGGTGTTTTTTTTCCTTAGTTTCAGCCCATAATCCAGGCCACATTTCTTCGCTAATATTTGGATCCCACTCCCAGACAAATTTCCCTAGTAGCTCATCCTGTGTATAGCCCAGAGATTTACAAGCTGATTCATTGACATAAAGAATCTGTGAATCTTTGTGCATTAAAAAAATTTGGTCTGAGACAATTTCAACGACAAAATTAAAAAAATCCAGCTTAGCCGCTGATCCATTAAACTCTGCAATTTCATAAAATGGGAGTATCGATGGATTAAATTCTATATCTTCATTATTGTTCATCTTAGATCTCCCAATGACCAGTTCTGACTTATATAATAAATCATAAAAATTTCCAGTTAATACTACTTAACAGCAACTTTGAAAAGCAGCATTTTATCTTTCTAACCCGTTTGCTCTGTAACTGGTTCACGCTGTCGAGATGCATAATTAAGTTCACAGGTTTGTTCGCTAATTTTTTCAAGGTAACTTTTTATATCGCTCGAAAATCTGTCAAATTTATTTCCAAGCAACTGCATCAATTCGTCATCCGTTACATAACCAACACTTTCCCGGTAGGTATTTTTTGCAAGCCGTATCCTTTCCTGAAATTTTAAAAATTCCTTTAGGTCAGGGATTAGTTTATAGCTTCTCTGGCTATGCTTCTGTAAACGAATTTTATGCTCTAGAACAATATCATAGACCGAAGAGTTGACTGCCAGGTTCTTTATTTTGATGTGATTACCTGCATCAAATGGACTTGATTCGCCACTGTTGTTTGTAATTTTAAAAACGCCTTCAAGCGTCTCACTTTGTAACTCTACATAGCGCACAGTCTTCCACTTTCCTAAAATAATGAATTTCATCCAGCCCAGAAAGGATAGCATGGGCGGTTTTATCTCAAAAGCAGCGGCACAAATTTGATGGCTTTTCGATACAAACAGACGCATAAATACTCGTTTACCCAGATACTGATTAAGCCCTTTCGCCTCAAAGTCACCCAGAGCTATGAAATCAACTTTTGTTAGCTCTTCCGCTACCTGATCACAGAATTTTCTGGCCGAATGATCAAGGTTTACAGGAGTGTAACCAGCATTCGGTTCACGCGCATTCTTTAGAATATTCTCGGCAATACGAATCGCTCTATAATGGTATGGATTACCTTGATTAAACTTCTGCAGGAATAATCTTAGCTTGCTTGCATTTAATTGATTTGCTTTAGAGAGCGTAGCATTAACCCGTGTATATCCATTCTCTACTTCAATTTGTAGCTGATTTTCATCTGCTGAATTTTCAATCTGTTCGCTGTCATAACCACTATCATTTAGACAGCCGTTTCTTTCCTGCTGGATGCTTTTCCTAAACTTTTCAGACTCATCATTGAGTAAGCTTAAAGCATCATCGTAAGTGAAAATGGCCAGTTCAACATTATTCAGTAGTTTATATAGCCGGGCCAGCTTTAGTGGTATCTGATAATCCTGTTCATCACAATCCATAGCGTCATTTAAATCATTTATTGCTTTTTTAAGTAGTCCAGCTGAGTAAACCGTGCCACTACTATCTATTACCTGCTCTTCGTCATCATCAGGTTTCTGAGCAAACAATTGATAAATCTCTGCGCGTTCAATGAGTAAATCCTTTTTATCGCCCGGATGCTTTGTTATGGTATCGTCAATCAGCCTTTTCATCTGATTAACTCGGTCCAGATTTGCAAGCAAATGAGATTTCTGGATCAGCAGGGGTAAATTATCCGATTTATATGACAGTCCTTTATTAATCGCTTTAAGTGCTGTTTCAATGTCATTGTCTGCTTTATAAATGCTGCATAATCGTATCCACAAATCACTATTTTCTGGATCAAGCCCGATACCTTTGCCAAGCATGGCTCTGGCTTTTTTCCATTCTCCCAAATTTTCGAAAGAAGTGACTACTTCAATAATGACGTCTAAATTACTAACATCTAATTTATACAAATGCTTAAGTATGTTTAATGCAGCTCTTGGCCTATTGGCTTTATTCAGTAGCCTGGTCTTTTCTAATAGCGCATCAAAATCCATTCAATATTTCCTGATTGACTAATTCTGGGGATTTATATGAAAGGCTATTGTTTGATCACTTTTCTAGTCTTAGTGGTAGCGCTTGATTGTTCCTTAAAAATCATTGCTCACTTCGATGATGTCACTTTCCTGAATCAAATCGCTATAACGATCGGTTTCTATAATTTCTATCGCCAGTCCTGCAAAATGGGCAACCTGCTCCTTGTCATTGATGGTATAAGCAACCCACTGCCATTCGCCCAACCAGAGTTCTGATTTTTCCTCAGGGCAGAATTTTTCATCAACAAATATAAACTCGGGTTCTAGCTCCTGTGACATACTGTGATTCTCATCACTCCACTCCGGCAGTACCCAACCAACTCTCAGGTCCTTATCTTTTTGTTTTGCATACGCAAGGGCATCATATTCATAAGAAATGAGCACTGCCTGTGAATGAATTTTATTCAGCTGGTTTAGTACAAGATCAACCGCCTTTAAGCCAAAATTATTCAAACAGGCTTCTTTCAATTCAATAAAACAGATCGCATCCGGCCACTGTGACATGAGCTCAATAAACTGCTCCAGCGTTGCAATTCGGTAATCCTGATATTTATCGCTAAAACGCTCGGCATGCCCTGCAGGTAAATCTTTAATCACACTAAACGCATGATCAGCAACAATAATCTGTTTTCCGGTAACTTTTAGTAGATGAGCATCATGACTAAGAACTGGAATGCCGTCGGAAGTGATCTGTACATCCGTTTCAACATATTTTGCGCCAGCCTTGAGTGCATGGGTAAACCCCTGCAGACTGTTTTCAGGAAAAGTTGAAGGTTGGCCTCGATGTGCCACTAATGATACTCGACCCATCATGGGACTTACTCCTCTTGAACGGTTTGGTTAATTCTTTTTCAGGGTATTCAGTATAGTCACAGATATCATGTTCTAGTTCAAGAATGAATATATTTGCTATTTTTAGTTTGAGTCCATGAGACAGGGCAGAGGTTTTTGATTTGAGTCTTTGTACATCCTGTACATTCGCGATATGGGGCTTATTTCTATTCGATCACTAATTAAAGCCGTGCTAACTTTACCAGTCGCTCCTGCGCGTCCTGCGCTCGCGACATACCGTACTTCCTGTACATAATACTGGCGTTTATTAGTATCTGAAAGAATGAGTTCTAAATAACGGGTGGTTAGTTCATATAGGCAATAGCTTCTGCACCAGGATTGGGTAAACCCGCCATTTTCCACAGATTCAGGCAACTGCCAAACTGCTGTTTAAGCACTCGCTTATCGAGACCAACAGATTTACATACGCTACGCATCGGTGGTAGTGCGCCCAGTCTCATATACTTGTCACGAATAATTTCGATCAAATGCCAGTGCTCTGCTACAAGTTCAACACCAGCCTCTTCAGCTCTACGCTCGGTAAAAGATTGGGTCCAGTCAGCTGGGTCGACCAGATAGCCATCTTCATCCAGTATTTGCTTATTGTGCAAATTTTCTATGTTGTTATTTTCAGTTTGTGTCTGAAGCATAATATTGCCTCCAATATGGGATGACGAGATTATAGGCAGAGCAGTCATATTAAATGAAATAATAAATAATGATTCTATATCATATTTATTGATATAATTTGCCCATGGAAATCCGCCAGCTACAGACATTGATCGCCCTGATCAATAATGACTTCAATGTTTCGGTGACTGCTGAAAAGCTTTTTCTGGTTCAATCAGCTGTCTCTCAACAGCTCATACGACTAGAACAGGAACTAGGTAGTGATTTATTCATTCGTAAGGGCAAGCGCATCAGTGGCCTCACCCCATTTGGTCAACAGGTCGAAGAACAGGCATATGAAGCGATTGGGGTATTTAAAAATATTCAGCGCCTGGCTGAGGATCAACTGCAAATGGGCCAGGGTATACTGCGTATTGGCTGCACACATACCCAGGCGCGCTACATATTACCTGCCGTAATCAATCAATTTAATCGCAGTTATCCGGATGTTGAGCTACAGATGCATCAGGGTAACCCGCAACAGCTGGTTGAGTGGGCCGTCCACGATGTGGTGGATTTTTCTATCTGTACCGAGGAACTTGCTCAATCAGATAAGCTTGAGAGCATCCCCTGTTATCGCTGGAATCGCTGCCTGATAACCCTGCCTGACCATCCGATTCAGAAACTGGAAAAACCCACGCTGCTTGACCTGTGCCAATATCCCATTGTCACTTATGTAATGGGGTTTACCGGGCGAAAAAGTTTTAATCAAACCTTCGAAAAAGAACGTCTTAAGCCCAATACGGTACTCAGTGCTGCGGATACCGACATCATCAAAACCTATGTGCTGGATGGATTGGGAATAGGGGTCATCGCCAGCATGGCTTACAATGAAAACATTGACCGACAGCTTTGCTTTAAGGATCTAAGCCATCTTTTTCCCTGGGAAACCACCCGCATCGCCTACCTAAAAAATAAATATATTCGACGCTACCAGCAAACCTTTATCGATCTATTTCTGGAAACCATTCGCAAAGATCAAAGTTCCCGCTTTGAAGCTCTTTAGGATATGTTCAATCGGTATCACGCACCTTTGAGCGAAGATTCTTGATCAGCCCTTTGTGGGTTTTTGAATCCATCCTTTTTTGCTTTGCTGCTTTACTCGGCCTGGTGGCTATACGTTTTTTCTCACTCACATTAACACTTTGAATCAACTCCGCAAGACGATTCAGCGCATCCTCCCGATTTTTTTCCTGGGTGCGATATCGTTGCGCCTTAATCACGATAATGCCATCTTTACTGATACGCTTATCCTTCAGATTGAGCAGACGCAGTTTGTAATAATCTGGTAGTGATGAACTGGCAATATCAAAGCGGCAGTGTATCGCACTGGATACCTTGTTAACGTTCTGGCCACCTGGCCCCTGTGCACGGATTGCTTCAAGTTCTATCTCGTTTTCTGGCAGTGAAACGTTTGAAGAAATCTTTAACACAGTCATATTGTCGTATACGAAATTAGATATTCATACCAGTATACTCTTTGTAGGCCGTATAAAGCATAGTGCCATCCTACAGAAACAAGCTACCATTGCGCTTTGCTCACTCTCCACGTTGCTGATCTATTCGTCGCCTGAATGAAGCCATAATGCGACGATATAATTCCTCACCCAGCACCTTGTCTTCTACATCGGCATCGATGCTGGGGTTATCATTCACTTCGATTACAAACACTCCTGCCTCAGTTTCTTTTAGATCTACCCCATACAGGCCATCACCGATTAGATTAGCCGCCCTGACTGCGGTCTTGACTACCTTCTTTGGTGCCGCTTCTACAGCCATGGTTTCAAAATCTCCACCGTCGTTTTCGCCCGAGGCGTGATCGTAGATTTGCCAGTGCCCGGAAGACATCATGTATTTACATGCAAACAGGGGTTTTCGATCCAGAATACCGATTCGCCAATCATATTCGGTGTACATATATTCCTGTGCCAGGATAAGGTCAGAATCTCGGAAAAGTTTTTTACAGATAGATTTTAATTCTTCTGCATTAGATGCCTTGTAAACACCGCGAGAAAAAGAGCCATCAGGTATTTTCAGAATCATCGGAAAACTAAGGTCCCCGACCAGTTGCTTTTCCTGACCTTTACTCAGAATCAACGTTTTGGGTGTAGCTACCTTATTCGCTCGCAACAGTTCTTCCAGAAACACCTTGTTAGTGCAACGTAATATCGAATCCGGGTCATCCATTACCACCAGGCCTTCGGTTTGCGCCCGGCGTGAAAAACGAAAGGTGTGATGATCAATAGAAGTGGTTTCACGAATAAATAGTGCGTCATACTCAGCAATCCGGCTGTAATCTTTTTTGCTGATCAATTCTGCTGCCATGCCGGACTCGTTTGCTGCCTTAATAAAATATTCTAGTGCTGCAGCATCTGATGGTGGCAATTTTTCTGCAGGGTTTTGCAGGATAGCCAGCTCATATTTATATTGCTGTTGTTTTTTGGGTTTACGCCAGGGTTTGCTCTGATAAGCCTGTAATGCAGATACAAAAGTTATCTGTTCCATATCATCAAGAGACTTAAGTGAAACAGGTTTTACATCTTCTATGCGCCAGCCTTTTTTAAATCTGAAATCTACTCGCAGCAAGGGTGTATTAAAGATGTCAAAGATCTGTTGCCCCAGCTCCTGTAACTCGGGAATAGTTGAACGACCAAACATCACTTTCATCTTAAGGCGCGTAATATCAGAACTCAGTCCTTTATTACTGATCGCTTTTTCCACCTGATCTTCCAGGTTACGTGTCATCAGGCTATAGATAGATCGTCGGCTCAAATCCTGAATAGTACGAACAGAGGGTATCACTTTATGGTTTCTGGCTTCTGCCAGTAGAGAACTGTAATACCCGAGGCTGGCATAGCGATAACTACGGCACAAATTGACGATACGCAATCGTTGGCTGGCTGAAAAAATATTGCCCGTTAGATATTCACTTGCGGTGACCACATGCATATTGGGAAACTGTTTAGGCCAATGAGATAGCTTTTCGACGATGAGTATATGTTCTGACATTCTTTTTCTCAGCTTAGTTATTTTTGTTGTTACCTGATATCAACACGACAGCCTGCAGACCAGAACGACCAAAACGAGCCATGCGTGAAAACTCCCTTCGAGGTATAGCAATATTGATTGAATCAGTTGGTGTTTCTCCTTCGTCACGATCAACAAAGGGGTCATTGACATAAACAAGATGCCTGTCAAATCCGCAGACGACTACCCAATGAGGATTCTTTTCGCCATAAATACGATACGAACTAATTAGCACAATTGGAATCGAACCTGAATTGAGGTTGGCCTCCATCTCATCCAGTTCCAGATTCTGATAATGTACCGGTATTCGGTGATCGTTGATCTCTCCTAGCATCTCTTCATGTACCAGACGCATGACTTCTTTTTTTTCTGGACTGCGTACAGTTTCCACTAGCGGTACACCCTGATCATTCACATGAATGACTACATTGAATCCACGTTTATGAGCTGCAAGCGCAAGACCAAAGGGGCCGCAGCCGCCATGGCCAGATGTCATAAATATCGTAGTCGCTTCACGCCAAAGACGGATTTCCAGTGTCCTATCCAGTATTAATTCGGGTTGTAGACTTTTCATTGCCATCATCAGGGCTGATGAGCCACAGGTAAAATCCAGCGTCTGCTCATAAAAAGGCATATTTGCTAATTGGGGAGGCTGATCAGGTTGCAGACTTTTCTCAAAACGTAAAGCAGGCATATGATCTTCATAGTAATCATCCAGTACACCGAAACGTCGGTAGCCTAGCCCTTCAAACAGTCGTAACGAGGCCGTATTATCTTCACGTATTTCCAGACGGATATAAAAACGTCCCTGGTCACGCGCAGCGTTTTCGGCAGCGTTAACCAGCAGTTTGCCTATCCCCATCCCACGACTACGTGCCTCGATAGCAATAGAATACAGTCGTGCAACCGAGGTTGCCCGGTTATATAACACCATGACATAACCATTCAGCCCTTCATCATCTTCAGATAGCAATATATCAGCATGAGAACGGGTAAGCAGATAACGCCATTGTCGACGTGAAATCAGGTCTGTCTGGAAACAACGTTTTTCTATGCCAGTTAACTGGTCAAGGTCAGAAAGTTTGGCGGAACGGATCAACCGAGTATCGCAAATAGGGTGAAAGGAGAAGTTATATTAGCAATTATATTTTAAAATGAAATGGATATTTTCTATTGCCAGGATTGCGATTAAGACTAGTTTTACCGACTGCCCATCGAAACTATCAGGGATGACAAAACATATCAGGCGTCCTCGCAATGAACAGGAGTATTCTTAAGTAAATGCCATTCACATCTTGCCCAGATTTTTAATTACTGCAGCCGGTAAACACGAACACTTCCATCAATACTACCTGTTGCTAGCAGGTTCCCATTAACCGATAAACCTGCTTTGACAGGTCTATAAAGTTTTCCTTAATAAATACTCATTCACTGTTTTGCAATGCACTCAATATGGTACTGTACTCAAAGTTCCTGGCGAGCTGGGTCAATTTGCTCTGTAAATCTTCATCGTACTTCGAAACCTGCTGGATGACCGCCTCAATGCGCTCAGACTCCAGGCTTTCCAGCACTTCAACGAACTCATTGCGCAGCGCTTCAGGCAGGCTATTCAACATCTGCGAAGCTAACGATATTTCCGGTTCTATTACGTTTGATTCCACAGCGCTCTCATAAATATATTTCACGCCTAGCTGTCTTGACAGGCAACCGTATATCTCGTCCGATCGGTAGGGCTTGCGCACATAGTCATCCATGCCACTAGCGAGCATTTCGTCCCGCTCTTCGTAAAACGCCGAGGCAGTCACTGCAGCAATCTTAACCTCCTTGCCGTGGGGCATTTCGCGGATACGTCGTGTGGCTTCAATGCCATCCATCACGGGCATGCGTCTATCCATCCAGATGAAGTGTGGATGCCAGCTCTCAAACAGTTGCACACCCTGCTCACCGTTCTCGACTATCCTGACCTTAAAACCAACAGATTCCATTAATCTGCTCAGTAGCAACTGATTATCACGCTGGTCTTCCACAATCAAAATACGATACTCACCCTGGCCAGGGGCCAGCGCCATCACTTCGCCCCTGACGATCACCTGCTTTGCTCTTGTGATATCTGCCTCCTGTGCTTCAATCAAGGGCAGGTCGATCCTGAACAACGAGCCTTTACCTGGAGCACTTTCCAGCCGGATATTCCCGCCCATCATCTGTACAAATTGACGCGTAATCGTTAACCCCAGCCCAGTGCCTTTATTGGTAGCCTGTTCGCCCAGTTGCACAAAAGGCTCGAAGACCTGTTGCTGTTCTTCAGTCGCTATGCCAATGCCAGTGTCCTCTACATCGATCAGCAGATGAGAGATCTTATTATCCTTTGTGCCCAGGCGGAGAGTGACCCCTCCCTGCTCAGTATTTTTGATGGCGTTGCTTACCAGATTGATCAGAATCTGCCTTAGACGGGCCTGATCACCGACTATGAAACGTGGGAATAGCGAACTCTGGTCGATCTTTAATTGCAGGCCTTTGCTGAAAGCACGTTGCTGCATCATGTCAATAATATCGCGCACCAGAGTACCCAGATCGAAGGCTGCATTTTCCAGCTGCACCTGTCCCGCTTCGATCTTGGCCATATCTAGCACATCGTTAATCAGCGCCAGCAGATGTTTACCGCTACGACTAATAATCTCGATGTTCTCACGCAGGGATTCGTGTAGTAATGGATTATTGACCATGAGTTCGGAGAACCCAAGGATGGCGTTAAGTGGTGTACGAAGCTCATGACTCATATTGGCCAGGAAGGCACTCTTGGCACGGCTGGCTGATTCAGCGTATTCCTTGGCAGATAACAATTGCCTATTTGAATCGGCTAACTCCTGAGTGCGTTCATTCACCTTTGTCTCCAGGCCCCCAATTAATGCATGCAATTGACCTGCAATATTATTAAAGACAGATGTCAACTCACCGATTTCATCTTCCGATTGGGGTACTATTGGATGCTGTAGATAATGTCCCAGAGCAACACGCTGGCTATACTCTCTATCTACTTTATCTTCCACCATCTCAGGTTTCTCCAGACCCATCGCAGATACTTCCCTGGTAAGCGCCCTAATCGGTGCAACGATCCTACTGATCAAGGAGTATCCGACGGCACCTCCCAACACAAGAATAAACACAGACGCGGCAATAATGCCCATGACCGTTTGGCGGATGGTGGCAATGGTGTTTTCCCTGGAAAGTGCCTGACTCAGAATAAGCGAGCTACCATCCTCTGCTATCTGCCAGGGCATAGAAGCCTGGTAGTAGGAACCCCCTCCTATCTTTACGGTCTGTAACTGGATAAGCGGGTCTCTTTGCACAGACAAAGCTTCAGTTGCTGTAGGCAGATCTACCAATTGAACACGCTGCTGCCCATCTGCCGAGATAATAGCCGGCAACAAACCCGTCTTCTCAGTAAGATTTTGCAGAAAGCCCTTGTCAAATACCTGAGTAAAAACAAACATACCGATCCTGACCGGTGAGTCCTCCTGCGTTAGCTGGGCCTGCAAAGCAGTCGTTGGCGTGGCTATGCTTAGATTTTCGGCAATGACTTCGTTAAAAGAGTGGCGAATCATGCCTTGAATCGGCACTATCACGTGCAGCTCGATAACCTCTTCTGCAGGAAAATCGAAGCTTACCGTCACCCCGTCCACATTGGGAAGGCGGCGATGAATCGATCCTGGCAGTGGGATTTCTGACCAATTACGCCAGTCATCCAGCGCTACCTTACCATTTCTGT
Organism: Gammaproteobacteria bacterium; assembly: GCA_050306135.1. GTDB lineage: Bacteria > Pseudomonadota > Gammaproteobacteria > JACNJF01. The sequence goes on from JBNLGQ010000081.1 coordinate 40,807, forward strand.
CCTGCTGAATCCCAACCACCATAGTTTGACTATCGTGTCGCTTTATCATCCCCGCCGCCTGCGGCGTCACAAAATGTGACAGGCCATCATCTAGATACACCGCCACACTGGACAGGCGTGCGGAGAGCAGGATTAACTGTAAGCGGTTTAAGGATGTGACCCGGTTAAGACTTAAAGCGCTGTCGAGAGATGCACCAGGTTGATTCTTTAGCTTGAGTAACTGGCTGTATAAAACAGCCATATCGCTAAGATTCTTTTCGTCACGCGCGGCTTGCATAGACACATTAGACATGCGATTCCGAATTTCCTGTAGATCGTTTTGAAATACGATCAACTCACGTGACAATCGGTTATAGGCTTCTGCCTGACCTTCGCGGTTAATCAGGTATGAAGCCAGCAGGGCATTAAGCAGCGTAACCGCTAACAGAAATGCCGCAAAGATAGCCAGTAGTTTGTATTTAATACTTCCAATTTTCATTATTGATTAGCGTCAGTAATCGACGCAAGTCCCTCAATCAATCAGCTGATAAAAAACAGGGGCTAGTTTTTCATCTGTTCAACACTACCGATGACCATAACCTTTATGATCCTGAATGTCCCGATCTATCTTTTCGACTGCTTTACTGAGTTCGGTCTGCACATCAGCCCCTTTAATTATATTATCTACCGCCTCGGCGAAGACTTTGGTGATAGCTGCATAGGCTGGAGTGAGGGGGCGAGGCACAGCCCAACCAGCTTCTATCTGTTTAACATACAGGTTTAAAGGGCCACCTGGCTGGTAAAGCTTTGACCTGGTAAGTGCCGATTTGCGCGCCGGTACACCAGGATGGATATCTGTCCAGCGCACAATCTTGTCGGGTTGCAGAATATAGTCCAGAACCGCCCAACTCCCTTCAGGGTTCTGGCAGGAACTGGTGATACCAAAATTCCAGGCACCCAGGCCAGTTTTGGGTCCCTTGCCAAAGTCAGGCATGGGGATGAGAACCAGATCTTCGCCCAAAGCATCGGCATAGCTGCTATAGGTCCAGTGTCCTACCCAGGAAAGCGCCGCTTTACCAGAAGTAAAATCCGTATCTCCCTGTGGACTGGGGTTAGCCCAGCCCTTCTGGAACCAGCTCTGGAAATGCTGCATAGCTGTAACGGATTGAGGGCCATCAAGTACGCCTTTGGCAGACTGATAGTTATTGCGATCAATCAAGTCACCACCGAAAGACTGCAGGATGGGTGAAAAACCATAGGTAAAAAATTCGCCGCGCCCGTAGTTGATTTTCATATCCAGTGGATATTCAACGCCTCGGACAGCGGCCAGTTTTTCTAAAACCGCTTCAAACTCAGCCAGATCCCATGGCTGCTGGATGGTAGGTATGCGCACGCCAGCTGCCTTCAGGTACCGGCGATTGCCATACATCGCCAGACCAGAGTCAACTATACCCAATGTATACAGATTTTTATTGTAGGTTCCCTGGGCAATGATAGAGGGCAGGAAATCGGCCTTCATCTGTGCTGACACAAAGCGGTCTATGGGTTGCAGGTAATCCAGCCAGGCCAGATATGAGACCATAGGTCCGTCAAAGAAAAGCAGGCAGGGCAGATCACCTGTGCGCCCGGCAGCCAGGATGCGGTCGGTGTAAATGCCTTCTGGCACCAGTGTCATCTCGACTGAGTAGCGATCCTGTTCCTTGTTAAAGTCCTTCAGAATAAGTTCCATTGCTTTTAAAGCATTACCGGTACCGGCATTGAACCATACCGTCACAATTTGCTTCCCATTAACGGCTGCTGATGGAGGCTTAATCTTAGTGGGCGCTGGTTCAGGCACTATACTGGCTGGTGGGCTTTTAGTGGTGGGTTCACTGGGTGGATCACAAGCCGTTAGCACGGGTGCTAGTATGAGTAAAATTATTAGATAGCTAACGCTCTTGTGCATGACTTTTCACCTATGTGTCTGAGCAGAAGGTATTGAAGACTGTACTGCTGACTCTGGCGCGAGGGTTGCTAAAGCAGAGGAACTAGTCAAGCTCGAAATCTCACAAAAAAGTTACTATTAACACCAGCAGAATCAGCCTGACTTGATGAAGTATATGCTTTCTCATTTTCACTCTCCTCTAAGGTATTTCAATATCTATTTTGGCACCTCCGATGTGTATGTTATGCCTCTCAAATATCTAGATCATAACTCGCCTGCTACAACAATATTATTTGTGAAAATCGTCGGGAGAAATCCCCTTACTGCACATCTCCAGAAATTTATCGCCTGATACGGACTTGCTGTAATAGAACCCTTGTGCAAAATCACAACCCATTGACTTCAAAAATTTCTCCTGGCCACTTATTTCAACCCCCTCAGCCACCACTTTCAGATTCAGAGTATGAGCCATCGCAATAATGGCTAAAGGAATCGCATTGCCATGCTCTGTACCAATGTTTTTTACAAAGGACTTATCAATCTTCAATTCGCTGACGGGAAAGTCCTGTAAATAGGCAAGACTGGAATATCCTGTTCCAAAATCATCAACAGAAAACCCAATACCTAAATTTGAAAGCGTATGCAGAATACTCAGATTAGTTTTACTGTACTGCATCAGCAGGCTTTCGGTTATCTCCAGTTCAAGCAGCTTAGGTGGTATCTGAAGCTCTTCAACAATAGCAAGTACGTTCTCTTCAAAGCCTTCTGAGTGTAATTGTGGAACCGAAATATTCACTGACATTCTTAAGTCATCGTAACCAGCATCATGCCAGCGTTTTAATTCCGCACAACTCTGACGTAAGGCCATCGCTCCAAGCTCCTTGATCAATCCATTGGCTTCAGCTATCGGGATGAATTCTTGCGGGGATATATATACACCATCACTTCGACGCCATCGCATTAGCGCTTCTCCACCTATGATTTCCCCCGTATTCAGATCTATCTGAGGCTGGTACTCCATAAACAATTCCTGATTATTGATCGCCTCTATGAGTAAATTGGAAAGGTTAAGGTGATCCTGCACAGTCCTGTTTAATTCGCTGGTATACATTTTAATTTCAGCTCGCCCCGATTGCTTGGCGTAATACATGGCGGTATCCGCATTACTCAACAGGGTTTCCACATCCATACCATCTATCGGGTAAACAGCTATACCAATGCTGGCACCTATATGAAATTTCAAATCATTCATTTCAAATGGTTGTCGAAGAGAATCGAATATTTTCCTGGCCATAGCCATAATATCTTTTTCTTTACTGTGCACAGGAAGACAAATGACAAACTCATCGCCACCCAGCCTGGCAACAATATCTTCATTGCGTAAGGCGCTTTTTAGCCTGTTTGCAACATCTGTTAGCAGCAAGTCGCCAACTTGATGCCCTAATGAGTCGTTAATAATTTTAAATTGATCCAGGTCTAGAAACATTAATGCAATCTGCTCATCACATCGTTGCGCCCTAGAGATAAGCTGATTGAGTTGTTCCACTAACAACATCCGATTGGGCAGTTCGGTTAATGAATCATGAGTAGCGATATATCTAACCTGCTCCTCAACTCGCTTACGCTCCTCAATTTCATGGCGTAATGAGGCGTTAGCATCAACTAACTCCTGAGTGCGCTCAGTGATACGTATATCAAGCTCTTTGCGTAGGCCTGAAAGTTCGAGATGTGTATTTATTCGGGCCAATACTTCTGCAAAATTGATCGGTTTGGTAATGTAATCTACAGCACCCATGGCAAAACCATGCACCATATCGGATGTTTCTGATGCTGCGCTTAAGAATATGATCGGGATATCGATCAAATCCTGTTCTAATCTGATGCGACGACAGGTCTCATAGCCATCGATACCCGGCATCATAACATCCAGTAGAATAAGATCTGGTTTAGGGAGATTATCTAGTTTAAGTCGTCGAAGCGCCTGTTCTCCGCTTTGCGCGACAGCTATCTTGAGATCCTGGCCCTCAAGCACGTCAACAAGCAACTTCAGGTTGGCAGGATTATCATCCACTAGCAGGATAATTTTGCTTACCATTTGAGTTCACCCCTTGAGGGCAAAGCAAATCATTTGAGGGAAAAAATAGTTATTTTTTTTCACAAAACTGCCTTCATAATTGATAAATTCCTTTTGATTTATAGTAACTCTGTAAAAACCAGATATCTATTAGGTCTGAAAGCACCACCTTTTTGAGGACAGAACTGTCATCAAAAATGAGAGGAAAATGACATCCTACTACATTCCTTTTCCTATTAACCCTTAGATTGTTCAACTGCAACATAGTTTATAGCAAAGTTTCAGAAAAATCGCTCAAAGGATTTTATGGATTATTCTGGCGGTCTAAATCAGTCTCATAAATTAACAGTTAAGGCTATTGGATATTAGATATCTTTAACTAATGCCACTGTATTAAGATCAGAATCTCCAGCTATGAAAAAAAATAAATAAGCTTGATTCTGCCGTTTTTTATACTCAGCTTCCTAAAAAGATAACGATCCAGTCCGCTGTCAGGAAGCCAAATGTGCTTGAAATGTAGAAGCCGTAGATGGATCATCAGTTGTTTATATCATTCCATTTTTATGAGTGCCTAACCATGAATCCTGTATCTAACAAGCCTTATCATGGCTCCTGCCTGTGCGGCGCTATTCAATTCGAAGCGAGTCATTTATCACCTCAGATGGGGCATTGCCATTGCAGCATGTGCCGAAAATTTCACGGTGCAGCTTTTGCTACCTTTGGTGAAACAAGCTCTGACAATTTTCGCTGGTTAAATGGAGTAGAGCATCTTAAGAGTTATCTAGCCCCGAATGGAACCACCCGACAGTTCTGTAGTGAGTGCGGTTCCAGTCTTACTTTTAAGCCTGGTGGTAAGGATAACGGTCTGGTGGAGTTTGCTCTGGGTGCATTAGATGATCAAATTGAAGAAAGGCCTGATGCTCATATCTTCACCGCTTATAAAGCGGACTGGATGGAACTGACTGATAATTTGCCCAGGTTTAAGGAGGGCAGGGATGGTTAATCGAAACTATATCTACATTCGTGATTTTCACCCATCTGACGCGGTGTTAAGTGAGATGGACGATAAACGTTTTGACCTTATTACAGGAACAAAATGCTGTGTGGATTGCCGAACTTAATCAGTAAACTGTCGGATTTCTAATGGGTTTTTGCGAAGGGAGTGACTACTATAGTTTTAGGCAGTGCCTTTTATGCGCGGCTAGAATAATGGGCACAGAAGCATAATAAGTCATGCCTGGTTGCTGAGGTTGATATTGTTCCACCTAATCCCGGTTCCCTGAGCTTTCGTTACCGACAAGGTTTCAAACAGGTTGGCGAACAGGTTTACGGTAATCCTGAGAAAAAGGTAGCCATGCTGAAAAAGGCTAGCTGTGTTTCTTAAACTTAAGGTACCGCATCTTAGCTTTGCAACCTTATAGGCTTATGTTCGCCTGGCGTATTCCAGTGCTTCATAAAGGTAGCGCTCATAATCCTCTTCAAATTCTAGCGGAATAATTACCCACTCCTTGAAACGTTTTTTTGTGAAGTTAAATTCTGTACCTTCACCTGCATCAATCAGTTCATTCACGCGTTCTGATGATACCTTTATAATCAGTCCGTCACCTTTACCGAACATCATGCCTATAAATGCGCCGTTGTAGCGGAGACAGGGAGATAACATCATCGTAGATCGCTTTACCCCTGGTTCCATCAGCAGTTTTGTTTCTGCCTGTTCATAGCTCATGACAAGACCTCAGTATGTATTCCAGTAACCGGGGATTGTTTTCCAGCTTGCGTGCACCCATTAACATTCCACTCAACCCATACTGCTTGAGATGTGCCAACGCGAGTGGGTTCTCAGGCTCAAGAGGAATAGTCTTTTCCGGGCACAGTTGCATGAAGTGCTTTTGTTTCTCTCCCGGTTTTTTAAACCCTTTTATAAAAGGCTGAATTTTTTCTATCACCTCGGCTTCTTCGATGCCTGTGTAGATTACCTCGCATACGAATCCAATCTGTTTGTAAGGTGCCGCCAGATAAATAAATATCTTATCCGCTGCTGTCACCTGGGTATGCATAGGCCACCAGGTTTGTTTTTCGGCCATGGCCCCAAATACATCATAATATTTTGTATTAGCCGGATATAACCAGTGAGTCATTTATCTGTAGCTCTTTCAGGAAAACTCCTTACGATACTCTTCGGCATCATAATAGACTCGAATACTGCGAATTTTTCCTTGCTCTACTTCATATACTTCAGCTATTGGCAGCTGTATGGTCTTTCCGCTCGGTGCATGTAGAGTAAATACGCCTTCCAGTAAGGCCATATCATCCTGTTCAAAGCTGGAAATTGATTCGTATCCCTTTATAAATTTAGAAAACTCTCTGTTTAGTTCACCCAGTTCCTGCTTTCCCTGTACCTGTATGGCAGGCCCGACAAAGCTGACATCATCGCTTATTAAGTCAGTCCAGGCATCGCTGCCACTGCCCAGTTTTTGTTGGTATTGTTCCACAGTTTGTAATGCGTTATTTGCCATAATATGCCTCTACTTTTTGTTAGCATTATCATTTAGACAAATGAGCCGTCGATTTCGGACGGGTTTTCAACACATTTTTTTGTTTACCTTCAGCAACCCACTGCTCACGCTTTTCCAGCATATAGGTATTCAACAGGGTATTGGGGCTGTTAAGGGGGTCGATGGATCTAGCCAGTTGAAGGCGTAAATTCAACAGGTATTCTCTATCTGGTGAGTCTCCTTGCCTGACCATAGCTATTTTTTTGGCTTCAATATGCGCATCCTGTTGCGGGTTCAAGATACCTTTTAGTGCAGTGCACTGATCACACACACCCTGTTTTGATATAAATGAACAGCGCGAATCAAAAATCCGAATCATGTCTCGGCGTGCATCGGCGATAGCATGCTTAACCTTGCCCAGAGTAAGCCCGGTGATATTGATGATTTCATCGATCTTGAATTCATACAGCTCTTTAAGAAGCAGACATATCTGCTGTTCGAGAAGGAGGGTTTTATTGATACAATTCAGGCAGTAAGCGATATGTTCACTTATTTCATATTGTCGTGTGGGTGTTGCATCGAATACTGCGCGAAACTCCACCCAGTGCTCTGGCGAATGACTATGTAGCATGGCACCATAATCCTGGCTATTTTCTTCCCAGCGTTTCTGCTTGCTTAACTGATTTCTGGAAAGGTTCAACGCTATAGTAAATACCCAGGTCTTGAAAGATGATTCCCCTTTGAATGAATCAATTTTCTCATGCACTCGTAGATAGGTCTCCTGCACGATATCTTCCGCATCCTGGCGCTGTGGAATAAGACGGAACACAAAAGAAAGCAGCTCATTCCTGATGGCCAGAAAAGAGTCGGTTAATTCTTTTTGATTCATAGGATTATGATTCCCCTCAGATATTTCAAAGGTTCAGGCTCAGTGAATCATCTGCATTATTATTTATTTTCTAATTTAAAGTACCCGCAATCAGTTGATATCGCAGCTACTTCGAACAGTAATCAATAATAAATCGATATACTTTTCGCAGATTCACCAACTCAATAGTTGTAGTTCATTCCTCGACCTGCCAGGAACACTCGGCCATAGACGCTGGTATCGGCAGCAATGCCGTCAATACCACCGTAACGGTGATTGTCATCGTCGATCCGGGTCCAGCTCATCCCTTCATCGTCGGAGCGATATACGCCGTAAACGTAGACCCCATTAGTGAGCAGTCTACCCTTGAAGTAGACGGCTGCCGAGTAGGATGAACCCACAGCAGGTGCCCCTAAAGCGACTTTCATGGCGCCATGCTGGCTCGTATTGCCTGTACTCACCAATGTGCCTGTCAGTTTCGTCCAGGAGACACCAGAGTCTACGGAATGCCACAGGTTATTGGCGTCGGCCAACCACAGATCACCCTCGACGAAGGGGTTGACCGCCAGATCAGTATTGTTAAATCCGTATGAGTCCCAGATTGGCGCACTGGCAGTAAAAGTGTGCCCGCCATCAGTGGAATAGTAAAACTTTCCTGCAGCAGGATTAATCCACCAATCTCCCCCATGGTCGTATGCGTAAACTTTATTGGGGTTTTGTCGGTCGGCGACAATATGATAGGCGGCTCCCCACGTTGACACTGGTGCTGGAAGGTTGGTGGCTATCCAGCTGTTGCCGTTGTTAGTCGAGTAATAGGGAATCTGACCCGAGATCGACCAGATGATATTGGAACCGTCTGCAGTCACCGCTACTTTGGAATGATCTCCGGTATTTGAAGAGACAGGGGGTACCGTCTGGAATTTGGTCCAGGTCACACCGGAATCAGTAGAGTAAACTCCATTTGATGTATCGCCGAAGCTTCCAACAGCCACAATATAGGCGGGGTCATCCCAGGCCATATCGATGCCAGTACCGTTGCCGAAATCCCCGAGAGGTGGAGATGCCCCCATATTCGGCGAACGGGTCGGCGCGTCGGTCAGGGAGCTGTGGACGTAAAGACCAGTATCGCCGTGCGCACTTGCCAGCACGTAATCGGCCCCCGCAGGTGGCGATGTCATCTCAAGATTCACCATCTCTTCAATGCCGTTGACGTCGAAGGTCCAGTGAGGCATCGACGCCGTGAAGGCTTCGGTGGTTGACCAGGGCCCACCACCAGTCACGTAGGTCACATGATTCGGGTCGAAGGGATCGATATCCAGGTCATCTACCCAACCCGAGTACCCTGGATTAGCGACCGCAGTAGTCCCGCTCGCATCGTGATAATCCGTGCTGCTGCCCTCATCGCCGGACCTGCCGATCTCCGACCAGGTCGCGCCGTCATCATCAGAGCGCATTGCGGCCTGCACCCAGGAACCGTTACCCCAGGTACCAGACACGCCAATCACGATCTTCGTCGTCGAGCCGCTGCCATACACCGAGAGGCCGCCGATACCACCAAAGTAGTTACCGTCACCTGAGTTGGTAAGAAGATCCCATGTCGTGCCGCCGTCAAACTTATACAACCACGACGGCGCGCTGCTGCCAGGACCCGAGCTTGAGGTAAAAGGCACGTAGAGCGCTCCGTCGGCAGAACGAGCCATGTGCGGAATGTAAGGAAGAACGGGGGTCGCAGGTTCACCGCTGGTGGCACTCGTCACCGCCGTGGGAATCGTGACTCCTGTCCAGCTAGCGCCACCATCGGTCGATTTGTAGAGGTAAGAGGCAAGACCCGCAAGGGCTTTGTAGTCGGGAGCAACCCCGACGTAGATGGTTTGGGTGGCACTCCCTGTGGACATAAAGCCCGTCGTCGGGACAGTGGTGTCGAACATAACAAACTCAACCCCGACGGGACTCCCCCCGTTGGAATTGCTGATGTCGTTTGCCGACATCTTATAAGAGGACAGCGTCGTGACCTGGTTCCAGTTCAGACCGGAGTCCGTGCTTTTCCAAAGCCCTTGTGTACGCGATGCATAAAACAGCGTCGAGGGAAGATTGGGGTCGACCATCAGCCGCTCGCCGATCCCCCGGCCCAGGTTATTCGCACCGATCTCGAAGGGAAGATCCACGTAATTCCATGAATCGCCTTGATCGGACGAGTAATAGAACCGTCCGTTTCCATACGAGACAGATATGCTGGTCGTCATATACACCTTGTTTGCATCCGTCGGATCGACAGCCATGCTCTCGGCACCCTGATGGTTAGCATCCTCTGGAGGAAATGCGTCGGCGAGAGGAATCCACTCAGAAATGCCATCGTCCCATCGGTACACGCCATCCATGTCGGTGCGGACGTAGCGCAATTTGTTCACGGTCGGGTGATAGATGACGCCGGGGGTATATCCGCCACCGCCCATCTTAACATTGGTCCATCCCGTTGAGGGTGGCACAGATACAGCAAGCTCAACGCTAAAGATCACCGTACTGGTTGTACCTGCCACCACATTGTTGGCATCTTTTACCGAGAACACCACATTCGCTGTTGCGTAGGTGGCAGTTGGTGTGCCTGTCACCACACCGCTGCTGGGGTCAAGGTTCAGTCCCGCTGGTAGAGTTCCTGATGTAATGCTGAAGGTATAAGGCGTGATGCCACCACTTGGCGTCAAGGGCGAGAAGCTGGTCATCGCCTCGTCAACCCTGAGGTTCTGTGCTGTAGTGGTTGCCGTAGCAGTAATCGGCACGGGTGCCGCGACAACGCTAAAGCTCACAGTGCTGGTTGTACCTGCCACAACATTGTTGACATCTTTCACCGAAAACACCACATTCGCTGCTGCGTAGGTGGCAGTTGGTGTGCCTGTCACCACACCGCTGCTGTGGTCAAGGTTCAGTCCCGCTGGTAGTGTTCCTGAAGCAATGCTGAAGGTATATGGCGTGACACCACCACTGGGCGTCAGGGGCGAGAAGCTGGTCATCGTCGTGCCAACCGTCAGGCTCTGTGCTGTGGTACTTGCCGTAGCAGTAATAGCGACTGGTGCCGCAGCTACGCTAAAACTGACAGTACTGGTTGTGCTTGCCACAGCATTGTTGGCATCTTTCACCGAGAACACGACATTCGCTACTGCATAGGTAGCAGTAGGTGTTCCTGTCACCTCACCGTTGCTGGGATCAAGGCTCAATCCCGCAGGCAGTGTTCCTGAAGTAATGCTAAAGGTATAAGGCGTTACACCACCACTGGGGGTCAAGGGCGAGAAGCTGCTCATCGCCGTGCCAACCGTGAGGTTCTGTGCAGTGGTAGTTGTCGTGGCTGTAATCGGCACTGCTGCCGCTGCTACGCTAAAGCTCACCGTGCTGGTTGTGCCTGCCACAACATTGTTGGCATCTTTCACCGAGAAGATGATATTCGCTGTTGAGTAGGTGGCTGTAGGTGTTCCTGTCACCGTACCACTGCTGGTATTAAGGTTTAATCCCGCAGGCAGTGTTCCGGATGTAACGCTATAGGTATACGGCGTTGCGCCACCACTGGGTGTCAAGGGCGAGAAGCTGCTCATCGCCATGCCGACCGTGAGGTCCTGTGCAGTGGTGTTTGCCGTGGCAGTAATCGGGACTGCAGCCTCTGTTACGCTAAAGCTTACCCTACTGATTGTGCCTGCCACAGTATTGTTAGCATCCTTAACCGAGAACACCACATTCGCTGTTGCATATGGAGCGGTTGGTATCCCATCCACTATTCCAGTACTGGCGTTAAAATTTAAACCCGCAGGTAATGTGCCTGAGTAGCTGTAGGTATACGGTGTTACTCCACCACTGGGTGTCAAGGGCGAGAAGCTGGTCATCGCAATGCCTACCGTCAGGTCCTGAGCCATAGTGTTGGCTGTTGCAGAGATAGCGACACTTCCAGATGAACCGCCAGTACCACCCGACGAAGAGCCACCTGATCCGGTATCACCAGATGAGGTACCAGTAGTATCACCGGATGTAGTGGTACTCGATGTAGAACTACCACAGGCAGTCAACAATAATGTGGTCGATAGCATACTTACAAAGAGCATACCAATAAAACTAAAACGTCTCATAAACAGTTTTCCTGGCAAAAAATGTCCCGTCAGCTATACCGAGCGGGGGATGTAGTTTGACAAATACCGAAGGGATTCCGGGGGAGGTACATTGTACTTGAAGTATCCAGCTAACCCAGTTCAATAACATAAATCAAACTAAAAAAATTAACAGGGCATATTTCACAAAAAATATGCTTTATATTGATAACCAATTAAGCAATACGATCTGTGCTAAAAAAGATAAGAATTTAAACTACTTGGGCGTTCGAACCTGTTCTTCGAGGTCATACAAAAAAACCATCGTGAACTCACAAGCTATGGAGCTATATAATAGACTGCACTTAAATTGTGCATAGTCAGTTACCTGATCATTCAAAATAGTGATACTTAATGTGATCCATGTCGACTGTTTCAGCAACACCCTGAACCTGGCATAGCTCTCGCGTATATGCCCATAGGTTAGGGTATTCAATCAGGCGTTTTTTATTGGTCTTGAAATGGTTGTAATAGGCCGCATAAAAACGGACCAGAGCGATAAATAGTCGCCAGTCAGTTACTGAGATCAGTTTACCTCCAAGATATCTCTGCTTCGATAACCGCTCTTCAAGCTCATCAAGAGTGTTGAACAGGCGTTCAAAAGCAGCATCATAATCCTGCTGGATCGTGGCGAACCCGAGCGATAATCACTTGATTGGATTTCAGCATAGAAGCTGTTATTTCGCGAATGCAGGAAGCATATGAGCGTGAAAAGCGTTTTTTTATTTTATCAGGTGCATTAAGATGTTATGTAGAAACCAATATGGATAATGGAACTGCTGCTATTGTCTGTAATAAATAACTGCCTTTCATGATTCAACCGAATTTTCCAGATTCATAATGAGCGATAATAAAAAACTACTGATTGTTGCACATCAACCCTCTCCAAACACGCGCACACTGGTTAAGGCAATCCTGCGTGGTGCTCGTACGGAAGAACAAAATGGTGTCGAAGTCCGCCACATACCACCACTCGAAGCAAGCGCAGATGACGTGCTATGGGCCGACGCGATCATTCTCGGCACAACAGAAAACTTCGGTTACATGAGCGGCGCATTGAAGGACTTTTTCGACCGAATTTTTTATCCCTGTCTTGATAAAACCGAGGCCCTGCCTTATGCGTTATACATTCGCGCCAGTCTCGACGGCACAGGAACCAAACGGGCCGTTGAAAACATATGCAACGGCCTCAGGTGGAAACCCATTCAACCTGCCATGATTCTACACGGCGAGTATCGTAGTGAGTTCACCGACCAATGTCACGATTTAGGATTGCTAATGGCTGTAAGCCTGGGATCTGGAATAATTTAGCACTGACTGGAGAAAACCTGAGTTAGAATAAATATTTGATAATATTAAAACCTATTGCTCTCTAACCCGGTTTTTTACCCTGACTGCAGTTATTTCGGCGCAGCAATGATAAATCTCACCCTTTTCGACATCTACTTAAGAAATGATTAGTGGGTGTTTTTAATTATTGCTGTTTTTAATTATTGACCTTTTCGCTAGCTGCTTTTATAAATTTTCCTAAGTTTGGCTAGCTGAATAAAAACGGCGGCTAATAAAGCCGCCGTAAATATAAAAACTTCTAACCTTTTAGTTTTGACCGTGAAAACCTTAAACCAGCCAATCCAATAAGCAGTAAAGCAAAAGGTGCAGGTTCAGGTACAGTAGTTGTCGCTGGTACCACGTTCAGGTCTGCATCAAACCAGAGATATTTATTATTTAAGGTATTATTTAGACCACTAACTAAAGACCCGTCAATTACCTCTCCGTTTCCTTTCCCATCACCAAAACCAGACGCCGCAACCCCATTGGTATCAGTAGCATCCCATCCCATACCTTCATAGAAAAAACCAATATAACCTTCACCTGGTAAAACATTATAATCATCACTACGAAGCACAAGCTGAAAACTATTAGTTGGATTGCTGTGTGTATTATAGAACCCAACCTTATCCCATGTAACAACTAGCTCATCAGCGAATAAATTATAATTAACGACACCAGACGATGAGCTTCTTGTATCTACATCCGAAAAAAACGGGGAAATGACTGGATCTGTTGCGCCAGTTGGACCTTCTGGTTCAAATGCTGAAATACCAGCATTAAAACTGACATTTCCATTATTATTGATAAATAAGCTGGAATAGGTAGTATCAAAGAAGGTTACATCAAACCCCAGGTCGAGAGACATAAACCCATCATCGTTTCGTCCATCACTCCTACCCACATTAGCTGCATTACCTCCATCAGTGGTAATGATGTTGCTGCCGAGCTCATCAGTGTAATACCCACCAGCAGTATAAACACCTGGTGAATCATTCAAACTTGAGGTGGGAATAGTAATTAATTCAGCTTGAGCACTACCCGCTGTAAGTAATAATCCAATCACTGAGGCTTTAGTGATTTTTGAATAAAATGTGTTTTTTCTAAAATTCATGAACTTCTCTCCAAATAAGAAAATGCAAACAACTCATTTGTTTACCCAAGCTCGCATTTAGCAAATAATATGCCATGTTTTATTTCACACTTTATATCAATGTTTGTTTATCGAAATCGTGGAAAATATTTTGGAGTGTTTTTTAAAACTGTAAAAACTTTTTACACTTCTAATGTAAATATAAGATTTTCTATTCGAAACTCGATCTGAGCTGTGTAAATCAAATATCTGAAATTAGTCTGAAAACAATTTATCCCAAGTATTCTAAAATACCTTTTGCAAGATTTTTATTTAATTTATTAATAAAACAATAACTTAGGTAATTATATATGAGTAGAATTTAAAGTAACAAAAAGTCAGGAAGTGTAAAATTTTCCGACAGGTTTAATTGCCTGCTCTTTTTGTCCCTTATTAATTTCCACAATCCGAGGGCATAACACAATTTACTCTAATATTAGAATATTCTGTTCTCTGATCTGGTTTTTATGAGGCTCTCCCTCCCGGCTGCACTAACGAGATGGATTCTGCGTATCCAACCTCATCATACTACTCGACCTCATAATAGACCTTGAACCTCAGCTGGTTTTAATTGGTCAGGTGCTACCTCTTATACCATCACTTGAGCTTTATCCATTCCAGTTAAAACCGTAGCTCTATTTACTGACTACGGCTCTTTTATGTCTCAGCCTCAGGCATTCGAGTACAACTCTGCTTGCTCGACAGCGCCTTGGCAGTCTACATACTTATCGCTGATTGTTTGCGGCTACTTATCAAAGGCGATCACCCTTTACTACAGATGAAAATGAAAGACAGTTTAAAGAATTGAATAAGGTGGCTTAACCATGTGTACAAAAAGCTTGACCACGTTACGCTAAGACTATAATAAAGGGCGATGTTTCAACGTATTACAATTCTAAAGCCTGAATACACTCCAGCTATTTTGACTGGCGTGCTCATTTTGCTTCTCTCTTTGTCTATCTCCTCCTTTGCCAGGAGTAATGACAAACAAGTCCTGCTTCTCCATTCATATCATTCAGGGTATTCCTGGACCGACGATATTAATAAAGGGGTAGTCAATGAATTGCAGCCCAATGACTCCGACATAAACCTGTATGTCGAGTATATGGATACCAAAAAGACAAGCTTTGATGCCGAATATGAAAGTCTTCTTGTTAAGCTGCTTGAGCATAAGTACAGCAGAATCAAGCCGAATCTGATTATAGTTTCTGACAATAACGCCTTCGATTTTATACGAAAGCACCAGAATCAATTATTCCCTGAAGTACCTGTTGTCTTTTGTGGTATAGGCGCTTTTCCGGATAAGCAGCTTGAAGAGGATAATCGAATCACCGGAGTAGCCGAGGTACTTGATGCGCAGAGAACGCTAACGGTTGCCCGTGATTTTAACCCGGATATAAAAAAGGTCTTTGTGATCCGTGATTTCCAGCCAGCTGGTAAAGCCGCAGAAACGATGATCAGGAAACAGCTTGAGCCACTGGCTGATACGCTGGATATAAAGTATGTATCAGAAATCCCGATGGGGCAACTGCTGGACGAAGTGGGGCACCTTCCTGATGATAGTGTCGTTTTACTCGCATCCTATTTTAAGGATAGCAGCGGCAAACTTTATGAACCCGAAGAGGTTACTCATCTGATCTCCGAAAGCAGTAGCGTACCGGTTTACGGTCTCTACAGATTCAATCTAGGTCAAGGCATCATCGGTGGATATTTGATCAATGGCTACGCTCAGGGGCAAGCTGCAGCAAGGCTGGGGAAGCAGATTCTTGCAGGTCAAAAAGCAAGAGAAATCCCAATAGATAAAACGAGGCAGAGCATTCCTATGTTCGATTATCTTGAGCTGCAGCGTTTTGGTCTTCAGAACAAAAAACTTCCTCCCGGCAGCACAATCATTAATCAGGAGCAGGCTCAACTTACTCAAGCAGAAGTTGAGTGGATGAAAGCTCACCCTCATATCCGTTTTGCTCCGGCTCCACACTATCCGCCAATCGAGTTTTTTGACGAAAACAATGTCTATCGAGGCATCGCAGCAGACTTTGTAAAGTTAATGAATAAAAAGATTGGCCTGAAGCCGGATATCATCCAGCTTGACAGCTGGGCTGATCTTATTGAGCAGACAAAACAACATAAGATCGATATGTGGGGCGCTGCAGCTAAAAATGATGAGCGCGAAAAATATATGGCTTTTACAGAGCCATATATTCGTCTGCCCGAAGTCATTATCGTACGAAAAGAAATTCAGGGGAATCTAACGATTCCAGATCTGAAAGGGAAGAAAGTTGTGGTGATTGACGGTTATGCATCACAGGAATATCTCGAGAATACTTTTCCAGAAATATCTTACTTTCCGGTCCCTGATATTGAGACGGGACTACGCATGGTTTCCTTCGGCACAGCAGATGCTATTGTCGCTACGGATGCGGTAGCAATCTATTATATTCAGAAAAATGGGCTGACAAATCTAAGGGTTGCAGGCGATTCGGGCTATGAGTGGTTCCTCAGGTTTGCTGCGCGTAAGGATTGGCCTGAATTGGCATCCATTATTCAGAAAGGGCTGAATGCTATCACCGAAGAAGAGAAGCACGAAATATTCAGCCAGTGGATAAGTCTTGAAGCACCAAAATGGCAGTTAAGCAGAGAACAGATTATTGGCCTATTGGCCGTTTTTGTTGGTGGGATGGTTATTACTGTCATTTTCTGGAACTTTAATCTCCGTAGAACAGTACGAAAACGTACCAGAGAGCTTACATCGACAGTTAAGAAGCTTGATACCACCATGAAAGATATGCAACTGATCCTTAATAATGCGCAGATAGGAATTGCTCATGTTGTGGATAGAAAGATACAGTTGGCCAACCCAATGTTAGCCAAATTGCTCAGCATGGATGAAACAGACCTGGTAGGGCAATCTACCCGAATTTTCTTCGTCAACGACGAGGATTATGAGCGAATAGGGACAGCGTACAGAACACAACTGGCAAGAGGTGAACGTTATGAAACTGAACTACGCTTTCGACGAGGAGAAGATGATAGTTTTATGGCCAGGTTGATTGGGCAGGCGATTGACCCGGAACAAGTTAAACTGGGTGTCACATGGCTGATTCAGGATATCACTGCCCAGAAGGAGCTTGAACAACGGCTGACAGATTTAGCGACGACTGACCCTCTGACAGGTGTAAGCAATCGTCGCCAATTTAGCGTACTAGGTGAACGCGAAATCAGGCGTAGTAAACGTACTGGACTGCCTCTCTCTGTATTGATGCTCGATATCGATCACTTCAAACATATCAATGACTGCTATGGGCACGCGTTCGGCGATGAAGCGCTGAAGTTTTTTACAAATTCTGTCGAGTCGGTACTTCGCGAGCATGATATTCTGGGGCGTATCGGCGGCGAGGAGTTTGCTGTTGTTATGCCAGAGACAGATCAGGAAGCTGCCTTTACAGTGGCAGAAAGGATACGTCAGCTAGTCGCTTCCGGTTCGCTGAAGAAGGATGACGAGTTGATCAGTTTTACAGTCAGTATTGGCCTGGTTACTTCAACGAATAAAAGTAATATGCAGGATGACCTGGAGGCATTACTTCACCTGGCTGATGTGGCGCTTTATGAAGCTAAAAAGAGCGGAAGGGACAGAGTGCTATCTCATCAGATGTAACAAAGCGGGACGGTGGCATTCATGACTTCGGACATCCTCATCACCAATATCACCAGCTGTTTTTATAAACCTGGATTCCGCACTTGACCACTAATAACTAAGCGTTGAAGTTAAATTCATACAGCTTAATATCTTGATTAATTTCAACCAACACTTCTAGTTCTAAAATAACTGAGGTCGTAGACGAATGGCACTTACTTAAGACTTGATGCATTGTCATTACGAGGAGCTTGCGACGCGGTAATCTTCTAAAAGCTACGTCATACCGTTGAGATTGCCACGTCGCGCGCTCCTCGCAATGACGAATTCTTTTAGCGTTGGGCTTAGGTAAGTGCCATTCGGGTCGTAGACGTTATATTTAATTCGTCTATGACCCCATAAAATTCAACCCTTACGTGTTAAGCCAATATACCGCTGACAGGAAGAGCATCAGGATGGTATTTGCCGATGACGTTATAAACCCCCATATACTGTGCGACCGTATCCAGTAACAGATGATGATTAGGAACATCAACGATAGTTCCGCCATTCACCGCCGAGCCACCGCCCGCCAGCATAAAAGCCGCATCGTCACCGGTATGTGAGCTACCATCACCCATATCGGTGACCTGTACCACCAAAGTAGAATCGATCAATTTACCACCATCGGGGTCATCCTCTTCCTGCAATCGTTTGATCAGATGAGCAACGCGTTCTGTGAAGTAGGCGCGATAAGCCGCATAGTTATCAAAATTACCCCCATGAATTGCGGAGTGGTATTGCTCGGAAAATCCGGTCGCAGTGAAATCAGCCGAGTCACTACCCATTTGCAGCGTAACGATGCGGGTGATATTACATTTAAGCGCCAGGATGGCGTTTTCAGTCTGCAGTGCGAACAGGTTGGTAAATTCACTATCGACCTGTTCGTCAGAGAGGTTGCCCGGATTGTATACAGGATTACTGCAACCCATAGGTACCAGCCCTGTCGCCGTATTATTCAGATCAGCCTGCAGTTTCTCGATTGCAGCCTGATGCTGCTCCAGGCGCTGCAATTCATAGCTACCCAGCCTGGTCTTAATTTTTTGCAGCGCGGCGAGATTGAACTCCTGAAGCTTCTTATCACGCTTAAGCCCGATCGGGCTGGCATCAACCGCTCCACCGAACAGCCTCTCGAAGGCTGCCTGAGGATTATCCTGAAAATCGGTGCTCGGAGAAAAAGAGCGTGCAGAAATAGGATTGAGATTTCGTGTGCGTACACCCAGGCGCAGCGAAGCCACTGGAGAGGTCGCACCCACGGTTTCTTCCAGGGCAAGATCGATAGAAACATCCACACCTTTAGCGAATGCACCGAGAACTCGCTGTGCACCACTGTGGCCGCCTCCGCCGATAATCTCCACACCTCTGCAGAACACACACTCAGTCTTCACATCCTCTAGTGGCGCCGAACAAACCTTCAGGTTCAGGTTTTCGTCAGGCAGGAAGGAATTGGACGCTCCATTCGGAGTCCCATCGGGAATATAGACAAAAATAACCTTGCGCAGAGAAGCTTCATTAGCCATTGCCTGGCGCGAAAGTAACATACCGGCACCCAGACTGGAGGCTTGTAGCAGCGGTACAGACAACCCTGCCTTGCCAATCATCTTTAGGAAGTTACGGCGTTGCAGCGATGCGATGTGTTTTGAATGACTCATAGTGACCTCTGAAAAAAAATATATCCAGTAATTCCGTTAGCGTGTGACATCTTTGCGATAGCGTACACTTTCCATCGTACCAAGTGCCTTGAGCAACTCGAACGGGCTGTTGTCACTGGTTTTCATCTGATCGTCCAGCTTCTGAACCTCGCAGGTATAACTCGCAACCTCGCTATCTGAAAGTTTGATATCCATCGTCTGGTCCAGAAGTTTAGAGCCGGTACCCATCGCCATGCGGAAGGCGGTATCAACAAAACACTGACGCGTGGCATCCAGGTTGGCGATTTTGTGAGCGAGCTCTTTGGCTCCATTGAAGGTAATAGTGTTGTTATCATGAAGGCTGCTGACACCATACATGATACCCTGTGAGTCGATGGTGAGCCCGTTATAGTCCTGAATCTGAGGCAGACCTACCGCATCGAAGTCCTCAAAGCCACCACCCAGCGGATTGAGCATCTCTGCATGACAGGTTTGACAGACTCCAGCAGAAGTCTGAAACTCGTATTTTCGACGTGCTGTGGCCAAGCCATTATTAGCTGCCAGATAATCTTCCCATTCCTTAACCGCTTCCTGGCGCAGCGCATCGAAGTCTACATTCAGGGACACGCCGGTTGGGGGTATAGGAACCTCTTGACACAGAAAGCGTCTGCGCAAATAGGTCGCTCGCATAATCGGACTGGTATCCTCCTCATGGGCATGAACGGCCAGGAATGCGCCCGAGGTGATCAGACCTGCACGGCTGGTTACGTTTGAAACCTTCTGCATTTCAGTCCCGTTGACACTACCGAGACCATAGAAGTCGGCGAGTGCCGAGTTGACGAAGGTGAAGTCGCCATCATACAACGCGCTGAAGGGCTCGCCTTCGTCCAGTACCACATGGTTGAACACTTCACGGACTTCCTGCGCCATCGCCTGCCGTACTTCATTGGTGAAGTTGGGATAAAGCATTGGAGCTTTCGCCAGATCCAGCACCCGGTCAGTACGCAACCATTGCGCCGCAAAATTGCCAAAATGTTCACGAGCTCGCGGCGTGTGCAACAAACGCTCAACCTGGGCTGCAATCTGGGACTTCGTCTCTAACTGTTTTTCAGCTGCGGCCTGCAGCAGGGTATCATCCGGTGTGGAGCCAGTGAAGGTAAATGCAAGATAGGAAGCCAGTTGATACGGTGTAAGCACATAGGCATCGCTGTCAAGATCGGCATCTGGCAGGGTTTGCGTCACCTCTTGAGCAGCAGACAGCTCAAACTTGCTGACGATCAGATTCTGTCCACCCAGGTATTCGTCGGGCGCACCGATGCGCTTGTTGAACAACTTTAAATATACATAGTCTCCCTGGAACGCCGTGGTATGGAACTGATAGGTCTTGCTATAGGTGTGGTCAACCAGCACTTTCCCGATCACCTGGTTATCTACTTCGATGGACATCGTTGGCCACAGTTTATTTTCTGGTCCCTGGGTTCCCCTGACGGTAATGGTGATCAGATCATTCCCGGTAAACCTGGTGTTGCTCCCTTGTTCCCCGAGCCCAAGGGTTTGCGGACTGCTGATTAAAGTCTGTATGGTGCCAGCCTGCTCGTACTGAACATCACCGCTATTGATAGCATTGATGATATCGGCGACCGACACACCTGTTTCATCCCGATAGAGGAAATGCGGCGAGGTGAACACGGTTCTCAGTGCAAGCGCAAGGCCTTCATGAATATCTCCGCCCGTATATTCATCGGCAAACAATGTTTGAAAGGCAATGAATTCATCCTCGCTAAGCGGACGACGAAAAACCCGGGGGATATAGTTTTCGATAAAGCTGTTAGCACAGGCATCAGCGGTTAATTCAGAACAATCGAAAACATCGGCAAAATTATTCGCGGAAAGCTGCTCAATCACCTTATTAACTACCTGCGAATAGGCCTGTAAAGAGCCGCTTGAAATGCTGGTCATCACATTATTAGAAAAGCCGCTGATCATATTATCGACAGGAATGATGTCGTAGGTGTTCTGTCCCAGATCAGCCGGTATATCCACACCCGTTAAATCCTCAATAGCATTGACGAACTCACTACGTGTGAGTACACGGATGCTGCGCGGACCATAGGTCAGTCCACAGGCAACAGGAGGTGTAGGGTCGTTGGTGGAACCACCAGAACCCCAGGTCTCGATATAAGCTGCAATATCAGCTGCACAGGTTCCATCGCAATTGGAGGGATCGCTGGTGGGCATGGTATCGACGATATACTCAGCCAGTATCTGGCTATTGGCGCCGAAACTCATTTTGCTCGCATCGATAGGTTCCAGACCGGTACCTTCAGCACCATGACAACTGAAGCACTGAGCATTGTACAAAGTCGCACCACGACTTGCATCAGCTGTGCTCGCATTGCTGCCATCGTTGGTAGTATCACCTCCTGTGTTATTACCTCCTGTAGTATCACCTCCTGTAGTATCACCGCCTGTGGTATCACCTCCTGTAGTATCACCTCCTGTGTTACTGCCACCAGTATTTGATCCGTCATTTCCCGTATCTGTGCCCGAATTCCCTCCTGAATTGGAATTTCCCGAATTATCTCCGGTAGTTGCAACTGGATCATTGTTACCGTTCTGAGAGCCTCCGCCATCGCTCGATTCACTACTGGCCCCACAAGCCTGAAGTCCAAGCAGTAAAGCGACTAAGGTTACCCGTACAAATTGGTGTCGAATCAAATACATGGTGAAGCGCCCAAAAACGCCCTATTATCATTACTAATGCTGTATTATCAACACTCTTGATATTATTTGATAATAATTTCACATCTTGGGCGAAATAGAAAAGCTGGATGGGTTTCCAATCGGAAAAAAACCAGGTCAGATAATAATTTTCTCAAATATTTAGAATATCCTGTCATCTGACCCTGATTTTTTTATCGCCATTCAACTCTTTTACTAGATAGCAGTCAGAGGAAAATGTCTGCAAAAAGTAGTCCTGTAAAAATATATACTAATAAAACCCGGTATAAATTTATGGGTCGAAGGGCGAATAGCCTGCATAGTCTTTTATCCGTATTTTTCACGGCGACAGCATAAGATTCACTGCATATACAAGTAAGAAGTCTCCGTGCAGTGGATATTTTAACCTGTATCTGTAACAAGGTCAGTCCAAATAAACTCGCAAATAAACTCTGACACCCTTATTTTGCCTGACACATAATCCAATACAGATAAAAAACGAATTTCCATTTAACACCACTTACTTTTAACTGAAGCTCTGGATGAATATGCTGAAAGTTGAATAAGTGTGATCTGTCAAAGTCCTGGTATACACTTGAAACATAGTTAATGAGTAGCGCATTTTATCTTGAATATATTTACGATAGAAAATTTCCTTACCGAAGTCCCTACTGTGTAGAGAATTTATTTTTGCAGTAGAATCTCATTACCTAAGTCCTGATAGTGCTGGTCATTGATCCAGTAGTTGGTCATTTCACAACCATAATTCTGGGAGTACATAGTCAAATATGGGACCATAGTCATCTTCATATCGTGCAAGCGATGAGATGAACCATCATTTAGTACAAAGTTATAACTATAGCGCGTATCGTATTCTGTCAATGGTAGTTCGACACTGTAGCGGCCATTTCCATACCAGTAATGGGTATCGCTCAATAAGAACGTTTTACTGTCAAGTATTTGATTATCCGCATTACTTATATCGACTTTGATCGATGCGATTTCATCGTGATTGAATCCTGCAAATGTGATTGATCGTCGATAAAATTCTGTCGAATTTTCGCAGTTTTTCTGGAATGACAACCTCTGTGTTTCAGACCAGGTACATCCTGTAATCGCAAACGCTAGTAAAACAATCAGTGGTTTTATTCTGTCCACCATGTGTTAAAGGTTATCATTCCAACAACAGTCAGCGCTTTAATCAATGTTGATAACATTGAAGGCGATCAGCATTCCAAACCAGGTCATAATCCATATCAAGACCCCAATGGTCATCCATATATAATTTGCAGCGGTAAATTTTTCATTAGCCTGTCCCTTGATATCACCCTGGCTTAAGTTGATTGCTTTTTGCGCTTTCAGCAAAGGCAGGTAGATAAAAGCGATAATTACCAAACTCAATAAATCTGTAATAGGAGAACCGATTTCCTTCATAGACAACTTATCCAGAATTTGGCTTAAGATAGATAATATTACATAGATTGTTGCAACTAAATTCGGGTTCCAGTCAAAGGTTTTTTCATTCTCGTTTAAGCTATCCTGTACTTCAGAAAACAATCGATGTGTAAAAAATATTGCAAATATAGCCCGAGCTATGGGCCAGATAGATGAACCTGTCTGTGATTTGTATAGCGCCCAGTTTTTATAAAACCAGTATATTGAATATAACCCTACAGTTAAAAAAAACAATATGGTGAATTTCTTAATAGAGACTACATAGAATTTTGTAGAATCATCATTAATTGCTAGTTCGGATTCTGGTGTTTTATAAGGATTCTCACTCATATTTTTTCCTTTATATCGAGTTAATGTTGTGTAAGTTGAAAGTTTTCATAAGCTCCAACAGCCTATGTTGTAAATTTTTAAAAATTAATCCTGTTAATCATTCTCGGGCAGTATAGTAAATATATGCAGTAAGGTGTGCAAACTAAATGTGGACATATTTTAAAGATACCCACACCTTCACTACCATTGTATTCCCCGCTGCGTAGCTCGTTCTTTATTGTGTGTCAAAGATTTACAATCCGGTCAGCGTATAGCGGTGCGCTGAAGTGTTTCCAGTAACATAACCAAACAACCCCTTTAATAATTTTTCAATTACCAACCCTGTTTACAGGATCTTTTTTTCCTGATAAGCCATCCAGATAAAACACCTAAACAGATGAACATATCCGTAATTTCGATTTAATACCTCTTGCTTTTTACTGAAGACATAGCTGAATTGCTTAAGATTATTTCCTTTTCAATTGATATGTCTTTAATTATCA
This sequence comes from Gammaproteobacteria bacterium, assembly GCA_050306135.1. Classification (GTDB taxonomy): domain Bacteria; phylum Pseudomonadota; class Gammaproteobacteria; genus JACNJF01. The sequence goes on from JBNLGQ010000081.1 coordinate 65,027, forward strand.
CTCTTAAAAATTTACTGAACTTTAAACTGAGTTGGTTATTTGCTGGATCTGACTCCGTAGAGCTGTGAAAGCCACCATCTTATTATTTTTCCATATCATTTTTACTAATAACTATTTCTATAGAATCACCATAGTTGAACTTTTTTAGTTGAAGCTCATATTCATTCCATGTATCACTTGTATAGCGTTGAGAATCCGTTAAACCATCTTCCACTACAGACTTTCCCTCTACACCATGAATTGAAAGAGCCGCTTCTCCTGACATACCATTTTTAAATAGCAATAGCGATGCTGTTGCATTTGTCGGCCCCCCTATATATGGTCGTTTATGCGTGAAGGATATTAACCGCACTGTAAGGCCGTCTTCTAATATTACTTCCTCATTAAGTTTTATTAAATATTTTATTCCAGGTTTTAGCTCCTCTCCTTCCTCTCTATTGTTTTCCAATTTGCTGATCTCCTCACTGTTAGCTGTGAAGTTTATGATTGATACAAGAAACAATATAGTCAGTAATTTTTTAAACATAGCGCTGTACTTTATTGATTGTTAGTAGGTCGATAAAAACCCAATCTGGCAAAAACACATTGTGGCATTAGTTTTGTAGAATCTAGTCTTGTTTGGAGATAATTTGCCACAGCGGTTTATAACCTCAAAGTCAGTACTGCTACTAACATAAACAACTCTTGTTTTTGTCACAACACTGTTTCCCCTGCCTTTCGTATTAATACGGTTATGAAGGGTGTCAACTTTTTAGGGTAAGGCTTCGGTTGCAGTATCATTTTGTCCTGATAAGCCATACAGAGGAGAATTTTCGCTAATATTCGAAAGTATTGCTCTCTGAGCTGTTTATTCTGAATCGCAAATTATTAAGGTTTCTGCCAGTGTCCAGTTATAGTAATCATAGAAAGTAGTTTTAAGGTATTACCATAATAGTCTTCATCGTTGATGGACTTTTGATTCATATCCAGCCACAGATCATCAAGCCATTGTTGATTAGATTGATCTATTGTGGCAGCTACAGCAAACATTGATACAGTAGCCATTGAGTCAAAGCCACTGTCTACTGAATGTTTGCCATCCAACGTATAGGTCTCAGCAATATTTTTAGGATCACCACCACTTTCTTTTTTGATCCAGCTATTAACTGGTACCAAAACATCAAATGCTCTTTGCTCATCGTAGAGTAAATAGTCCAGGGCGATACGCCAGGGGTAGCGAACCGCATTCCAGGAGTATTCACCATCACCAGTACCCTCTATATAATTTGCTACTGCTGGTCGAGGATTATCAGGAACATCAACAATAAAGTCGGGAATCAGTGACGTATCCTGGCTGAATGAAGCACGAATATGATCAATGGTTAAATAGGTTCTATCCCTCACTGAATACCAGCTGTTATCTGAACTGATGTCAGCAAATGCGTTAAAATGCGAAACCATAAAATCGGAAGCACGAGTTGTGTGAGCATATTGACTATTATCAACGCTATCAACCCAATCACCGATGCGTACAAACTGGCTTACAGGGTCAATCTCTAACTGTTTAATTGCCGAAATAACCTTGTCAGCTTCAACTCTATAATTAATATCACCGGTGCTTCCCCATTTACTATCGGCTAATAATAGTGCATATGCGATGTCGAGATCACCGTCAGTAGCGCTATTGTCACCACCAACATCTTCCCCGGCATTCTGACAGCTTCTCAATTGATTCCAGGCCATTAAACCCGGATCTGATTTAGCCGGATGGTCATGAAAGAAGGACAGCATACCGTTAAATATCTTTTGTGCATCAGGATCAAAATCAGCCATCATCACAGTAATTAACATACCATAACCATGTCCTTCAGAAATACTTAGCGTTGAATTCGCAGTTCCACCTTCTATGGTTTTACCATCCCCTGCAACATCAACATAGTAGCGACCATCTCCACATCCCTGACGTAAATAGCTTGCTTTCCATTGCTGATAAAAGTCAGTCAGCTGGGTATCGAGTTCAGCTTGTTTATAAGAGGGTTTAATAACTTCTGCTTGATTGATACTACCTTGATTCGCACTACCACCGCATGCCACTAGTACATAGCTAATTAAGCTACTTATTAATATTTTATAGAATATCTTCATCTTACTTGCTCATATTTCCTTTTGTTTCAAAACTACTATTCAGGTAATCAGAAGAATAGAAAGTGTACATGGGGTCTGGTTTAGTTCTCCGACCCGAAGGGTCATGGAGTAACGTAATCCAGGGCCCCGATGTCGGGTGTCACCGGATCGCGCGTGCGGCGCGCGAAGTCCCAGCGACTGTAGTAGCTAAGCGTAGCACCATCTCTTGCACTGCTGGTCTCCGTTAATTCGAAGTCGGTCCAGGTGGCAGGGTTTGGAGCCACAAAGGGTGAGGTCTCAGTGACCAGATTGTTCCCGGAAGTGAGGTTTGGAACCTGGCTGTCGGTGACGCTGCTCATTAACTGCGCGTTGGTGTTTGCAAAGACGATGTTGTTGAAGACGGCTACGTCCTTACTCAATAAAGGGGTCAGGCCAAGTGAATTGCGGAAGTCCAGCAACTTCACCCAATCACTCGAGCCTGGTCCAGCCACTGCACTGTTGTGATAGATGCGTATGTTACTCGCAACGTTGTCCGAAGCAAAGGTCTCTAGGTTGATAGATGTCGACGCACCGCCTACTGTTGAGCGGAAGAGGTTGTCCCGGACCGTCACGTCTTCGGCCTGTAGTAGCAGCTGAACTTTAATATTCGTGTGGGCTCGCACGAACTCGTTGCGCTCAACCAGGATGGTACGCAGGCGCTGTTCATCGTCGCTAGCCGGTCCAATGAACACCATCCAGTCCTGGTCTTCAGTACCCTGGAAGACATTGTCTGAGACAACAACCCGTTCGGTGTATTCAAGGGACTCGGTTCCCCAGTTCAGGGCGTGCAACTTGAGCAGCAACCTGGGGCCATTGGCTGCGCCGAGTTGGTTATTGGAGACCACAGAATTCTGGGTAAAGCGAATGCGCATAACGTGCTCACCCTCGGTGGAGTTGTTGTAGTAGTTACCGAGCACCACCAGGCGAGTGCCGTTGAGGTAGGCCATGTTGTAGCCACCGCCATCAGAATCTGGGTTATCTCCCCCGAGCAGGTCAGTAAAATGGCAGTCGGCGATACCGATTAGATCGCCGCCCTCGTTGCCTACTGTGACGTAGGCTGCTAGATTGCGGCCTCGCAGTCGTAGCGCCAGGAAGTTGAACAGGTTGTGCCCACGGGCGAGGCTGGATGTGGTCAGGCCGCCGCCGTCGACCTCGAGATCCATGATTCGCCAGTCTACAAATTTGGCATTATCGATACCATAGTGGGAAAGATTGAAAATGAGTCCCTCTGTGTTGATAAGGGGCAGGTCGCCAGTACCATAAGCCCCAACAATTCCGGGACCCGCGACATTGATATCCAGACCTGTCGATGTAAACGTATCACCACGTCGAAGCAGAAGTCGCCTACCCGTTGCGACGTACGATTGTAGCTCGGCAATATCGCTGCCTGTGAGTTGTGTCGCTGCGTTGGGACAGCCCGTAAAATCGGCACTCGACGACATGCACACGGTGTCGCTGCCGGCAAAGACTGTCTCTGGATCCTCCACGGTGATCGTCACCTGAGAGACCGCCTCTCTATCATTAGCATCGCGGGCGATCAAGGTAACGTTGTAAGTACCTGGAGTTTCAAAGACGTGTCCCGCAACAGGGCCGAGAGCGCGATTTTTCGAATAACCGGTGGTTGTGAACACACCTGCGTTGGCATCATCAAAATCCCAGCAGTAGGACAGGTCGCTGAAGGGACGCTGGGTAAGCGTAGAGCTTGTGCCATCGGTGTCAAAGTGCACGAGTAAGGGAGCGACTCCAATAGTGCGGCTGGGGGTGAGTTGAAGACTCAAATCGCTACCAGCTGGCTGTCCGACAGTCGGGAAGCATTCCACGTCTGGGTGTGAAATAATTTCATCAACACCAGAAGTAATGTTCCCGTTATCACCTTCGTTTGACTGGCATGCGATGAAACTAAGAGTGATGGCGCATAGTATTAACTTGAAAATTAACTGCGTACTCTTTAGCAACTTCCATCTCCTAATTCGTTAAGACGTGGGGCCATTTTGCCTTTCTGTCAATGATCTTTCCCGGTTTCGACCGGTAGGTAAGATAATCCAACCCTTCAGGGTATCTACGAGTTGAGTTATAGACCGGATCCGCCATTTATGCAAAGGACGAAAGCAGTCTGGGGCCGGAGAACAAAATTCGCAAATATTAGAACGTATTGCTCTCTGACCCGGGTTTTTCATGGGTGGGAATTTATGGGTGTCTTCAATTACTGATAGTACCACTCCTGTTAGTCAGTTATTGCATCAGGATATATGCCTCGGTACTGTCTATACTGTTGACACGGTCAGCGACTAATTCGACTCTGTCATCTCCGTAGTACAAAACATCATTTTCAATAAAGTAAATATCATACAGCGAGTATTGATTTGCTACTGGTAACGCACTTCCAAAAACACTTTTTACATGAAAATCAATTTCGTTTGCATTGTATCCACCGGATGTGCCAACAGTGCTTCCTACAGAATAGGTTCCAGATGCGACTTCTGATGAGGTGGCTGGCGTACCTGAACAATTGTTGTTTGTGTAAGTATTGAAGGTAGAGGAAAATTCACTATTTGTATAAACATCAACGACCTGAGAACTAGTGTTGTTAAACTCATTACATAATCGCCAGGTTTTACCCGCCAGATTCGATGTTTGACCCGGATTATTATTGTTTGGAGGCGGCATTTGAGTATTACTCGAACTTCCCCCTCCGCAGGCTGATGTTAACAATGCGAAAACTAGAGGTGTAATGAATTTGTACATATTATTCTCCCTGAAAAAATATTCCAAAAATTAATTAGTGAGGAAACTGCTAGGTATTTATAAAAGGTGTTAATGTCAAACTTAAGATTTCACTGTCCGCTATGAGTTTATAATGTCGTGTGTAATGCTCCATACTTTAATAGAAACATCTGGCAACATTTCTTTTAGCAGGGAAACTTCCTTAAACAGGCCTTCATAAGTCGAAATATATTACGACGGTTTATAGTGTTTGTCTTGATTTAAACGAGTGAACTATTTAATGGAAATCAGCACACTCAGCTTAAATGTACATTACTCGAGGCGGTGTTCATATCCCTAAATAGACAATCGCTAAGAATTGGAAATCTTATATTTTTTTGCCGGTGAGCTTCGACATGTATATAGCCTGATCAGCCTGATGCAACAGCAATCGGAATAAACTGATTGTCAGCATAATAAGGTTGACTATATCCAGAGGCATATTCATTAACACGTAAACATTGGTCAACAATTAAATGGGTGTTTTTAATTCTTTCGTCTTAATACCATTTTCTTTTCACTGATGTCGTAGCTGAAGATCTTAAGATTAATTTTCTTTTCAATTGATGGGGATCTTAAATTACATCGGAAGATACTATACTAATCAGCATTAATTTAAATGGTTCTACTTAAATGAAAATAGTTCTTCTTATCATTATTTCCATCGCAGTGGTCTTGTTGGCAATTGCGGGCTACAAGGCTTATTCCATATTCGAATTTATCAAAATAACAGAAGTGGTTCCCGGCAAGGTGGTCGACTATGAAGACCAGTCGTCAGGGCTTCATAACCAGGGAGGGCAGGGAGTTGGTGCCGGAGGTCTGAACGTTCAGGGCGCAACTTATCCAGTCATTGAATATACGACCACCAAGGATGAAACTCTTCGCTTCACCGCACGGTTGACGCTGTCCAGCCTTCCAGAAGGGGATCTAACGGTTCGTTACTCCACGACAAATCCAGATGAAGCCTGGGTAAACAGCGTTATCAATTTCTGGATTTGGGCGATTGTCCCCGGAGTTATTGGCTTGTTGCTCTTACTTGTCGGACTGGCCCTTCGGGCAATGTTGAGCTGAAACGATTCGTTGCTTAAGAAGGAACATGGACACTCAGGTTTCTATCGAAGCAACCCCTTACTACCATTGTGTTTCCCGCTGTGTACCCAAAGCGCTTCGCGGGGCAGGCTCTACGTCGTGCTTTTTTGTGTGGCAACAATTCAATTGATGGATGTCTTTAATTCATTTAAATTCAGCTGGTTTGATGAGGGAGAGCAGGCGAGAACCTGCTCTCTACTCTACCCGGCTTACATTGTAGTCTTTACGGACCGCAGGCAGAGGGAACAGCGCCCGGGAAACCCACGCTCGAGTTGATGACATTGTTTACGCAGGTATCGCCATCTGCTGGACATTCGACACTGCTACCATTCGACGACCACCATAACCAGCTCATGTTGTCCGTCGCGCACTGGGTCATCTCATCCAGGTATTCATGGTCCGTGTCGCCTGGGTAGTTGTCAATGCCGATCTGGATCGGAAAATCCTGCTGGGATGCAAACTGCTGGATGGCCTGCATTCCGGTGATGGAATTTCCGGAACCGAGAAGCAGATCACCCTGCCATCCGTAGTACCAGCTGTCAGGCGCGTCTACCCCCCAGTAGGCTTGCCAGCCGAACATCGTCTGCGGGTCACTGCCCACGAACAGGGTGTCGGCGGCGCGGATCTCGGCGCCCTTTTCGATGATGGCGTACAGGTCACGGCCCTCGAAGTTGCTCATGATCTCGAGCGGTTCGACATAGCCAGCGCCCCTGAACCACGCGATGTTGACCTTAGCCACGTTGGCCCATTCTGTCCGCCCGGCTTCAGTGCTCCTGTCCGCCGTCCCGATGTACTCCTGCATCGCGTCGATGATGATATGACCCTGATACTTGGCGATAAGATCCTTCAGCCACTGCCGCGACCACACTGCCAGGTAGCAGGGTGCGGGAGTGGAGGCAGAGCAGGTGCCAGTGCCGTCGGGAGCCGTGAGCGAGTAGAAGTTGCCACCACCCAGAGCACTGGAGATGAGGTGATCGTGGTCACCATCCCAGGTGTAGAGGGACACCCACACGATCATATTGTGGGACACCGCCTGCCCGATCAAGGTGTCGAAGCCGGCCGGGGTCATGCCGTTCGCTTCGTCGAGCGTGAGTAGCATACGCATGCCGTTCGCCCCCCAACTGGCCGCTTGATCGATCAAATCCGTATCACCGGTGGAGGCCACGACTGCCTCCGGCCCGCGCAATACGACCTGGGTCCCGGAGGTGTCGTGGATCTGGTTGCCGACGAGATGGATGGTGCTGTAAGTACTGCAGGAGCCACCACCTCCCGTGATGGTGTAGGTGCCGGTGGCGACGGTGCTGTCCAGGTAACCCGGGGCCTGGGCGATGGCCTTGATGGTGGAGGTGGTCGCAACCGAGAACGGTGTGCTGTAGGTCGGTGAGGTGCCAGTGGGTGTGGAGCCGTCGGTCGTGTAGTGGATGACCGCACCTGGTGTCGAGTCGGTAAGCGAGACGCTAGTCGTCGCGCTGAACGTGCCGGGCGTCGGACTAATGGTCGGCGTGGCGGCGTTGGTCGCGACGGGCGAGATCGTGTAGGTGCCGGTGGCTACGGCGCTGTCCAGATAACCCTGGGCCTGGGCGATGGCCTTGATGGTGGTGGTGGTCGCAACTGAGAGCGGTGTGCTGTAGGCCGGTGAGGTGCCGGTGGGTATGGAGCCGTCGGTCGTGTAGTGGATGACCGCGCCCGGTGTCGAGTCGGTGAGCGTAACGCTGGTCGTCGTGCTGAACGTGCTCGGCGTCGGGCTCAGGACCGGCGTGAGGGCAGTCTGGCACCCACCTCCGGTGCAACCGGCGCCCGGGTCGGAACCGCCTCCAGTATCGTCCCCACCGCAGGACGACAAGAGGACCAGTACCAGCACATTGCCGAAGCGACGCATTTGGCTAAACAACTTCATGATGACTCTCCCTTGCAATCCAATTATTACCTTCCTCGTCCAATGTTATCACTGCATAAGTCGTGTAATGGGAACCTTGAGCAACAGTATCGCTCCTAACCAAGCTGCGTTGAGACAACAGAGATGCAACAGCTTTATCTGAAAACTCTGCACCTATAGATTCAATTTTATAATCCATCCTTATCTCCATTTGTTAGTGGTAAATCAATTCCTCCGTTACCAGGGTGGCACCGGTAATGCCTTTTTTCTGATGGCAAATTCACTATAAGAGCTCCTTGGCTCGAAAACGCGATAAAGTCAGACACCCACGTATTGAACACTTTTAAATTAATGGATGTCTTTAATTATTTATCTTTAATTATTTACCCGTAGGTAGAGTGAGTCTAAGGTGGCAATTATCTGGTCTCTTTCGGGGCATCTATGGCAATGCTTTAATTTAGCATCAAGGCTGTTTATCTGTTGTTCGTGCTCAAGGAACTCCTGTTCCATACCTTGCTTAGTTTTAAAATATTGCTCGGCTGAGTCTGTAAGTGAGGTGAGCAAGTGAGCATTCAAGCCAGTGGTTTCAAAGCTCTGACAGGTGAACGGGAAAAGCAATACAAAAGCAATAGTAATTCTAATTTCCTTGAGGAGGCCAGTCATTGGCGAGAACCATATCTTCTATTTCATAAAGAAGATT
>JBNLGQ010000082.1:0-3107 GCA_050306135.1 Gammaproteobacteria bacterium
GAACTACGGAGACTGTGATGACATCCTCCAACCCCTTGAGCGTACGATAGATCATGGTTCGGTGTGCCCAGGGACAGGCATGAGATATATACAGGTGATAGCGTCCCGGCTCGGCTTTGAATCCACCCGTTCCACTGGGGCCGGGATTGCCGTCAGCCGTGACCCAGTTGCGGAAACCAGACTCAGAACGGATGAATTCACCATCAATATTTTTCGGTTTGAAGCTCATAGTACATCTCTAAATTGTGTTGGATTGGTTGATTACTTTGAATCAATGTTGGTGTTTTTATTTCAAGCATAAACAGTGATACGAAGAAATAATTGTTCTTTGTTTGGTAACGCAGGGGCATAAGCCCCTGCGTCGGGGTTATGAATGAATGGTTTGCAGCTTATTTCTATTGGCCAGAACATTGTCGAGGCTATAGGCCCCGGAACCCTGGTTGACCAGCAGTAGGAAACCACCCGCAATAGCGATGTTCTTCATGAACATGATCATCTGGGTTTGGTCACCAAAATTACTGTGAAAAATGACGGCTGCGACAACACTGAATGCTGCCAGAGCATACGAAGTCAGACGAGTTTGAAAACCGACGATGATCGCCAAACCACCTGCCGCCTCGAGTAAAATCACCAAAGGTAACAAAGCCCCTGGGATACCCATGGCTTCCATATAGCCTTGCGTACCTTCGTAAGCGCCAATTTTGCTTAAACCGGCCATCAGGAAAATGTGGCCAAGGAATACTCGTGCTGCAACTTGATTGAATGTGTGCATTGTTAATCTCCTATTGAGTTGGAACTATTGGGTTTATATCTCCAGCCAAAAGATTCTGTCTGGCCGATGGGGTAATTATTAGCATTGCAAATGCAAGAATAAACAGTAATATAATTAAATATTTGTTCTCTAAATAAGAACATAGAGAAAGTTATGAATCGACTGGAAAATATGGAAACCTTTATCCGAGTTGTAGAGGATGGTGGGATCAGCGCTGCATCAGACAGGCTGAATGTGGCCAAGTCTGCTGTCAGTCGTCGGCTTAAAGAACTTGAAAGTCATTTAGGGGTAGAACTGTTTCACCGTACCACGAGGAAAATGAACCTGACGGATACCGGACGGGTTTATTATCAGGATTGTGTTCGTATTCTGGATGAGATTCTGGAGACAGAACTGACGGTCGCGCAGGTGCATGGCACCCTGCAAGGCAACCTGAGAGTTGCTTTGCCCTCAACGTTCGGTTTGATGCATATCGGTCCGGCAGTGAATGACTTCTTAAAACAGTATCCGCAGATCAATTTTGACCTTGATTTCAATGATCGGGAAGTGGACCTGATGCAGGAAGGCTTTGACCTGGCGATTCGTATTGCGAATTTGTCGGACTCAAGTTTAATTGCACGACGCATAGCGCCTATCCAAAGTCTGATTTGTGTGAGTCCAGACTACCTGGATCGCATGGGAACGCCACAGGAACCGGAAGCGTTGATTGAACATCAATGCATGCTGTATTCACTGATACGGGATTTTGAATACTGGCAGCTGATCAACCCAGAAGGGCAGAAAGTGAGAATAAAGCTTAAGCCTTATCTCAAATCTTCTTCCGGAGAATTTTTATTACATGCAGCTGTAGAGGGGCATGGGATTGTTTTATTGCCCTCCTTTATCGCGCACCAGGAATTAGAAAAAGGCACATTGGTCACATTATTTGATGGTTACCAATTTCCGCAATTAAATGCTTATGCAATCTATCCACAAACCCATCACCTGTCTCAGCGGGTCAGGACTTTTGTTGATTTTCTGGTGGCGCGGTTTAAAGATAAACCCTATTGGGATACCTGTGTATAACTGGAATCAAAGGGTCAGTTGTGCCAAAAGCCGACATTGGACTCCACTGCAGCTTTCGTTCAGGATATGGGGGGTGCAAATTAAAAGAAGAAGCCCAGCATACTGGCATGGGCTTCTGATAGTCTGATCAGCGAATCTAGTCAGTTAGATTTTGTTAAGAATCGCAACAATATCCTGTGGTTCCAGGCGCTGTGTGTAGTCAGCATTAACGAAATCGAATTTGATAATCCCTTCCGATCCTACGATATATGTGGCCGGTACTGGCAACAGAAAGGTATCGTCACCATTGTAAGCAGGAATATCGAGCCCTGCCCCGAGATAGATCGGACGCAACTCTTCCGCCAGGCTAAACACCAGGCCCATTTTCTTACTGACGACGTTACCAGCGTCGCTGAGAATCTCGATCCCGATATTATTTTTCGCTGCAGTGTCCTGTGCATGCTCAGGGGTTTCGGGTGACATTCCTATGAGGCGAGCGCCAGCAGCCTCAATCTCAGGCAATGCAGCAGCTAGCGCCTTCATCTCGAAGTTGCAATAAGGACACCAGCCACCACGATAAATATTCAGTACAACCGGAGACTCTGCAAGATAATCCGCAAAGCGGCGCATCTCTCCGTGCTGATTGGGAAGGCTGAAATCAGGAATACGATCTCCTGTTCGAAGTACCTGGTTTTCAATCCCAGAGTCTTTGAGTTTGGACGTGGCTCTAGCCATGGTTTCCAGCACTTCGGCCGGCATTGATTCTCTTTTTGCAGCGTTATATTGATCGATGGTGGCTTGTAGAGTTTGCATGGTTAGCTCCTATTAGTGGTCATTGAGTTATTGAATGAACACTCAACAATGCTACTTGTTATTGAATGAATGCTCAAGTATTATTTTGAGTAATCATTCAATAACGTTAGAATGGCCAGGCAATCAGTTATTAACTATTAGGAGCGGAAATGGCGAGACCAGCACTATTCGATCGTGACAGGGTTTTGGACAAGGCTATGCAAGCTTTCTGGGAGTATGGCTATGTGCTACCAGTATGGCTAATCTTGTTGAAACGACTAAGCTGAAGCCGGGTAGCCTATACGCGGCATTTGAGTCTAAACAAGGGCTCTTTCTAGCCACCCTGGACCGATATGGAGCAAACAGCGCAGATAAATTGCGTCAACACCTGAAAAACGCTGACTCACCCTTGCGTGCCATCGAAGAGTATTTTGACCAACTGGTAGACATTATCGAATCACGTTCTGAACAGAATAGTTGCTTTCTGGTTAATACCGTA
>JBNLGQ010000083.1:0-4530 GCA_050306135.1 Gammaproteobacteria bacterium
CCTTACAAGGCGAGGGTCGCAGGTTCGATCCCTGCAGCACCCACCAGTTTCAAATTAGGAGTGGTAGTTCAGTTGGTTAGAATACCGGCCTGTCACGCCGGGGGTCGCGGGTTCGAGTCCCGTCCACTCCGCCAAACTATAAAACGCCTCATCTGGGGCGTTTTATTTTTAACTACTAGATAACTACACTTGACCTGCCCTCTTGGGTCAACAAACCGCCCATCGTCTTATCTTTAGCAGCTCGTAATCTGACAGTCTGTCAGAGTATCAAATCAAGTAGACAGAAATACTAAAGATAGCCTGACCTTTGGTTGCTCTGAATTAATCAGAGGTTACCTAAATCAGGGTTACTATCGCGTTATTTTATCCAGTTACAAAAGCCTGTTACCATTCTATTTCTATTGTCAACTTACTGCCCAAATCAACCAGCGAGGTTAAACAATGACACAACTAGATTTCATGAATGAGATCGTCCTGGGTAACTCCTTAATGCAATGGACCTATGCAATAACATTTTTAGTGCTGATTTTCCTGTTTATGCGTCTGCTGAAAAGACTCGCCACCAACCGACTGGCGAGGCTTGCTTCCATGACAAACACTCACTGGGATGACAATATAGTCGAAGCGGTTAAACAAACCCGATCGTTGTTTTTATTTATTACCAGTATTTTCCTGAGTTCGATGTTTTTGACGGTGCCGGAGAAAATACATACCGTCATACATTCCACCTTTATTATCTTTCTGCTGATTCAAATGGGTATCTGGCTTACGGTAATCACCATTTCGACGGTTGGACATTACAGCAAACAAACCTTGAACAAAAATCCTGCTGCTGCCAGCACTATGAATTTTGTCGGTTTTATCGCCAGAATAGTGATCTGGTCCGGTATCACGCTGGTAGCTCTGGATAGTCTGGGCATCCATGTCACTACAGTGGTTGCAGGCCTTGGTATTGGCGGTGTCGCTGTCGCACTGGCCGTACAGAACATTCTTGGCGACTTATTCGCCTCTCTTTCAATCATTCTCGATAAGCCCTTTGTCATCGGCGACTTTCTAATCATCGACGATCACCTGGGTAGCGTTGAATATATCGGCTTAAAAACAACACGCTTGCGCAGCCTGTCCGGTGAGCAACTCATATTCTCTAACTCTGATCTGCTGAAAAGCCGTATAAAAAATTATGGACGAATGTTTGAGCGTCGGGTTAAATTCAATCTAGGCGTAGTCTATAGTACCCCTCGTGACAAACTTAAAGTAATCCCGGAAATCATCAAAACAGCCATCAATGCACAGGAAAACACCCGTTTTGATCGCTCACATTTTATGAATTACGGTGATTATGCCCTGCAGTTTGAAACCGTTTATTACATTAAGTCTCCAGACTACAATATTTACATGGATATTCAGCAGGCTATTTATTTCGATATTCACGAAGCTTTTGAGAAACAGAACATCGAGTTTGCTTACCCCACTCAAAAATTGTTTATTGAACAGGCAAATAATTAATTACCCAACTGGAGCACTCTGATCACGGCTTGATTCTAAGATGACTTTAACGACAATGATCCCATGCCTTTAACATCAGCCACCCAGCAGCCGGTAAATGATCTGAATGCCATTTATCAGTTCAATATTCGTCAACGCTTTAAATCGGAGATAAACCGCCTTACCGGGGGCGATATGCTGGAGTTGCTGGGTGATCGACCACTGGCTAACGAGCTAAGCTTTCCCTTAAGTTATCTGCATGCCTTTCACTGGCTGAGGCATAACGTCCATGAAGACTACCGAGAAGCCGTACTAAGCGCTTTTTCTCGTGGTCGACAGGCCTTTCTGATGCAGATGTTATTGCACTCGGTAGATAGCGACTCATTCATTGCTAGCTATATCAACTACTGGCTCAGCTATACGGGTGAAGCGCAGATTCAGCAACAGCAATTATTGATGCTTTATCAGCATAAGCAGCAGGACGCTACCCAACTGCGACAATTTATGCTGGATCAATGGCATAGTCTTGGTTTGTTCACCCAAAAACCAGCCGAGTCCTATCATTTACTGGCACAACAGGAGAAACAGCGTTATCAGGAGTTCTCCACTGATGAAGAAGCTGAGCGCCTACGTCTGATTGATGGATTACCGGACATTGGCCCATTACCTGAGTCATTTGAAAAACTCGGATTAATTCCATCCATGGCCTGCCCTCAGACCTGCCGTCACTGTATGTTCATCTGGCGGCCAATCATGAAGAACACGCCGGATCCCACCGAGTTATACCGCTCAGTCAACCGGCTCAGCAACAACGTCCTGTTTACAGGTGGTGATCTGACAAAACAACTGGATGACTTTTATCGTGCCATAGCCAGCATGAAAGATGTCAACACCTTTGCCATTTTACTTAATGGAGATTTTGCACACTCGCTAGAAGCCACAGAAAGCATTTTATCCAGTATGGCTCGCGCGATACGCAAACGACCAGCAAACTGGCCAGATGCCAGAGTGATATTGCAGATCAGCTTTGATGAATTTCATCAGGAAGTCATCATCGACAAACAGGGCAAACCGAAAGAACGGATTGCTATTGCTAATATTGCCAACATCGTTCAGCTGGCGCCACGTTATGCGCGAGAAATACAACTCGCTCTGTTGCATAAGCAGCATGCGCTTAACTTTTCTATGGATCTGTTCCAGAAAGGTGTGTTTGCTCGACTGGCTAAAGAACTCGGTAGTCGTGGTCATCAGCTACAGGTACTGTCTACTCAAGCTTCCTCGCGCATGAAACCAAACCCTGCTCAGGGTGGTGCCAAAGGACAATTGATTAAAGATGCCAACTTTATCCTGACGCAATTTCCAGATGTGCCCATCATACTCACCAGCTCCACCATCGATGCCTATGGCCGTGCAACGACTATCGAAAAACATGAAGCAGTCAACGACCGAGAGATGCTGATGCAATTACTCGATGGAGAGCAACCTCAGGGGGAATATTTTGATACCGACCTGATGTTCTGGTTTAACGGCTGGGTAACCCTGTTTTCCGCCGTGCATATGAATCTGGGCGATTTTTATCGTGATGGACTGGAAACGATTCTGCGCCGTTATCAGAAAGATCCGCTTGCAAAAGCCTTGCATGATTTTGATCTACGTCTACTGGATTATTATGCTGAGGCTAAAGATGACCTGTCTGAACTCATCAATAACGCCACCGGACCACATCAGCTATTTCATCGCATCACCGAACAGGCTGACATGCGTCTACATCTAACCCGGCGATTAATTAAACAAAACGAAACCATTTCTTAAAGGAGAACAATAATGTCCGAAGCTGGTAAATTCACCATACATCTGGAACAGGAAGAAAATTATAACTTCCGGGTTAAATTCGATATCGATCAGGCCGAACAATTACTGATGGATGAACCGCCCCCACTAGGTGAAAATAGTGGCCCCAATGCATCGCGGCTACTGGCTGCTGCCACCGCAAACTGCCTCAGCGCCAGTCTACTGTTTTGCATGGCCAAACAGGACACACCCACCAAAGCCGTTCATACTGAAGCGACCTGCACTATGGTTCGCAATGACAAAAACCGCCTGCGAGTGGGACGTATTGACGTGCGTATAACGGCAGGCGATGAATTGATGGATTCAAAAAAGAGCGAACGCTGCCTCGAACTATTTGAAGATTTCTGCGTGGTTACTGCCAGTCTACGCGAAGGGATTCATGTCGGTGTAGAAGTGGTTAATGAAGCGGGTGATGTTCTACATAAGGTAGATTAGCATTCTTCATTTCACTGATAGGTTTTTGCATTATGTTTTAACCAGCCCCCAATATGATGATTATTGGGGTCATGGTGAGTCCAGTGAATAACGCCGCCCTTGTTATTCCATTCATACTCACCATAAAACTCAACCGAGTCACCAACCTTTAGATCATTTATTCTAGCCGCAAGGTCAATATTGTGTGCCACTAACAGGGTCAGGCCACTGCGCATTTTCAGAATAAATTTCTGGTGTCTTGATCCTTCATTATCATCTCTTAATAACTTTAGCACCACGCCCTGCCCCTGTAACTGAATATTACTTTGTCGATTTTTAAATGCTTTCTCAACTGCGCTATTGGAATCACTCGCTACAGCTGCAGAGCCAGGTAAGGAGATACCCTGCTTAGACGAGTACGCAAAAACAAGTACAACTATAACGATAAGTGCGGAAAGCTTTTTCATAATCTATCCATTTGAAGACGAGGTAAACACCATAACAAAATTGATTGATACGACGACTAATGTTCAGTATCACTACTTTATTAAATCGGATCAAACAATATTTTTTAGTGGATATGCTCCAGAGAGTGGAAAAAAATTACAGTATCTGAACAGAATGGCACTTACTTAAGCTGAAAACTGTCTTCGCGAGTACCCAAAGGGCATAAACTACGCGCGGCGATCTCTAAACAGTGCTGAGACCATCTGCCGAAAGGGATTGCCACGTCGCAAGCTCCTCGCAATGACGTCGTGTTAGCCTTAAGTAAGTGCCATT
>JBNLGQ010000084.1:0-36484 GCA_050306135.1 Gammaproteobacteria bacterium
GCGCTATCATCCGTAAAATGATCAATGGCGAACGCGATCCAAAGGTATTAGCCAAAGGCATGGGCGTTCAGGGCCGCCAGCTGGTCGATTCGATACTCGAAGAATTACACAAACTGTCTGCTCATTGATGAGCGATCATCCGTTTGAAAAGCTCACTCCCGACTTCATCATGGATGCGATTGAGGCCCAGGGATATCTATGCGATGGTCGATACCTGACGCTCAATAGTTACGAGAATCGCGTATACCAGATAGGCATAGAGGATAATACCCCTGTTATCGCTAAGTTTTATCGTCCCGAGCGCTGGACTCGGGAACAGATACTGGAAGAACATGAATTCTGTTTTGAACTCGCAGAACAGGAACTCCCGGTAGTTTTGCCGATACGCAATCAGCAGGATAACTCCCTGTTGCACTATGAAGGTTTTGACATAGCCTTGTTCGAACGCAAGGGTGGCCGCTCACCAGAGCTGGATTACGAAGATAACCTGACTATTCTGGGTCGCTTACTGGCTCGAATACATGCTATAGGTAGCAGAGCCAGATATCAGTTACGTCCTAGCATTGATATTCAAACTTATGCAGTAGAAAGCATGCAGTTTATTCTGCAAAACTTCATACCTATGGAGCTTGAAACCGCCTATCGTACCTTATGCGAGGATCTGATTCCTACCATGCAGCAAAGACTTAAGGAAGCAGGCTCGGTAGCAAGCATCAGAGTGCATGGTGACTGTCACGCCGGTAATATGTTATGGCGTGATGATGCCCCACATTTTGTAGATTTTGACGACTCACGTATGGCACCGGCGATTCAGGATATCTGGATGTTACTGTCAGGCGATAGTGAACAGCAGGCGCAGCAGATACGCAAAATTCTCGATGGATATCATGAGTTTAATGATTTCAACTTTGCAGAATTAAAATTGATCGAGGTGTTTCGCACACTGCGTATTATGTACTACAGCGCATGGCTCGCACGACGCTGGAATGACCCCGCCTTTCCGCATAGCTTTCCCTGGTTTAATACCTCACGTTACTGGGAACAACATATTCTTGAATTACGTGAGCAGCTCGCCGCCCTGCAACAGCCCTCTATACAACCGGCATATGAATGACTGGTTCGTGTATATATTACGTTGTGCTGATGACAGCCTGTATACCGGTATCACTACCGAACTGGATAGACGCATTGCGGAACACAATGATAAAAATAAAAAGCTGGGCGCGCGCTATACCCGCTCTCGCCAGCCGGTGACTCTGATCTACCATGAAACATTCGAATCACGCTCATTAGCCAGCAAACGTGAAGCTGAAATCAAACGCCTCAAGCGTAAACAGAAACTGTTACTGCTAGCTTCATCTAAAGCTACCATACAAACTACTTAGGTCAAAACTCGCTGTAAAAACTATTGATATTGATGACCATTGTGTTATTAATGATTGAAAACTCGCTATAAGGAGCAAGGTCATGAAAATAGTTGCCGCAATCGATTTTTCCGATATCACGCCTCGTTTACTAGAGCAGACCACTACTCTGTCAAAGGTGCTGGATGCTGAACTTTACCTGATTCATGTTGCTGAGCCAAACCCGGATCATATCGCATACGATTACGACCCAGCGACGGTTTACACTGTCGACTCGACAGAAGTACGCAGCAGCATTGCAGAACGTTTTCATCAGGAACATAAAGCCTTACAGGAATATGCTCAAAACATGCGCGATCAGGACATTAACTGCACCGCACTGATGATTCAGGGCGTGACGGTCGACTTATTACTCAAAGAAGCAGCGCGTTTAGAAGCGAACTTCATCATTGCGGGTACCCATGGCAAAGGACTGATCAGTCAATTATTGCTCGGCAGTATCAGTGAGCAGCTGATTAAACAGGCAACTATTCCTATACATCTGGTACCAGCCAAAAAAGCCTGACGGCTTCTCCCGACTCAATATAGGGCAAAATATTTATTCCAGAGTATTGGTCTATCTGGAACTTATTCTTGAATGAATGCTCAAAAAAGGTCAGTAAAAAAAATATTCGACCATTGGAGATAAATATCATGGCCTTAACCTCGCTTATTACTGGACTAAACCAGTTACTCGCTCGTTTACAATCGCCTCTATTACTCATATTACGACTTTATGTATCCTATGTATTTTTCACATCCGGCTTACAGAAGATAAATAACTGGGAAATGACCCTGACACTTTTTGAGTATGAATACGCAGTACCTTTACTGCCTTATCAGTTGGCGGCCTATATGGCTACAGCTGGAGAGTTATTGTTACCGATAGTGCTTGTCCTGGGATTTGGCACCCGTCTGTTTGCCATAGCACTTTCTGTATTAAATGTGATGGCTGTAGTTTCTTATTATGAAGCCCTTGCCAAAGTGGGTCAGGTTACGCCTCATATATTCTGGGGTGCCTGTCTAATGACAAATATTGCATTTGGTGCAGGATTTTTCTCAGTAGACCACTGGTTAAAAACAAGAAGCAAGGATTGACGTGTAGACATAAAAAAGGCTGGATGATCCAGCCTTTTTTGATTAATCTGGTTTTTGGGGCCAGCGCTGGGTCAATTAACCAGAGCGGGCTTCCCGACAGAAAACTAAGGAACTCTATAGTTATCCTGAGTAAAAAGATCAACGCCGCATTGCAGGTTCTCTATATACTTTAAAAACTCTCCAATCGCTCTACCACGCATCATTCTGCCATGTTGTGGAACAATCATACTGATGTCAAGCTGACGTACCATATTGACCCAGAACCGGCACACCTTGTTACTGTTCAGATAGCGCTTATGAAAACCATCCATATAAGGCATGATTTCAGACAGCTTTTCCACAGGCTTATCCAGATCGGCTTCTGGACACAGGTTGGCACCCATATCACCGGAAAACAGGATCTTACTGACCGGATCATAGAATTGAAAATTACCTTCTGCATGCAGAAAATGAGCCGGTAAGGCTTTTAATGAAAACGAACCCAGTTGTAGATTCATGCCTTCGTCAGGCATAGAGATGGTTCTACCGGTTATTTTTCCCGGACGGGTAAAATGAGGGATAAAACGCTCCCAGAGCTGAGGCACCACGATCTTGGCATCTGTGCCAATCAACCATTTATTCAATGAAGCAACAATATCGGGATCCTGATGGGACGCTATTACGTAATCCAGAGATTTGACGTTCATATACTCACTAATTGCCATGAATAACCTTGTATAGGTTAATTCACCACCAGGATCTATCAGCGCAGCATGATGATGATCAAACACCAGAAACTGGTTAGCCTGAACAGCCTCTCCACCGGTTACCAGATCACGGAAGGCGAGGCAGACATGCTCTCCATTATTGAATAATTCCATTAGAAACCTCTTTATGGTGACTTATAGTGTAAATAAATCGTGTTAAACGTATAGTGCACATTGCACCCGGTATTATAAACAAAAATCACCCGGGTTGTAGTCAGCAACAGTGATTCCTGTCGCAAATACATCTCATGAGCTTGATAATGGTCAAATAGATGAATCAAAAACCAAAAAAACCTATACTGGAAGGCTCACTATGAGAGCTAATTGTATGCAACTGTCCACATTCCTTAAAGCAACTATTATCACCTCGGTCATGTTGTTAACTGCCTGTAGCGGCTTTTTTGAAGGCCTGAGAAGCGTGACCTACCCACCTGATTTTAATTATATTTCACGTCAAAAGCTGACTGATACCATGCAACAATTTGCGCTGTATACCACTCTGCTGGACAATAACCTAAAAGATCCGGCTGATATTACCCAACAACAGCTTCAGTCATCGATAGAAATTCTTCAAAAAATGGAAAACTTAAGCTTAAAGCTTGGCACCGAAACTCTCAGCTCCAACCATGATATTGTTTCCTTCAATATTGATCAGTTTAGACAGAATATTCAGGATGCCCGCATTGGCCTGCAGCAGGACCCACCCAACTACTACCGGGCGGGTGCGGTATCAGCATACTGTCTGAATTGCCACGCAACCACCAAACAGTAGTACTTTTTCTATACCAGAGTCGCCGTCACTCTGGTTCCGTATTCCTTATTACTCCTCGTCGTATCCAGTAATGGATAGTAGATCCCTCGTTTTTTTCATTAAATCAACACAATCTCCCTATCTAATGATCCAAAACAATGATGAACTGAAAGATATAAACTATTATTAGCTTATACAGATGATTGATAGGGGGGAGGTTCATCATACTTCTGAACTGTGTCCAGATAAAAAAACTGGAGTAAAATAATGCCAACTGACAATTCACTCAGATATATCAGTAATCTGACCCGAAATACCCTGGCCCTGATTATGGCTGGAGGGCGAGGATCCAGACTAAAGGAACTCACTGACTGGCGTGCAAAACCAGCAGTCCCTTTCGGTGGTAAGTTTCGAATTATAGATTTTCCTTTATCTAACTGTGTTAACTCGGGTATCCGAAAGATCGGTGTTTTAACCCAGTATAAGGCTCATTCACTAATTAAGCATATTCAGCGTGGCTGGGGCATGTTTCGAGGTGAATTTGGTGAATTTGTCGAGTTATTACCCGCTCAGCAACGCCTTGAAGAAAGCTGGTACTCAGGAACTGCTGACGCCATCTACCAAAATCTGGATATTATCCGAACCCATAACCCTCGATTCGTATTAATCCTGGCGGGTGACCATATCTATAAAATGGATTATGGTGCCATGCTGGCACAGCATCTGGAAAAAGAAGCAGATATAACGGTTGGCTGTATCGAAGTACCCGTTGAAAAGGCTCGTGCATATGGCGTGATGGACGTTGACGAAAATAAGTGCATTCTTGACTTTAAAGAAAAGCCGGAAAATCCAGCCACTATCCCGGGTAAGGATCAAACCTCACTGTGCTCTATGGGTATTTATGTGTTTAACACAGAGTTTCTCTACAAGCTATTGATTGAGGACCATGATAATGACACTTCCTGCCATGATTTCGGCAAGGACATCATTCCTAGCGCCATTAGCAAGCATACTGTGTATGCCTATCCTTTCAAGGTGCCTGAAACCGGCAGGCAATGTTACTGGAGGGATGTAGGGACTGTGGATGCTTTCTGGGAGGCAAACCTGGAATTAATAGGCATCACACCAGAGCTCAACCTGTATGACAAGACCTGGCCGATCTGGACTTATCAGGAACAACTACCACCCGCTAAATTTATCTTCGACGATGATGATAGACGCGGCATAGCGATAGATTCTCTGGTGTCGGGAGGCTGTATTATCTCTGGCTCCACTATTCGGCATTCGTTATTATTTTCCAATGTTTATGTGGATAACTATAGCGAGGTAGATTCAACCGTTATATTACCTGAGGTGCATATCGGTAAAAACTGTAAAATACTCCATGCCGTTATTGATAAAGGCTGTAAAATTCCTGATGGAATGAATATCGGATTGAATCAGCAAGAAGATGAAAAACGCTTCGATATTTCTCCCAATGGAATCGTTCTGGTAACACCCGAAATGCTGGGCTATCACATACACCATGTGACATAGGAGTCGATAGTTTTTTCTGCCACTCATGTGCGGATAAAATAAATCACGCAATCGGCCAATTCACTGCTGCTAAAAGTGACATTTTATGGTCTGATATACTCCAAATATTAGATGCACCAATTCGGAAAATGAATTCAAAGAAAAATACTATTTTTGGTCAACGTAGTGCAGGTATCTTACTCCACCCAACTTCTTTACCCGGAAAACAGTGGCAGGGAGACATCGGTCAGCCAGCTCTGGACTTCATCAACTTTATGTCTGACGCCGGACTCAGAGTGTGGCAAATGCTTCCTCTCGGGCCAACCCATATCGACCGTTCACCCTATCAATGTTTATCTACTCATGCAGGCAACCCTCACCTGATCAATCTGGAGTGGCTATTACAGCATGGCTGGTTAGATCAGTCAGATATTGATCAGCACCAGATGGATTCATCATTAATCCCGGTACTGGAAAAAGCCAGCGTCAATTTTTATCGCGATGCAGACCCGCACTGGCACCATAAACAACAGGCTTTCATCCAGCAATCTTCATCCTGGCTGCCTGATTATGCACTTTATTTGTCACTCAAGCGTTCACTGCAAAACCTTTCCTGGGAATACTGGCCAGCACCCTACCGAGATCGTGACCCAGAAGCTTTGAATGAAGTTCGTGAACAACACGCTGAGCGTATAAAAATCGTTGAGTTTATCCAGTTCATTTTTTTTGAACAATGGCATGAATTACGTAATTACGCCACACAGCGTGGTATAAAACTGTTTGGAGATATGCCTATATATGTGTCAATGGATAGTGCCGATGTCTGGGCACAACGTGAAAACTTTCAGATCAATGAAAAAGGATTCTGTACTCACGTAGCTGGAGTCCCACCTGATGCCTTCACCGCCGATGGTCAGCTGTGGGGCAACCCTCTGTATAACTGGACAACTATGCAGGAAGATGATTTCAGCTGGTGGGTAAACCGTTTTCGAACCCAACTGGAGCTATTTGATTATATTCGAATTGATCACTTTCGTGCCCTGGAAGCCTGCTGGCAAATTCCAGCAGAAGCAGAAACTGCTGCTGAAGGTAGCTGGGTAGCATCGCCTGGTGAAGCTCTCCTCAACAAGCTGCACAAATATTTCGACTCGCTGCCATTGATCGCCGAAGATCTGGGGGTGATTACTGATCAGGTAATCGCATTAAGAGATCAATTCAATCTACCCGGCATGTCGGTATTACAATTTGCATTCGATGGAGCCAGTGATAATTTTTATCTACCGCACAATCACCTACACAATAGCGTGGTATACACAGGCACCCATGACAATAACACCTCGCTCGGCTGGTATCAGGAAATGCCTGAACACTCCAGGCACCAACTGCATGAATATATAGGCGTTTCTGCCGATCATCCACTGGATATGCCCTGGGTATTGAACCGAATGGCACTGGCATCGGTAGCAGATCTTGCCATTTTGCCTATGCAGGACATATTATCTCTCGATTCTACATATAGAATGAATACCCCCGGTACCACTATAGGTAACTGGAACTGGCGCTTCGAATGGGATCAGGTTTGGCCCAGTCTGGCCCGTGACCTGAGGAAACTGATACAGCTTTTTGGCAGGTTATAACTGTTTTTTGCGTAGCGAGGGCCTGTTAACACTAACTAGATTGCATGAATATATACGAAAATCTTGCAGAAGAATTAAAGCAAACAGCATCTGAGATAGCTAACAGTTCACAGCTCTGGATAGGACTTGCAGGCTCACCTGGAAGTGGCAAGAGCACATTGGCACAGGCTTTAAAAACAGCGCTAGGTGACTTACTGGCCGTAATACCAATGGATGGATACCACTATTATCGCAGTGAATTGGACAAAATGGACGACCCGCAACAAGCCCGCCTACGTCGGGGAGCACCCTTTACCTTTAATGCTAACCGGTTTGTTGATGAGCTGATAAAGGCTCGAGCTATCGGCAAAGGGAGTTTTCCCGGTTTTGACCATGCGGTAGGCGATCCAGTTGAAAATGAGATTACACTATGCCGCTCGCATAAGATTGTCCTGGTAGAAGGAAACTATCTCCTGCTGGATACCGATCCCTGGTGCATGTTGCGTGAAAAGGTATTCGATAAAACCTGGTATCTGGACGTTCCATTAGAGGAATGTGTACAACGCCTGTGCAAACGACACGTACAGGTTGGCTGCAGTGAAGAAGAAGCACGACACCGGGTGGCACTCAATGATGGCATCAACGCAGAACTTATCAGCAAGGTATCCCCAAAAAATGCAGATAAAATCATTCGGATCATTGATTAATTCCGCATTTAAGCTCATTCAAGCAAAGATACTGATACATCTTTCTATTAAACCCACTATTATTCATGAGGAGGATAGATAACTTCTTTTAATTATAAGGGAATTTAAAGGAAGCTTTGAATCAATCAGAGCCCTCCTAAAATAAATAATATTCATGATCAGACCTGAAAGCATTCGCTATAAACTGATTGGACTTGCTCTTACCATGTCTTTTGCCGTGCTGTTTGTGTCTGGCATAAGTGGCTATATCCTGTATCAAACCTACATTTCACAAACTGCTTCACGCCTCAGTGAAACTGCTAAAAGCAATAGCAGCCTGATCCATGCGTTTGCAAAATACGAAGATCAACACTCGCAGGAATTGCATTCTAATAATCCCAACTTCAAGCTGACACTGGGTCTAATCAAATCAGCCTATGAACAACTTAAGTTTGGCCAAAGCGGTGAATTCACCCTGGCTAAAAAACAGGGTGATCAGATCGTGTTCCTGATGAGGAACCGCCTATCAGGTATGGATATTCCCGCCCCCGTAGCTTTTGATTCACTGAATAAAGCGGAGCCCATGCGCAAGGCACTCTCTGGAAATTCGGGCTGGATGATAGGAAATGATTATAGAGGCGTTGAGGTGATGGCTGCTTACGAACCAGTACACAGGTTAAACCTGGGTATAGTGGCAAAGATCGACATGAAGGAGATAAGAGCCCCTTTTATAAAAGCAGCTGCTGTCATGATCGCTTTAGCCATAGTCATTAGTATCGCAGCACTGGGTATCTTTTACTGGGTCAGCATACAGATATCCGAAAAGTTTGAAGACAGTACCCAGCAATTTAACCGACTGGCCAGGTCTGCCAAAGATGTGATCTACCGAATGTCGTTACCCGATGGCAGGTATGAATATATCAATCCTGCTTCTAAAGAGTTATTCGGACTAACGCCAGAAGAGCTATATAAATCACCCAAAAAATTTCAGGATTTACTACCTCCAGAATGGCTTCACTACTTCGCCAGGCAATGGAAAAAACTTTTGAAAGGAGATGTACCCCCCTGCTATGAATATCAAATCATTACACCTTCAGGAGAAAGCAAATGGATTGGTCAAAGCAATGTTCTGGTCACCAACAGCAATGGAAAACCAGTAGCGATTGAAGGCATTGTTAAAGACCTCACAGAACAGAAGCAACACACACAGGCATTAATGCATGAAAAAGAAGTCGCCCAAAGCTACCTGGATATTGCCGGCACCATGATGTTAGCACTTGATGAACAGGGCAATATTTCCCTGTTAAATCAAAAAGCCTGCAAGGTGCTAGGCTGGAAGGAACAGGACGCACTGGGAAAGAACTGGTTTGAAAATTTTCTGCCTGAAAAGGTTAAAGAAGAAGTAATCGCTATTTTCAATCAGATGATGGCAGGAGATATTGCCCCCCTGGAGTTTTACGAAAATAAAATTCTTACCCGGCAAGGAGACGAGAGAATTATTGCCTGGCATAATCGTCTTTTACTCGACCATGATGGGAAAACCATCAATGGCATACTCTGCTCAGGAGAAGATATTACACAACAAAAAATCCAGGAAGAAAAAATTACTCATCAGGCTCATTTTGACAGCCTGACTAATCTGCCCAATCGATTTCTTGCTCTGGACAGACTCTCACAGCTCATCAATGAAGCAAAAAGAAACCACGAACATGTAGCAGTTTTATTTATTGATCTGGATGATTTCAAAAAAGTAAACGACTCACTCGGTCATGAAAGCGGAGATGAATTATTAATACTGGCTTCTGCAAGATTGCTGCGTGAAATACGGGCCGAAGATACGGTAGGTCGACTTGGTGGGGATGAATTCCTGTTATTACTGGGTGGTATCAAATCGCCTACAGATGCTCAACTGGTTGCGACCACAATGGTGGAAAGCTTTAGAGAGCCTTTCAGAATAAACAACCGCGAAATCATTCTAACTACCAGCATAGGTATTGCAATTTACCCTGAAGATGGAAGTGAACCCTCAGAACTGCTGCGTAATGCAGACCTGGCCATGTACCACTCAAAGAATAGGGACAGAAATACCTATTCATTTTTCACCGAAACCATGAATCGTGAAATATCGAGACGACTTAGTCTGGAAGAACAGATGCATGGTGCACTGGATAGAAATGAATTCTCAGTACTTTACCAACCTCAGATAAACATCAAAACTGGAGAAGTAATTGGGGCCGAAGCCCTGCTGCGCTGGAACAACCCTGTGCTGGGCAACGTCTCTCCAGTTGAGTTCATTCCAGTTGCAGAACAATCAGGCTCTATTGTGAGACTTGGCCTTTATGTCATGGAACAGGCTTTACAAAATTCAAAGATCTGGTTACAGCTGACGAATCAGTTTCGAGTTTCTATCAATATATCTCCCAGACAATTTCGCGATCCGGGACTAGTGAATAACGTAGTTCAGTTGATGGAACGCTATAGCATTAAGGCAAGCCACCTCGAGCTAGAACTTACCGAAGGTGTGTTAATGAGTGGCCACGAGCATATTATAAAAGCGCTAACAGCATTATCCAGCCAGGGCATTAATATTGCTATGGATGACTTTGGCACTGGCTATTCATCACTCACTTACCTGAGAAATTATCCATTTAATATCCTCAAAATTGACAGGAGTTTCGTGAATGATATCTCAATTGATCCTGCAGACCGGGAGCTGATAAGTGCAACCATTGCTATGTCACATGGACTGGATCTGAAGGTTGTTGCAGAAGGCGTAGAAACTCAGGACCAGTTAGATTTCCTGGCAGGCCTGAATTGTGATTATGCTCAGGGTTATTTCTTTAGCAAGCCAGTTAAAGCCGAGGATTTAACTCAGTTTATAAAACAATCTTTAGCTGATTCTTAAGGTCGTTTCACTAAGCTGTATATGGATTTACAAATCCAGCCAGCTTAAATCCATAGTAAATACCCGGTTTCCAAAGGATGACTTAGCATTTTATGGTAGGGAAACATTCTAATTTTATAATGGTTTAGCCCCGGACTGGAAGGCCTTAATTCCAGAGTAAAGATATGATTAATGCCTTCCTTGCCCTGGTATTTAAGATAGTGCTTTTCTTTTACCGTCAAAAAGCCCTTACCGTTCTTTGTGAATCCTACAACACATTCCACCTGAACATCTTCTGGAGATAAGCCGTTAAGATAAGCACTAATCTTAATCAATAGTTTTTCATCGGTATTGATGTGAGGCCGTACATCGTCTACACGTTCAAATTTAATATTATGCCAGTTGGCATGAATTTTCTTTTTCCATGTTGCCAGTTCAATGGCTCCTGCTGAATTATTTGCCAGCATTAACTGTGACTGCCGTTTGGCCGGTGCATAAAGTTTTTTTACATAATCCATCACCATGCGAGATGCATTAAAGCGTGGTATACAGGACTTCATCGATCCCTTGGAAAGTTTAACCCAGTATTTGGAATAGCCCTGCTTGCCGCGATTATAAAATATCGGGATAATTTCGTGTTCTAGAATGTCCAGTAGATCATTGGCCTCTTCCCAGTCACGGGTTTCGGGATCAAAATCTATACCGTGTGGAGATACTGCCCAGCCATTTTTTCCATTATAGCCTTCGCCCCACCAGCCATCTAATACACTTAAATTGAGAACACCATTTATGGCTGCTTTTTCTCCTGAGGTACCACTTGCTTCTAATGGATACTGAGGTGTATTCACCCACACATCCACACCAGTAACCAGACTGCGCGCCATCGCCATATTATAATCTTCAAGCAGGATAATCTTACCCTGAAACTCGGGCTGGTGTGCATAGTTATGGATGGTACGAATCAGGTCCTGTCCAGGTTGATCGCTGGGATGTGCCTTACCGGCAAATACTATCATCACCGGTTTTTCCGGATCATTTAATAGACGTGCTAGCCGCTCTGGATCCTTAAATAGCAAAGTAGCTCTCTTATAGGTTGCAAACCTTCTTGCAAATCCTAGCACCAGAACATCGGCCTCGGGTTTATTGATGATTTGGGTAATACGCTTGATCAATGCTTCATTAGCATTATTACGTGTATAGCGTTTAATGGTATAGCTATGCAGATTTTCCAGCATCTGGGTTTTTAATTCCTGGCGCAAACTCCAGAAGCGATGATCGGGAATCTCATCAATACACTTCCAGTATTTTTTATTTAATAGTTGATTACGCCATTCGCGAAAACGCATATCAAACAGGTTCACCCATTCACGCGCCAGAAACGTCGGCACATGCACACCATTGGTGACATAAGTGATTGGATTTTCATGCGGAGGGATCTGCTCCCAGATATAGGATTCCATCTCAGAGGCGACAGCACCATGAATCCTGCTCACCCCGTTATGAAAACGTGAACCGCGTAATGCCAAAGCGGTCATGTTAAAGCTGTGCGGTGCATTCGGAGTGGAACCAATTTTCATGAAAGTCTGAAAATCTATACCCAGATTTCCGGCACAGATTTCAAAAAATTCATTCACCAGGCCCTCATCAAACATGTCATGCCCGGCTGATACCGGGGTATGGGTGGTAAACACATTGCCCGCAGCGACCTGTTCCAGCGCGGCATTAAACGGCATACCTGCAGCTACCAGTTCTCTGCAACGCTCCAGTATCAAAAATGCAGCATGCCCTTCGTTGATATGCCACACCGTGGGCTTAAGTCCTAATTTACGGATCAGTCGCACACCACCTATACCCAGTACAATCTCCTGCTGCAGGCGCATGACCCGATCTCCACCGTAGAGCTGGAAAGTAATCTCACGGTCAGCTGCACTGTTTTCTTCCAGATTACTGTCCAGTAAATACATGCGCGTATGCCCCGCGCAGGTTTGCCATACCTTTAGTTTCACGATTCTGCCTGGAAACTGGATATTTATATTAATTTCGTTACCTTCCGCATCCAGTGCCTTTTCTATCGGTAATTCGCTAAAGCTGGTGACCGGGTAGCTTGCTATCTGATTTCCATAGCCATCGATATACTGGGTAAAATAGCCCTGCCTGTAAAGCAGACCTATGGCAACAAAAGGTACACCCAGATCACTAACGGCCTTGCAATGATCTCCAGCCAGAATGCCCAGACCACCGGAATAGATTGGAAAACTCTCATGTAAACCAAACTCGGCACAAAAATAGGCAATTAAATCGTTCTCAGCATCCAGATATCCATCGATTTCATCATGGGTAATCTTTTGCAGATAGCTTGTATAGGCCGACATTACTCGGTTATATTCTTCCATGAACACATTGTCTTTGGCGGCATCATCCAGCGTTTTCTGTGATATTCGGCGCAAAAACACCTTAGGCTTATGTTCACATCGATCCCATAGATCTAAATCAAGCCGATAAAATAGACCTCGCACATTGCGGTCCCAGCTGTACAACAGGTTATTGGCAAGTTCATTTAAACCAGATAATTTTTCAGGAATGATGGGGCGTACTTCGAGATCAAAGATTGTTGGTTTCATGGTCCTTATAGTTATTTTGAAATACTGTCAAATATTCTAACACCACAGAGAGCTATCGACCATGCTTCAGCTCAATTCTGACTGTTACCAGGGGGGATGGTTTTATTACGGGGACTGTAAAATCTGCGCAAAAAGCACATGGGGAAACCTTCCGGGTTCATCCCTGAACCCGATTAGGCGTAAGAGAAGTTCAGGCTATTAGTCGGCCTGGCGACGCAGGAATGCAGGAATTTCGAGGTATTCCATACTTTCCTTATCCACTGGCATTTCGACTGAATCACCCATTACTTTCTTGCTGGTACGCATAATAGTAGGCTGATCCAGTTTGGAATAATCCATCTCACCGTTACGTTCAGGCTTTATAGTAGCAATTTCAGGAACGGGTTGAACCTCTTCCTTCTTCTTACCTAAGCCTGTAGCAACCAGCGTGACACGTAACTCGCCATTTGCCATTTCAGAATCAATAACCGTACCCACAACCACTGTCGCATCGTCTGACGCCATAGAGGTAATGGTGTTACCCACATCATCCAGTTCACCAATAGAGAGATCAAGGCCAGCTGTGATATTCACCAGGATACCCTGAGCACCGGCGATATTGATATCTTCCAGTAATGGAGAGGCAACCGCCTTTTCAGCAGCTTCTGTAGCTCGATTTTCTCCGGTTGCTGTACCAGAACCCATCATCGCCATGCCCATTTCTGACATAACCGTACGTACGTCAGCAAAGTCAACATTGATCAGACCCGGACAGGTGATCAATTCTGCAATACCCTGTACTGCGCCACGTAATACGTCATTGGCTGTTTTAAACACTTCCAGCACTGAGGTTTGCTTGCCCAGTACAGGCAGTAATTTTTCATTAGGAATGGTAATCAGTGAATCCACCATACCGGATAATTCCTTGATACCCTGTTCCGCCAGCATCATACGCTTGGCGCGCTCAAAGCCAAACGGCTTGGTAACGACTGCTACGGTCAGAATTCCCATTTCTTTTGCGATTTGTGCAATCACGGGCGCTGCACCTGTACCGGTACCACCACCCATACCCGCAGTGATAAACAACATATCACTACCGGAAATCGCTTCCTGAATTCTTTCACGATCTTCCATCGCAGCCTGACGACCGATACCTGGATCAGCACCCGCACCCAGACCCTTGGTAATACTACTACCGATCTGAATAGTGGTTTTTGCTTCCATATGTTTCAGTGCCTGGATATCGGTGTTAACGCACATAAATTCGACGCCTTCGATACCCGATTCGACCATATGCTGTACGGCATTACCGCCACCGCCGCCTACGCCCATTACTTTAATTGTTGCACTTTGTGTAAATGCATCCATTAGTTCAAACATGTTATGTCTCCTCTTACTTTTAAGTTGATTACTAAAAATTACCCTGGAACCAGCTTTTCATTCTCATCCATAAGCTGTCCCCAGCGTTTTCTTCCAGCTCTCTACTGGAAAAACTGCTGCGCTGTTTGTTGCCAAACAGCAATAAGCCTACCCCTGTTGCATGGATAGGATTACGAATTACATCGACCAGGCCCTTCACGTGTTGAGGTACACCCAGTCTTACCGGCATGTGGAATATCTCTTCAGCAAGTTCCACCACGCCATCCATCTTGGAACTACCGCCGGTCAACACCACTCCGGCGGCACATATTTCTTCAAAACCAGAACGTCTGAGCTCCGCATGTACCAGACTCAGCAACTCGTCATATCTTGGCTCAACCACTTCGGCCAGAGTCTGGCGTGCTAGCCGGCGCGGTTCACGATCACCGACACTGGGCACTTCAATAGTTTCATCTTCCTTTGCCAGTTGACGCAATGCACAGGCATATTTGATCTTCAGATCATTGGCATACTGTGTAGGTGTACGTAGTGCTACAGCAATATCGTTAGTCACCTGGTCACCTGCAATCGGTATCACTGCGGTGTGTCGGATAGCACCTTCGGTAAAGATCGCGATATCGGTAGTACCACCGCCAATATCCACCAGGCAAACACCCAGTTCTTTCTCATCATCTGTTAATACAGCTGCACTGGAAGCCAGTTGCTCCAGAATAATATCGTCTACTTCTAGCCCACAACGTCGTACACACTTGATAATATTCTGTGCGGCGCTTACTGATCCAGTGACCAGATGTACACGTGACTCGAGTCTCACCCCTGACATACTGATGGGGTCTCGAATACCTTCCTGATTGTCGATCAGAAATTCCTGTGGTAACACATGCAGGATACGTTGGTCGGCAGGTATCGCTACCGCCTTGGCCGCATCGATGACCCTTGCAACATCTGCCGTGGTAACCTCTTTATCTTTAATCGCGACTATGCCGTGAGAATTAATACTCTTAACATGACTACCGGCGATACCCGCATATACCGAACGTATCTGACAACCTGCCATCAGTTCGGCTTCTTCAACTGCACGCTGAATCGACTGTACAGTCGACTCGATATTAACTACGACACCTTTCTTTAGTCCGCGTGAGGGTTGTGTACCAATACCGATAATCTCGATATCACCTTCTACGGTAACTTCGCCTACGATTGCCACAATCTTTGATGTGCCGATATCCAGTCCGACGATCAAATTGTTTTCACCTTTTTTAGACATTCTTGTTGCCCCGTTTCATGTCGCTAATCTGTTGCTGGTTATCTTTTTTCCAGGCAATAGCAAAGCCGTTGCTATAGCGAAAATCGATATACTTTATAAAATCTTTTCTAGGTTTAATCTGCATGGGATACACCGCCAGCATCTTGTAAATTTTCTGTTCTGTTTCATCAGTACCCAGATTAACTCTGAGATGATCATCCAGTAATAAGCTAAGAGCGCCTTTACTATCTTCACTTAATGCTGAAAGCTGAATACCTTTTTCAGCAAACTTTTGTTTCAATTTCATATACTGCTGTAACAGCTCAGCACTTTGTCCAGCATAGCCATGGATAAGTGGTAAATGCATATAAGCCTTGCTCTCTGCTTCAAACACCTCGGCCCTGGTACTTAATAAATGTGAATCATCCCAACGCGCAAAGGCCTGCTTTTCGATAACTGAGACAACCACCGTACTGGGCCAGACTCTACGCACAGAAACTTCCTCTATCCAGGGTTGCTGGCTTACCTGGTCCTGAACTTTCTGAATATCTACCGAGAAAAATCCAGCGCCCAGATAAGGCTTTAACTGCTGTTGTAATTTATCGGTATCCAGTTGTCTGAACTCACCGGTAATTGTTATTTTTTCGATCGGTAACCATTGCTCACGAGGCACTAAAGCAACTGCCAGCCCCAGTGCGATAAACACCAGTGCCATAACCACGTAACGCTTACTGATATGCAACTGAATGCTTTCTTTCTGTTGCATTCTACTAGCTTGAGCTCGTGACTTAGGCTTTTTTTCTGCTTTGGAACGTTTTATAAAAGGAATCAGCTTAAGCATTTGAAACCTCATCGTCCAGGGTATATTCAATCAGCTTCAGTACCAATTGTGAAAAACTCAATCCTGCTTCTCTCGCTGCCATAGGCACCAGGCTGTGATCGGTCATACCAGGAACTGTGTTTACTTCAATTACCTGAAATACGCCCTGCTGATCACGCATTAAATCGATGCGTCCCCAGTGGCGTATACCGCAAATATCAGCAGTTTTAGCAACCAGTTGATTCAATTGCTGCAATTCATCTTCAGCTAAACCACAGGGGCAGATATATCTGGTATCGCTAGCAATATATTTGGCATCGTAATCATAAAATTCATGTGGTGTTTCCAATCTGATCGCAGGCAACACAGTGCCACCCATCCAGGCTACGGTATACTCACTACCTACAATCCACTGCTCGGCCAGTACCGGCCCAAAACCTGCTGCCAGTAGATAGGCTGCTTCCAGCTGAGCGGCATCTTCTACCTTGGTCATACCAATACTGGAACCTTCAAGTATGGGTTTGATGATCATCGGTAACCCGATGAGATCCAGAGCCTGTTTGCAATCCTCTACTGAATTCAACTCACAAAACAACGGTGTTTTTAAACCACAGCCCTGTAACAGACGCTTGGTCATTAACTTATCCATTGTCACCGCTGAAGCCTGAATTCTACTGCCAACATAAGGTATGTTCAGAGATTCCAGCAGGCCCTGTACCTGACCATCTTCACCTATCCGACCATGTAGAATATTGAATACACGGTCAGCTTTAAGCTCACTTAACTGCTGACAGATATCGTGTTGAATATCTACGCCAAAAGCATCGACACCGGCGTCCAGTAAACCCTGCAACACAAAACTGCCTGATTTCAGTGAGACTTCACGTTCGGCAGCAGTACCCCCCATTAATACAGCGACTCTGCCACATTTGGCAGCGCTATCCTGAGCGGGTTGTAAGTGTGCAAAACTCATCAACGCTCTCCAATAATTCTAACTTCGTGCTGAAGCTCTACAGAAAAATTCTGTTTTACTTCATAACGAACTTTCTCAATTAAATCTTCAATATCATTGGCTCTGGCACTGCCGGTATTGATAATGAAGTTAGCATGTTTTTCAGATACACAGGCTTCACCGATACAGCTTCCTTTCAGGCCACAGGCCTCTATTAGACGCGCCGCATAATCACCTTCAGGATTTTTAAATACTGAACCACATGAAGGCAGACCTATCGGCTGACTGTTATTACGCTTTTCAAGTAATTCACGTATACGAGATTGCTGTTCAGCATCTCGCGCTGGGAAGTTAAATACTGCTGCACTAAACCATTCGTCATCAGCGTGTTTAACGCTACGATATGATACCTTGAATTCCTGCTTTTCACGTTCGATCAAATCACCCTGCCGATTCATCATTTCCAGCGATTCAACAAACTGCCAGGTTTCGTATCCAAAAGCACCTGCATTCATCGCCAGTGCTCCACCAATCGTACCAGGTATACCTGCCAGAAAATCTGCTCCAGATAAATCATGCTGTTGACAGAAGCGTGCAAATTTAGCACAGCTGACTCCGGCTTCAGCGTACACACTGTCATCACTTAACAGGCGTAAATCATTTAATTTTTGCAACACCACAATTGCCACACCACGTAAGCCACCATCGCGCACTAGCAAATTACTACCCAGCCCAACCCAGGTGACCGGTTGTTGAACATCTATAGTTTGCATGAATACAGACAGGTCATCTTTATCAGCGGGTTCATAGTAAATATCTGCACAGCCACCTGCTCGCCAGCTACAATGTCGCGCCATCGACTCATTATGTAACAGTCGTCCGCGAATATTGTGAGACAAAGCCTGTGCCATCAAACAGCTACCTCCTGATGAGTAGCCACAAATTCAATGGCAAAAGCACCGATGCTGCCGGCTCCCAGAGTCACTACTATGTCATTCTCTTCTACAACATCAGCTAACACACTATCTAACTGGTCTATTTCTTCTACAAAAACAGGGTCAATGCGACCACGGCTTCTAATCGCACGACTTAATGCTCGACCATCAGCATCTTTTATATGTTTTTCACCAGCAGCATAAATCTCTAACAATACCAGTTGATCGACTTCTGATAACACCTGTGCAAAGTCTTCGAACAGATCGCGTGTACGGGTATATCGATGCGGCTGAAACACCACGGTTAATCTTTGTTCCGGCCAGGCTGCGCGTATCGCCTGTATAGTTGCTCGAATCTCATTCGGGTGATGACCATAGTCATCTATATGGCGAATAGTTTTTCCACCCACGCTAAGGTTTTCTGTAATCTGAAATCGACGACCTATTCCGGCAAATCCAGACAGGGCTGTCTGCATCTGTTCACCACTCACACCCAATTCCCAACCGATAGAAAGTGCAGCAGTTGAGTTCAGTACATTATGCAGGCCGGCCAGATTCAGTTTGATACTGACCTGTTTTTGATCTGGAAAGGTAACATTAAAATACGTTTTTGATCCTTCAGCTCTGATATCGCTAATACGCACATCAGCATCCTCTGCAACACCATAGGTCAGTACAGGCCTGGAGATATGTGGCAGTATTTCTCGTACAACATCATCATCGATACACAGGACAGCAAGTCCATAAAATGGCAGATGATGCAGAAATTCGATGAAGGTTTGTTTGAGTCGCTCGAAATCACCCTCATAGGTCGACAGGTGGTCCTGATCGATATTGGTCACTATCGCCATCACCGGCTGCAGATACAGAAAGGATGCATCGCTTTCATCCGCTTCTGCCACCAGATATTCACTGGCACCCAGTTCTGCGTGGCGACCAGAGCTGTTTAATTTACCACCAATCACATAGGTTGGATCCAGCCCCCCCTCAACCAGCACTGAAGTCAGTAACGAGGTAGTAGTGGTTTTTCCATGTGTACCGGCAACCGCAATACCCTGGCGAAAACGCATCAATTCAGCCAGCATTTCTGCACGTCGAACCACAGGAATGCGTTGCTCCTGCGCAGCCTTAATCTCAGGATTAGAAGCATCAATCGCAGTTGATACAACCACCACATGTGTCTCTAAAATATTCTCTGCGCGATGACCAATCTCAACCTGTATCCCAATATCTCGTAAATGCCTTACCACCGAGCCTTCATTAATATCGGAACCGCTGACCTTATACCCCAGATTGTGGAACACCTCGGCGATACCGCTCATACCAGCACCACCTATTCCCACAAAATGTATTTTTCGAATCCTTCGCATTAAATTTCTACTTGACTGACTCATACCAGTGCCTCTTTTAATACGCCCTGCGCTACCAGTTTAGTGGCCTCTGTGTAAGCGACTGATCTGGCGTTCAACGACATTTTTAATACCTGATCTCGCTCCACAGAAAAACGATTTATAATTTCACTCAATTTCTCAGGCGTTAACTCATGATCGCGAATCAATAACGCTGCATCAGCTGCTTCAAGAAAACCTGCATTTATATATTGATGATCATCCACCGCATAAGGATAAGGTACCAGAATGGATGCCATGCCTGCGGCTGCGAGTTCAGATACGGTTAATGCACCTGAACGACATACAACCAGATCGGCCCATTCATAAGCACTCTTCATATCCTTCACAAATGCCATAACCTCTGCTTCAACAGCACATTGCTGATACAGGCCCTGACAGGCGTCTAAATGCCTTTCACCACATTGATGTTTAATCATCGGGCGATGCTGTGATGGTATTTTTTGCATAGCAGCTGGTACGACTTCATTCAGTGTTTTAGCACCCAGGCTACCTCCAATGATCAATAACCTTAGTCGATCCTGTCCCCTGCCAGCTAGACGTATCTGCGGCTCAGCTATAGAGAGAATTTCGGCACGAACTGGATTACCAACCACCTCACTATTAGCAATACCCGCTGCGGCCTGCGGAAAAGCAAAATAACTGATACACGATAACCCTTTGAGTAATTTGTTAGTTAACCCAATCACTGCATTTTGTTCATGAATAATGAGAGGTATTCTTAAAATCCAGGCCATCAGTCCACCAGGACCAGAAGCAAAACCACCCATGCCTAATACGGCTCGTGGACGATTTCTTCTTAGAATATTCATTGCCTGCCAACAGGCCTGAATCAATTTAAATGGAGCCAGAGCAATAGTAAGCACGCCTTTGCCACGTAAACCCTGAACATCCAGCCATTCGACAGGAATACCGGCCTCTGGTACCAGCCTGGATTCGATACCGCTACGTGTTCCCATCCATACAATCGATTCACCCTGCTGGCGTAAAAATTCCGCAACGGCAAGTGCGGGGAAAACATGTCCACCGGTACCACCGGCCATTACCATAATGGGGCGTTTAGCGGTCATGACTTCACCACCATTTTTTTACGGGCCTTTTTACGTACTGGCTGCTCTGTTGTAACCACATTCTCATAGTGCACACGCAGCACCAGGCCTATGGCAAACGACATAATCAAAATACTGTTACCACCATAACTAATAAATGGCAGGGTTAGCCCTTTGGTGGGTAGCGCTCCCATATTCACACCCATATTGATAAGAGCCTGTATACTAACTAGCAGCGCAACGCCATACACCAGATAGGCTCCAAAAGCATGGCCTTTAAGCAGGGCTGTTTTACCGATACTGAAGCAACGCCATAAAAACCATGCGTAAATCGCTATCAGAAATACAATACCAATCAGCCCTAGCTCTTCGGCATAGATAGCAAATAGAAAATCGGTATGTGCCTCCGGCAGATAAAACAGTTTCTGAATACTACCGCCCAGCCCTGTACCAAACATGCCACCACTACCAATAGCAATCAAAGACTGAGTCAACTGAAATCCGCTATTAAAAGGGTCGGCCCAGGGGTCAAGAAAAGACGTGACACGTGCCATACGATAAGGAGAGGCCATGGCCAGTAACACCATAATGCTCAGAGTGCCTAATACGAATATGAAGAAATTTCCAAAACGTACCCCACCTAGATACATCATACCGAGACCCGTCATAAGCAACACCGAAGCCGCACCAAAGTCTGGTTCCATCAATAACAAACCACTAGCAACTGCCAGAATAATCATAGGTTTGAGAAACCCTTTCATGTCCGTTTTAATTTCATCCGAGCGCCTGATCAAATAACCGCTCAGATAAATTATCAGGAATAACTTTGCAATCTCTGAAACCTGCACAGTAAAAAGCACCAGATCCAGCCAACGGGTTGACCCGTTTACTGTTCGTCCAACACCTGGCACCAAAACCAATACCAGTAACATAATAGAGCCAAGCATGAGTACCATACCGTTGTCGCGCCAAAGTCTGGTTGGAATTCGATACGCCAGCCACACCAGCACTACCCCAAGCAACAGGCGTAAGAACTGTCTCTTTCCAAAATAAAAGGGATCGCCCATTTGCTGGTCAGCCATACCGATGGATGCTGAAGTCACCATGATCAAACCGATTAGAGCAAGCAATCCATAGATCAATACAATCTGGGTATCCAGTGCATTTGAAATTAAAGCAGTCTCTGCCTTAGGCTGTCGTGATGAACGTATCGCCTGACCTGTCATGACAATGCCCTCACCAACTTGCTGAATTGCTCACCACGATCTGCAAAACCTTTGAATTGATCAAAACTTGCGCAGGCAGGTGATAGCAATACCAGATCACCAGCCTGTGCAATCTGATGCGCTCGTGTAACTGCTTGAGCCAGGTTATCTACCTGCTCGATCCGAGTACTGCCCTGTAGTGACTTTTCAATTTTATCGGCATCCTGCCCAAACAATAATACACAACTAACCTTTTGTTTTACTGCTTCGCAAAGTGACTGCATGTTGGCCCCTTTACTTTGCCCTCCGGCCAGTAAGATAATCGGTTCATCTATACCCTGTATGGCTGCGAGTGCTGCACCAGGGTTAGTCGCCTTGGAATCATTTATCCAGCTCACACCATTAATTTCTGCCACCCACTGACTACGATGATCGAGCCCGGCAAACTGCCTTAGTGTTTCTATAATTGCATTTTTTGAAATTCCAGCAATTTCAGCCATTGCTATAGCAACCAGACAGTTAGCCCAGTTATGACGACCTTTGAGTTTAAGCTCACTGGTATTTATCCAGCCTTCGCCTTTAACTGCCAGCATGGTTTGAGGCTGTTGCAGAATATGATAATCCACATCATCTCGTTGTAGAGAAAAGCGTATGTCAGCAGATGAATTTTCGGTCAGTTCATCATCTGCATTACTGATGACATATTCTGCATTGTGGTAAATCTTTTTCTTACTATTCTGATAATCGGTCAGATCATCATAACGATCCATATGATCTTCACTAACATTTAAAACTGTAGCTACCAACGGTTTCAGACTTGAGGTTGTTTCCAGTTGAAAACTGGATAACTCTAATACATAAAGCTCTGCATCCTGTTGTAATAGTTCCAGCGCTGGCACACCTATATTCCCACCTACTGCAACTTTCCTTCCCCCCGCAGCGATCATTTGACCGACCAGGGTTGTGACCGTTGTTTTCCCATTAGAGCCAGTGATTGCAATAACCGGTTTATTCACCGCTTCAGCGAATAATTCGATATCTCCAATCACTCTTACTCCTGACTGTGCCACTTTTTTAATCAATGGGCTTCTCACTGATAACCCAGGACTGACTATCCAGCAATCAGCCTGCTCTATAAGAGACTCTGTTAATGGCTGTAACAGCACATTGACATCAGGAAAATCAGCAAGCAACTGAGCCAGATATGGAGGCTGTTCACGGTCATCCTGTACGCTACAGTGATAACCATTGCGTAGCAGATAACAGGCAGCAGAGTACCCTGTCAGCCCCAACCCGATAACCAGGTAGCGCTGATCAAGATGAACATGCTGCTGTTGTGCCATCATCTGCATCACCGTATCTTTAAGCTCGCCAGCCCAATCAACACCAGGATTACCGTAATAATCCAGAAACGCACGATAATACGTGGCTCGGGCCAGCCTTTTAATTCATAATGATGGTGTAAGGGAGCCATGCGGAAGATGCGCCGCCCTGTTAATTTGTAAGAGGCAACCTGTAAAACCACAGAAATGGTTTCGACCACAAAAATTCCACCCATAATAAATAGCACCAGTTCCTGACGTACAACAACGGCAACTATGCCAAGAGCTGCGCCCAATGCCAGCGCTCCAACATCGCCCATAAACACCTGAGCGGGATAGGTATTGAACCAGAGAAAGCCCAGACCTGCGCCCACCAGTGCGCCACAGAACACAACCATTTCACCCACACCAGGTACATAAGGTATGCCAAGGTAGCCCGCAAAGTTGGTATTCCCCGTCACATAAGCAAACACACCCAGTGCGCCACCCACCAGTACGGTAGGTAAAATTGCCAGCCCATCCAGACCATCAGTCAGATTGACCGCATTACTGCTACCGACGATCACCAGATAAGCCAGTACGATATAAAACCAGCCCAGATCCAGTACCACGTTTTTAAAGAAAGGCAGAATTAACTGCGTTTCAATAGGTACCTGAGCAGTTGTGAAAAGAGTATACGCAGCGGTCAATCCTATAATGGATTGCCAAAAGTATTTTGACCGGGCTGACAGACCCTTAGAGTTTCCGAAAGCGATTTTCTTGTAATCATCTATCCAGCCAATAACTCCGAAACCTCCGGTTACCATAACCACTATCCACACAAAGCGTGATGACAGGTCGCTCCATAACAGGGTACTGACTATGATTGCTACCAGTATCAATGCCCCACCCATGGTGGGAGTACCGGCTTTACTAAAATGCGATTGAGGGCCATCATCACGAACGCTCTGTCCGATATTGTAGCGACTCAGATAACGAATCATGCTCGGACCTACCAGTAATGAAATCATCAAAGCTGTCAGCACACCTAGAATGGTGCGCATAGTCAGGTATTGAAACAGATTGAAGCCACTATAAAACTGCGTCAGATATTCAGCGAGACTATACAGCATAACCATCTCCATTCAGTGTGGATGGATCTTTTAATGCTGCCACCACTTTCTCCATATGGGCACTTCTTGATCCTTTTATTAAAAGATTAATTCCACTATGTAATCTTGCGCCGATATAGCGCGCCATTTCTTCATGTGTTTCAAAACAATGACCATCATCACCAAACACTTTTGCTGCCTTACAGCTAAAAGTACCCAGTGCAAAAAATCTGGTCACTCCAATTTCTTTTGCCACCGTCAAAGCCTGCTCATGTAATCTGAGTGCATCAGCACCAAGTTCAGCCATATCGCCCAGGGCTAACCATGCCACTCCACGTTGAGTACACAACACATTCACAGAAGCAATCAAGGAACCCGGATTGGCATTATAACTATCATCAATAATGAGACTCTTGTTCACACCCGGATAAAACTTCTGTCGTCCACTGACACCGGAAAAACCACCCAGCCCCTCAGCTGCCTGCTGTAGACTGAAACCACAGGCTGTTGCCAGAGTAATCGCAGCTACTGCATTTTGAACATTGTGCAAGCCCTGCATCTGAATCTCGGTATCCGCCTCTTGATGATCCTGAGTCACCTCGATATGCAGCGTATGCGCCTGCTGTACAAAAGCACCAGTGACATCACTCTGCTGCCTTAATGAAAAGCTGATATGCAGTGAACTGGCTGCAATAGACTTCCAGTAATCAACGGCATCCTCATCTTCATTAAATACGGCAATTGCTGTAGGTGAAGAGAATTGATACATCTCACCTTTAGCCCGAATCACACCCTGGCGCGAGCCAAAACCCTCAACATGAGCGTTCTGAGCGTTATTTACATACACCACATCTGGTTCGGCTATGCTCAACAGATTATGGATTTCATGCTGATGATTTGCGCCCATTTCAATGACAGCAAAATGGTGTTGTGGTGTCAGACGAAACAAAGTTAGGGGCACACCGATATCATTATTTAAATTACCCAGAGTCATCAATGTTCTATATTCGCTGGAAAGAATACGACCTAACATTTCCTTCACGGTTGTTTTACCATTACTTCCAGAAATACCGATAACTTTCGCGGGCATTTTGTGACGCCAGAAATTAGCCAGCCGACCCATAGCAGAACGACAGTCTTCAACAATCAATTGAGGGATATCTAAGTCAACAGCATGTTCCACCATCACTGCTGCGGCTCCTTTATCCCTCGCCATAGTCACAAAATCATGTGCATCAAAGTTTTCACCCTTGATCGCAATAAATAACGCGCCCGCACAGTCCTGGCGAGTATCGATAACCACTCCTTTAAAATAAAACTCAGACACATCAGAGTTTTGGGGAAATAACTTGATCAATTCATCAGAATGAAGACTGATCATAAAGACTGCCCCTGTCGAGTTTCTAGCACCAGTTCTCTATCACTAAATGGAATTTTCTTCTCACCGATAATCTGAAACTGCTCATGACCTTTGCCAGCAATCACAACCAGATCATTTTCATTGGCCTGACTGATTGCTGTCTTTATCGCTGCTGCTCGGTCATGAATAACACGTACGAGTTCGGGATGCTGCAACCCGATAACGATATCACTCATAATTTTATGCGCTGATTCAGTACGCGGATTGTCATCAGTCAGGATAACGTGATCTGCAAGATGTTCCGCTACCGCAGCCATTTTTGGGCGTTTACTCTGGTCTCTATCACCGCCGCAACCGAATACACAATAAAGCTCACCCTGATAGCTGTCTTTAACCGCAGACAGACAGGCTTTTAGTGCCTGTTCAGTATGAGCAAAATCAATCACTACTGCAGGATACTCATTGAGTGGAGGGTAATATTCCATACGACCTGGAATGGGTTTTAACTGTTGCATGGCAGATTCTATCTGCTGTCTATCAAAATTTAATAACTGCAATACCGCGATACAGGAAAGCAGGTTATCAATATTAAACGACCCTATTAAGGCACTTTGGATTCTGATATCACCCTGAGAAGTGGCTGCAACGATCTCCAGCCCCTGCTCATTCATCTGACTATGCTTTAAGGAGACTGAATTATTTTCAGTCATGTGTGTGCCTGTATTTACTGCCAGAGAGGTATTCTCATTATATTGCTGAAATAATTTTGCACCTAGCGCATCATCAGTATTAAAAACTCGACCAGTTAAACTACTGAATTCAAAAAGCCGTGATTTAGCTTGTGCATATTGTTCTACTGTTTCATGATAATCCAGATGATCGCTGCCCAGATTGGTTAATAATGCAATATCAAATTCACAGCCACTCACTCGATATTGATGTAATGCATGAGAAGAAACTTCCATCACAACATATTCACAACCACAGTCAACCAACTCAGCCAGTAATGACTGTATGCAGATTGCATCAGGAGTTGTATACCCAAGCATATTCAGACGATTAGCAGTGCCATACCCCAGAGTACCTATACTGCCGGCAGTATTTCCCATTCGAGTAAGCGCCTGTACCAGTAAATGAGTCACACTGGTTTTACCATCAGTACCTGTCACAGCAATGAGTTTTATCTTATGGCCTGGATCGTTATAAAAACGGCTGGCAATTTTTCCTGTATTACGATTTAAATCTGCTACAGGTATCCACTCACTGTTAAGCTGTTTTTTCAGCATTTGTACGCGCTGATTAGAATAGCTATCGTTAGCATCATACAGAACTGCAACAGCCCCTTGCCTGACTGCATCGGCGGCAAAGTCTATGGCATGATGCTTTATTCCGGCCTGAGCAACAAAAACATCACCAGCTACGACCATTTGACTATTGCCTGAAATACCCTGAACTGATAAATCAGTAAGATATTCTGCAGCAACAAAACCCTGTAAAAGTTGCCTTAGTGTCATCGTATTGGATAAACTTTGATGTGCCATCATCACACCTTATTCTCCTCAGATTTCGCCATGCGTTGAATGGCAGGCAAGTCATCTGGAGAGATATTCATCAAACGCAACGCATGCCCGAGCACTTCACTAAATACCGGTGCTGCTACCTGACCACCGTAATAACCATTCTGTTTGGGATCATCTATCATGACCGCCATCACCAGCCTTGGATCAGTTACCGGGACCACTCCTGCAAAAACAGCGATATAACTGTCTTTTAAATATCCACCCGCCGCATTTTTTTTCGCCGTACCTGTTTTACCAGCCACCCGATAACCATTGATGGCAGCTAGTTTAGCTGAACCACCCGGCCCGACCACCTGCTCCATCATTTCAAGAATGCTTTTTGCCGTTGAAGCAGACATTACCTGACGTGACTCTGGCACTTGATCAACTTTCAGTAAACTCATAGGTAATAATTTGCCTTCATTAGCAAACAGACTATAGGCTCTGGCGAGCTGTAAGGCACTCACAGAAAGCCCATAACCAAAAGCAATCGTGGCATGATCCAGTGGCTGCCAGTCGCTGTAATAACTAATATAACCCGAAGATGCAGCGGGAAAACTTACGCCGGTAGGCTCACCAAAGCCATAATCAGTAAAAGATTGCCACAGCTCTTTAGGCTTCATAGATAGCGCAATCTTGGACGCCCCTACATTGCTAGACTTACGTAACACACCCGCCAGATCCAGTACGCCATAGTCTCTAAAATCTTTTACCGGATAACCGCTTACCTTCATGTAGCCGGGTGAAGTATTGATCCGGCTTTTATCGTTGAACAGGTTTCTATCCATAGCCGCCGCCAGCGTAAAGGGTTTGATTGAAGAACCTGGTTCAAACACATCGGTAATTGCACGGTTACGGCGCTGATTGGCCTTTTGTTTGTTACGACTATTCGGGTTGTAGGAGGGTAAATTCGCAA
Source organism: Gammaproteobacteria bacterium (assembly GCA_050306135.1). GTDB lineage: Bacteria > Pseudomonadota > Gammaproteobacteria > JACNJF01. The sequence continues at coordinate 28,544 of JBNLGQ010000084.1, forward strand.
GCGCCAGAATCTCCCCAGTATGAGCATCCAGCAATACAGCACTACCTGATTCTGCATCATGGTACTTAATCGCCTTTGCCAGACTTCTATAAGCAATGTATTGCAGACGCATATCCAGGCTCATCTGTAAATCATTACCCGGTTTGGCTGCTGAAACCTGTGCAATATTCTCGACCACCTGGCCTTTTCGATCACGTAGAATCTGACGTTTACCAGGAGTCGCTTTCAGCCAATCCTCATATACACGCTCCATACCTTCACTGCCGGTATCATCTATATCAGTAAATCCCAGCACATGGGAAACAATCTCACCCGCAGGATAAAAACGGCTGTACTCTCGCTGCAGGTAAATACCCTGAGTATCTTGTACCGCTTTTTGGGCAAGGTCTGGTTCTACTCTTCGCTTTAAAAACACAAATTCACGGTTAGCTCGCTGAGTAATACTGGTAAGCACCTTTGAGTAATTCAGGCCTAATGACTTTGATACTTTTTTCAAGCCCTGCTTGTCCAGTAAAGCAAGTCTGGGGTTAACCCATACTGAGTCAACAGGAGTACTAATTGCAAGAGGCGTCCCAAAGCGATCGACTATCGCACCACGATAAGCCGGTGTATCAATAGTTCTTAATTGCCGTTGGCTGCCTTCATCCAGTAGAAAATCCTGATCAACTACCTGAAGATAAGAGGCGCGCACAATTAATGCGCTGAACATCAGCAACAATACAGCAAGCACAAAATAATGTCTTACTGAAAAAAACGATGTTTGATTAGACTCACTCATATCAAGGTAAAGTCACTATTTGAATATCTTCGGGTAAAATCATGCCCAATTTTTTACGCGCCATGGATTCAACATTCGCCTGCGTAATCAAGGTACTGTTCTGTATCTGCAGACGACTCCATTGAATCACTATTTCGTCCTGCTTTTTTTGAACCTTCCTCAACTCAGAGAACAGAGCACGGCTTTCATGTTTCACATAAATCACAGTCATTGCGCTGCCGGTTACAAGAACAATCAGCAGCATCAACCAGTAAAGCCGGCTCATCAGGAGACTCGCTCAGCTACTCTTAATACCGCGCTACGCGAACGCGGATTTTGCGATAACTCCTGCACTCCGGCTTTGATCGCTTTGCCGATAGTGCGCAGTCGGATAGAAACCGACAATTCACTTTCTCTAACAGGTAAGCCTCGTGGTATGGACGGAGTTGTTGACTGCTGTTTAAAAAACCTCTTAACCAGGCGATCTTCCAGAGAATGAAAACTAATCACCAGCAAGCGCCCACCTACTTTTAGAACATCAAAGATATCTGCCAATACCTGCTCTACATTTTCCAGCTCATGATTGATACGCATGCGAATAGCCTGAAAACTTCTCGTAGCAGGGTGTTTTTTTTCTTTACCCGCAGGTACACAGCCCTTAATGATCGACACCAGGGTATCGGTATCATTTATGGGTTCCTGCTGACGGTATTCAACAATCTTGCGCGCAATACGACGTGAAAAGCGCTCTTCACCAAAACGCCATAAAACATCTGCAATTTCTTTTTCACTGGCTTTTGAAATCCATTGCTGTGCAGTTTCGTCCTGCTCAGTATTCATACGCATATCCAGTGGGCCATTTTGCTGAAAACTGAAACCACGTGTCGCATCATCCAGCTGCGGTGATGAAACACCCAGGTCAAGCAATACGCCATCCACCTGATTCGCCAGGCCCTGCTCAGAGATGTGATTTTTCATTTCGGCATAATCATCATGAATAATAGTGACACGCTGATCACCTGCATGCTTGGCTCGAGCACAGGCTATTGCCTGGGGATCCTTATCCATCACGATCAGACGCCCGTGCTCACCCAGTTGCTCCAGTATCGCTGCAGCATGTCCACCACGGCCGAAGGTACCATCAATATACACACCATCGGGCTTAACCTGCATGGCCTGCAAAACCTCATCAAATAAAACTGGCTGATGCCCTGACTGCGAACTCATAACGACAACTCCAACAATGCTGCTGGAATCTCATCATCGTCATCATCCTCCATGCATAGCTTGTCCCACAGCTGCTCATCCCATAGTTCGAACTTGTTACCCTGGCCGATTAACACTGCTTTCTTTTCTAACTGTGCGTAGCTACGCAAGGGAGAGGAAAGCAACATACGGCCATTCGCATCAACCTCGATATCCGTGGCATAACCGATTAACATACGCTGTATGCGACGTGCTTTTTTGTTAAACCCGGGTAAGGCATTGATTTTTTCTTCAAGAACTTCCCATTCTGGCAGGGGGTAAATGAGTAGACAGGGCTTATCGGTATCAATAGTCACAACCAGTTGACCTTCACAAATTTCAGACAAGCGCTCACGATAACGCGCAGGCAAAACCATTCTGCCTTTGGCATCAATCGATAAATTTGAAGCACCTCTGAATTTGTACACTAAATTAGCCTGATTTTTCCACTTTGTGACACTTTTACCCACCAATGGGCACAGTATCGCCTCAAAAAACCACAAGTCAAGTAAAAATGGGGGTTTTGGAATGGAATTTCTTTAATAACAACAATGACTTAGCAGAGGTTTTTAAGGTGCGGATTTTAATAGTCTTTAGAAAACAAAAACTAATCGAGGCAAGTTAAAGTAAAATATCAAGAGTTGCTAATTTATCAACTTTTTCACAAAGAAATGACTACCAATAGACGGTAGTTTTAGGTTAAACGCGCAGTTTATTTAAAAAAAGTCAGCCGATAAGCCGGGTTCTGTCGTGGATAATCATTCATCTGGAATCATTGTCACCAATAATCCTCAAGCGACCAACCCGAAAGCAGTGCGGGCCGCACCATAGCTCTCCTATTTGGTCTTGCTCCGAGTGGGGTTTACCCTGCCACTACTGTTGCCAGTAGCGCGGTGCGCTCTTACCGCACCATTTCACCCTTACCATGCGAACATGGCGGTATATTTTCTGTGGCACTTTCCGTAGGCTCGCGCCTCCCAGGCGTTACCTGGCACTCTGCCCTGTGGAGCCCGGACTTTCCTCCAGTACCTGATGGTACCAGCGATTATCTGGCTGACTTGCGCGTATGATACAGCAATCTGTATATAGGTCAGCGTTTTTATTGCGGTTTTTTGGGGACCACAGAGTGCAGAGAGGCTTTTTTTGGGAGAGAATACATTTGAACCACGAAGCACACGAAGGGCACGAAGTTTTTTTGTTGATGCTAGCAGCAATATCGGGGCTTGCTGGCGCTGCGGTCAAGCCATGGAAGGTTCCTGGAACACACTTAACCACAGAGTACACGGAGGACACAGAGAAGAAACCTTGTTTATCTTCGTGCCCTTCGTGTGCTTCGTGGTTAAATTCACAAAATATCAGTTTTTGCTAATCTGCAAAGCCAGTTGATACAGTTCATTTTTTTTCTCGCCGGTTATTTCAACAGCAAGCTTGACGGCTACTTTTAGTGGCATTTCCTTTAACAGGATCTGTAACAGACGCTCACTGCCCTCGATACTTAAACTCGATTTTTGTTCTACCGGGTTTGACAACAGCACCACAAACTCTCCTTTCTGCAACTCTGGGGATTGCTGTAGCAATGCTTCGCATTGTGCGGCGGTTCCACGAATAAAGTTTTCATGGCGCTTGGTCAGTTCCTTTGCCAACACGACTTCAGCATCAGGCATGACATCATTCATTTGTTGCAGCAGGCGCAGAATACGATGGGTGGACTCCAGTAGAATCTGTGTGCCCGACTGTGCCTTGATCTGCTGGAGACGAGAAACTCGCTCTGTATTTTTCTGCGACAGAAAACCATGGAAGGTAAAGCTATCAGTAGGTAAACCGGCTGCACTCAGGGCAGTGATAATACTGCTGGCACCAGGAATGGGGCTGACCTGATAACCTGCTGCTATCACACCATTGACCAGCCTGTAGCCCGGATCAGATATGAGAGGAGTACCTGCATCTGAGATCAGGCCTATGGACATACCCTGCGCCAGATAATTTACAATCTGCTGTACACGGTCCTGTTCATTATGATCATGTAGCGACAGCATTTTTTTCTTTATTCCAAAATGCGACAAAAGATGCTGACTATGCCGGGTATCCTCTGCTGCAATCAGATCCACAGCGGCCAGGGTATCTATCGCTCTTTTACTGATGTCATCAAGGTTACCGATGGGTGTTGCAATGATAAAAAGTACAGCTGACATTAAATACCTGATGCATGTAAACTTATGGATTGTGAATTGTATCAGACTACGCAACATCAACCCCTAAAAGGTAATCATGCTAAGAACACATTTCAGCAGCTTATTTAAAGTCGCTTTTATAATTTTTATCTTCTCTTTACTGTTTGGCTGCCAGACAACCAGCTTTAATAAGCCGGTGTCCGCTGGCAAAACAACTGCGGAAGATATTCTGATCGCTCGTCATTTCGAAGAAACTATGCAATGGGACAGTGCTGCAGAGATGTATCGATACATGGCCGATCAATCACAACAACCTGATAGATCCAAATATCTGCAAAAAACCGCTTTGATGCTATACCGAGCTGGACGTAGTGATGAGATCGAAGCTTTTTATGAGGGCCTGCCGGAAGGTGAGTTAGCAGAAACCGAATTTCAGAAAAAAAACATCCTGCTTGCAGGCAGTTATCTTAACCAGGGAAAGATTTACCAGGGTCTTGGTTACCTACCTGATCTGGAAACGATTACCGACCCTGTATACAAGGTGCTGGCTCTAAGCATTCGTGCCAGTGGTGTTCTGGCAATAGGTAATCCTTTAGAAAGTGTCCGTTTACGAATTGAAGCTAGTCAGTACCTGGTCACTGAAGCAGAACAAAAACAGAATGAAGATGCCATATGGGATGCTCTCAATCGTATGAGTGAGTCCAGCATCATCAGGAGTCTTTCCAAACAGCACCCCATAGATTTACGCGGATGGCTTGAGCTTAACCTGATAGCTCGCCGTTCAAACATGATCCCTGCCAAGATTGAGCCCTGGCTACAAAAATGGACTGCACTGTATCCTGAACATCAGGCAAGCCAGTATTTTGTTGAAAGGCTACGCTCACAAAGTAACATGATTTTTATCAATCCGACGCGAATTGCGCTTATGCTTCCGTTTAATGAAAAGCTGCGTAATGTGGCTGAGGCGATCCAGAATGGGTTTCTTCAGGCTTACTACAATGACCCCGAAGAAAAGCCTACACTGGAAATTATTAATGTCAGCAATATTCCTCAGGAATTTTACCTTCAATACAATCAGGCTATTCAAAACGGTGCCGACTTTATTGTAGGGCCGCTGGATAAAAAACTGGTCAATGAACTATTACTCAATAAGGCGCTACAGGTGCCTACTTTAACTTTGAACTATGCAGATGATGATAGCTATGGCGTCAACAATCTGTTTCAGTTTGGCTTACGCCCCGAAGATGAAGCCGAGCAGATTGCTGACTATGCACTGGTAAACGCACATTATCATGCAATCACCCTGACGCCCGATACAACACTGGGGAAACGACTGGAAGGCGCATTTATCGAAAGATTCGAAGCTTTGGGTGGTCTGGTAGTTGACTCTGCTCGCTACCCAGCAGCTAAAAATGATTACTCTTCAACCATAAAGAACCTATTGAACATCAATGATTCGGACAGTAGACATGCCATACTGGATCGTGTGTTAAACCAGACCAGTGAGTTTATTCCACGTAGACGACAGGATGTGGATATGATTTTCATTGCCGGTAACCCACGTCAGGCGCGACTGATAAAACCACAGCTAAAATTCCACCATGCCAAGGATTTACAGGTATATGCAACCTCCAGTATTTCATCCAGCAGTCCTGCTCCCGATGCCGATCGTGATCTAGATGAAATCCAGTTTGTGGATACGCCATGGACCCTACAGTCTGAAGAAAATTCAGATTTTTCAGCCATTAGTAAATTGTGGCCAGCCCAAAGTCAGCGCTATGCAAAATTTATTGCTCTGGGGATAGATGCCTACAAAATGATCCCCTCGTTACGCAGACTAATGCTCAAACAAATACCTGCCCTGCCACTTAATACTGGTAAGATTACAATCGATAACAAGGGGCGCGCCCATAGAGAGCTGCTATTAGCCACCTACAAAAATGGACGTGCAGAAGTAATCAAACAGAGCGTAGATACTGTCGAATAATCTATGTTTGCCAAAAACAAGGGACTGTTTTATGAACGTCAGGCCGAAGAGTACTTAACACAACAGGGCCTGACCCCGCTGGATAAAAATTATCACTGTAGATATGGTGAAATCGACCTGGTCATGCTGGATGCCCAATGTCTGTGCTTTATAGAAGTAAAGTATCGCAAAAACGATGCCTTTGGAGGGACGGCCTATAGTATCCCTGCCTCCAAACAGCGCAAGATTATTCAAACCGCTCTACATTTTATCTCTCGAAAAAAGCAATATCAGCAACACCCCTATCGCTTTGATGCCGTATTTATCCAGCAGGCAGATAAGCTAAGATCAACACAGATCGAGTGGATTCAAAGCGCCTTTGAAACCAGTGGTTACACCTGAAAGTCAGCTAATTTAACGTATTTAAAAGCCATTCACCACGGAGGACACAGAGACCACAGAGAAGATAAGTAAGCTCGATTTTACTCGAAACAGTCTGTTTTGATACTTCAGAAACCTTCTTGAATCTAAAGATGAGCATTTTTACCTCAGTGATCTCTGCGTACTCTCTGTGGTAAAAAGGTTCTAAATATCGGAATGGCTGAAACCCAGAGGTAATCAGCTTAGGTTTTATTTTACAATCTTTAGCCCTGGCCTGGTTTTCTGATCCTTCTTAACAGGCTCATCCTGTTCCACTTTTGCTTCGGGTTCATCCTCGGTGGCAGGCTCAGAATCCGCAAACATCATACCTTCACCATCTTCCATGCTGTAAATAGCCATCACAGCCTGAATAGGAATATAAAGATTTTGCGACACTCCGGAGAAACGTGCGGAAAAAGCAATATAGGCATTATCTATCTCAAGCCCCTGCACCGCTCGATGAGCAATATTCAGTACTACCTTGCCGTCTTTAGCAATACCAGGGGGAATCTCTACGTTGGGTTGGGTACTATCAACCATGATATAGGGAGTGGCATTATTATCTTCCAGCCACTCATACAGGGCTCGGATCAGATAAGGTTTATTCGGGGTCATGTCTTCTCTCAATAAAAAAAGGCCGCTATCGTAAATATGATAGCGGCCTTTAATGATAACGGCCAGATTAAAACTAAATAGTTTTAATCAACCATGTCTCGTTCCTGCTCGCTCAAACTCTTCTGAAAAGAAGGTCTTGCAAAAACCCGTTTCATGTAATCAGCAATCGGCTTGGTAGAGGCCGGTAACTCAATACCATAATAGGATAAACGCCAGAGAATTGGAGCAATACTACAGTCCAGTAAACTGAACTCTTCAGACAGGAAATATGGCATGGCACCAAACACTTCCACAGAATTGACCAGACTTTCAGTCAATGCCTTTTTAGCCTGAGCCTTTTTCTTATCGGTACCATGTTCGATATCCGGCAACAGGCTATACCAGTCACTTTCAATTCGAAACAGGCCGAGTCGACTTTTTGCTCTGGAAACCGGATCTACCGGCATCAAAGGCGGATGTGGAAAACGCTCGTCAAGATATTCAATCAAAACCCGGGCATCATACAAAACCAGATCCCGATCCACCATGGTGGGTACCGTGGCATAGGGGTTTAGTTCGAGAAGATCCTCAGGCAGATTATCCATATCAACATCATAGATTTCGACAGTGATATCCTTTTCTGCCAAAACGATACGGCTACGATGACATTGTGGGTCAATCGGAGATGAAAAACAGGTCATCACCGAACGACGATTAGCTACAGCTGACATATAGTTATGTACTCAGGTTAAGTGTTTTAGTGTACGTCTTTCCAGTATTCCTTCTTC
>JBNLGQ010000085.1:0-31590 GCA_050306135.1 Gammaproteobacteria bacterium
ACGATGGGGACACTGTTTCTCAAGCCAAAGCTTGTTTGGTGGAGCCAGGCGGGATCGAACCGCCGACCTCAACACTGCCAGTGTTGCGCTCTCCCAGCTGAGCTATGGCCCCTCGAGAGAGCGCGTACTTTAATGGCGAGATTGGCAACTGTCAAGAAAAAATCTGACAGTTTTGAAACTTTTCAAATATATTAATCTCAGCGTAATATTCAGCTCAATCACTGCTATCATTCTGCTCTAAACTTAGGAGCTAAATATGAAGAAAGTGTTAATCACTGGCGGGGCCGGATTTATTGGGTCGCATACAGCAGATCTGCTCATGTCACAGGGCATTCAGGTAAAGGTACTGGATAATCTATCTTCAGGTTTTCGACATAATTTACCTGAATCAAACGAGTTACTCGAATTCGTTGAAGGTGATATACGCGATAAACAACTGGTGAATGAGTGTATGCAGGATGTCACGCACTGTCTTCATCTTGCCGCTCAGGTATCAGTAGTAGCATCATTAGAGGATCCTGAATTTTCTGCACAACAGAACATCATAGGATTTTTGAACGTGCTTGAGGCAGTAAAAAACCACAAAGTCAAAAAACTGGTATACGCTTCTTCTGCTGCAGTTTATGGAGAACCTAGCCAAATCCCTTTACCTGAAGATGCGGTAAAAACCCAGCTCTCTCCATACGGATTAGAAAAACAGGTCAATGAACAATATTCAGCGTTGTATCATGAGCTGTATCAGGTTTCTTCTTTAGGACAGCGCTTTTTCAATGTATTTGGTCCTCGCCAGGATCCCAAGTCACCCTACGCTGGCGTCATTGCCTTATTCGTAGATCGCATTACCAGTAATCTACCTTTGACCGTATTTGGAGATGGTGAACAAACTCGTGACTTTATCTATGTTGGAGATGTGGCTCGAGCAAATGTTGCTGCATTAAAAGGCGATACCCAGGGAGCCTGTAATATAGCGACAGGATTAAAGACATCATTACTGGATCTAATTTCAGTTTTATCCGAGATTAGCGGCAACAACCCTGAAGTAACGCATGATAAACCTCGTGAAGGCGATATCCAGCACTCACTCGCAATTACTGAAAAAATGAACAGCCAACTGGGAGTTAGCGCGCAAACCACACTAAAACAGGGGCTGGAAATTCTGATTCAAAGCCAGCGATAAACCTGCGCTAAAACATGAGCTTTTCTCTTTACCTATACCCATCAGAACCTCATAAGCCTTTTACTGCACAGGAATTAGCTGACTTTCTTTCTCAGCAACAATTAGGCTTAGACACCAAACAGGCAGAAAGAATGAAGGCGGGGCCCAGGTTGATGGAGCATATTACCTACCTGGGATGCTCACCGGCCCTAGCCTCTGGTGGCAGTGAAAGCGAGATTCATTTACATATGTTTCCTGATATACAGGGCATGGGAGGCGACTCGATCGAAACGCTTCGCTTCCCACGTTGTAAACACACAATACCCAACCCGTCAAAGCTACTCTCATCCCCTTCTTACGCTGAATGGAAATGTGATCAATGCTATAACTCTGGGGTAAATAGCGAAATCAACTGGCGAAAGTCTGCAGCCTATTCCGATGTTTTCATTGAAGTCACCTCTATTTTTCCTAAAGAAGCCATCCCATCTGAAAATTTTATCCAATCTTTAAATCAGTTTAGCCATTCAGCATGGAAATGGTTTTATGCCCAATCTTCTCTGATAAAATAGTGCTTTTATAAACTTGTAATAAATTGTTCGTATCAAGTCTGATTAATTTAAGTTATAAAACTCCAAAAACAAGAGTGATAAACCATGAGTAAACCAGAGTTAGTACATATCAGCCCAAAACAGGCTGCAGAAATGCTCCATGAAGAACCTAATATGATCTTTGTCGATGTTCGATCTGAAATGGAGTTTCTATTTATTGGTCACCCTGTAGGGGCCGTAAATATCCCCTGGATTGAAGAACCGGATTGGGAAATCAACCCACACTTTGTTCGTGATATCAGAAAGTTAATTCTTGGAGGTGTGATTTGTACCGAGGATCATCAGTGTGCGCCTGTAGTTCTAATTTGTCGCAGTGGTAAACGCTCTGCTGAAGCAGGTCAAGTCTTAATAGATGCAGGATTTAATCGAGTTTATAACATTGATACCGGATTCGAAGGTGAATTAGATGATACGCATCATCGAAGCTCTATAGCGGGGTGGAGATTTGACGGTCTACCCTGGGAGCAATGCTAACAGGATAAACCATCAATAACTTCAAGCCTTATTTGGCCGGAGTGTTTTGTGGTGCTGGTTGGCGACCATAAGGAGGAACTGGTCCACCATAAGGAGCTCCCTGAGGAGGTCTAGGGGCACCGTAAGGTCCGGGACCACCATAAGGCATTGGTGCACCGTATGGAGCGGGACCGCCATAAGGCATTGGAGCACCGTATGGAGCTGGGCCGTATGGCATTGGTGCACCGTATGGAGCTGGACCACCATATGGCATTGGAGCACCGTAAGGCATCCCGCCGCCATATGGACCAGGTCCACCGTATCCGTAATAATCATTATTATCATCGAATTCGTCGCTCATCTCTTCCATCCAGTACATAGGTGTCCATTCTGGCCAATCATTACAGTCGTATACCCATGGTGGGCAGTCGTTGCCACCGAAAAAATCAGCATTGGCACTATAAGAAAACATCAGCATCAGCCCTACAAATAAAGCTTTTATATAATTAATCATTCTTGTCCCCTTCAATAGTTAAGTGGTTCGCGCATTATGCTATATAATGAAACCCTAATAAACCAATTAGTTTGCTTTGTTAATATTTATTGATTCAAATCAATAGCTCTTAATCCGATTTATTCTTTTTAGCTGTGAGATATATCTTATCAGCAATTACTTGTTACCTGCTTCAACCTCATTTTTAATGCCTCTAACTGTACGTACAATAGGTCCGTTAGCCTTAAGTGAAGAAGGTAAGGAGTTCATATTAACTCGAGCTTCTGCACGGTCTGCATAGCTTCCAAATAAAACCACATAAATATAATTATCTTCTTTACTCATGCTGTAAACATAGATTTGATCAAGATTAATGCCTTTAGCCTCCAGCTTGTGAAAAAATCTAAGCAGAGATTTTTGTGGATCTTCCTCTACAAGCAGACTCATGATCTGGATACTGGCTGTTTTATCGGAAGAATGTAACAACCACTTATCGGTAGCGGATAAACGCTCTATTAACAAGTTTTGCGGTTTCGCCTGTTTTTCAATTTCAATATTGACAGCATCAGGCTGTTCAACCGATATAATACTCGGCTTCTGTACCTGAGCGTTCCCTTTTTCAGTAGCTACAGGCTCTTTGAGCTGTGTAACTACTTGATCCTCAGGCAAAATTACTGGCTCAACAATGCTTGTGGTAACAAAGTCCTGTGGTTGATTTACTGCTGGCTCTGGGAGCTGGTTTACACCTGCTTGCTGATCAACTTGTTTATCAATCAAATTTAGCTTACCGGTATTAAGATAAATTGCTGCTGCAAAAGCCAACAACGTAACGGCTACTATAAACAAAGGAATAACTTTCCGCTTATCAGATCTTTTCTGGGTACATTCCACTATTCCTGAATATCGCTGGGTAATCTTATCCAACTGGCCAGGAATCCCAGCGGCTCGTTTAAATGCCTGGCTTACTTCACGCGAAAATACAGCAACCGTATTCATATCTGGGCAAAACTGAGTTGATATATACTGTAAAGCTTCAGTTTTAGATAAACGCTTCAACTCGACACAGGAAACCTTAAGGGTTAATTGTTCAGAAATTTTATAGACCATGCCCAAACGCTCTGGTCTACAGGCAAGAACTAATGCACCACTAAGCTGACTCGCATGCTGTGCCCAGAATCTTAGCAGTTGTTGCAAAAAATCTTCTGAAGCAAACTCTAGCTGATCAATAACCCAGAAATAATTACTCGAGGTTGTATTCAAGATGCTTGGCATCAGGTTTTCAAAAGCATGCAGCCTGTGGTCATCATCCAGAAAAAAACCGTCTGAGCTAAGCCTGCAGAATTTCACCCTACTTCCGTTAAGCCTGGTTGATATAAATTGTCTGATAAGGCGAGACTTACCCACGCCTTCCACTCCATAAATCAGACACACAGCTCCCGCATTAGAGACCTGCCGATGCAGGTCTTCCATTAAGTTTGCACTTCGTCGAGTGATAAAGAAGGGATTTGTATAGGACGCAGGCGCGTTCATATGGGATTTATAGTGACAAGTAGTTGTAAACTAGAATATTGAACTATAGCAATATAATCCATTCATCAGAAGTATTAGCCAATGGGATTGATAATAAACTTATGCACAGCTTAAAAATGCAACTCTCCTCAATCGAAGAAATTGTGTGTAAACATGCAGATGCCTTATTAACGCAATATGCCGGCCGTGTAGAAGCACAGGTCAAACAGGATGGTAGTCTGGTAACAGCGATAGATACTCAAATGCAACAGGCCATTACCAAAGATCTGAATCTCCTGATGCCAGATATTCACATGCTGGGTGAAGAAATGCCTTATGCAAAGCAACTACAGGTCATTGAGAGTGGCGAGGGTTTTTGGTGTCTTGATCCAGTTGATGGTACCAATAACTTTTATCATGGTGTCCCACTATTCGCGGTTTCTCTTGCTCTGGTTAAGAATGCAGAGATAGTACTGGGACTAGTTTATGACCCAGTAAGAAAAGAGTGTTTTAGCACGGTTAAAGGCGGGCCTTTATACATTAACGGTTCAGCAATGCTCAAACCCGTCCAACCAAAAATCCTTAAAGACTGCCTGGCGAGTGTAGATTTTAAACGACTGGAATCTCAGGTAAGTCAGCAGATTGTAGGATCAATACCCTTTAAATCGCAACGTAATGTCGGCACCTGTGCCCTGGAATGGGCATGGCTTGCAGCTGGTCGAATACAGCTGTTATTGCATGGTGGAGAAAAGCTGTGGGATTATGCTGCAGGCTGTTTACTACTTGAATCTTCCGGAGGCTTGAGTTGCTCTCAGCCTGGACATCCGGTATTTAACCATACTCTCACGCCAAGGCAGGTGATAGCCGCCAGTGATGAGTTATTGCATCAACACTGGCTAGAGTACTTATCCGATATTATTTAGTAGTTATAGTAGCTATACCTGTAAGCCGGATTGGATACGATATTCGTATTGTAAAGATGGTGCTGATAAGCGTTTCCATCTGTCACCAGGTTGCCATCAAAATCACTATCTGCATCCATTCTGCCACGAGCTTTAAATGACATAGAAAAGTTAAACGCACCATCACTATTCATTTTTCCTCGACCATTACCTCTACCATTAGCTCGAGTTGTCGAATAATATTGCTGATTATTATTAAATCCTGCGTTTTGGTATTGGTAGGAAGTCAGAGCGGTCTGGCCGGCATACCCCTGATTTACCATTTGATTTGCTACATAAGGTTGTGTCTCATCTTTTCCCGTCAACATTAACTGCTTGGCAACAAACACGACATCAGTCGAAGGTGCTGGATTCTGTTTTGTGATGTCAGCAGATTGCAAAGAACTATCAGCTTCATTAAGGTCTTGCGAGGTCAGCGTTGGTGTTGCAAAGATCCCTTGTGAAGAAGGTTGAATGGTACCAGTATCTACACTGGACTCTGCTTCAAGGGATGGTACCGCTACATTATCAGGGGACTGGCTAGTAAAAGAGGAAAGGAAACTGTTATCGCTATTACTAAATGCAAATTGATTGGCATAAACCAGTAATCCAATATAAATAGCGCTTGCTGTAAGTAGCCCAACGCTGGATGATCCTTTTTGTTGTATCAATTTGAACATCTGTATTCCCCTGATAATGACATAAATTGAAAATTAGTATATTAGCTACCACTTATGTTATCAATGATTAAAACCCTCATTTGTTTTCAGTTTATACTGCTATTCATTTGCTCAGTTTACCAAGCAGCAAATGCCGGACAAATAAATGTCGGCCAATCGCTGAGTCTGGTATCGCAGAATATGAATCGCTTATTCGACGATAAAGATGACGGGTTACATGAAAAAGTTGTTTCTCACAAAAACTACCAAAAGCGCATAAAAAATCTATCAGAAAAGATATTAATCAATTTTTCAAAGCCCGATATTATTGCGCTCCAGGAGGTTGAAAACCTGGATATACTGCTTGACGTCGCTAAAGCTCTTAAGAAAAAGGGTATGGATTATCAGGCTGTTTTAATGGAGGGTAATGATGTCTCAGGAATAGACGTAGGCTTTCTGGTAAAAAAACCTTACCGAGTTACTCAAAAAAAGCAGCTATTCAAAAAACTGCATTTTGGAAATTCAGAAAGTTTTCTTTTTTCAAGACCTCCATTACTCATTAAAGCCTGTATTAGCGAGTGTATCACTATCACTAACATACACTTGCGTTCTATGCGAGGGCTCAGAAATAACAAAAAAGCAAGGCGTGTAGCGATGAAAAGGAAATTACAGGCTGAAACGCTTGCAAATTGGGTCAATGAATTCCAGAACGCTAATCCACAGCAGAGATTGATCCTGGTGGGGGATTTCAATGCCCTGCCCGTATCGGACAAGTTTGTCGATGTCGTGGGAATCATCCGCGGTAACCCTGATCTGGCAAGACCAAAACTAAAAAGCTATGATCTCATTAAAAGGGATTTGATAGACCTTACTCGATCAGTGCCAGCTGAAAAACGTTACTCTTTTCTCTATAAAAAGCACAAACAGCAACTCGATTATTTACTCATCAGTAATAGCAAAAATTACAAACTTAAAAATCTGGAATTCAGCCGCCTGGATTTCAAATTTTCGGATCATGCGGCCCTGATTAGTAATTTCGAATTTACAGCTACCCGTCAAGGCCCTTAGATTACATGAGACTCATGCATGTAATGCTGACTTTGCATTTCCTGTAATCGGCTGATTGTACGCTGAAACTCAAAAGACAAAGGCCCATCTACATAAAGTTCAAGATGTGAAACTGCAGCCGTACAGATTAATTTGACCCTATGATCGTAAAAAACATCAATCAGGGAAATAAAGCGCCTTGCAGCATCATTAGACCCATTTCCCATCTGCTCAATACCCGTTAATATTACCGTGCCAAAAAGCTGAGCAATTTCCAGAAAATCCAACTGGCTGCGAGCGGTTTTACACATTTCATCAAAGGTGAACCAGATAGTATCTTCACCGCAATATTCAAAGCGTATGGGTCTATTATTGATATCTATGGTTTGGTGGTGCTCCCCTGATACCAGATGTTGCTGGATATATTTCTGTATGCTGGATACCGCGTCTTCATCATGTGGGAAGTGATACAAATCCGTATCACTCAATCCCAGCATGCGATAATCCTTGCCGCCATCCAGATTGCAGATATCACAATGCTGCTTAATCAGATCAATTGCTGGCAGGAAATTGGCTCGCTGTAAGCCCTCTTTATACAGATCATCCGGTGGAGTATTAGAAGTCGTAACCAGAATGGTGCCCTGCTCAAATAAAAATGCTAACAAACGACCAATGAGCATTGCATCACCAATATCAGTTACAACAAATTCATCCAGGCACAGCACCTTACAATTATTAGTAACTTTAGAAGCAATCTTCTTTAGGGGGTCCAGACCTTTCTTCGCCAGGGTTAATTCATCATGAATCTGTTTCATGAATTTGTGAAAATGGACTCTTTTTTTCTGTTTAACGGGCAGAGTTTCATAAAAAATATCCATCAGGAAGGTTTTACCTCGGCCTACCCCTCCCCAGAAATAAAGTCCCTTAATATTAGAGCGATTCCCTTTAAACCTGGATATTGAGCTGACAAACCTTTGTACGATACCCTGCTCTACCGGTTGTAACTGCTCCTGTAATCTATCCAGTAAAGAGATGGCATGTTGTTGCGCAACATCCTGATAAAAACCGGATTGATGCAAAAACTCTTCATATTTACTGGATGGTTTCATTATTGATGGTTTTTCTTTAATTTGAGCGATCAGGCAGGTGAATTATTATGGGTACAATTTTAAAAAATCTTAGCAACAGGCTTGATGGCACTCTAATATTTTTAGCTGCTATGCTAATTATTGGATTGCTTGTGTTACCTGCGTACATCAACATGCACATGATGGTATTCGGTAGAGGAATTTCAATCTCATTAAATAAGCTTCATCCTGATGCCAAGTCCCAGTAAATTCAATAAGTTAGCTGGTATTTATTACGTAATTTAATATAAGTAATAGACAATGCTATGATTCTTTTAATATTAATCTGAGAATATTGCGCTTTTGCAGATGTTATTTTTATATTTGCGTGCGTATTCTCATAACAAATAGAGTGTTATTATATGATTCCAAACCAACATTAAGCTATTAACTAATACGAGTGCCAGACCGGTATGTCCATCAATAACAGAGTGATTAGTCCTGAGATTGCTCAGCAGTTGTTCAAAAAAAGTGAACAGATAAAGCGCTTGCGTGCTGGAAAGCCCGCTGCCCTTGAGTCATTTCCAAGAGTAATCAAAACGATTAGCGGTCTATGGCGATATAGAGAAGGCCAGAAATACCTGGAAGAACTCATTCTTGTTGAGGGTGGAAAAAGGCGTCAGGGCTTTCCGGTTGAAGCACAGGAAGAACTTATGTTCCTCTACCAGTTATTGCTTGACCAGCACAGAATTCTAGCACTAAGCGGTCAAAAGATAAGGGCACATCGTCCACCCGGAACAAAGTTTACGATGGGTAAATTCTAGATTTGGCAGCCTCCAGTACCTGACTTAAACGCTGTTCCTCAACTGGGTAAGCGAGAGTAGCAAGAAAACGAAAATGCTCTCTGACCTTATTTATTTGATGAGATTGTTCCTGATCATAAAATACAATCACTTCAACATCTGGCAGCTGTGCGATACTTGCCATCAGTGTTTCAAGTTGAGAACTTCGGTCTCTAAAGTCTGACTGAAAATTAAACTCAGCGACAATAATATGGACGGGGTTATTTTTAATATATTTTATCGCTTTTCGCATGGACGGCATGATAACAACCTGAAAACCAAGGGCCTGATAAAGATGACTAAAATCTGGATAACCACCCAGTTCTATGATACTCATTATTACCGCTTGCGTAGAGCCAGTTTTATTCATACAGCCAATCTTCAACTTGTCGATAATTTATTATAATGATAACTCGTAGTAACACCCTCTGATTATGCGTAAACATATACGACGTCATCGACGTAAACTATTCTCGTTTAAAGCCTGGCGCCTGCGCCTGGTATTCTGGGTCGGCGCCTTGATCGTTGGCATCATTGCAGTTGTATTTGCCAAAATGGCTGACCTGGCTGATCATACTTTTACCCGCTTACTTGAAGATTATCCCCTGTTACCTTTTATCCTGACTCCAGCCGGTCTGATGTTGATCTCATGGATAATGCGAAAATATTTCCCTGGAGCCAATGGTAGTGGCATTCCGCAAACTATAGCAGCACTGGAACTTCAGAATAAAGAAGCTGTGTTATCGTTTCGTATTGCTATCGGAAAACTGATTCTTACCACTATGGGTTTATTCTCCGGGGCTTCGATAGGCCGTGAAGGTCCCACTGTCCACATTGGTGCTTCTATCATGTACTCGATTGGTAGGTATGTTAAATTTCCAGCCCACTATTATCAACACGGTATGATAGCAGCCGGTGGCGCAGCTGGTATTGCAGCTGCTTTTAATACGCCATTAGCAGGTATTGTTTTTGCTCTGGAAGAGATCAGCAAATCAATGCAGCAAAAAACCAATGGAATCATACTCACCGCAGTCATTTTTGCGGGTATGACCGCTATTGCTCTGGTGGGTAACTATAAGTACTTCGGGGTCAGTCATGCGGTTTTTAATATGGATTTTTCATTGATTTTGAGCATGCTTATCTGTGGTGTACTAGGTGGGTTTCTAGGTGGAGTATTCAGTCAGACTCTAATCACTGGCAACCGCCTCATACAGCCCTGGCTGAGTCGTTACCCTATGAGAATCACCTGCCTGCTAGGTTTGTTTATTGCATACATAGGCCACCTTTCAGGACATACCAGCTTTGGAACCGGCTACAGTGCGGCCTATCAGATCGTTTCCGGTGAAGGTCAGGTTGATCAATTATTCCCGGTATATAAGTTTCTTGCTACTTTAGGTTCCTATTTTACCGGTATTCCCGGCGGGATCTTTGCACCTTCTCTGGCAACAGGTGCCGGGATAGGACAAAACCTTGCTCACTTCATCCCTCTAGCGCCCCAGTCATTTATGATATTAGTAGGTATGGTTGCTTATTTCTCAGGTGTAATCCAGGCGCCAATTACCGCCATGGTTATTGTGTTAGAAATGACTTCAAATCAGAATATGATTTTCCCTTTGATGGTAACTGCTTTTCTTGGCTCAGGTGTTTCTTCGCTGGTTTGTCCAAGGCCACTGTATAAAGCACTAGCTGATAGCTTTCTAAATGCAGAACAGATGCCGTATGCTAAAAGATAAAGACACTAATCGCAGCTATAGCTGACCAGATTACCCTGACCCTTATCTATATTTTTACCAAAACTGATCATACCGCTACCAAATAAGGCCAGATCTTCCTGACGTAAAAAGAAGTTTTGTCCATCTCTGGTACGCAGATAAGTACCATTGGTACTCTGATCGCTGAGTACAAACTTGCCTCTTCTTACCTCAAGCCTTGCGTGGAAGCGAGAAATTAAATCTCCACTCACGATAAGATCACAATCTTTACCTCGGCCAATATTTATCGTCGGGCTTTGAAAATCCAGTTTAAAAACCTGGTCACCATAAGTCAGTGTTAAACCCTCCGCCTGACCCATTTTTGAGGGGTTGGTAAAATTGCTGGCGGTTGCCATATTAGTGATATCAGCATCTTCCTCCCAGGAATACAGGTAAACATCTAGTGAATCTTCCTTGCCTTTAACACGTATACGATCATATTGGCGTGTCTTATAACTCAGCTCAGATGAACTGATTCTATTAGCAAGCTCACTGGTGAAAAGAATCTGTCGCGCTTTGGTCATTGCAACAACACGAGCAGCCACATTCACTGTATCACCAAAGATATCGTTTCCTTCGAAAATAACTGATCCATAGTGCATACCGATACGAATAGAGATGCCTACCGTTTCAGGAGAGCGGTGATCTTCCATGGTTTCCTGAATAGCAGATGCGGCCAGTATAGAAAGATCCGCATCATGAAAATAAACCAGGATCTCATCTCCTATGGTTTTGACGAGAACCCCCTTATGGCGCTTACAGATTGAAATGAGAGTATTTAATGCCCTTGATATTCTATCCCGTGCTTCGATATCGCCAAGATTCTCATAGATTGCAGTGCTCCCTGCGACATCTGCAAACATGACAATACACTGAAGTGGCTTTCCCGACATACGGTTGATTCCTGTACCCTATTTTTTTAATTAAGGTGTTATATCATTTTTTGTAAACAATTTTAATGTAAACTAGTCATTATTTTGATGAATAAAATCAATCGCCTGCCGAATTCTGTTAAGACTGTTTCTCTGACCTATAAATTCCACTGTTTGATCAATTGGCGGGGAAAATGATCCGCCGGTAACAGCCACTCGTAACGGTTGACCTACCTTTCCCATATTAACGCCTAATTGCTCGGTGATATCAGCTACCACTTGATGTATTGCCGGGGCGTTCCATTCAGCTAACTCAGCAAGCTGTTGCAGTAATAAATTCAAAGGTTCCAGCGCTGACTGTTTCAGATTCTTTTTGGCAGCCTTAACATCATACTCGGTAAAGTCCTGAAAGAAATATAGAATGCCTTCTGCAAGCTCATTCAGGGTTTTTGATCGCTCACGGTACAGATCAACAATGGAAGAAATATCCCGAGATGGATCAACATCGACCCCCATCTTTGACAACTTTTCAAGAACCAGAGTCACTATATATTGAAGATCACTGGACTTGAGATACTGTTGATTCATCCACTCCAGTTTTTCAGGATTAAAGGTTCCTGCTGCGCGATTGATACCTTCTAGAGAGAAATGCTCAATCATTTCTTCGCGAGTGAATACTTCCTGATCACCGTGCGACCAGCCCAGGCGAACCAGATAATTAAGCAACGCTTCAGGCAGATAACCATCTTCATAGTACTGCATCACACTGACCGCACCATGTCGCTTGGATAGTCTTTTACCATCGCCACCGAGGATCATGGGGACATGTGCGAATTGAGGTAGCTCTGCACCTAATGCCTTGAAGATATTGATCTGTCTGGGCGTGTTATTCACATGATCATCGCCACGAATGACATGACTAACCTGCATATCAAGATCATCTACTACCACGGTGAGGTTATAGGTTGGAGAACCATCTGAGCGCGCTATAATCAGATCATCCAGTTCCTGATTATTCACTTCGATATCCCCTTTCACCAGGTCCTTGATCACTACACTGCCTGTTTGAGGATTTTTAAATCTGATAACATGATTTTCGGCTGCTGTAAGCCCCTTATCACGGCAACAACCATCGTAACGAGGCTTTTGCTTATTCGCCATTTGCTCAGCACGTAAATCTTCCAGGCGTTGCTTTGAACAGGAGCAATAGTAGGCATGTCCATCATCAAGCAGTTGCTGGATAACTTCAGCATAACGATCGAAACGATCAGTCTGATAAAAAGGGCCCTCATCATAATCCAGGTCTAACCAGTCCATCGCCTGTAATATCGCCTGAACCGAAGCTTCGGTAGAACGTTCCAGATCAGTATCTTCAATCCGGAGAATTAACTTGCCGCCCATTTTTTTACTGAATAACCAGCAGAATAACGCAGTTCTGGCTCCGCCAATATGCAGATAACCGGTAGGGCTGGGGGCAAAACGTGTTCTTATCATGTTGAATACTCGAGGCTAAATAGGAAAAGCGCGCTATTCTATCAAAACCGTAACGGGATAGAAGGCGATTGATGCAATTAAATCAATTAGTATTTTTGTTCCAGGGTCATAACAGTGCCATTTCTATTCAACTTCAAATGTTGCAGAAAAGACATTCCCAACAAGGGGTTACGTGGTTGCGATCCCTCGAGAACAACAGCATCTACATTCGCTACGCTAATGTCACCTACTGTAACGTGATCGAGTGTGATATTCCAAACAGGAACAACCTCACTGGCAGTACTCACATATTTTCGTTGTGAAGATTCATAAGGTAATCCAAGTCTATCTGCCTCGTCTTGGCTAATAGCCACCGAAGTAGCACCCGTATCCAGTAAAAACTGCGTACTACGCCCATTGATCCGCCCCTGAATCATGAACATACCAGACTGGTTAGCGTAAACAGTGACCTTACTTTTATCTGGTACGGCAAATCCATGACTAATGGACTGGTTGATATTCAGCATCTTTTCCTGTCCATCTGAAAAGCGTATCAAGGCCCCTCTTGAACTGGATGACTCAAGCTTAACCCCATTAAAGGTCTCACCTTTTTTAACAATCTTTTGTTCCCCATTAACCATCAATAAGGCTTTATTGTTGAACAATGCGATGACTTTGACTGAATCCTGCTGTGCCATCGCAGGGCTTAACATCAGACCAATAAACAGTGATATCCAGATCAGGGTTTTCATAATGATAATTAAATGAGGTAGATGAAGAAGTGTAGTGTAAGCAGTGCAAAAATTCCTGCTAATACATCATCAAACATAATGCCAAAACCACCCTGTAGTTGTTTGTCTACCCAACGAATAGGCCAGGGTTTCACAATATCAAAGATTCTGAACAGCACAAAGCCCGCCAGTACCCAACGCCAGTCCAGGGGCACAGCAATCATCGTGATAAAATATCCCACGATTTCGTCCCACACTATACCCGAATGATCATGCACACCAAGTGACCTGGAGGTATACGCGCAAAGATAGACCCCCACAGAAAAACCGATCACTATAGTGATTATATATGCTGCAAATGATAGCTGACTCGCCCACCAGTAAAGCGGTATCGCAACCAGCGTACCAAAAGTTCCGGGAGCAAAAGGGGCAAGACCACTTCCAAAACCCAATGATAAAAAATGCAGTGGGTTTTTAAGATAACTGGGTGGTATTTTTTTATTCGACAAAGTGATTAAACCCCTGATATTGCTTTAAGTCGACCTGTTCAGAAGGTGTTTGCAGCCAGTAGCCCTGCTCAGTAATCTCGCCTATTTCCGTGATATCCAGGTTGTTTATACTGACTTCATCCACCAGCGCATCATAGTTCGATTTTGAAACAGTGAATACGATCTGATAATCATCCCCACCTCCTAGCGCATATCGATACTCCTGGTTGTCTCGTATCCATGCTGCAACAGGTAAAGCGTTCTGCTGTATCACAGCACCCACTCCACTTTGCTGCAGTATATGACCCAGGTCGCTTGCAAGCCCATCCGATATATCGATGGCTGAAGTTGCATATTTGCCCAGCAATGGTATTAAATCGATTCGAGGTAATGGTCGGTTTAATGCCTGCATGCATTCATGCCGAGTATCTGAATCCAGCTCACATCGTCCGAGTAGACTGGATAGCCCTAAGGCCGCTGAGCCGATATTGCCACTCAACAGAATCCGGTCACCAACACTAGCACCCTTGCGAGTCACATAACCATCATGCGCTACGTGACCGCTGGCCTGTATAGTGATAGAAAGCGGACCTTTACAGGTATCTCCACCGACAAGATGAATGCCAAATTTGGCAGCAGCATCAAATAAAGCGCTGGAGAATTCACTCAGAAAATCATGATTAACCTCTGGCAGGGTAAGCGACAATAGATAGCACCAGGGTGTCGCTGCCATAGCAGCCAGATCACTCACATTAACGGCCAGACTTTTGTAGGCTATATCGCTTGCAGAGGTAGATTCAGGAAAATGTCTGCCAGAGATCAATGTATCCATAGTCTGAACAAGCAGGCGATTGTCGGGAATCTGCATAACCGCAGCATCATCACCTATTCCCAATCTCAATGAAGCATTTATATTGTGAGAAGACGGACGGGCAAAATACTGCTGTATCAGTGAGAACTCACCCTCCGCCATAGATCATTCCTGTCAGGATCTGTCAGCCTGAGTTTCCAACGATCTCATTTGCTGAGCCAGTGGATCAAGCACACCGTTGATAAACTTGTGGCTGTCATCCGCGCCATAGGTTTTAGCCAGATTGACTGCTTCGTTAATCACTACCTTGTAGGGAATTTCCAGATGCTGCTTAAATTCATAAGTTGCGATACGCAGAATATTGGCTTCTATAGGATCAACATGATCCTTAAATTGCGTAATGTATTCACTATAAAGTTCGTCCAGCTCAGTCACAGCAGAAGGAATCTTGTATAGCAGCTCAAGGAAGTAGGCTTCATCACCAGATGACACCCCCTGTTCCTGTAAATACATATCACGAATCCAGTCCAGATCTTCACCAGATATTTGCCATTGATATAACGCCTGTAACACTTTATCTCGTGCATGCTTGCGCTTTTTAATAGCACGCGCCCGCTCTTGTTGTTCGGGCGTGTTTGATTTTGACATAAGCTTTATGCGCCGATTTTACTAAGTAGACTGATCATTTCCATTGCTGCCATTGCTGCTTCAGCACCCTTATTTCCAGCCTTGGTTCCTGCGCGTTCTATTGCCTGCTCGATGGTATCAGTGGTCAGGACACCATTGATTACAGGGATGTTAAATTTGAGTGCCAGGCTTGCCAGAGCCTTGGCATTCTCACCAGCAACAAAATCAAAATGAGGTGTCGATCCACGAATTACAGCACCTAAACCGATGATGGCATCATATTCACCACTCGCAGCGTACTTCTGAATCACCAGAGGCATTTCAAATGCACCCGGTACATGACTGACAGTGATGTCAGAAGGTGTAACACCTGAACGATTCAGGGTATCCAGTGCACCAGTCAATAAACTGTCTACGATAAAGCCGTTAAAACGACCGACAACAATGGCAACTTTAGCGTTACTGACGCTGATATCACCGTTAATGGTTTTAATTTGAGTCATTTTTGTATCTCTTTTTAAATAATCCAGATGTTATACATTTAGTCGGAAATATACTCGACAACTTCGAGTCCAAACCCGGCCAATGCATGAAATTTTTTCGGTGCAGATAACAGGCTCATCTTATGTACGCCCAGGTCAGCCAGAATCTGGGCTCCAATACCGTAAGTGCGTAAGTCATCACCACTAGTTTCATCTGACCCACCCTGCTCTTCACGTATAACGGCTTCTATATGTTGTACCATCTGACGAGGGGTTTCTGACTGACGTAAAAAAACGATGACGCCATTGCCTAATTCATTGATCTTTTGCATCACATTGTTCAAAGGCCAGCCTCGGCCGGTGGTTCCATATAAAGAATCATATAAAGTATTCTGTACATGAACCCGCACTGGAGTAATCTCACCAGGCTTAACTTCACCCTTTACCAGAGCCAGATGCAGCTCCTGATCGATGGCATCTTCATAAGCCACTAATCTAAAATCACCATAATCGGTGGGGAAGTGAGTTTCAACGATACGTTCCAGCGTTTTTTCATTTTCAATACGGTAACGAATCAGATCTTCTATGGCTCCAATTTTCAGATCATGCTGTTTGGCAAACTTCAACAGATCCGGGCATTTGGCCATACTGCCATCTTCATTCAGAATTTTTACAATAACCGATGCCGGCTCAAACCCCGCCAACTCTGCGAGGTCACAACCCGCTTCGGTATGACCTGCACGAGCCAGCACGCCACCGCTGCGCGCCATCAGAGGGAATACATGCCCTGGCTGAACCAGATCGGCTGGAGAGGCATCCGCTTTCACAGCGGCAAGTACAGTGACTGCACGGTCTGCTGCGGATATTCCGGTAGTCACGCCTTCGGCAGCTTCTACTGAAACCGTAAAATTGGTTTCTGTTGCCTGCGTGTTATCACTAACCATCAATGGCAGACGCAGTTGCTGACAGCGTTGTTGTGACAGGGTTAAACATATCAAGCCGCGCGCATAACGCGCCATAAAATTGATATCATCTGGCTTCACTGCCTCAGCAGCTATCAGCAAGTCACCTTCACTTTCCTGGTCTTCATCATCAATAATGATGACCATCTTGCCTGCCCTGATATCTTCAATAATTTCTTCTGTTGAACTTAATGCCATTCTTATCTATGTCTCTTTTGTCTGCTCAGGATTTGATAAACCCTGACTCTGCCAGCTTTGCCAGCAGTTGATTATCGCTCTGCTCCGATGATTGACCGGTGAGCAGACGTTCCAGGTAACGCGCGATTATATCAACTTCTATGTTGACCTGCGTATTGATTTCATAAAATTGGAACACGGTGTTATCACGGGTATGAGGAACGATATTCACCCCAAAACGGTTATTCTCGACGTGGTTAACCGTCAGGCTGGTACCATCGATAGTTATTGAACCTTTTTCTGCAATATAGTGGGCCAGGTTTTGTGGTACGGTGAATTCATAGCGAATCGAGCGACCATCATTGCGTTCACTGACCAAAGTCCCAAGCCCATCCACATGGCCACTGACAATATGCCCACCCAGCGCCGTATTCAGAGTAAGCGCCTTCTCCAGATTGACACGACTGCCCTGCTTAAGGAAGCCAAGACTGGTCAGGTTCAATGTTTCGCGTGATACGTCTGCACAAAACCCATTGTCAGTATATTCTACTGCGGTGAGACAAACGCCATTAACCGCAATACTGTCTCCCAGGTCTGAATCATTGAGCAGCAGTCCATTAGCATCTAAGGTTAAGCGCACATCACCGCCTTTTTGCTGGATAGCCTGTATGCTGCCTATGGCCTGAATAATTCCTGTAAACATATTGGACTCGCTTAAGATTTACTTTTTAAATTTAGAGACATGCTTTGCATAGGTAAAGCCGAAGCATTATCAAATGTTGCCCCTGCCATCACGCCCGCTTTAGCAATCTGCTCGGCTGTATCGCACTGCTCATAGATAGCATGCATGGCACCCAGAGCATATTCTGCACCCGACCCTACTGCCCAGAATTTGGTGTATTCATCAACTTCACGTAGAGAATAGATTCCAAACATGCCCTGAGGATTAATCAATAAGGCATCAATGCGTGAAGTTTCGTAAGCATCTTCATCTTCGTCCTTGCTATTTAGAAAATATTCATCCTTGAGCACCGGGTGGATATTTTTAAGACTTTCAAATATCGCCATCTGACTGCTGAAATCTATCTTGTCGGCATGATGAAGCAGTAAGGATTTAAGCACCAGTTGATGTGCTGCACTACCCACAACGCCGAGATAAAAATCACCAAACTGGATAATCTTACTGGAGTCAGCAACAAATTCGGCGGATTGCTTGGTATCGCCAAAGCTGGTTAGACTATCTGCTGCAATACAGACAGTATTATTTTTCTGTGCCACGACAATGGTAGACATTAGCGCTCCGGAATTGCGGTTATTTTGATGTCATCGCCAATCTGGCGCACATCCTGTATATGTAATTTCAATTTGTCCGACATGATACTGATTTCATCCAGATCAAACAGTCCCCGGGACATATTTCCCAACAGACTGGGCGCCATATATAAAACCAGCTCATCAACCAATCCTAGATTAAATAACGCTCCTGCCAATGCAGCCCCGCATTCCGTATGGATTTCGTTAATCTCATGTTGTACCAGTAACCCCATCAATACGCGTAAATCAACCCTTCCCTGATCATCTTCAATTACCTCAAATACCTGTACATGAGGAAATTTGATAAATCGCTCTGACTGGCCATGTTGGGAGGTAATTACCCATATGGGTGACTGTATTGAAAAAAGACTCTCCTTACCTGTCAAACTCAGCGAGGTATCTAGAATAATGCGGATGGGTTGTCTAACATCAATATCCTGTTTAAGTGACTGTTTATCCAGCCGGACATTAAGAGAAGCATTATCAGCTATGACAGTTTCAGCTGTAGATAAAATTGCCGAACTTTGAGCACGCAGCAGTTGTACATCATTACGTGCATCTGCTCCCGTAATCCATTGACTCACCCCATTGGACAGGGCTGTTCTGCCGTCCAGACTGGAAGCCATCTTTACTCGTAGCCAGGGTTGTTGCTGTAGCATGCGCTTGATAAAACCTCGATTCAGCTGCATAGCCTGTGGCTGCATAATACCGCATATGACTTTAATCCCTGCTTCCTGTAGCAGTTTAATACCTTTTCCAGCCACCAGAGGGTTTGGATCTTGCATTGCTAATACAACGGTATCAGGCTGCGCTTTTATTAGTGCTTCGGCACAGGGTGGGGTTTTTCCGGTATGAGAACAGGGTTCTAGTGTCACATATACCGTGCATCCCTTAGCCTGCCCATCAACCTGGGATAGCGCATTAACTTCAGCATGAGGACCACCTGCGTATTCATGGAAACCACTGGCAACTAACTGATTATCTTTAACGATGACACAGCCGACTCTCGGGTTGGGATGGGTTGAATACAGCCCTTTTTCGGCCTGTTTGATCGCTTTCGCCATCCAGTATTCATGGGGGTACCGATGAGCCATAAGTTAGTATTCGCTATCGTCGATTAATGGTACCTGGCGCTTTTGCATCTCTGGTGTTGGCTCAGATGCCAGTCTTTGTATGACCTCTTCAAATGCTGTAATGTCCTCGAAACTGAGATATACCGAGGCAAATCGGATATAAGCAACATGATCCAACGCCTGTAACTCATGCATAACCAGTTCACCAATCTTACGTGAAGCAATTTCTCGAGCATCAAGAACAGCAAGCTGACGTTTAATATGGCTCATTGCATCTTCGATCTGTTCAGCAGAAACCGGTCTTTTTTCAAGCGCGCGCAGCATACCGTTGCGCACTCTTTGCTCATCAAAGGTATCGCGACTGCCATCATTCTTGATCACCATGGGCATATTCAACATCGGTGATTCATAAGTGGTAAAGCGCGCTTCACAGGAAACACATTCTCGTCGTCGTCGAACCTGATTGGATTCATGCGCCAGGCGCGAGTCGACTACACGGGTATCCGGTGTGCCGCAAAAAGGGCATTTCATATTATCGTTTCAATTAATTCTGGTAAGCAGGTGGTCATATTGATGCATTTAGCAGCAGTAATGACCGCGAGTGAGAAAGCGCTGTATTGTAAAACAGATCAGGCCATTGCACTATAGCGCTATCCATACACAGCGCTTGAAATGGCTAATTTAGGCCCAACATACACTAACACTACATTTTTCAGGGTAAATTGACGCAAAATATCGGTACAATATACTCCTTTAAAGATGCTAATATCCGTTCAAACACATAGAGTTAGGTAAATTATTATGTCCGAAGTTGGAATCTACACCCCATCTGCAGCAAGCAATCCATCCGAAGCTTCTATTTCGGATATATTCAGTACTCAACTGACCGAAGCTGACCTTGAAGTCACCGCATCGGCTCAATCCAAACTGGCTGAAATTGTTAGTCAATCTGAAGACGATGTCGAAGGTATCCGTATTTACGTCGGCGGTGGCGGTTGTGGCGGCATGTCATATGGCATGACCTTTACAGACGAGATTACTGAATTTGATACCGTTCAGGAATTTGATGGCTTCAAAGTCATGGTTGATGTTGTCGCATTAAACTATTTGCGTGGTGCTCAGATAGACTATATCGAAGAAGTAGGACGCGAGCGTTTTGTATTCAATAACGTATTTGCTGAAACAGGCGGTGCCGGTACCTGCGGTTCATGTGGTGCTGCTGGCGGCGGTTGCGCCTGATAAAACTACACGTTTCACTCCTCGGTTAACTCAATGACAAACCCTGACTCACGCTCAGGGTTTGTTTTATTAATAGCCCCTGCATTAAGCTACCGCGTCTCCAGCTATATTAATGCAGTACAGCGATTAAATTATCAGCTCCTTGTAGTATCAAACAGCAAACACTCTTTAATTTCTCAGATTGCCAGCGGGATTACTGTGGATTTTTCGCAACCCGAATCAGCGATTAAAACCATTCTGAGCGCAGCAAGAACACTCAATATTAAAACGGTAATCGCTACCGATGATGCAGTTGCTACCATAGCCAGCCGCATAGCAAATGCTCTCAAGCTACCCCACAATAACCCGCAATCCTCCCTACTCACCTACCGTAAGGATCTGGCACGAGAGTGTCTCAAACAACAAGGTTGTAATGTGCCAGAGTTTCAGCTGTGCTCTTTTTCAAATGTAGAAACCGTTGCTCAAAATCTGGCCTACCCGGTTGTCCTTAAACCCTTGATGCTGTCAGGTAGTCGAGGAGTCATCAGGGCCAATAGCCCATTTGAATTCACCCGTGCCGCCGAAACCATTAAAGGGATTTTGATCCATGAAAATGGATCTGATTTTGAAAAATCTCATTTTCTGATTGAGTCATTTCTTGCCGGTAAAGAAATTGCTTTTGACGGATTTGTCAAACAGGGCCGAATAATCCCTTTAGCAATGTTTGACAAGCCGGAGCCTTTAAACGGCCCCTACTTTGAAGAGAGCTACTATATAACGCCCAGCAATCTACCCATTCAAACCCAGCAACAAATCATCCACGAAATTGAAAAATGCTGTGATGCATATGGTCTGGTTCACGGACCTATTCATGCTGAGGTCAGAATAACAGAGACGGGACCTTATTTGATTGAAATGGCTTCCAGGACGATCGGAGGTCAATGCGCTCAAACCATCGAATATGCTCTGGGAGTAAAACTTGAAGAAATCATTATAAAACTAGCCTGCGAACCGCATGTCGAGATCAAGCGTAAAGAAAACCTTTACGCTGGTGTACTGATGATACCCATTCAAAAAGGAGGGGTACTAAAACGTGTAGAAGGAATGACCAGAGCACAACAGGTCAAATATATCAGCAATGTAGAAATCCATATCCAGCCAGGCTACGAATTAATTCCACTACCCAGGGGATCTAGCTATCTTGGTTTCATCTTTGCTCAGGCACCAAATTTTGATGCCACTTTTAACGCACTCAAACAATCCCATCAGGCACTTAAATTCATCACTAGTGAGAAATGGGATTTAACCGCCAGATAGAGGGGTTACTTAAGCTACTTTTTCGCTGCTGGTGGTTTGAAAGGTTGATTTGCCAGCTCGCCTTCCTCAAACAGAAAACTGAGCATATGCTTTTCCAGTAATTGCAGACTGGTAGGGTCCATAGTCGATAGACCATTTTCATTAATAATCATGGTTTGCTGTGCTACCCATTGCTGCCAGCCTTCTGCTGAAACAGAATTAAAGATTCTCTGCCCTAAATCACCAGGATAAGGAACCCGTTCAAGTGCTGGGGCTTCACGCTTTAAAACACTACACATAACCATTCTAGACATATCTTAAACTCAAAAAAAAGCGGCTGATTAAAACAGCCGCCATATTAGCATTTTTTTATATGAATCAGAATGCGTAATTTAATCCAATAGAAAGTACTGGCCAGGCTTCAAAAATGGATAATTCAGAATTTATATCGCTCTCTGCATCATTTATTCTCGAATCTAATTCAGATTGAGATAAAGAGTTAGTACCTGTGCTATTAACAGTGGCAGAAAGGTTTGCTTTAGGATCAAGAAGTGCCACACCTATCTCTGCTGAAAATGATAGACCAGAATCATGACTGGCCTTACGTCCCCAACCAATTCCAAGATATGGTTGATAAGAATCACCCAGGCTGACATCACCAGTAATTGCACCATCAATATCTGATGCATCAAAATCTTGTCCATTGATAGTCATCGAATCCAGTAATACGCCAGAAAAACTTACCTTCCCATTATTTTTCATCATTCCGGCTGTTAAATGAAAAGTACCATCGAAAACATACCAGTCAAACAATAATGCGTTGGCACCAAAATCCAATTTCATCGTGGTATCAACGGTTCCTTCATTACTACTGTCACCAATTGTAATATCTTCATTTAGGTCATCGATATTGATTTTGGTCAAACTTAATCTTGCATTTATAGTTTCAGTCAACATGACACTAATATCTGCCCCATAACCTACAGTTCCTGCTTTGACACCTACTCCAAAATCTACAGCTTGGGCAGATGTAGCTGATATTAATGCCAGCCCGGCAATAGTTGCTGCAATTTTCATAAGTTCTCCAGAATTTAAGTATTATTGGATGAGTATAGTAAGGATTACTGTTCTTTCTACAGAAAATTCGGTTTCCCATTTTTTTGACTCGTTTTCCTGCTAGGCATGATATTATTTAGACAGGAAATTATTAAAAATTAGGGCGTAACTTGTCACTGTACAACCATAAATCACCGGATCGGGCCAGCTTTAGCTTCACCTATTCGGGTTTAACCCATACTGGCCTCGTCAGGACTCGTAACGAGGATAGCTTCACCTGTCTACCTGAACAGCATTTGTGGATGGTGGCGGATGGCATGGGAGGCCATGACTCAGGTGATTTCGCCAGTTCAACCATTACCCAACAAGCGAATAAGTTTATTAAACAACCTACCCTGGATGCATCAATACTGGTTCTGGAAGAAAACCTGATCCATAGCAATGAATTGATTCAGCAAAAAGCACTTAAGCTCGGCAAACAATCCACAATTGGTAGCACTGTTGCCTGCATGTTTAACTGGAAAAACCTGGCATTTGTACTGTGGGCTGGAGATAGCAGGGTCTATCGATATCGAAATAAAAAGCTTCAACGTTTAACAGAAGATCATAGTTTTGTTGAAGAACTGGTCAGGATGGGTAAGATTGATGCTTCGCAGGCTGAATCTCACCCCGCAGCAAATGTGGTTTTAAATGCTGTAGGCATTGAAGCTGAGCTTATCGTCGATATGGATTATTATGAAATTTTCAATAACGATCTGTTTTTACTTTGTTCGGATGGCCTTTATAAAGATTTAAGCGATGAAAAAATTATTCAGATTCTAGATAATGCAGAATCAACTCTTGAACAAACCAATCAACAGTTGATAGATGCAGCTCTGGAGATGGGCGGCAGTGATAATTGCACGGTAGTGCTGGTAAAAGCGAAGATCGTAGAAAAAGATGTCTGAAATATGTGAATCAATCATTAATGACTTCCTGGCAGGTACATTAAGTCGAAAAGACATGGAAGAAGGACTGACTTCTATTTTCCATGCTTCTCATAGCAGTAGCCCACAAACGCTTACCTATCTTAAGCAGCTTTACACTCAAAGCAGAATTAATGATGAACAATTCAAATTTCTGTCAGAAACAGTATCACAACTAAGCATACAGGCTACTTTATCCAACAGTCAGGCCTCTACAGATTTATCCTATTTTAACGAAGATAAAACACTGCACCTAACAGATGTACCAGAAGCCTATGTTGACAGTGACACAGGTGCAGATCAAACCGTCATTATACGAACCGATACAGCAATGCCCGTTAGGCCGGCAACTCCACCAGAGCCCCTGGATATCAGTGGCGATTTCAGTATCGATCCAGACATTTCGGCCAGTCATCCAACCAATACATCCCCTACTTATCCACAGGCACCTGTTAAGCATGAGAACCTGGGGCCCGGGGTTACTTTAAAAAACCGATTCGTTTTACTTGAAAGACTAGGCCAGGGTGGTATGGGGGTCGTGTTCAAGGCAAAAGATTTATTGAAAGTGGAGGCTAAAGATAAAGATCCTTATGTTGCAATAAAGGTTTTAACGGATGCCTTTAAAAAGTACTCAGGTTCGTTTATAGCCTTACAAAGAGAAGCTAGTAAGGCACAACGTCTCGCACACCCTAATATTGCAACAGTTTATGATTTTGACCGTGACGGTGATACTGTCTTTATGACGATGGAATATCTACAGGGCAAACCATTAAACAGGCTTATTAAAGATCTCACCAAGAAACCCCTGAAAATCGAACAGGCACTACATATTATTGATCAGCTATGTCTAGGCCTGGCCTATGCACACGAGAAAAACCTGATCCATTCAGATTTTAAACCGGGTAACTGCTTTTTGCTGAATGATGGCAGTGTGAAATTACTCGATTTTGGTATCGCACGTGCTGGCACCATCGCTGGAGAAGAAAAGGAACAAACCATGTTTGATCCAGGCAAACTAAGTGCGGTTACCCCCGCCTATGCGACACCTGAAATGTTTGCAGGCATGAGCCCTGACCCTCGAGACGATATCTATGGCCTGGCCTGTGTCGCTTATCAATTACTAGCGGGCGGCAAGCATCCTTATAATAAAGTTGCTTCGCCCAAGATCAAAGAGCTAGGAATTAAGCCTAAACCCATCAAAGGCCTGGATAGACGTCAGCAACGTACGCTGGTAAAAGCACTATCAGTCAATAGAGAAGACAGAATCGCATCCGTTGAAAAATTTCAGGAAGGGATACGTCTAAGAAAGTCACATAGCAAACAAATCATACTGGGAGCCTTATTCCTTTCAATTATTGCTGCGGGTGCTGGATACGAACCATTGATGGCATTTCGTGAGGAACAGTCAATATACGAAACGATTGAACGCATCAAAGGTGGTGATAAAGCCTTGATGATTGAAACTATCTGGGGCCTGGAGCAGATGAGCCCTGAGCATCAACAAATTTTATCAGTAGGACTTAGACGCGAGATAATCACCTTTTATAAGGACAGGATAAATACGGTATTTAGACCTAAAGAAGGGTTATATGATTACCCTCAGGCACTTAATTTACTTAACCAGGCAAAACACCATTATCCTGACTCTGTTGCACTCTCAACCATTGAAGATAATATCAAGGAACAGAAAGACCGTCTCATGAGTAGCTTAATCGCTCTGTATAACCGCTATGTTAAGAATAAACAGTTAATCAAAACAGAAACCGGTGAGGATTTAACGACAGTACTTCCTTTATTAAAACGTGTTGATCCCAAACATTACCTGCTTAAAGACCAGAAGCTTGCTGAACTATATCTGTCTGAAGCGGAAAAAAGTCTCGCGAAAAGTGATTTTAGCAAAGCAACAGAATACCTACAGACTGGCCTGAGATTCTTTCCTGATCATCCACGTTTACAAAGCCTGAATAAGCAGATCAACGTACAAAACAACCACTGACATGGATGAAGAACAGGAAATCGCAATCAGCCCATTACGGCTGCTGGTTAAAAATTATAGCAATGGATTATTGGCCAGATCTCAATATCTGGAAATAAGGTCTCAGGTATTAAAAAAAATAGCCTTACAGGGAAATATCACACACGAAGAAGTAAACAATTTCATGAAAATTTTTCAGGATACAGGAGAAGTTTCCGTCAGCAAAAAATACTCATCCTCAGACTGGGTTATCATCATCCTTGGCTTGCTGGCAGCAATTGCTCTCGCTTTCATACTTTACGGATAAAAAAAACCGTAGTGCAAGCACTACGGTAATAAACAAATCCATCAACTTAAGTAGATTAAGCCCCTTAATGATAATTAACATAAGTTAATTAATCAAGATTTATTTATAACCCCATAAGTTAAATTGATTTAAAAATGGTCGGGGCGAGAGATTTACTCGGGCTATCCATGCCCTCGCCGTTACTTCGACTGTCCATGTCTCCGCCCTTCGGGCCAGCCTGCGGCTGTTCTAATTCGCTCCATGTGAATTAAGTCGGGGCCGCACTGCGTGCGTTTAAAATCGCTCCCAACGATTTTATGACAAAAATGACCGGATCATTTTTGGGCGCAACTGCGCGCGAAGCGTGAAAACCAGGGAGGGTTTTCACCCACCTCTAACGGTTCAACTCCTCTCGCCTGGAGGAGTTACTTCAACCACCTGGGTTTATTTAAGAGAAGAGTTTTAAAAAATGGTCGGGGCGAGAGGATCTACTACGGGCTCCTGCCCTTCGCCCTGCGGGCCAGCCTTCGGCTGTTTAAAATCGCTCCCGGCGATTTTATGAACCTCTAACGGTTCAACTCCTCTCGCCTGGAGGAGTTACTTCAACCACCTGGGTTTATTTAAGAGAAGAGTTTTAAAAAATGGTCGGGGCGAGAGGATTTGAACCTCCGACCACCTGCACCCCATGCAGGTACGCTACCAGGCTGCGCTACGCCCCGAATTTATGATTATATTTTAATCGAACTACCGCTTAAGAATGTGGAGTAATTCTTCCAGTTCAATCAGTGTTTGTTTGATGATTTGCTGACTTTGGTTATTATCTTCTTTTGCATCAACACCTTCAAGTCTTTGTCGTGCTCCGCCTATAGTAAAACCTTCATCATACAATAAAGAACGTATCTGACGAATCAACAATACGTCATGACGTTGATAATAACGTCGATTTCCGCGACGTTTTACAGGTTTTAGCTGCGGAAATTCCTGCTCCCAATAACGAAGGACATGTGGTTTAACATCACATAGTTCTGCGACTTCACCAATTGTGAAGTAACGTTTACCTGGTATTACTGGTAATTCGTTATTGTTACTCGCTTCCAGCATATGCTTCAACTCTGATTTTCAACTTTTGTCCGGGTCTAAAAGTGACGACTTTACGGGCAGAGATAGGAATTTCTTCACCTGTTTTTGGATTACGTCCTGGTCGTTCTGCTTTTGATCGAGTTAGAAAGTTTCCAAACCCGGAAAGCTTTACCTGATGCCCGGTTTCCAGAGCCACTTTAACTTCTTCGAAAAAATGTTCAACGATCTCTTTGGCTTCGCGTTTATTGAGACCAAGCTCATCAAACAGCATTTCGGCCATATCAGCTTTGGTCAAAGACATGAATTTTCTACCTCAAGACTGCATTTTGTTGTTTTTCGAGTATTTGCAGAACATCTGAAACAGTTTCCTCGACATCCTGATCCGTTAGAGTGCGTGAAAAGTCCTGTAAAATCAAGCCTAAAGCGACACTTTTTCGAAAATTTATAACTTCCTTACCAGTATAGACATCAAATACAAAAACGTCTTGAATTATTTTAGAGTTGAGTGAATTTATAGTATCAATCAGCTGCTGAGCGCTGACTCCCTCATCAACCATTAGCGCTAAATCGCGCCGGATAGATGGAAATTTGGATAGCGCCTTGAACTCAGTTACATGGCGAGACTGCAGAACCTCTAATTCAAACTCAAACACAAATAGCTTTTGATCAATATCCAGTGCTTTCAATACAGCCGGATGTAAGGCTCCCACAAACCCAAGCAACTCACCCTGAAAATAGATATCAGCCGCCTGACCGGGATGCATAATCTGATTCTGAGTTTTCCTGAACTCAAAATTCTGTGCATTAGCCATTTGCATCAAAGACTGTAAGTCACCTTTGATATCATAGAAATCAACCGCTTTGTTTTCACTCGCCCAGCTTTCAGGCTGACTATTGCCCGCTATTACTCCAGCTATATGGGGCTTTTGAATCAGTTCATCACCATCAGGTATAAAACATAACCCTGTCTCAAATAGTCTAATGCGTGATTGCTGCCGGTTAAGATTATGCCTTGCAACCTGAATGAGACCCGGTAATAGCTGGGTACGCATTTCAGACATATCAGAAGAGATTGGATTACTAAGTGAAAGCGTTTCCTGACCTGGATGCAGAATTTCCTGTATTTCCGGTGACACAAATGAGTAGGTAATGGCCTCGTAATAGCCCCGATCAACCAATAAGTCACGCATTCGATCAACACCGACTCTGGATTCGGAGAATGCACTCATGGTCGCGTGCACAGCTTCCTGGGTACCAGGAATGTTGTCATAACCTATTATTCGACCGATTTCCTCGATCAGATCAGCTTCGATATTAATATCAAAGCGATAGCTTGGCGCTTTAACTAGCCAGGCATCAGTTTGCGGTGTAGATTCAATATCCAGATCTTTAAGTATCTTCTCAACCTGTTGATGACTAACCTTGATACCCAATAGGCGCTCAATGCGTGCATGTCGTAATAGAATCTCAGGTGAGGCAGGTAAATGCTCTGCTGCTTTATGTTCGAAAACAGGTCCGGCCTCTCCGCCAACGATATCAATTAAAAGTTTACTCGCACGATGGATAGCTGTTACCTGAAGCTCAGGGTCTACACCACGCTCAAAACGGTGCGAAGAATCAGTATGAAGACCGTAACTGCGCGCTTTACCCGCAATATGTCTAGGTGTGAAAAATGCAGCTTCAAGCAAGATATCAGTGGTTTCGTCCTGAACTGACGAGCCCTGCCCCCCCATGATTCCAGCCAGAGCAACCGCGTTTTCATGATCAGCGATTACCAGGGTATCTTCTCGACATTCAACTTCGGAACCATCCAGTAACTCAATTTTTTCACCCGCTTGAGCATTCCGAACTCGAATACCGCCACTCAGTTTGTTGAGGTCAAACCCATGCATTGGCTGACCGAGTTCCATCATCACATAGTTGGTTACATCAACCACTGGACTAATTGAACGTAACCCACAACGTCTCAGCTTTTCTTTCATCCATAAAGGTGATTCGGCATCAGCTTTTACACCACGGATGATTCGTCCAACATAATGAGGACAGGCTTCTGGATTTATCAGCTCGACAGAGAAAGTGTCCTGAATACTATCGGCTACCTTATTTTCTTCAGGGGGCGTGATCGCTACACCATTATTTGCAACCACTTCCCTCGCAATACCGGCGATACTTAAACAATCACCTCTATTAGGCGTTAGATCAATTTCGATCAGCGTATCATCAAGGCCCAGATAATTAACAATAGCATCCCCTACTGGGGCATCATCAGGCAATACAAGAATCCCATCAGATGAATCGGCCATCTTCAATTCTGATTCAGAACAAATCATGCCATTGGATTCAACACCACGTAGTTTGGCTTTCTTGATTTTAAAGCCCGGTAGTTCTGCACCCACCTGGGCAAATACAACTTTCAAACCTTGCTTAACATTTTTCGCACCGCATACCACCTGCACAGGCTCACCTGTACCGTCATTTACGGTGCACAGATTTAAACGATCTGCATTGGGGTGTTGCTCACAGCTCAGAACTTCAGCGACCACTACTTTATCAAGGGCTGGGGATGCAGCTTCAACTGAATCAACCTCCAGGCCGGCCATAGTCAATTGAGCAACCAATTGTTCACTGGTCAATTCGGGATTAGCCCATTCTCTAAGCCAATTTTCACTTATTTTCATATTAGCAACCGGATATCAGGCGAATTGTTGCAGGAAGCGCAAATCATTTTCAAAAAACAGTCTCAGGTCATTCACGCCATAACGCAGCATTGCCATTCTTTCCACACCAATACCAAACGCATAGGCAGTAAATTTTTCAGGGTCAATGCCAGTATGTTTAAACACTTCTGGATGCACCATGCCACAGCCCAGGATTTCTATCCAGCCTGTTTGACCACAAACCCTGCAGCCTTCTCCAGCACACATGACACAACTGATGTCGACTTCCATTGAGGGTTCTGTGAATGGAAAATAGGATGGACGAAAACGGGTTTTTAGATCTTCCTGTTCAAAAAACAATTTAAGGAATTCATGCAACATACCTTTCAGATTGGCGAATGAAATATTTTCATCCACAAGTAAACCTTCAATCTGATGAAACATTGGGGTATGGGTTAAATCTGAGTCACAACGATAGACCCTGCCCGGAGCAATTATGCGTACCGGTGGAGCCTGATGCTCCAGTACTCGAATCTGTACAGGTGAAGTATGTGTTCGTAACAGGGTTTTAGCATCAAAATAAAAGGTATCGTGCATTGCCCGCGCTGGGTGATACTCAGGAATATTGAGCGCCTCGAAATTATGGAAGTCATCTTCGACCTCCGGGCCTTCAGCAACATCAAAACCCAGTTTGCCAAACATCTGCTCGATACGATTCATTGTCATGGTAACTGGATGCAATCCACCTTTGTCAATACTGCGACCTGGTAAGGTGATATCGACAGTTTCTGCAGCCAGTTTCTGGTTAATCTGCAGATCATCAAGGGTTTGTTTGCGAGCCTCCAGCTGTTGCTGGATAGCCTGCTTCACTTTATTGATTTCCTGGCCCGCAGCTGGACGTTGATCCGCCGGTAACTG
This sequence comes from Gammaproteobacteria bacterium, assembly GCA_050306135.1. Classification (GTDB taxonomy): domain Bacteria; phylum Pseudomonadota; class Gammaproteobacteria; genus JACNJF01. The sequence continues at coordinate 30,988 of JBNLGQ010000085.1, forward strand.
ACCAAGATTTTTTAATTGTTCGGTTATTTCACCTTTCTTGCCAAGATACTGCACCCGCAGATTATCCAGGGTTTTAAGATCATCGGTGGCATCTATTGCCGCACTGGCAGATTTTAATAGCTGATTGAGATCGGACACGGTATTTGGCTTAGAGGTTGTAGCGGACACAATGAGTGTCCGCTATCAGATGAATATTAAGCAGTAGCTTGCAGACCCGCTTTGGCTTTTTCAACCAGAACGGTAAAGGCTGGCTTATCAAAAACTGCGATATCAGCAAGAACCTTACGATCAACTTCAATTGCAGCTTTTTTCAGGCCATTCATGAATACGCTATAAGACATGCCGTTTTCACGTGCAGCAGCATTAATACGTGCAATCCATAAAGCACGAAACTGACGCTTTCTCTGTTTGCGGTCACGATATGCGTACTGGCCAGCTTTGGTAACAGCCTGCTTGGCTACACGGAACACCTTACTGCGTGCACCACGATAACCTTTGGCTTTATCCAGAATTTTTTTATGACGTGCGTGAGCGGTTACACCGCGTTTAACTCTAGGCATTTCTCACCTTCCTATGTATAGGGTAAAAGACGACGTACCTGAC